>NZ_JAZHYP010000005.1:0-299699 GCF_039650365.1 Mariniflexile soesokkakense | reverse complement strand
AAAACTAAGGGTGCATAAGCCGTAACATCGCTTTAGCGTGTTACCCTCTTGCTCTTCGATCCTTATGTTCACAATGTCATTTACATAGGGTTCTCTTTTAATATAATTAAGTTGTTATTTAGAACTTTTTTATCATTATAGTACTTTAACTATACATAAAAACAGGAGTTACAAAACACTCAAAAAAAATAAACAAAATGAATTAATTATCTAAATTATTTATATTTTATTCCACTTTTTACTAAAATTCACAAAAGGAGTTAATATAGTATTACTTTCTGCTAATTATTATACTTTATAAAAAGATTAACATTTTAATTTTACCAAAATCAAATATTACAATTTTGCCTAAACGAAGTAATTGATCATAAAAGCTTGATTGTAATTAATTTAAAACTAAAAACTAACCCACACTATGAAGAAAATTTTACTCAAAAAAACTAAAATGAATTATTGTTGAATAAAGAATAATTCTGTGAATTCTAATCATGTTGAATTTTAATACTTTATTCAACAAACCTTTTTCTCTTATTTTAAGAATGCAAATAAGACCATAATAGTTTTTTTGTTAATAGGCATTGTCAACTATTTATCACTAAATAATAAAAAAACTTATTAGAATGAAAAAACAAATACAATTAAATCTAATTGCTTCATTTAGCAACTTAGAACATAACTTGAAAACCAAAAATTTATGAAAAAAATGAACTTTATGCCTCTCAGAGGAGTTCCAAGTAAATACAATTTGCTTTGTTATAAAATAGCATTCCTTTTCATGTTTATTTTCAGTTTTACAGCGCATGCACAGACCAAAAGCGTTACTGGAAAAATACTTGATTCTGATGGGGTTCCTGCTTTTGGAACAACAATTCTGGTTAAGGGAACTAATCGTGGAGTAACTACAGATTTTGATGGAAATTATTCTATTAATGTATCTGCTAATGAAATTTTAGTATTCTCTTCAGTAGGATTTAAAACACAAGAAATAGCTGTTAGAGATAAAAGCAAGATTAATGTAACATTAATTCCTGATCAAGAGGTTTTAGATGATGTTGTTGTTGTTGCTTTTGGGAAAAAACAAAAGCAAGAGTCTGTAGTAGGTGCAATATCCAAAATATCCGGGGATAAGCTAATGTCAGTTAGAATGGGTAGTAGTGTTGAGAATAGCTTACAAGGTAGGCTGCCAGGTTTAACGGTAATTCAAACAGACCCAACTCCTGGAGAGGAAGCACTTGGGGGTTATTATGCCGCCTCACCTATACAAATGTCTATTCGAGGTAATTCATCTATGGGTAGTAATACACCTCTTTTTATTGTAGATGGCGTTGAAAGACCTTTTTCAAATATAGATCCTAACGATATTGAATCAATTTCTGTGCTTAAAGATGCATCTGCTACAGCAGTGTATGGTGTTAAAGGGGCAAATGGTGTAATTATTGTAACTACAAAAAGGGGGGTAAAAGGTTCTATAGAATTGGATTTCTCAAGTAGCTTTTCAATGAAAGAAGCTGCTATTCTGCCAGAATATATGAATGCTTATGAAACCATGAAGTTAAGAAATGAAGCTTGGGCGAATGATGGTTTATGGAATTTAATGGTTTCAGATGAAGTATTAGAACATTATAGAACTCAAGATTTACCGTATTTGTACTCTAATACAGATTGGATGGATTACTATTTCAAACCGGGTTTCGATCAAACATATAATCTTAATGCAAGAGGTGGAAATAATTTTGTTCAATACTATGCGTCTATAGGATTTCTTAAAGAAGGTGATATATGGGCAGTTGGCGATAAATTTCCTTATGATTATGATAAGCAAAATGCCAATTATGGAAGTACAAGATATAATTTTAAAAACAATTTAGATTTCAATATTTCTAAGACCTCTAAGCTTATGGTTAACTTAGGAGGTAATGTTAAAGCATGGGGTAAGCCAAATGATACGTTTACACAACCAATATGGTATGAACCTGTAACTTCAATGCCATTTTACCCTGCTGATGCTTTAGAGCAATACCCAGACAATGTTATACCATATAACCAAACAGGTTCTAGACCTTATATCAACCCAGCACAAGGTGAAGTTGAAATGAACTGGTTAGGCGCCCAAGGTTTTAACAGGTATAAGGCAAATGAACTAAATGTAGATATTAAGTTTGATCAAAAACTCGATTTCATTACTGAAGGTTTGTCTACAGCACTGCTTTATTCGTACAATTCAAATGTAATTTATGAAAAACGATATGTACTTCCACAATATTTTGGATATTACCTAGATCCAGACACGCAAGAGTGGTCTAGATTTGATAATTATGGCGGGCAAGATTTAGATACACCTCAACCTGTTTTACAGGTAAATGGTTCTGAAAATATTTTCAAAGGATGGAAAAATCAATTTATCCAATACAATATTGGGTATAATCGTACTTTTGGTAAGCATACAGTTTCAGGATTAGGTCTTTTCAGTCGTAGAAAATCTACAGGAGATCAATTGTATTTCTTTCCAAGTTTTGAAGAGAATTGGGTGGGTAATGTAAATTATAGTTATGAAAATCGCTATTTTCTAGAAGCGAGTGTTGCTCATACTGGATCTGAAAAATTTGCACCAGGATTAAGATTTGGTACATTCCCCGCAGGTGGTATAGGATGGGTAGTTTCTAATGAAAAATTCTTTGGAAACTTTAAGGAATCAATGAATCTTTTTAAAATTAAATACTCATACGGTGTAGTAGGTAGTGATGCTGGCATTGGTAGATGGTTGTATTTATCTGAATACACACAAGGAGGTGGAACATCTTTTGGTTATCCTCAACAAGGCTATCCTTATATAAATGAAGGGAATTTACCAATATTGGATGCAACTTGGGAAGATGCTTACAAGCAAAATTTAGGTTTTGAACTTGGTTTTTTTCAAAATCTAATTACGCTTAATGTTGATTTATTCGATGAAAGAAGAGAAAATATGCTTCAATCAAGACAAAGAGTTCCTACTTGGGCCGGTGTTCCTGCAATACAAGCTAATATTGGATCTTCTAAAAGTCATGGTTTTGAAATAGAGTTAGGATTTAATAAAGCTTTTAATGATGGTTCTTTTATCATGTTTAAAGGCAATATGTCTGCTTCAGAAAACAGAATGGTATATTATGATGAATCTGATAATATCCCTTTTAACTTAAAAGCAGAAGGTAAGCCAGTAGATATAGCAAGAAGAATGGGGTCTTACACGCCAGCAACGGGTATTGTTACACAAGGGTTCTATCAAAATTTTGATGATTTATTCTTGTATCCTACCGTAGGTGGAGGAAGTCCAATTGTAGGTGATTTCAAATTCTTAGATTTTAATGGAGATGGTACTGTTGATACGCAAGACCGTGTTGTTGCTGAAAGCCCTTCTATACCTAATATGACATGGAATGGAACTTTAAGTGGTGGCTATAAAAATTTATCATTAGAGTTAAATTTCTATGGTATTAGCAGTGTGCAAACACCAATGAGACAAGGAGGCTTGTTCTTCTTATATCCATTTACTGAAAATAAAGATAATGCTTACACTGCGCATGCCAACCATTGGACGCCTACTAACACCAATCCGCAATTTCCTGCGGTACATGCTGAAGCTAGCAAACAATATAATTATCAAATTAGTGATTTTTCTATGGTTGAAGGTCAATACATACGTTTAAGAAGTGCTAACCTACGTTACGCAATTCAATCTGAAACTATTAAAAAGGCAACAGGTATAAAAAGTTTAGAATTGGGATTAATAGGAACAAATTTATGGACTTGGAGAAAACGTAAATGGGGAGGAGATCCTGAGGGAGGAAATTACGGAGTAGATTTTGGTGCTTATCCGCAAATGAAACGATATACTTTCGAGCTACGTGCAAGATTCTAATAAAAAAATAAGAGACATGAAAAAAATATTAAAATTTTTATCAATTATACTAGGTTTTTCTGCAATGATTAGTCTTTCTAGTTGTGAGGATTACTTAGATAAAGTTCAGGATTCTGCAGGAATTTCTGAAGCTGATATACTTGAAGATTACTTTAAGTTTAGACAGTATGAGGACGGTATGTTCAGAGATTTACAAAACTATTTAAGTGCTGGAGATTATAGTTACATAGCAGCTTTAAGTGATGAAGGCTATGTAAACTCTATAAATTGGGAAACCATGCCAATTGCACAAAGTGGAGATTGGCTTAGAGCCTACGATACAGGGCAAGCGTTACAGTTTTATGGTGTTTGGGGTTCATGGAGAAGCATCCGAATTGCTAATAGAGTTATAGAATTACTGCCAAAATTAGAAAACGCAACGCAGGTTGAAAAAGATAGGCTAAAAGGGCAAGCACATTTTATGCGAGCATGGTATTACTATGAGTTTCTTAAACGCCAAGGAGGGATGCCATACATTACGAAATCATTTAAAGCGTCTGATGAATTTTCTCTACCTCGTCTTTCTTTTCATGAAACAGCTTTGAAAATTGCTGCCGATTGTGATTCTGCTGCGGTATTGTTACCTCAAAGATGGGATATTCAAAATTTAGGACGACCAGAAAAGGGAGCTGCTATGGCAGTTAAAGCATCTGCTTTATTGTTTAGTGCTAGTCCAAGTAATAATACAACCAACGATAATGCAAAATGGGAATTAGCAGCTGAAGCTTCTTGGGATTTATTGTCGGAGTTAGGTCCTTATGGAAATAACAGATATAAATTATTAGAATCTGGTGGTACAGACCAAGTAACTTATAAAATACCTACTGGAGCATCAGAAAGATATGAAACCATACAGTATGCTAGCGGATTTGATAGTATTTTCATGTACCAACCTTATCATGATGAAATTATTTGGGAAAACTATGCTGCTGTTGGAGATGGTGGTGGTGCTTACCGTGTTTTAACAACAACTAGTATTCAAAGTAAAAACGTAACACAAGGATTTACACCTTCGGCTAATTTTGTTGATAGATTTGAAACTAAAAATGGATTAGCTATAACAGATGATTCTTCATTTGATAGTCAGAACCCATACATAGATAGAGATCCAAGATTTTATCATTCTATTCTTTTTAATGGAGAAAGATGGACAAGTCAATCGGGTAAATATTTAGAATTATTTGATGGTGGAACAGAAAGGAAGAGTCAACCTGGTGATGCACACTTAGGGTATATGGCAAGAAAATTTTGGGGAAAAAATGTAGATCAATGGTCAGGAACCGCAGCACCGCAAACACATATTATATATTTTAGGTTAGCAGATATTCTTTTACAATATGCAGAAGCAGCCAATGAAATAGGAGGACCAAATTATACGCTTCCAGGAGCTTCAATAAGTGCTGTTCAAGCTGTAAATATAGTGAGATCTCGTGTGAAAATGCCAAATGTAAAAGCACTATATCTTTCAAGTAAAGATGCTTTTAGAGAGCGTATAAAAAATGAAAGAGCCGTTGAGCTTTACCTGGAAGGAAAACGATTTTTTGATCTTTCTAGATGGGGAGATGCCAGTAAGTTAGAATATAAACAACATCTTGCTGATGATTTTATATTAAATCCTTCAGCACCTACAGGTTATGATATTAATAGAAATAACGTACCCTATTTTACACGCACATTTAATCAAAAACATTACAAATGGCCTATTCCATTATCAGATGCCTTAATGTTTGAAGAGTTTAAACAAAATCCAGGATGGTAGAATTTTTAATAACACGAAAAAATAGAACAATTATGTATAGAAAAATCGCAAAGATGTTGATGTTTTTTACAGCTATCGGGGTATTCAGTTCTACATCTTTATACGGACAAAGCAATGATGTATTCACATCTGTTGTTACTGGTAGAGTTATAAATAGTGAAGGGCAGCCTATTCCAAATGTTTTTGTAAAATCATTTGAAACAAAAGACAAAGGTATAACAAATAATCTAGGAGTATTTTCAATAAAAGTTTCTTCAACTGAAACCGACCAAATTGTAATTGATGAATTGGGTTATGTAATGAAAGTAACTGAAATTAATAAAGGTGTTTTGGAAAACCCTGATATTACATTAATGAATAGTGGTTATATTGAAAACAATATGGTGCAATTACCATATCAAACTATTTCAAATAACAGAAGTGTTTCTTCAACTTATACCATTACGGGTGACGAGTTGGCATCGTACCCATCGGGTATATTTTTAGAAGCGCTTTCTGGTAGAATACCTGGTTTACAAATAACACTTTTTAATAATAACCCAGGTAATGAATCTGTTTTTGCAAGCCTAAGAGGCGAAGGTGTTTCATTTTATATAGATGGTGTTATAAGAAATCCTTCAGATTTAACAGTTTTTGAAATAGAAACAGTGCAGGTTATTAAAGATATGTCTGGTAGGGCAGCGTTGGGTTTGTCTGGTGTTGGTCCGGTAATGTGGATTACTACTAAAACAGGAAAGAAGTTTAAAAAAGACATATCTGTATCTACAGAAAGTGGTTTTAGTTCGCCTACATCAAAGCCAGAATATTTAGATTCTTATAACTACGCAACGTTATATAATGAGGCATTGACTAATGATGGTTTGTCACCACTATATTCTGCAACAGCTTTAACAGCTTATAGAAATGGCACAAATCCTTTATATTTTCCAAATGTAGATTATAAATCAGATTATCTCAGAAAATCAAGTGTATATAACAGAGCTAATATTAATTTTAGTGGAGGAGATGATAAGGTTAACTATTTTTCTCTTTTAGATTATGTGAGAACTACAGGTTTGGAAAAAGTTGGAGAAGATACATCTTCAGATCGTTTTAAAATAAGAGGTGGTGTTAATATTAAATTAACCGATAAAATACAGTTTAATGTAAACTTATCAGGTACTTATCAGGAATTAGAATTTCCAAATGTAGGAGGTAGCGCTAATCAATTTAATATTTATAACTACATAGCTAACACGCCTTCAAATGCGCACGCTATTTCTTATGATGGAAAGTATATTGTTAGTAATGATTTTCCAACAAATATTGCAAATGAACTTTTAAATGGAGGTTATGCAGAGGGTTCAAATCTTAATTCTCAAAACAGTGCAACCTTGTTGTTAGATCTTGGAGCCATAACTAAAGGACTTACATTTACGGGTACAGCAGCTTTTGATATTTACAGCAATGTTATTAATAATAAAGGAGGATCAGCAGCATTATATTTATTGCAACCAAACAATGTATTACAATTATATACTGATGAAGTTATAGCGCCAAATTTAGGAACAGGAAGTGATAATTTTACTAGAAGTACAACTGCATTAGGTTCTTTAAATTATGATAGAGTATTTGGTAAGCATGCTTTAACTATGAATGCTTCATTTTATAGCGGACTTGTAGAAACACGTCGATTTGCAAATTACCAACCAGTTAATAAAAAGGACTTTAGTTATAGAGCAAATTATGCATATAACGATAAGTATGTTTTACAGTTAGATCTTGCTTATTCTGGAAGTATGAAGTTGCCAAAAGATAACAGATATGATTTGTATCCTTCTTTAGGAGCAGCGTGGATAGCTAGTAATGAGGCTTTCTTAAATACAAGTAAGGCTGTAAATTACTTGAAATTTTTTACGTCTTATGGCGTAATGGGTAATGATAATTTCAGAACTGGTTTTGATACTTCTTACAACCCTTATTATTTAGGTACAACACTTTGGCAAAATGTTGGAGGTTGGCAGTCTGGTATTGAAGGGAATAAAGGTAATGTTGTAAATATTTATAACATTCAACAAGCAGGTAGTACCAATTATGAGCTTCCAAAAGTTAGTTATTTGAATATTGGCTTTCAAAGTGAAATGTTTAATAAAACACTATCAGTAGAAGCAAATTATTATGCTAAAAGAGACTATAATCAAATATCCCCAAGAAGTTCTTTAACTCCATCATTATTTGGTACAGGAGGATTTCTTCCTTTAATCAACTATGGTGAAACAAAATATTGGGGATTAGAAGGTTACTTACAATATAAAAACACTATAGGTGATTTAGAATACAGTTTTGGAGGTAATGTAATGTATAATAGATCTAAATATATTGACGTAGATGAACCAGTTGCTTTAGAAGGTTACAGAAAATTAGCTGGCACAGAAACAGATATGTATAGAGGTTATGTGGCCGAAGGGTTGTATCAAACGCAAGCAGAAATAACATCGAGAAGTGTAACACAAAGTTGGGGAGATGTACAACCAGGAGATATCCGTTATAAAGATTATAATGAAGATGGTGTTATAGATGAAAAAGACATACATGAAACAGGAGCACATGCACCGAGAATATACTATGGTTTAAACCTAAACTTAAAATATAAAGGGTTTAATTTATTTGTAGTAGGTCAAGGATTGGCTGATGGTGTTACAAATGTAGGTGGTAATTATTTTGTGGGTAATAACCCAAGAGCAAACTACTCTGAAGTTATGTTAGATAGATATCCTGTTACAAACGATTTACCTCGATTAACTACACAATCCCAGAACAACTTCCAAGGTTCAACATTTTGGTTAAAAGATGCGGCATACTTTAGTATAAAAAATATTGAGTTAAGTTATACTATGCCTAAAGTAATAGCTGCAAATTTATCATTACCAAATTTAAAGTTTTTTGTTAGAGGTAAAAACATAGCTTCATTCTCTAAGTTTTCAAAATATAACTTAGATCCAGAAAGTACCTCGGCAGGGATCTCACAGTACCCAGTTTATAGAACTTTTACACTTGGAGCATCATGCAAATTTTAATTAATAACAACAAGATTATGAAACATAAAATATTTTATTATTTAATATTCGGCATCTTTGTAACGTCATGTGATATTGATCCGTTACCAATACAGGATCAAACAACAGAAGACCTTTGGAGTCATTCCACCTACGGAGAAGGCATTTTATCAAATGCCTATGCAAACCTTAGCGCTGATTATCCTGTTTATATGGATTATTATACAGATAATGCTGTGCCAAACCAACCCGGTACAAATGCTCTAGCATTAGGAACTTGGAGTGTGGAAAATAGCCCATTAGGAAATTGGAATCAAAATTATAACATGCTTAAGTATCTCAACTTGTATATAGCAAATGGTACTGATTTAATTTATAGTGTGTCAGATAAGGAAAGAGATTCAATTCTTAAGTCTAACAGAATGGGAGAAGCTCGCTTTTTAAGAGCTTGGTATCAATCAGAATTATTAAAAACATATGCTGGTAAAGTAGATGGAAGCACAGAGGTACTTGGTTTTCCTTTAGTAACAACTGTTTTAGAGCAAGGTGATAATTTAGATCTTCCAAGAAATACTTATGAAGCATGTGTTACACAAATAGTAGCTGATTGTGATGCTGCAATAGCAGTATTACCTTTAACTTACAGTAATGGAACGGATCCTTTTACAGGTTTAACTAATAGAGGTAGAGCTTCAGGTCTAGCAGCTTATGCGTTAAAAGCCAGAGTGCTTTTAAATGCTGCAAGTCCTGCTTATGGAAGTTCAACTCAAGCATTATGGGAAAGAGCCGCTACAGCTGCTTACGAAGCTATTGAAGCTGCAGGTGGTTTAAAAGACTTAGCAGCATACAATAATTTTAATAATGCAAATAATTTTGATAATATTTGGATACAACCAACATACAATAGTAATGCATGGGAAAGAAATTTTTATCCTCCTAGTTTGTTCGGTGCTGGTTTATGTAACCCATCTCAAAACTTAGTGGATATTTTCCCAACAGCAGATGGATATCCAATAGAAACGAGCAGCACTTTTGATGATGAAAATCCTTATGCTAATAGAGACCAACGTTTTAATAGATTTATATTCTTTAATGGAGATAATTATAATAGTAATATCATTAAAACATATAATGGTGGTGATGATGCCCCTGGAGGATTAACACAACAAGGAACCAGAACTGGTTATTACATGAAAAAACTTTTAAGTAAAAACGTAAGACTAAATCCTAACGATGCAACTTCTGATATTAAATTTTATGTTTTTCTTAGCAAAACAGAGCTTTATCTTAATTTTGTAGAAGCAGCGAATGAAGCTTATGGACCAAATGGAGCAACCTTAGGTTATTCTGCGGCAGATGTGATGGCAAAAATAAGAATGCGTGCAGGTATAGATTCAGATCCTGTTGCAGCAGGTTTTCAAGATCAGTATATGTTAGACCAAGCAAGCGCAGGTAAAGATGCTTTTAGAATTTTTATTCAAAATGATAGACGTATTGAATTATGTTTTGAAGGCTTTAGATTTTGGGATGTTAGAAGGTTGAATCAACCATTAACCCACACAATTAAAGGTGTGAAAATTACTAGAGATTTAGTAAATGGTGATTCGTATGATTATATAAATGTAGAAACTCATTCGTATCAAGATTATATGAGATATGCCCCATTACCATTTTCACAAACATTGATAATGAACAATCTTAAACAAAATGCGGGTTGGTAATCCTCTAAATTGAAAAAGATTTAATACAAATAGATATGAAAAAAATATTATTATTTTTAGTGTTGATTAGCGTTATAACAAGCTGCTATGATGATTTTAGACTAGACAATGAATACTCATCTGTAGCATTTTCAAGTGCAGATGGAGGATCTAATGAATCTGGTGTTCTTTGGCGAACGGTTGTTAAAGGAGAAGGACTAAAACTTGATGCAGGTATATACCTTGCTGGAATTTTAGATAATAAAAAAGAAAGATGGGCGGATTTTGAAATTGATCCAGAACTTCTTTTAGGTACTGATTATACGTTGTTACCCTCAGATTATTATACATTAAGCAACAACAGCAGATTTGTAATAAAATCAGGTGAAACTGTAGGCAAGGTATCAATAACTTTAGATTCATTAAAATTTGTAAACGATGTTCTTACAACTAAAATGAATTATGCAATACCGTTTAAATTAGTTGCTACTTCTGAAGATAGTATTTTAAGCACTCAAAGTAGTAAAATACTTGTGATTAAATATATTAATAAATACGAAGGTTTTTATGAACAAAAAGGAACATTTCAAACAGTTTCTTCTGATAATCAAATTTTAAATTCAGGAAATATAAATAACGTAATTAAAAGCAATACTATTTTTTTAGATTCTATAGAAAATAATGGCGTTATGAATTTAATAGGTCCAGATTACAAGATGAAATTGCGAGTGAATGCCGATAATACGGTCTCATTACAGTATAGTCCAAACCTAAATGTAGATAATTCACCAAAAAATATTGCATTAGATGCAACGGTTACTTCATCTTATGTAGCACCTTGGAATAATGAAAATGCAATTAAAAGTGGTACTACTCCGGCAAGCTCAGCTTTTACTGCTCAAAATTTAGCTTGGGGTAACTATGGAGCTCCCTCTGGGCCTGCAGCAGAAAATTGGGTTCAGTATAATTTTGGCTCAAAATTTTCCATAACAAAGTCAGAAGTTTATTGGGCTGCCGATGGTGGAGGTGTGGTGTTCCCTAATAAATCATATCTTAAATATTGGGATTTAGATTTAGGTGCATGGGTAACCCTAAAAAATAATAATATAGTTAATGGGGTTCCTGTATCAGATGCAGATTATGGTGTTATCAATATAGGAAATGATCCGGATAAATATAACGTAACTACATTTGATAAAATTGATACAGATAAAATTCGTATATACGCAACACCTCCCGCTGAGTTTATAGGAATTCATGAGTGGAGAGTTTGGGGAGTGCCTGCACCTTCAGGGTTTGAAACGGCTCCTATAGCAACTATTGTTGAAAACGGAATTAATACATACAATCCTGCTACAGGTACTTTCACTTTAAACTATACTGTAAATTATGTTGGAGAGGATTATAAAACAAATGTTTCTACAAAATTGGTTTGGAGAAACAGAATTAGAGATGGTGTAAATGAATGGAGACGTTAAATATTTTTAAAATATCTATTCAAGAGCTTAAATTTAATTATTAAAAAATAAAGTTCCCCAATACGCACTAATGTATGAAGTATGTATTGGGGATTTTTTTTTTGAAGTATTCAATCAATCATATAGTAGCATCTTTTTATGTCAATTAGAATTTATAAAATGAAGCATAGTTTAAAAAGAAAACCTTCTTTCTTTTTTGTGGTATTACTTTTTTTAATCACTTGTAATTTTTTAAAAGCACAAACTTTTAATAGAATCGAAACGGTAGCAGGTTTAAGTGTTTTAGAAGAAAATAACGGTGTAGCTATTGCAGATTATAACAAAGATGGGTTTCTTGATATGTTTGTAGTTGCATTAGGAAAAGATCAAAATGGTGTTGAAAAAACCCATAGTAGATTATTAAAAAATAATAATGACGGCACATTTTCAGATGTGACTGAAGCAGTAGGTTTATTGCTAAATTTATTTCCATTAGAAAAAGATGGAACTACTTATGATAAAGTTTTTGAAGGTGTAAAACATGGAGCATTTTGGGGTGATTATGATAATGATGGTTACCCCGATTTATTTATGACCAATGTGTATCAAGTTTATCTTTTTCATAATGAAGGCAACGGTACTTTTATAGATGTTACAGAAACTTCAGGGCTAAATATAGACAGTAGATGTATTAATACTGGAGCAACTTGGTTTGACTATAATAAAGATGGATTTTTAGATTTATACATTTCAGATTGGAAAGGTTGTGATAGTAATAGTTTTTATGAAAACAATGGTGATGGAACATTTACAAGCAAAATAGACTTATTTGGAAATACAGAACACAAAAATTCTTTAATGAGTATTCCATTTGATTTTAATAATGATGGATGGATGGACTTATACCTTGCAAATGATGTAATTAACAGAACTAACGATTTATTTATAAATCAAAAAGGCAAAGGTTTTACTGAAGAAGCTAGCAAATATGGTTTAGACCATGCTAGAAACGATATGGGTATTGCGTTTGGAGATTATAATAATGATGGTTTTTTTGATATGTATATTACCGATGTGCTACTAAATCCTTTACTAACCAATAAAGGAGATAACACTTTTGTAGATTTAGCTGTTGAACAAGGTGTACAATTAGGTGGCTGGTCTTGGGATACCGTGTTTTCAGATTTTGATTTAGATGGCGATGAAGATTTATTGGTACTTAATGGTTTCGAATATAAAGGGCATAGTACGGAAAAAAACATTTATTATCAAAATAGACATGCAAATGGAATACCAAAATTTATTGATAAATCAGTCGATTCTAATTTGGGAGAACTAACAATAAGCGTTGGAGCTGGTGTTTTTGATTTTGATAATGATGGTGATGAAGATATTCTGGTAACAAATACTGATAGACCTTCATTTTTTTATGAAAATAAAACCAGAGATTTTACCAATACGGTACAAGGTTTAAATTGGCTAAAAGTAAACTTAGAAGGTACAATATCAAATAGAGATGCCATAGGAACAAAATTGGTATTAAAAACAAATAAAGGAAAACTCTCTAGGTATTATTCCGGAAAAGGATTTTTATCACAAAACTTAAAATCTGTTCATTTTGGTTTAGCAAACGCAAATCAAATACAAGAGTTAAGAATAACATGGCCATCTGGCTTAATAGAAATATATAATGACTTGCCATTAAATAAAACTATAAATTTTAAAGAAGGCAACTCATATACAATTCCCAATATAGCACCCAGCATAAAATTATATGGTTGTACCGATCCTAATTCGTGTAATTATAATCCTAACGCCACTATTAGTTCTGGGGATTGTGTGTATCTCAAAACAGTATCTTCTATTTATGGAAATAGTAATGCGTTAAAGTTTAGTATCGAGGATTATTCATATCCGCCACAATCAGGAAACACAGTAACATGGGATGTTATAGGAGGAAGCATTTTAGAAGGGAAAACAGCAAATACCGTAAAAGTACAATGGGAAACTGGTACAGAAGGAACTATAAGTGTTATTGAAAAAAATAATAGTTGTAGTAGCAAAAGCATTGTTTTAAAAGTAAAGTTAAGAAGTGACTCAGATCCAATACCACCAGTAAATAAAAAATCTGTTGCAAGATTATGGAATGAGGTATTGCTAAATGCTATAAGGAAAGATTTTGCGCGTCCTACAGTACATGCTAGAAATTTATTTCACACAAGTATAGTTATGTATGATGCTTGGGCAGTATATGATGAAAATGCAAAACCATACCTTTTAGGAAACACTGTTCATCAATTCACGAGTGATTTTGAAGGATTTCAAACAACAGAAACCATAGAATTAGCAAGAGATAAAACAATTAGTTACGCTGCATACAGACTTTTAAAACACAGATTTCAGAATTCGCCAAAACTTGAATTAACTATGGGGTATTTTGATAATTTAATGCAAGAGTTGGGATATGATATAAACAATACTTCTTTGGATTATAAATCTGGAAACTCAATAGCTTTAGGGAATTATATAGCAAAAACCATTATAGATTATGGTTATACAGATGGTTCTAATGAAATAAATAAATATAAAAATAGTTACTATCAACCGGTTAATCCTCCAATATTACTCAATAATCCAGATATAAATGAGGGAGCCTTATTGTACCCTAATAGATGGCAGCCTTTAAGTTTTGATACATTTATAGATCAAAGTGGTAATTTAATTGAAGGCGCAACGCCAGCATTTTTAGGTGCTGAATGGGGTAATGTAAAACCATTCAATTTAGAGGAATCCGAAAAAAAAATATATACTAGAGCAGGACAAAATTATATTGTGTATGACGATCCTGGTATGCCACCTCAACTCGATTTAGCAAAATCAACACCTTCTAGCGATGCTTATAAATGGAGTTTTTCATTGAATACTATCTGGAGTTCGCACCTCAATCCTCATGACAATGTAATGTGGGATATCTCACCAAAGTCTATGGGGAACATCAATTTTAATTTAATTCCAAAGTCTGTAGAAAATCATAAATATTTTTATGATTTGGAAAACGGAGGAGATATAAGTAAAGGTCACACCATTAATCCGCGTACAAATGCACCTTACAAAGAACAAATAGTGCCAAGAGGTGATTATACAAGAGTTTTAGCCGAGTTTTGGGCCGATGGTCCAGATTCAGAAACACCTCCAGGGCATTGGTTTTCTATATTAAATTATGTTAGCGACCATGAATTATTCAAGAAAAAATTTAATGGTACCGGAAACGTTTTGAACAATTTGGAATGGGATGTTAAATCGTATTTTGTTTTAGGAGGCGCCATGCATGATGCGGCCATATCAGCTTGGAGTATTAAAGGTTGGTATGATTACATACGTCCTATTTCAGCTATTAGATTTATGGCAGAAAAAGGACAAAGTTCAGATGCTTCTAAAAGCAATTACAATATTGCAGGGATTCCGTTGGTGAAAAATTTTATTGAAACAGTTGAAATAGGAGATCCTTTGGCAGGAGAAAACAATAAAAATATAGGAAAAATTAAGTTATACGCTTGGAAAGGACATGATTTCATTTTAAATACAAATACAGATGAAGCTGGTGTAGGCTGGATTTTAGCTGAAAACTGGTGGCCATATCAACGTATTTCATTTGTTACACCACCTTTTGCAGGTTATGTTTCAGGGCATTCTACGTTTTCTAGAACAGCCGCAGAGGTTTTGACATTGATAACAGGTGATGAATATTTTCCTGGAGGTATGGGTGAGTTTTTTGCAAAAAAAGATAAGTTTTTAGTTTTTGAAAAAGGTCCTTCAGTTGATGTAACTCTGCAATGGGCAACTTACAGAGATGCTTCAGACCAATGTAGCCTTTCAAGAATTTGGGGAGGAATACACCCGCCAGCAGATGATATTCCAGGAAGAATAATTGGAGAACGCATAGGAAAAAAAGCATACGATTATGCTACAAGTTTTTTTGATAAAGATGCTTTTAATAACAATCAAAAACATGCTATTTTTCCAAACCCTTTAAAAGCAAATAGTGAAGAATTAATTATAACCAATACAAATCAAGCAGATGTTGTTAAGCTTTTCGATCTTAACGGAAGATATATACAATTGGTTGCTAGTAGTTACTCTGAAACAAATAGAACAACAATTTTGAAATTTCCAAAATCAATAACTACAGGAATTTTTATTCTAAAAATAAACAATAAAACCTATAAGATTGTTGTTCAATAATTGATGTTTTAAAACCATCGTAAATAGTTTGAATCTTATCCTAAATTAGCGTATTACAAATATAAATTGGTTTAATTTAATCATATTTTTTAGTAGTTTTTTTAATATAGAATTTAAAAATGGGTAATATAATACAGTTTTCTGATAATAATATTTCGTTCTTAAAAATTTAAGATGTTACCTTTATATTATATGAAGCACAATAAATTCTAGTGAAAATATATTGCTAGTAACTAGATAGTTATGATGTTAAATGTGAGTTAGTTTAATTTTTAATTGGAAAGCCAAAGAATATTTTTCAACTTCTTTGGCTTTATTTTATAACATTTATATTCATTTATTCTTAGTATAGAAAATATTCCAAAAAGTATCTCAAAATTTGAATCAAAGTATAATCAAAAAAATATTACAATGAAAAAAAAAATATTATTAAAATCTGCTTTTGCACTATGCTTATTTTTATTGCTTTCATGTTCTTCAAGTGGACCATCTAAAGAGGAGCCTGTGGAGGAAATACCTGAAAACCCAATTGACACTGGTATAACTCCACCAGATAATTTTGAATACGTTTTTGCAAAAAAACCAACCGAGGGTAAAGCTATTTATACACCAATTGAGCTTAGGGACAATAATTTTGATTCTAACGATAGTAAATGGAGTTATCAAAGAAGTGCTTCATCTGATAATGTTATCGTTTTTTGGGAAAAAGGATTTGGACAATATCCTAGTAAAACTACAAGAGAAAGCCTTCGTGTTGATATCAATGCATTGTTGAAAATGGCTGAAGAATTTTATACATATTATCGTGATATTATGAAATTTGTAGTTAAAGGGAATTCTAAAACTGATGATTATAGAATGATAATACAATTGCTGTATCAAGATGAATGGTTGGCAACAGGTGCAGGATATGATAACGTTATTGGGGCCTTATGGGTTAACCCTGCAACAACTCATGGTGGTGCTGTTATTGCCCATGAGTTTGGGCATTCATTTCAATATCAAGTTGCCTGCGATGGAAATTATGGATTTAGAGATCAACCTTATGTTGGGTCGTTTTGGGAACAATGCGCACAATATATGTCTTGGCAACAAAACAATGACGATTATACAAGAGAAATCCCTTATTTATTGGATAATATTCATAAAAACTTTTCGCATGAAGATATTCGATACCAATCTATGTACCTACAAGAATATTGGAAAGAAAAGCATGGTATAGATTTTTTAGGGAATTTATGGCGAGGTGCAATAAAGCCAGAACATCCTATTCAAGCTTATAAAAGAATTACTGAAATATCTCAGGATAAATTTAATGATGAAGTTTTTGAGTATGCTTCTAAAAACATTACTTGGGATTATCCTTTAGGTATTTACAATAAAGATTATATAAATAACTTACCAGCTACTGAACAAAAAAATTATAAACATTCTATCACTCTAACACCCATTGATAATGGATATTATCAAGTTTCAACTAATCAAAGCCCACAATCCTATGGTTACAACGCTATAGAATTAAGCGTTCCTGTTGCAGGAACAACAGTTTCTGTAGATTTTACGGGTTTAGACGGTGGGTATGCTACTGTAGAAGGATGGCGTTATGGTTTTGTAGCTGTAAAGACAGATGGAACTCCAGTTTACGGTATTATGGAAAAAACTAAAAGCGGTACCGCTTCTATTGTAATCCCTGAAAACGCAAAAGCATTGTGGTTAATTGTAACGGGAGCGCCAATAGAACATGTAAATCATATTTGGGATGAGGTTCCTACTAATGATCAAAATTTTCCTTATAAAGTTAAATTTGTTAATACAGCCATAGAATAAAACAAAATAATATTATACCTATGAAAAAAATAATAATCGGTTTATTTGTGCTAAGTTCATTTGCAGGTCTATCACAAAAAAAATCAAACACAGGTTACCCAATTACACCAGTGCCATTTACATCTGTACAAGTAAATGATGCTTTTTGGGGGCAACGCATTGAGGCAAGCAGAACAACAACAATTCCTTTGGCTTTTGGAAAATGTGAAGAAACGGGTCGTTATGATAATTTTGTAATGGCAGCAAGTCCTAGTGTAAAAAATAAAGTGGAAGGCTTTACTTTTGATGATACCGATGTTTACAAAACCATTGAAGGTGCTAGTTATTCCATGCAAACGCATCCCAATAAAAAGTTGGAAAAGTATATTGATAGCCTTATAACTATAGTTGGAAAAGCTCAAGAAGCAGATGGATATCTTTATACGTTTCGTACCATGAATCCTGAAAACACCCATGAATGGGCAGGAAAAAAACGCTGGGAAAAAGAAGAAGATTTAAGTCATGAGTTGTACAATTTAGGTCATTTAGTAGAAGGTGCAGTAGCTCATTACCAGTCAACTGGGAAAAGAGATTTACTTAATATCGCTATTGAATTTGCTGATTGTGCCGTTAGGGAAGTTGGTAATAAACCAGGGCAAATTATGGTGGTACCTGGGCATCAAATTACAGAAATGGCGTTAGCTAAACTATCCGTTGTAACTGGCGAAAAAAAATATCTCGATTTTGCTAAATTATTATTAGATGAACGTGGACATACACACATAAAGAGTGAATATAGTCAATCTCACAAACCTGTTTTAGAGCAAGATGAGGCTGTTGGTCATGCAGTTCGAGCATCTTATATGTATTCTGGAATGGCAGATGTTGCAGCACTTACAGGTGATGAGGATTATATTCATGCCATTGATAAGATTTGGGATAACATTGTTTCTAAAAAATTATACATAACTGGCGGAATTGGTGCTACAGGACATGGTGAGTCATTTGGAAAAAATTACGAATTGCCAAATATGTCTGCATACTGTGAAACATGTGCAGCCATAGGCAATGTTTATTTAAATTATCGCTTGTTTTTATTACATGGTGATGCAAAATATTACGATGTTTTAGAACGAACGTTATACAACGGACTTATTTCTGGAGTATCTTTAGATGGGGGTAGTTTTTTCTATCCAAACCCGTTAGAATCTATTGGTCAACATCAAAGACAAGCATGGTTTGGTTGTGCTTGTTGTCCTTCAAATGTAAGTCGTTTTATCCCTTCTGTTCCAGGATATATTTATGCTGTTGATGATACCGATGTTTATGTAAACCTTTTCATGGCAAATCAGTCAGATTTAAAAGTAAAAGGAAAATCATTAAAATTAACTCAAACTACCAATTATCCATGGACTGGTAAAGTAGATATTGAAGTATCGCCTAAAGGGAAGCAGAATTTTACGCTTAAAGTACGTGTTCCTGGTTGGTTGCAAAACGATGTAGTGCCATCAAATCTTTACGCTTATACCGATAAAAAAATATTAAATTTTTCGGTTAAAGTAAACGGAAAAGTAGTGAAAAGTGAGATTAACAAAGGTTATTTTAATATTAACAGAAGCTGGGTAAATGGTGATAAAGTAGAGATTGATTTCGAAATGGAACCGCGTACTGTAAAAGCGCATCCTGCCGTTGAAGCAGATAGAGGTAAAGTAGCTATTGAACGTGGGCCAGTTGTTTATTGTGCTGAATGGCCAGATAACGATTTTAATATTTTTAGTGTTATACTAAATAAAAAACCAGAATTTAAGGTTGAAAAAAAGAATGATCTACTTTATGGCATTAACATGATTCAAACAGATGCGCAAACCTTAAGTTATAGCGATAGTGGAAAACTTGTTACTAAAGATGTTAAATTAAATATGATCCCATATTATTCGTGGTCTCACCGTGGAAGTGGCGATATGGCTGTTTGGTTACCAATAGAATTAAATGCAACAAAACCAGAGATGGCACCAACTATTGCTTCAGAAAGTAAAATTGAGGCATCACATAATGTAAAGCCTATTGTAGCAATTAACGACGGACTTATACCTAAAGATGCTGAAGATCGTACATTACCTTATTACCATTGGTGGCCAAAAGAAGGTACAACAGAATGGGTTTCATACAATTTCGATTCAGAAAGAACCGTAAGTCGTTCAACAGTATATTGGTATGATGATAAACCTTGGGGAGGTTGTAAAGTGCCAGATTATTGGAAAATCTATTATAAAGATGCTAATGATAAATGGCAACCTGTTGAAAATACAACAGCTTATGGTATTGAGAAAGGTTTAGCTACTGAAGTAGTTTTCAAACCAGTTAAAACAAAAGCCATAAAAATAGAAGTGAAGTTAGCTGAAAAGAATGCGGCAGGTATTTTTGAATGGGAAGTAGAATAAAAAATAACAGGGAGGAAAAGGTTTTCCTCTCTATTTTTTTAAACATTTTAGTAAATTGAAATTGCAGAGATGCATCTAATGAAAAAGAATATAATACTTGTATTTGTTTTAGTAGTAACCTCGTTTTATACAACGTGTTTTTCTCAAATAAAGTTTAACTATTCGGCATATTTTACCGAACCAGAAAAGCATTATATTGAGGTTGAATTGAATATAGAAAATTCAAAAGTGGGAGAAACAGATTTTATACTTCCTGTTTGGACTCCGGGTTATTATGAAATATTAGACTCCCCAAAAAATATTGTAGATTTTAATGTGAAAAATAGCAATAATGAAGCTATTTCATGGTATAAAAAATTGAAAAACCACTGGGTAGTAAAAAACCAATACGATAAAAATTTCACGATTACATATAGGTATTTTGCTAATCAAAAATCTGTTGCAGAATCTAATGTAGATGGAGAAAAAGCGTTTATCATGCCAAATAATGTATTCATGCATGTTAAGCATAATCTACAAGAACCAGTTACTCTAAAAATCACTCCTTACAAATCATGGAAAACAATTTCAACGGGTTTAACAGAGAAAGATTCAGGTATTTTTTATGCTAATAATTTTGATATGCTTTATGATAGCCCTATTTATATTGGTAGTCCATATACGTTTGCGTTTAATCATGAAGGAAAGCAATTTAGTGTTTCAATTGCAAAGCCTGACGGTTTAATTGAAGAACAGTTAACTAACGATTTAAAAAGAATTATTAGTGCTACCACGAGTTTAATGCAACATGTACCATACACTAATTATAGTTTTATTATGATGGAAGCTGGAGGTGGTGGTTTGGAACATTGGAACTCGCAAGCTGTATTTACAGGCGGTTCTTTCAACTTTGAAGACAAAAGTGATTATATCGATTTTTTAAATTTCATTACACACGAGTATTTTCATTTGTATAATGTTAAAGCCATCCGACCCATAGAATTAGGACCTTTTGATTATAGTAAAGAAAACTATACAAACATGCTTTGGGTTTCTGAAGGTTTAACCGTTTATTATGAATATATAATTATGATGCGAGCTGGTTTGCTAGAAAAGTTTGCTGCGTTTGATTATTTGTCGAGTTCTATAAAAAGATATGAAAACATAGAAGGTAAAAATCACATGTCTTTAGCAAGGTCTAGTTTTGATATTTGGTTAAATTTTTTCAACCATAATTCCAATGCTTCTGAAACAACCATTTCATATTATAATAAAGGACCTATTATTGGTTTTCTTTTAGATTTAAAAATTAGAAATAGTACAAAAAACGAAAAATCATTGGATGATGTGATGCGTTTTCTTTACAATGAATATTATTTAAAACAAAACAGAGGTTTTAAAGAAGAAGAATTTTGGAAAGTTTGTGAAACTATTGCCGAAAACACCATGGAAGGCATAAAAGAATATGTTTACACTACAAATGAAATTGATTACCAAAAATTTTTAAATTACGCTGGTTTAGAAATAGATTTAAGCCCAATTAAAGGTGAACAAAATAATGTTTTGATTAAGCGTGTTTTTAATATTTCTGAAAAAAAACAAGCAAGCAAAATTCAAATGAAAATTAGGAATGATATTTTTCTAGTAAATAAATCATAATCATTTAAAATCTTTCAAGTCTGTAATGCGAAGGCGTTACGCCCTTTATTTCTTTAAATTTTCTATTAAAATTTGCTGTATTCTGAAAACCACATTGCTCTGAAATGGAGGAGATAGAGTAATCAGGGTAATTATGGATTAGCTTACAGGCATTTTCAATTCTTATTTCAATTAAAAACTGAAAGAAGGTCTTATTCGTGCGTTTTTTGAAATAACGGCAAAAAGCATTTTTACTCATGTTTGCTATTTCCGATATTTCTTCTAATGTTATTGGTTCTGGGTAATTTTCCATAGCATAATTAAAAACTTCATTCATCCGCTTACCCTCATCATCGGTATATTTCTTTTTGTAAACGAATGATGAAAGTGCAGCTGTTTCAGCTTTGCATACGTGATCTATAATTTTTAAAAGTGTTGCAATACGTTGTACTTTGTTTTGTTCTTTTAACTTAAGAAACTGCTTAATAAGTTTCTTTTTTCGGGATAAAACTCTTATGCCGTATTCGGATTGATTAAAAAAAACATTTAAGCCATCAAGGTCTGTGAGATCAAAAAAGCCTTTTCCAAAAGAATTTCTATCAAAAAATAAGGTGTAAACAACCGTTGTGTCAGAAAAATTGGTGTCAGTTCTAAAAACATGAGGTACATAACCTCCTAAAACCAAAATATCATTAGGTCTAAAATCACTAATTGTATCACCTACCAACAATGTTCCTGCACCTTCTTGAATATAGGAAATTTGTATTTCACTATGTTGATGAAACTGATCATATAGAACATTAACATGCTCTTCTTGATAAACCAATGCCTCATTTTCAGGCTTTGGAATTTTGAATGGAAGTACTTTCATTGCTATAATTTTGCTAATATTACTAAAAAAATAAAGACAAACCTATTTGTAGGATAATATAGTATTACAATAGGCTAATAATTGTAATGTGTATTTTCAAGCGTAGGTTTAAATTTGTATATCTAAATTTTTATACAATGATAAAATGGGAAGGCGTAATGCCAGCAGTTACAACAAAGTTTACAAGTGATGATACATTAGATCTTGTAATGTTTGAAAAAAACATCAAAGCTCAAATGGAAGCTGGTGTTCATGGAATAATTCTAGGTGGTACTTTAGGTGAGGCCAGTACTTTAACAAATGATGAAAAAGAAGTTTTAATAAAAGCAACGCTTTCAATAACTAATGGAAAAATACCTGTTATTATTAACATTGCAGAACAAAGCACTAAAGATGCAATTGCAGTTGCAAAACATGCAGAGGCTGTTGGTGCAGATGGCTTAATGCTTTTGCCACCAATGCGTTACAAAGCTACCGATTTTGAAACGGTTACCTATTTTGGAGAAATAGCTAAAAGTACTTCTTTGCCTATTATGATTTATAACAATCCCATTGATTATAAAATAGAAGTGACATTAGATATGTTTGAAGCATTATCTCAATATAATAATATTGAAGCTATAAAAGAGTCTACAAGAGAAATTACGAATATTATTCGTTTAAAAAATCGTTTTGGAGACCGTTACAAAGTATTTACTGGTGTTGATACACTTGGTTTAGAAAGTTTAGTAATTGGTGCGGATGGATGGGTAGCAGGATTGGTTTGTGCATATCCAGCAGAAACGGTAGCAATTTACGAACTTGTAAAAGCTGGAAAAATAAAAGCTGCCATGAACATTTACAAATGGTTTATGCCATTATTAGAATTAGATATTAGCCCTCAATTAGTACAAAACATTAAATTAGCAGAAGTTGCTACAGGTATTGGTACAGAAAATGTAAGAGCTCCAAGATTACCTTTACAAGGCGAAGAAAGAGAACGTGTTTTAAATGTAATTAACACCGCTATGAAAAGCAGACCAACATTACCTGATTACAAAAACTTATAAATAATAATGATTACAGGCAAAAATTATATTGGAAATAAACTGAGTGCTTTAGGAACTATTAGTCATAAGACAATTAATCCTAAACTAAATATTGAAAACCCTACGAAATTTATTGAAGCAACTTCTGAAGAAATTGAAGAAGCTGCACAGTTAGCCTCTCAAGCTTTCAAAGTATATAGAAAAGTAAGTGGAAAAGGAAAAGCAGCTTTTTTAAATGCTATTGCCGATGAAATTTTAGCCTTAGATCAAGAATTGATAGATGCATATACAACAGAATCTGGACTTCCTGAAGGAAGAGCCATTGGAGAACGTGGTAGAACTATTATGCAATTAAAGTCATTTGCAGATTTAGTTTCAAAAGAAAATTGGAAAAATAATTCGTTTGATGAAGCTATACCCGAAAGACAACCACTACCTAAAGACGATTTAAGAAAAACAGTTATTCCTTTAGGACCAGTTGTAGTGTTTGGTGCTAGTAATTTCCCCCTTGCATTCTCTACGGCTGGTGGGGATACTGCCAGTGCTTTAGCAGCAGGATGTCCTGTTATTTTAAAAGCACATGAAATGCATTCAGGTACTTCAGAATTAGTAGCGTCTGCAATAATTAAAGCTGCAGAAAAAACAAGTATGCCTAATGGTGTGTTTTCACAATTATCTGGTCGTGGCCCTGTAGTTGGTTCTGCTTTAGTAAATCACCCAAAAGTAAAAGCAGTTGGTTTTACAGGTAGTATTGGTGCTGGTAGAGCTATTTTTAATTTAGCTTCTATGCGTGAAGAGCCTATTCCTGTTTATGCAGAAATGGGTAGTATAAACCCAGTAGTTATTACTCCAAGAGCTATTGATGTTCGTGGTGAAGCTATTGCAACTAACTATGCTAGTTCTATAACAGTAGGAACTGGGCAATTTTGTACAAATCCAGGTTTGTTAATAACAATCGAAGGTGATAAAACAGATGATTTTATCCAAGATTTGGCTAAAAAAACGGTTGCTATAGAACCGCAATGTATGCTTCATCCTAATATTAAAGCTGGATTCGAAAAAAATGGAGAAATTGTGTCGTCTCAAAAAGGTGTTAAAACGGTTGCCAAAATGGAAGGTGAGATAAAAAATAATTTTGCTGCTTCACAAATTGTGACGGTTTCTGGAGTAGATTTTTTAGCTAATGCTAAAATTCATCAAGAAGTTTTTGGCCCGTTTTCTTTAGTTGTAAAAAGTAAAGATGAAGCACAGTTAATTGAAGTTATAGAGGCTTTGGAAGGTCAACTAACAGGAACTATTATTGCTGAAAAAGAAGATGTTGAAAACCTGATAGACATTGTTGATGCACTATCAAATCGTGTGGGTCGTATTATTTTTAATGGTGTACCTACTGGTGTTGAAGTATGTCCATCGATGCATCATGGTGGTCCATATCCTGCTTCATCAGATTCTAAATTTACATCTGTTGGTGTAGATGCTATTTACAGGTGGGTAAGACCGGTTAGTTATCAATCGTTCCCTACAGAGTTACTTCCAGAATCATTGAAAAATAATTAATTTTAAATCTTAAAAGCATTCATAAATAATACATGGCAAGAAAAACATTTTTTTGTGTAGATGCACATACATGCGGAAATCCAGTACGTGTTGTTGCGGGTGGTGGACCGAATTTGGTGGGCGATACTATGAGTGAAAAACGGCAGCATTTCCTAAAAGAATTTGATTGGATTCGTAAGGGGCTTATGTTTGAGCCACGTGGTCATGACATGATGAGTGGTAGTATTTTATATCCACCGCATAGTATGGAAAATGATTTTTCTATACTATTTATAGAAACTTCTGGTTGTTTACCTATGTGTGGACATGGAACTATTGGTACCATAACTATAGCTATAGAAGAAGGCTTAATTTTACCTAAAGTACCAGGTAAAATTAAAATGGAAGCACCTGCTGGATTAGTAGAAATTGAATACCAGCAAACAGGCAAAAAAGTAGATTGGGTCAAATTGGTTAATGTAAAGTCTTATTTGGCTGCAGAAAACTTAACTATTGATTGTCCAGAACTTGGAGAATTAACTTTTGATGTAGCTTATGGTGGAAATTACTATGCAATTGTAGATCCACAAAAAAACTTTAGTGGAGTCCATGATTTTACAGCTAGTAAAATTATCCAATATTCGAAAACATTAAGAGATTTAATAAATGACAAGTATCCAAATATGTTTATTCATCCAGAGAATGATACTATTAGAGATGTTAGCCATATGCTATGGACAGGAAATCCCATTGACCCTAGTTCATCAGGCAGAAATGCTGTTTTTTATGGTGATAAAGCTATAGATCGTTCGCCTTGCGGGACTGGCACTTCAGCTCGTATAGCTCAACTACATGCTAAAGGAAAATTAAGCTTAGGAGAGCCCTTTATTCATGAAAGCTTTATTGGTAGCAAATTTATAGGCAAAGTAGAACAAGAAACAACTTTGGCAGGCAAAAAAGCCATCATACCTAGTATTCAAGGTTGGGCACAGGTAACGGGTTACAATAATATTATTATTGATGATAATGATCCCTACGCCCATGGATTTCAAGTGATTTGATAATTAAAATTAAATAACAAAAAGACAAAAAATGCGTTTAGTGAAAATCAAATTTAAAATCGATTTTGCTGGCGCATTTTATTTAGAATATAAAAAATCAATGAAAAAAGTCGTTATAATTGGAGGCGGTATTTCTGGCATGTGCAGTGCTTATTACTTAGTAAAAGAAGGTCATACGGTAACTATTTTAGACCAAAGTGATATGACTACTGGTACATCTTTTATTAATGCAGGCTATTTAACTCCAAGTCATTTTATTCCATTAGCAGCACCTGGTATAATTACGCAAGGCATTAAATGGATGTTTAATAGTGCAAGTCCTTTTTATATTAAACCTAGATTGGATCTTGATTTTTTTAAATGGGCATGGCTCTTTAAACAATCAGCAACCAAATCAAATGTCGAAAAATCAATTCCTGTTCTTAAAGAATTAAACTTAAAAAGCCAGATCTTATTTGAAGAGATGCTTGCGACACTCGACTTTAATTTTCATTATGAGAAAAAAGGCGTTTTAATGGCTTATAGTAATGCAAAAAGCGAAGAAGAAGAAAACAAAGTTGCCCATCGCGCTTTAAAAGAAGGTTTAGATGTTACGCTTTTGAATAAAGAAGAATTACACAAAATACAACCTGTATTATCAGACAAAGTTATTGGTGCTGTCCACTACAAGTGTGATTCTCATATGACGCCTAATCATTTTATGGCAACCCTAAAAACATGGTTAGAAAATAATCAAGTGAGGTTCCGAACCTACCAAGAGGTTGAAGATTTCACTGTGAAAAATAATAAAATAATATCAGTAAAAACAAACCATATTAATTTTGAAGCCGATGAATTTGTTTTAGCTAGCGGAAGTTGGACTTCTAAATTAGCATCAAAATTAAAGCTAAATGTACCAATTCAAGGAGGGAAAGGTTACAGTATGGATGTATATAGACCAACAGGGATCACTATACCTACTATTTTATTAGAAGCTAAAGCAGCTATAACACCCATGGATGGGTTTACACGATTTGCAGGTACAATGGAGTTTTCTGGAAACAATACATTGATAAGAAAAGAACGTGTTGAGGCTTTAGCTAATGCAGCATCAAAATACTATAGAGACTTTGAAATTAGCGAAAAAGAACGTGCTAGTGCTACCTCTGGGTTAAGACCGGTATCCCCAGATGGTGTTCCTTTTATAGGTAAAACAAGTAAATACAGTAACTTAACTATTGCTGCTGGACATGCTATGATGGGATGGAGTTTAGGACCCATTACAGGCAAACTTGTTACAGAGCTAGTTGAAAACAAAAAAGCTTCCGTAAATTTAGTTCCACTTTCGCCTGAACGTTTTAAATAAAAACAATAAAAAAATGAGTAAATTCGGGATAGGTAGTTCAACTATTGAAGCAGAATTAAATGCTATTAAACCTGCAGCACATTTAATAGAACCTATCCAAGAGGTAGAATACAAAAATAGAATTAAAAAAGCATGCGAACTTATGAAAAGTCAGCATGTAAAGGCTATATATTTAAACGCTGGTACGAATTTACTATATTTTACAGGAACCCATTGGCATTCTAGCGAACGCATGGTGGGAGCTATCCTCTTGCCTAACGGTTCTATTCATTATATTGCCCCTAAATTTGAAGAAGGCACTATTAAAGATTTTATGATGATAGCAGGTGATATTCATTGTTGGGAAGAACACGAAAGTCCGTTTAAATTAATTAACACTGTCCTAAAATCCAATAATATTGCTAAAGGCGAGATTTTAATTGATGAAAGTACCCCGTTCTTTATTTATGAAGGTATTGTTAACGCATCAAGTTCTTTATCTTTAAATAATGCAAAATCTATCATTTCAGCATGTAGAATGATTAAATCTGAGGCTGAAATTGCTAATATGAAAGCTTTAATGAATATTACCTTAGAAGTGCATAAAGCAACTGCTAGAATTTTAAAAGTTGGTATTAGCGTAAAAGAAGTAGAAGGTTTTATTAACGAAGCACACAAGCGTTTCGGTGTGGTATCTGGTTCCTATTTCTGTATTGTTTTATTTGGCAAAGACAGCTCATTTCCACACGGCGTAAAAACACCAAAGCCATTAGAAATGAATGATATTGTATTGGTTGACACCGGGTGTTCCGTTCATAATTATATTTCAGATATAACAAGAACCTATGTTTTTGGAGACGCCTCTGATTACCAACGTAATATTTGGAATATTGAAAAAGAAGCTCAAATAGCTGCCTTTAATGCTTCAAAACTAGGCAGTACATGTGGGGAAGTTGATATTGCAGCACGAAAAACCATTGAATTTCATGGATTAGGTCCTGATTATAATTTACCTGGATTACCACATAGAACTGGTCATGGAATTGGTTTGGATATTCATGAGTACCCTTATATATTAAGAGGAAATGAAACTATATTACAGCCTGGGATGTGCTATAGTGTAGAGCCTATGATTTGTGTTCCTAACAAGTTTGGTATCCGATTGGAAGACCATATTTACATGACCAATAAAGGACCAAAATGGTTTACAGAACCTGCCCATTCCATTGAAAATCCTTTCAATATATAATATAGAAGTTACATTCTTATTTATTATTAGTCATTTTATTAATTTATTAAATGCTCATCAGTAAATTATAAAGCTTGTTTAAGCATTTATAATTGTATTTTTTTGTGATAAAATGCGTATTATTCCTTGTTAACACTGTGTTAAGGGTAATATAATATTAGTTTCAGTTAACATTACATCGTCTCTGTTAAATAAGAATAGTTATTTTTATGCATAATTGAAATTATGAAACAGATACTCAAAAAAACAAGTATAATAAGTATATTTCTTTGCTGCATTTCAATGTATAGTCAAGGAACATTAGAAGACTACAAAAAAGCGATGGCTATTGATTCTTTATTTAAAGATAAAGTTTTTAATACACCATCAGAATTTTATTGGATGCCAAATAATACATTTTGGTACATAAATAATTCTAAAAAAGGTAAAGAATATCTGTTGGTAAATGTAGAAGATAAGCGACAAATACCGTTTTTTAATCATATTAAACTTGCTGAGGTTTTAACTCAAAAAACGAATGAAAAAGTTGATGCTAGCAATATAAAAATAAGCGATTTGAAATATGATTCAGATGAAAATGAATTGCAATTCAATTTTAAAAATCTAGTATTAAAATGTAACTTAAATGATTACACACTACAAGTAACTGATTCAGTTAACAATCAAAGAAATAGAGATCGAGGTTATTGGGGAGATCGGTTTAATGAAACTAATAATAAACCTGTAGCATCTCCAAACAACACGCATGAAGCCTATATTAAAAATTCAAATCTCTACATAAAAGACAAAAAAACTGAAGTAGAAACTCAAATGAGTTATGATGGTTCTAAAGGGAACTATTATTCATCCTATATAAAATGGTCTCCAGACGGAAAAAAAATAATGGCATATAAAGTGAAGCCTGGAGAGGAACATAAGATTTATTTCGTTGAATCTAGTCCAAAAGATCAATTACAGCCTAAATTACAATCAAGAGATTACTTAAAACCTGGAGATGAATTGCCGATTAAAAGTCCACAATTATTTATTGTAGAATCAAAAAAGCACATCCAAATACCTATCTATGAATTTAGCAGTCAATATGATATTTCAAATATAGATTGGAGAAAGGATAGTAGAGCCTTTACATTTGAGTATAATGGGCGTGGTCATCAAGTTTACAAGGTAATTGAAGTTAACGCTGAAACTGGTAAAATATCTGTATTAATAAATGAAACAAGTAATACATTTATTGATTATAGTAGTAAAAAATACAGGTATGATGTTGAAGATGGTAAGGAGATTTTATGGACTTCAGAACGAGACGGATGGAATCATATTTATCTTTATAATGGTAATGGAACTGTAAAAAATCAATTAACCAAAGGTGATTGGGTGGTTAGAAAAGTAGTTTATGTAGACGAAAAAAATAAAGAAGTTTATTTTACAGCAAGTGGGTTAGATAAAGACCAAGACCCTTACTTAATTCACTATTGTAAAGTTGATTTTAATGGCAAAAATTTTAAGCGATTAACTTCGGAAAATGGTAATCATAAAGTAACATTCTCTAAAGATTACAAATATTTCGTAGATCAATATTCAAGAGTTGACATGCCAGCAGTAACACTGTTAAAGGCTACAGATGCTTCTAAAACTATCTTAGAAATTCAAAAAGGAGACCATTTAGAATTAATAAAACAGGGTTGGATCGCTCCAGAAGTTTTTACAGCAAAAGGGCGAGATGATAAAACCGATATTTGGGGTATTATTGTTAGACCCACAACATTTGATGCAACTCGCAGTTACCCAATTATAGAATACATTTATGCAGGACCACATGATTCTTTTGTGCCTAAAGATTTTCAAGCCTATTATTGGTCTATGTCTGCGCTTGCAGAATTAGGGTTTATTGTAGTTCAAATAGATGGTATGGGTACTTCAAATCGTTCTAAAGCTTTTCATAACGTATGTTGGAAAAATTTAAAAGATGGCGGTTTTCCTGATAGAAAATTATGGATGAAAGCTGCTGCAAAAAAATATCCATATATGAATATTGATAAAGTGGGCATTCATGGTACATCAGCTGGTGGACAAAACGCAGGAGCCGCTTTAGTTTTTAATTCAGATTTTTATGACGTTGCTGTATCATCTTGTGGGTGTCACGATAATAGAATGGATAAAATGTGGTGGAATGAACAATTTATGGGATATCCAATTGGGCCTCATTACGCTGCGTGTTCTAATGTTGAAAATGCGAGCCAAATGGGAGGTAACCTAATGCTTATATTGGGTGAAGTTGATGACAATGTAGATCCGTCCTCAACCATGCAATTTGTAGATGCATTAATAAAAGCAAATAAAGATTTTGAGTTAGTCACTGTTCCTGGAATGGCACACTCTTCAGGAGGTGCCTTTGGGGAACGAAAACGTAAAGACTTTTTTGTGAAACATTTAATGAATGTTACTCCACCTTCATGGGGTGAAATTTACAATTAGAGTATTCTGAAAAATATAAAAGTAAAAATTTAGAAGGGTTACAAACATTGAAAAAAATAACTATGAGAATTTATAAAGTATTTATTTGTTTAACATTAAGTTTCTTTGGTATCATTACAACAAATGTACAGGCGCAAGATGGTGATCAGATTTTAGATGGTATTGGAGAAACAGGATTGATAGCTCGTTATGTGTTTGATGGTGATGTAAAAGATTGGTCTAGGAATAACCTGCACGGTAAAATGGAAGGTTTAAAAGCAACGTTTATAGAAGACGATAAGTTTGGTAAAGTACTTTCTTTATCAGCAGAAAGTAAATCGTTTATTTCCCTTCCAGCTAATGCCATAACAGGAGAAGAATCATTAAGTATATCAGGATGGGTTTACTTGCGTTCAACCCAACATGGTCAGACTTTTTTTGATTTTGGAAAAAATACAAAAACACATTTCTCTGTAACACCTATAGGAACTAAACAAAATAAAGCATTTCAAGTTGAAATTACAAATGGCCTAGGTGGAAACTATTATACAAATTCACCAGTATTGGAAGCTGATAAATGGAATTATATAGCTATTGTTTTAAATATTCCTTCAAAAATCATCAGTACATATGTAAATGGTATTCTTGTAGGCGAAACTAAAAATGTAGAATTGGAGCTAGAGCAATTATTCGGTGCTGATTCAGGTAGTAAAAAGATGCTTTATGTTGGAAAATCATTAGCGTCTGAAAGTCCTTATCTTAATGCTAAATTACATGATTTTAGAATTTATAGAATTCCTTTGAGCAGAAGGCAAATAGGCAGAATATATCGAACAGCTTTAACTGGTGAAGAAACTGTTGTAAATGAAAAGCATGGTGCTGTAGATGATTTGCAACAATTTGATACGAAAACACCTCAATTATATAATCAATATCTAACAAGCATATCTGATGTTGAAGTAGAAACCATAGTTGGATATCTTCCAAGACTACCACGCCAAGTAAAAGGAGTTTACAGCAATGGTATTGAAGGACCAGAAGTACGAGTTATTTGGCCTTCGCCAACTGATAATAGTGAGACACTTAAAACAGGAAAATATACCGTAACAGGAAGTATAGCTGGATCAAACATAAAACCAAAGGCTATAGTTACTGTAAAAGAAGCTGATAACAAAGCAACACCAAACCGTAAGTTGGAAGTTTTTAATTTAGATCAGGTTTCATTGAATTCCGATATTCACGGTCACAACACTAAGTTTGTTGATAATAGAGATAAATTTATTACTACACTTGCTACCACAAACCCTGATGCTTTTCTTTATATGTTTCGTAATGCTTTTGGGCAAAAACAACCAGAAGGTGCTGAAGCACTAGGTGTATGGGATACTCAAGAAACGAAATTACGCGGACACGCAACAGGACATTATCTAACAGCTATTGCCCAAGCGTATGCAAGCACAGGGTATAATAAGGTTCTGCAAGATAATTTTGCCGATAAAATGGAATACATGGTGAATACACTCTACCAATTATCACAAATGTCTGGGCAACCACGTGAAGCCGGGGGTACATGTGTGTCAGAACCAACAGAAGTCCCAACAGTAGAAGGTAAATTAGTTTATGATTCTGATTTGAGTAAAGAAGGTATCCGTACCGATTATTGGAATTGGGGCCAAGGGTACATTAGTGCCTATCCACCCGATCAGTTTATCATGTTAGAGCAAGGTGCAACCTATGGGGGGCAAAAAACACAAATTTGGGCACCCTACTATACATTACATAAAATACTAGCTGGTTTAATGGATATTTACGAAGTAAGCGGTAATGAAAAAGCACTTGAAGTTGCCAAAGGTATGGGCAATTGGGTATACACTCGTTTGAGTCAGTTGCCAATCGAGACACTTATAAGTATGTGGAACAGATACATTGCTGGAGAATTTGGAGGGATGAACGAAGCCATGGCACGACTTTCTAGGTTAACCAATGAAGTACGTTATATGGAAGTTGCTAAATTATTTGATAACATTAAAATGTTTTATGGTGATGCATCCCATTCTCATGGTCTAGCAAAAAATGTAGATACGTTTAGAGGTCTACACGCCAATCAGCACATCCCTCAAATAGTTGGGGCACTTGAAACGTATCGCGATTCAAATGAACCAGAATACTACCATATAGCCGATAATTTTTGGTATAAAACTACGAATGACTACATGTATAGCATTGGAGGGGTAGCTGGAGCACGCAATCCTGCGAATGCCGAATGCTTTATTGCACAGCCAGGTACCATTTATGAAAATGGGTTGTCTTCTGGTGGACAGAATGAAACCTGTGCAACTTATAATATGCTAAAATTAACTAGCAATTTGTTTCTGTATGATCAGCGTACGGAGCTAATGGATTATTATGAGCGTGGTCTTTACAATCACATCCTTGCTTCTGTGGCGGAAGATAGTCCTGCTAATACTTACCATGTACCATTGCGTCCTGGCTCCGTAAAACAGTTCGGAAATCCAGACATGAAGGGATTTACTTGTTGTAACGGAACAGCTATTGAGAGCAGCACAAAACTTCAAAATGCCATTTATTTTAAAAGTGCTGACAATAAGGCTTTGTATGTAAATCTATATGTGCCTTCAACATTAACGTGGATAGGAAAAAACGTAACCGTTGAACAAACTACGTCTTTTCCAAATGAAGATCATACGCTATTAACCATTAAAGGTAAAGGTAAATTTGATGTAAATGTACGTGTACCACATTGGGCAACCAAAGGGTTTTTTGTAAATATAAATGGTAAAAATCAAAAAGTGGAGGCTACTCCAGGAACTTACATTACGTTAACCCGAAAATGGAAAAATGGTGATACTATTGAATTACGTATGCCGTTCCAATTTCATTTAGATCCAGTAATGGATCAACAAAATATTGCCAGTTTGTTTTATGGCCCAATTTTGCTGGCGGCTCAGGAAAATGAACCACGCAAAGAATGGCGTAAAGTAACATTAGATGCTAAAGATATCAGTAAAACTATAGGTGGTAACCCTGAAAAGTTAGAGTTTGTAATTGATGGGGTCATTTTTAAGCCATTCTATGAATCTTACGGACGTCATTCTGTTTATCTGGATGTAACATTAAATTAGTTTGAGAATAGTATGCACAATAATATGTGCTAAAATAAAAAATGATAAACAATGAGATGTAAAACGAAAAAAACATACAATTTTTTAATTATATTCTGTATAACCATGATGGCAACTGCGCAAAGCAATCTGATAGATTTAGTAAGTTCATATTCTGCTGATAAACGTGCTTTAAATAAGTTTTATACCAATAGCGAATCCGAAGAGTATTATCAGCGTTTTTTGACTTTATACAGTAATTGGGAAAATAAAATTAAAACGATAGATTTTGATGTGTTAACACAACAGGAGAAAGTAGATTATATTCTTCTAAAAAACTTAATAGAAAAAGAGACTTACTTTTTCAATTTAGACTACAAGGCATTTAAAGAAGTGGCTTATGTTTCAGATTTTTATAAAGATATTGTTCCATTTATTAAAGAACGAAGACGTGGGAAAAAGCCAGATGCTCAGTCACTTGCAAAAATTTTGCATAATACCAGTTTAAAAATAGATATTGAAATAAAAGGACTTAAAGATAAACAATTCAAAGATTGGTTAATGGCTGAAAAGTCATCTAAAGTAATTTATGAGTTTCAAAGCTCACTTAAAGAAGCCTATTCCTTTTATTATAGTTACGATCCTGATTTTACATGGTGGGTTGAAAAACCATTCGAAAACCTATCAACAAAACTGTCTGAATATGCCAAATTACTTAAAGAAAACTACACCAAAACAAGTATAAAAGATGATGGTAGCGGAATTATTGGTAAACCTATTGGTAAAGACGCTCTTATTAGAAGTTTAAATTTCGAATTTATTCCATACACACCCGAACAAATGATTAAAACTGCTGAAAGTCAGTTTAATTGGTGTAAGGAAGAAATGATAAAAGCTTCTAAAGAATTAGGTTTTGGTGAAGACTGGAAAGCTGCTTTAGAACATGTTAAAAACACGTATGTTCCTGCAGGTGAGCAACCTCAAGCCATTACTGATCTATATAATCAATCGGTTGATTTTATTGAAGAACGTGACCTTATTACTTTCCCAGAAATGGCAAAAGAAACTTGGGGTATGATTATGATGACACCAGAACGCCAAAAAGTAAATCCGTTTTTTACCGGTGGTTGGGAAATAAGCATTTCGTATCCAACTCAAGATATGAGTGAAGATGATAAGTTAATGAGTATGCGCGGAAACAATCCAAATTTTTCCAGAGCTACCGTTCAACACGAATTATTGCCTGGTCATAATCTTCAATTTTTTATGAATGCGCGTAATAAAAGTTATAGAAATGCTTTTGATACGCCATTTTGGATGGAAGGTTGGGCACTTTATTGGGAGATAAATTTATGGAATAAAGAGTTCCCTAAAACGCCAGAACAAAAGTTAGGGATGCTTTTTTGGAGAATACATAGATGTGCTAGAATTATTTTCTCATTAAAATACCATTTAGGAGAAATGACGCCGCAACAGTGCATTGATATGCTTGTAAATGAAGTGGGACACGAATATGCAAATGCAGAAGCAGAGGTTAGGCGTTCATTTGCCACAAGTTACACACCGCCATTGTACCAAATGGCATATATGACTGGTGGTTTACAATTTTATGCTTTGCGTAATGAAATGTTAGAAAAGGGTTGGACGGAAAAACAATTTCATGATCGTGTTTTACAAGAAAACATGATGCCAGTAGAGCTTTTAAGAGGTTTAATACAAGAGTTGTCACTAAAAAAAGATTATAAAACAAATTGGAAATTCTCAACAGAATTCAAATAAAAAAACTACCTAAATAAAGCACAATGAATCATATAAAACATAAATTTTGTTTCGTACTACTCTTTATAACAGTCTTAAGTGTAAAGGCTCAAGGTTATTGGAGCAGATTAGAAGATAAAACACCAACTTTAGGAATTGCAGATGTATATCAAAAATTTAATACACCAAATTTTCAATTAAAACTTGTAAAAGCGTCTCAAACGGTTGCAAGTTTAAAACCATTAAAAGATTTAAACTTCGATTTTACACCAGGTGACCGTTTAGAAATTAGAGATAAAGATGGTTTATATCATTTAGGCGATATTAATTTAAGAATTAAAGAAGGCACTGCTGAATGGAAAAGTTATTCATCGGCAGCAAAACGTGCCGTTGTTACACCGTTAGAAACATCCGGAAATGTACTGGCAGGTGCCGATTTAGCAAATACCTTTCCAAGTGATATTCCTGTTATTATAAAGCGTTTTTATGAAATAGATAATGGTCATTTGGTGATGCGATTTGAAATTACAAACAAATCAGTAAACAATATAGAAATAGGAGCTTTGGGTGTTCCTATGGTTTTTAATAATATTTTAGAAGGAAAATCACTTAATGAAACACATGCACAAAACGTGTTTTTTGATCCATATATTGGTATGGATGCTGGATATTTAGAAATAAAAAAACTTAGTGGTCGTGGTAACGCTCTATTGGTTTTACCACAAGAAAACATGGCTTTTGAAGCTTACCGTCCGTTGTTGGACGACCCAACTCCTAGAAGTATTGTTTTTGAAGGTTTCCACGAATGGATGGTTTACAGTAAAGCTTATGCAGAAAACGAATGGAAAGGTGTTAACCAATGGAATAAGCCAACATCATTACATTTAGCTCCAAAAGAAACTAAAAGTTTTGCTTTAAAATTTGTGCTTTCAGAAGGTGTTGAGAACATACAAACAACACTAAAAGAGCAAGAAAAACCAGTAACTACAGGGATTCCTGGTTATGTGATTCCGCAAGATATTACGGCACAATTATTTTTAGATTATAAAAGTGATGTAAGCTCAATTGAAGTTGAACCTAAAGGAGCACTTAAATTAAAAGAAGCAGGTAAAACACCAAAAGGTGTTAAAAAATACAATGTTTATGGTAAAATATGGGGACAATCAAGACTTACAATTACTTACAAAGATGGTTTAAAACAAACTATCAATTATAAGGTTATTAAGCCTGAAAATGAAGTTGTTAAAGATTTTGGGCGTTTTTCAACAACAGAACAATGGTTTGATGAACCTAACGATCCTTTTCATAGAAATCCTTCAGTAATTAGTTACGATTACGAAATCAAAAAACAGGTAACAAAAGATAGTAGATCATGGATTAGTGGTTTAAGTGATGAAGGCGGTGCAGGAGGTTGGTTAGCTGCTGTTATGAAACAACTAATTCAGCCAGATAAGCAAGAGATAAAAAAACTAGAAAAATTTATAGATAGTACGCTTTGGGGTGTTATTCAATACAAAGAAGGAAAAAATAAATATGGCGTTAAAAAAAGTGTTTTTTATTATGAGCCAGATTCATTGCCTAAAGGGACGTACAGTGATACTGAAAACTACAAATCGTGGACCGCTTGGAATCATAAACATGCAAACGATCCAGGACGGTCTTATAACTATCCTCACGTTGCTGCTGCTTATTGGACCATGTACCGCTTGGCAAGATATCATGAAGGTTTAGTTGATAATCAAACTTGGGATTGGTACTTAAAACAAGCGTACCATACTACTGTAGCGATGGTAGAACAAGCTCCGCATTATGCGCAGTTTGGGCAAATGGAAGGATCAGTGTTTTTATATATTTTGAAAGATTTAAAAGCTGAAGGTTATGAAGATATGTTTGCCGATTTGGAAACTAGAATGAAAAAGAGAGCAGACCATTGGGAAGCTTTAGAATATCCTTTTGGAAGTGAAATGCCTTGGGATTCTACTGGGCAAGAAGAAGTGTATATGTGGTCTGATTATTTTGGTTATCGTCGTAAAGTAAATGTAACGCTAAATGCCATTTTAGCTTATATGCCAACAATGCCACATTGGGCTTACAATGGAAATGCTCGCAGATATTGGGATTTCTTGTATGGTGGGAAATTATCAAGAGTTGAAAGACAAATACATCATTATGGCTCGTCATTAAATGCTATTCCAGTATTAGAACATTATAGAAAAAGAGGAGATAATTTATATTTATTAAAGGTCGGTTATGGCGGACTATTGGGTGGCATTTCTAATATTACACAAGATGGTTTTGGTCCATCGGCATTTCATTCCTATCCAACAGAACTTAGAATAGATTATCTATCTGGAGATTATGGTTCCGGTTTTTATGGATATGTCGTTAATACATCATCTTATTTAGTAAACGATGATGACTTAGGCTGGTTAGCTTTTGGAGGAAATTTAGTAACTAAAGGAGATATTGTTACTATAGAACTTACAACAGCTGCTAAATCTAAAATATTTATAGCACCTAAAAAAATGTGGTTAACTTTAGATGCAGGTCAGTTTAAAGAAGTAAGTTATAATATCAAAACAGAAGAAGTTAATATTACTCTGGAAAGTAAAGACGCGTTTACACCAAATGCTTATTTAAGAGTAAATAATGATATGAAGTTACCTTATAAAAATGTAAGAGGTGCTTTTGAAATTCCATTACAAAAAAAGAGTCTTACTATAAAGCTATAGAAAAGCAATTACTTTTTTTAATAGATTTTACATTGTAACCCCGAAAGATAGTATTCTTAGGGGTTTCTTTTTAATTGAAAAAATCAAAATATGAATACAACAATTCCGTTTATTTCCGATCAATTTATAAATGAAAATTGCCAGTTTAATGGTTTAATTGATGCTCTTAAAAGAGGGTTTTCAAATTCTGATATTGAAGTGCCCATGCGTCATCATCATGATTTTTCAAATCCTAAAGAAGCCAATGATTCTACATTATTACTGATGCCGGCATTCAACCCCGGAAAGGAATTAGGAGTAAAAATAGTTACGGTAAGTCCCAATAATGGTAAATATAATTTCCCAGCAATACAAGGCATGTATATTTTTATAGATGGACATAAAGGATTTATAAAAGCTATTTTAGAAGCGAAATCTTTAACTGCTAAAAGAACTGCAGCAGCATCAGCTTTGGCAAGTAGTTATCTATCTAAAAGAAATGCAGCTTCTATGTTAATGATTGGGACAGGTGCTTTATCCATCAACTTAATCAAAGCACATTGTTCTGTAAGGCCAATAGAATCAGTCTATGTTTGGGGACGAGATATAGGAAAAGCACAAAAAATTTGTGAAGCTTTAAAGAATGAGCAATTTACCTGTACTGCTATAAAAAATATTGAATATAAAATTTCTGAAGTAGATATCATTTCTTCTGCAACATTAGCGCCAACACCTTTGGTTTTAGGTAAATATTTAAAAAAAGGACAGCATGTTGATTTAGTTGGAGCTTATAAAAAGGATACTCGAGAAGCCGATGATGAAGCCATAACAAAATCAAGTGTTTATTTAGATACGTATCAAGGTGGATTAAAAGAAAGCGGCGATATTGTTATACCATTATCAAAAGGTATTCTTTTAAAGGAAACTATTAAAGCAGATTTGTTTGAGTTGTGTAATAATTCGAAAACAGGAAGAACGTCAGATGATGAAATTACGGTATTCAAGTCGGTTGGTCATGCACTGGAAGATTTAGTAGCAGCATCTTATATTTATAATTTGTTTCAAAATAAAGTAGAAATCTAAATAAAATTAGATATTTAACAATATTTCATAGCTAATATTTACAGTATATCAGGTAATAATTACCCTTAATTAAAACAGAAGAAATTTATATTTGTAAATAGCGATGTAATGTCATAAAAAACCATCTTTATACATTGTTTAAATTATCAAAAAACATAATAATATAATGATTAAAAAGTCCTTATTATTTATCTGTATTATAATCACTTTTATAATTTCAAGTTTCAACTCAAAAAAAGAGAGTGATGTATCTCCATATACAGGAAATCCTATTTTGCCAGGTTATTATGCAGATCCTACAATAAAAAAATTTGGTGATATTTATTATATCTACGCTACTACTGATAACGAAATGTTAGCATCTGGAGCACCAACAGTTTGGTATAGTAAAGATTTTCAAAATTGGTATAATTATACCATGGAAATTCCATCGCTATCTTCAGTAAACTTAAGAAATTTTTGGGCACCAGATATTGTTGAAGGTATAGATGGGAAGTATTATCTATACTTCGGAAATTGTCAAGCAGGTTGTAATATTTATGGTTATGTGTCTGATACGCCAATTGGACCTTGGACTAAATTAAATGAAGATGATACCCCTGTAATTGCTCATAATTACCCAAGACAAGGTTTTCCTTCTTTAGATGCGCAATTTTTTACAGATACAGATGGAAAGGTGTATTCTTATTGGGGAACTTGGGTGCATTATAACGGCGGTTATGCTGTAGGTGAATTAAATACTAATACCATGAAAGATATGGTAAATTCAAAAAATATTCCTTTAGAGCAAACTCCCGATCCTTTTGAGGCTGCTTACATGATGAAAAAAGGCAATAAATATATTTTAATGTATTCTGGTGATTCTTGTCATGATGAAACCTATAATGTGCGCTATTCTTATTCCAATAGTCCTTACGGACCTTTTACGCCAGGAGAAAATAATCCAATTTTAAGTACGAATGATGATAAAACCGTTCATGGGCCAGGGCATCATTCAGTGCTACAAGACGGTGATGATGATTACATTGTATATCACCGGCATGATTATCCAATGACACGCGGTGGACTTTCACGACAAGTATGTATTGATAAAATGATTTTTGAAAACGATTCAACAATTAAAACAGTGTTGGCTTCACATAAAGGTATTTTACCATTAGTGAAATCAAATGTCCCAAAAGATATCGCTTACAAAGAAAGCACCACAGCGTCATCAACCTATCATTTAAAATCTTTAGAATACGATTATACATATCAATCGGCATTTGCTACCGATAATAATAATGCAACCATGTGGAAAGCGGCAAATAATACATTTCCACAAGATTTAACAATCGACTTAGGGAAAGTAACAACCGTAAAACGTGTGATGACGCAATTCGAATTTGCTAGTTATTATTACCAATATACTTTAGAATATTCTAAAGATGGAAAAATATGGAAACTGTTTTCTGATAAGTCTAAAAACAGAACGTCTGGTAGCCCCATGATTGATGATAAAAACGTTAAAGCACGCTATATAAAACTTAAGGTTTTGGCAACCGAAAAGGTGGGGCTTTTAGCGGCTGTTTGGAATATAAAAGTGTATAGCGATTTATTTGAAATTCCGCTTCAATTAAAAAATAAAACATCAAGAGAAGAACCCGCAGTTGTAAGTACACGAAAAAAAATAGTAGATATTAATGCTAAAGATTTGAATACCGATGTTTTAACTCAAGTAACTAATAAAGGGGCAATTTCAGGCACATTTACCAAAAAAGGAGATGTTTTAATTACAACAGACAAAGAAACTGGTGTTAAAGCTTTTGAATTTAAAAAAGGATCATTAGTGTTGGATAAACCAGTTCCTAAAAGTTTGGCGTGGAATGGCTCTTTTACTGTTGCAACATGGGTAAAAAATCCAGAAACAGGAAAGGAAGGTGAGATTTTAGCATCTTGGTGCGATAGGCATGAATTTAATTTAGCAAACTCGTATAATGCTTTGGCATATAATAGTGGACATTACGGTGCAATGGCGCATTTAGATGGTCATTTTGATATGCGTTATAAAGCATTACCCGAAGCCAATAAATGGCATTATATTGTAGTGACATTTGATGGAGTTGTTGAAAAAATTTATGTTGATGGTGTTTTAAATAATTCACAAAACATGTTATTATCTTCAGCGATTGATAAGGCTAAAATAATTATTGGAGCTTCAGATGTTGGTGAGCATTTTACTGGATTTATGGCATCTTTGCAGATGTATGATTATGCTTTGAAGCGTGAAGAAATAGTTAGTCTTATGGAAAAAACGAGGTTCTGATTATAGATTATAAAATGTGGCGTGCTGGTTGGAGTTGGATTGTTTGAAGATAGAAATAACAATTATGAAGATTAAGAAAAATACATCAACTTTAGCAGTTTCTCTTATCTTTGAATCTATTCTAATTGATAATTGGTAGGGATTGGGTGTAAGACTTAGTCGAATATGTTAACTCAAAAAACATAAATGTTTTATTCTGGAAATGCTACCTGAAGGTGGTACTGTTATTTTTGAATAATTAACTTCATTCAAAATATTTATTTCTTCCATATAAATAATAGCCCATTTTTTAATATTCATTTTAATGAATGTCTCTACATTCATAATTTTTAAAAAGTAGGCATAAAAAACACTCCCGAAAAAAGCTAATATAGTATGATTTTTAGATAATTATAGTTGTTTGATTGAATATTTAAGTTATAATTTTCATGATACCCTAAAACGACAAAAAAATATTAATTAATTAAATCCTATTTTAATTATGAAAAAAACTACTTTAATATTAAAATTCTTTTTAACAATTTTGTGTATGGGTTTTATTCAAAACCTAAATGCTCGAACAACGTATGAAGATAATTTTTCTTCTAATGTCTCTGATTTTTTTACGAGTAATATTTCTGGAACTATATGGCAAGGTACTAATGTTAATACATCGGCAGGAGCCAATACTACTAGTAGTCAAGTAGCTAAGTCTGAAAACGGAAGCTTATTTCTTGCTTCATCAAATGGAGGCTTTGAGGACGGTCAAGCCGATGGTCTTCATTTATACCGTACAGTGACTGAAGGAAATGATTTTGAAGTTAGTGTTCAATTGGTTGGTAGTGATTTTTCAACTTTTACTGGAGGAGTAGCATCAAATTATAATTCTGCTGGAATATTGGTAAGAGATGCAAACCATCAAAGTGCTAATTTTGTTTATGGCATGTTCTTCGATTTGTTCAACAATCATTCTATGATTAAAAGAATTAAAGACGGTGTTCAACAGGAATTAGTAAATAATTCGGCATCTTATGCACTATCTCAGTATTCATGGATTAAAATGACGAAAACAGGGAGTGCTTTTAAATTGTATTTAAGTACAGAAGGTGGTGTTACTTGGGTAGAAACTCAATCCACTGGATTTCCTAAATTAAATAATGTGAATTTAGAAGGCGGAATTGCACAATGCAAATTTTTTACTGATGGCGCACAACTAAATAAAAATTCTAGTGCTATTTTAGATAATTACAAGTTAGTAGTTGGTTCTTCACTTGGTGTAACTGAAGTGTCTGCTATATCTCCAATTACTACATACTCTACAAAAAACAGTATTGTTGTAAACAACAAATTAGAAAAAACTTTAGAGTCTATTAAATTTTTATTATTTCAATTCTAAAATCCCGTTATGTAGTACTATAATCAGATGATTTTCATTGTCTATCGAAATATTATCACATAAGCTTCATAAATCAATCATTATTTAATTCATACACTGATTTTTTTTTGCAAATAAGTAAACAATCTATTGAATTTCAATAAATTATATTTGTAATTCATCTAGTTGTTTTAATAAATTAAGTCTATTGAATAAAAGTATTAACAGTTTAAAATAAATTTAAATTCGATGAATATTTCAAACAAAAATAATAAGATTTTAATTGCAATTTTAGGGGTTTTAATATTTGCTACTTTAAGTTTTGTTTCTTTTTTAGTGGGTCCAGGTTTTACCAATCCTGAACCAGTAGGAAGATTTTTGAATGGTAATTTTCCAGATTATTTGCCAGATAATCCTTATGTTGAGGCATTCCCAAACCTAAGGTTCGATTCGCCTTTAACATTTACGCTTGTACCCAATAGTAATGTTATTGTTATAGGGCAAAGAAATGGTATTGTATATTCATTTGAGGATAATAACGAGGTGCAAATAAAAAACCTTGTAGTTGATTTTTCAGGTGAAGTTGGTAATAGTAATGATAATGGTTTTTTAGGACTTGCCATCCATCCGCAGTTTGGTCAATCTGGTAAAAATTATTTTTATGTTTACTATCAAACCAAAGATAGTAATGGAGGTAATTCTGACGGCGGCGGCGGATTTGTTTGTGATAATACTCAGTATGTAGGGAGTTCTATGATTTTAAAACGTTTTGAGGTAAATCCAAATACTTTCAAAATAGTAGCAGGAACTGAATTGGTTATGATGAAAAGACGCATGTTCGGGTTTGCACATTATGGAGGATCGCTTAACTTTGGTAATGATGGCTATTTGTACTTAACAACTGGAGATCAATCATCATATTCCAAACCACAAAATACTTGGTCAAATTTAGATGGAGGAATTTTAAGGCTCGATGTAAATCAAGACCCCTCCAAAAGTCATGTCCCTATTCGTAAGTTACCAGCAGGAGCTCTCTATAATGATGAATTTTCTGGAGTTGGTTACTGGATACCTAACGACAATCCGTTTTTAAGCCCTAATGGTAGCCGTTTTGAGGAATACTATACGGTGGGCCATAGAAATCCTCACCGTATGACCAAGGATAGACTTACAGGTATCTTTTATATTGGAGAAGTTGGTGAATTTTACCATGATGAAATTAATGTACTTGAAAAAGGACAGAATTATGGTTGGCCTATATTTGAAGGATACCGCGACAGCCCTGGTACAAATTGTACCACAATGTTGGATGGCATGACACAGAAAGGGCCTTTGGTGGCTTTTCCTAGGGCTGAAGCCAATGCACTTATTGGAGGCTACATTTACCGTGGTTCCTCCATGACTAATTATTATGGTAAGTATATTTGTGCCGATTTTGGTGGCGGGTCAGAAATTTGGGCGGTTGATATTAATACGGGGGATTATGAACTTATAGCTTCCTTTACGCCAACACAGATTATATCTTTTGGAGAAGGAAATGATGGCGAGCTTTACTTGCTTAAACTTGGTGATAATGTACCGCTATATAAAATGGTGCCAAGTGGACAGCCAGAAAGTGGTTTTCCTCAAAAACTTTCTGAAACAGGTGCCTTCAAAAACCTAGAGACCTTAGAGCCAAACGAAGGCGTCATTCCGTATGAACTTATAGAATCCTTTTGGTCTGACGGTGCCAAGAAAAAGAGATGGATGGTAATACCTAATGATGGCACTCATAATACTCCAGCAGAAAAAATTAAATTTTCTGAGGATGGTGATTGGGAATTTCCTGTAGGTTCTGTGTTAATAAAACATTTTGAATTGCCTATTGATGAATTAAATCCTAACATAACAAAACGGTTAGAAACTAGATTTTCGGTTAAAACCAGTCCAGGTTCATTTTATTACTTAACTTATAAATGGAATGATGAACAAACGGATGCCGTATTGTTAGATTCAGGTATAGAGGAAACTATAGAAATAAAGACTCAGAATGGATCTACCAAAAATCAAACGTGGACATACCCAGGCACTCAAGACTGTATTACTTGCCATAATCCAGTAATTGGGGGCACTATAGGACCAAGAACAAGATATTTAAATTCTGAAATGACCTATCCAAAAACGACACTTAAAGCAAATCAATTGGTTACGCTAAGTCATTTAGGTATTTTAGATGAAGCAATAGACGATAATAAAGCTTTGCAGTATCAAACACACAAGGCACTAGACGATTCTAATGCTAGTTTAGAAGAGAGATCTCGATCTTATTTAGATTTAAATTGTGCATATTGCCATAGACCTGGAGGAACTGCTGAAAGAGCTAAATTAGATATGAGACTATTCAACAGTTTAGACCAAACAAATCTATTATATGCAAATCCTAGTAGCCTTCTTGGAATCGAAGGCGCACGGGTTGTTGCACCTGGAGACAAGTCCAAATCTGTTCTTTTCCATAGAATGAATAGTGTAGATCCAAATATTGCTATGCCTACAATTGCAAAAAATGTCATTGATAAAAAAGCCGTAGATCTTATTGGATTATGGATAGACCAACTTGAGCCCACTGCTTATAATAATATTGCCTTAACAGCTACAGCTAGAACCTCTTATGTATCTCCATGGGAATCATTGGCAGCAGTTAATAATGACTTTACCCCTGCCAGCTCAAATGATAAATCTAATTTAGCGTATGGTAACTGGAATAATCCAAACTCAATACAATGGGTCGAATATAATTGGCCCGAATCACACAAAATTACCTCAACTCAAATCTATTGGTTTGATGATAATGGGGGCATACTAATACCTACCATGGCATATATTGAATATTGGGACAGTAATAAATGGGTTAAGGTTGGAAACGTTCCTTTGGAAAAAGATTCTTGGAACACGCTTGCCATTAGCAACATTGTTACCACAAAGCTTAGAGTTTCTATGTTGAATAGTAATGAATCTACTGGTATTTTAGAATGGAGAGTAATAGGAGCTCCACTTTCAGCACTTTCAGTCAAAAGCGAAAAAACTTTAGAAATAGGTATATTTCCTAACCCTACAAATGGTTTGTTAAATATTAATCTTACTAATTTTTTAAATAGAGAAGTTAAGATTTTTGTATATGATTCATCTGGTAAAGTGGTAATAAATAAAACTATTCCTAAAAATCATGGTGCAATAGAAACGTTTAATTTATGGTATATGGCAGAAGGGGTTTATTATGTTAAATTCAAAAGTGATTCAATTCAATTTTCAAAAAAAATAATTGTTAAAAAATAAATAGAAACATCCATTTTTAGTATGTGTTAAAATGTATTTGTTAAGGTTATTTTTAACCATGCATCATCTGATTTTTCAAAACAAATGAAGCTAATATTTGCATATTATTGGGTAATAATCAGTGTGTTAAGATCTTGTTAGATGCTTAAATTGTAATCAACAAACTAAAACTTTTAATTGATTTTAAAAACAATTTAAACATGCTCTTATGAAAAAAAAATCACCTTTTTTATTGTTCTATAAATGGACATTTCTGCTAACATTATTTTTAAGCAGTTATTTAGCAATTGCTCAAACTAATTTAGCAATGCTAAATTCTACACAAACTTCAACATCTCATGTGTCTCCCTGGGAAAATTTAAATTCGGTTAACGATGGTTTTACACCCACAAGTTCATCAGATAGAACGCGTCCAATTTACGGAAATTGGAATGGTGACGCAGATTATGGTAAATACAATTGGGTTGAATACCAATGGAATTTTGCACATAGTATAAGCAGTGTTTCTGTTTACTGGTTTTCAGATGGCGGTGGCTTAATAGCCCCATCAGATGCTTATATTCAGTATTGGGATGGACTGGAATGGATTAACGCTGGAGCCATTGGTAAAGCATTAAACACCTTTAATACTCTTAGTGATTTAGCAATAAACACTAGTAAAATAAGAGTTAATATGAAAAGTGCAACATCTACTGGAATTATTGAATTTCAAGTATTTGGAATTGAAACTACAGAATGCGATTCTACACCAATTACATCAAGTGTTATAATTAATGGTACGCCTGAAGAACAAAATTTTGCGGTTGTAAATGCAGGTGAAGTTGTTGAACTTATTCCTGCATCATCAACTGATTTGAGTTTGGGAAAAATGAAATGGACTGGTCCAAATAATTTTGTATCGAATGAGCTAGCTCTTACACTATCCAATTTACAATCTAACAATTCTGGAACTTATACTTTTTTATATGTTAATGCATGTGGAAGGACATCTTCAACAGATTTCTATTTAACAGTTAAAGATGCGGTAAATCAATTCACAAATTGGCCAGCATACGATAATACTTTACACTACGATTTTAAAAGCGATTATCCAGATTTCCCTGTACCAATCAAAAATCTAGAAGAAGATTACCCTGGTTATAATGGCTGCGATGTTGCTTGGAGTCGAGACTATGGTTCATGGACCTTTAATGCAGGACCTAATGCAAACCCATTAGTAACTACCGCTGCTGTTGATGGATTGTTAAAGCGTTTGGATGAAGATTTTTCTTATCTAAGAAACAATATGGGATGGCCGCCAGATAAATTATATAGAGCAGGTTACCGTAGTTCCGTTTATTTATTTGGGTCTGGTTTATGTACAGATAATGCTTCTAACACGGATCTTGGAGGATGGCAAAGTGGTGTCGGTACTCAAGATGGTCAATCTTGGCCAATGGTGTTATTGTCGTATTATCCAGTGAATAGTTTTGACCCTAATACAACATTCCCTGATGCTGCAGGACAAAGAGGTGCTTGTGTTCATGAAGGTATTCACGCTATTTATGCGTCTTTACCGGGGTGTAGAGATGCCGCATGGTTTCACGAAGGCTCTAATGTCTGGTTACAAATGGAATTAGATATTCAAAAATCTGGACTTGAGGATTTTCGCAACATAGACTTAGGATGGCTAAGTATGGGGTCGGTTATGGCGCCATTTATACCTATAGAATGTTATAGTGGCTGGTTACAAGATGGTACTTTTGGAGGTCCTAAAGCTCAAGGTGTAAGTTCTGGAATATTCAATAGTCAAAATCAAGAACTTAGAAAAACAAGAGATGTTATTGGAGGTGTTCAATACAGTTCCATATTCCCAACATTTTTAGGAGAAATAGTAGATCAAAAAAGCTTACCTTGGATATGGAACTATTGTGAAGGATACGTTTTAGAAGGTATTGCAAATGGTAATGGTACTGTTAACGGTATAGGCGATGCAAAAACACGTACCCTAATTCAAGAATATCGCGCTCGACTAGCTTTATCAGATTTTGGTAAATATACAGAGGGTATTTTAAACATGTACAGAAATAATATGGGAAGAAATGTAGGTCCTGAAAGACCAGCCCTTATTGATGATCTTGCTACATGGAAGGCAACACCGTATGCAAAAACAACTAAAGATTCTGAAGATTTTCTAATTCCTGAAGAAAGAACATTACCGGGTTGGTCTGGAGCAAACATAGTACCTATTCATGTCACAGGAACTGATGCGACTGTATTTTTCCAACCTTTAGGAAAAAATATGACAATGCGGTTATGCTACCGTACAAAAGCAGGTGCTGCTTTTTATAGCAAACCTACATACGCTGGTGATGCTACTATATCATTCGCAGAAGGTCAACCAGCAAATGGTGTTATTTTCGCTGTTATTGCTAACTCCGATTATATTTATGAAGGTGAAAGTACACGTACTTCAAAATTTAATTACAAATTAAAATTAGGATCAGGTGCTATTCAAACAGCAGGTGTTGATAAAAACTGGTTTGATTGGAAAGTAGATATTTCTGAGCCGTTATCAACTAATGATTTTTCATCTAATGCTTCAAGTTTTACAATTTATCCTAATCCTACACAAAACGGTTCTGCTATTAATATAAAACTTCAAAATAATACAATTACTAACTACAATGTAGAGGTTTTGAGTTTAAACGGACAAGTGCTTTATAAGAAAGATAATTGCAAATCTGATGAACAATTGTCCTCATCAAAACTTTCAAAAGGCATTTATTTTGTTACTATTAAAACTGAAAACTTTAAGCAAACTAAAAAAATTGTAATACAGTAAAGTTGGCTGTTTAGTAAGTATATAGTTATTTATTAGCACTTAGTAGTTTGTTTAATAAACTACTAAGTGTTAAATTTTTTAAAAAAGCATATCAATTAATTTAAAATTAATGAAATGAGTTTTAAATATAAACACATAATTTATGCCCTGTTTTTTATAGGTATTTGTAAAAGCATAAATAGTCAAAACAATAAAACACAAACTTTAAAAGATGATAATATTACCGTTGAGTTAAACCATGACGGTATTACTAAAATAATATCACCTCATGATTCACATCAGGCTAATATAGTTAGTGCTGGCTCTGTTTGGGGGCATGCTCAAGTACAATATCAAATTGCTCCAAAAAGTTGGCTAAGTATATATACAGATGAAACTACTGTTTCTCAAAATGATAATAACATTATTTATACAGACTTTATAAAAGGAATGCCCATAAAAATGGTGCGTTCTTTTGCTGTAAATAATGGGGGTATCGATTGGAATATCAATATTCAAAATATGAGTAAATTTCCTTTAACTATTGGAGATTTAGCAATACCACTTCCGTGGAATAAACCTAGTAGTGAAAACCCTGAGTATGTTTTTGAAAAAGGCTTTGTAGAGCACCAACATATTGCAGAAAACGGTTCGTTCATTTATTTTACTAGACCATCTGGCGAAGCACCTTACCTAATGGTGATGACCAAACCGGGAACAATACTTGAGTATTTTAATGAAGCAGGAAATAAATATAAAGTGTTTATTCATTCTTCACTTTCAGCTTCTGAAGAAAAGCAAGGAAGTTGGAGGTTAGATAATACAAGTTTAAAATTAAACCCGAGTGGCACAAATGGTGATAACGCTGAATACGGTTTCAGAATAGAGTGGGCAAATAGTTATGAAGAGATGAGGGACATTCTTTATAAAAACAATTTATTTGATACCCGAATCGTTCCAGGAATGTCCATTCCGCAAGATTTAACAGCTAAAATAGCTTTGCGTTCAAAAAACACAATCGATTCTATAGTGGCGGAATACCCTAAACTAACAGAATTAAAAATTTTAAAATCTAATAAAGAAGACACTAAAATTTATGAAGTAAGTTTTAAAAAGTTAGGTGAAAATATGCTTACCATTTATTATAATGGAAATGAAAAAACAGTATTAGAATTCTTTTCAACGGAACCCATAGAAACATTAATAAAAAAACGAAGCAAGTTTATTGTTGAAAAACAACAACATACAGATTCAACAAAATGGTATAATGGCTTGTATTCTATTTGGGATATGGATGCAAAACAACTAAGAGGGCCTGATAATACAGATGGTTTTGATAATTGGTGGGGTTATGTTTTAGCAAGTGATGATCCTGCTTTATGTAAAGCACCTTTTTTAGCAGCAAAAAATGTATTCACTCCTGATGATAAAGAAATCGCATCTCTAGAATATTACCTTGAAAATTATGTTTGGGGAGGCTTACAACTTACAAATCAAGACGAAAAATATCCTTACGGCATTTACGGAGTACCTAATTGGAAGGTTAATAAAGATGAACTTTTAAAAACTGGTATAAGTAATCGAAATTTAGATAAAGAACACATCTGGCGCTCTTATGATTATCCTCATTTATTTATGCTGTACTATCACATGTATGAAATTGCCAAATTTTATCCAGAAAAAGTTAGTTATTTGGATGCTGAAGGGTATTTAGAACGGGCTTTTCAAACAGCAAAAGTTTATTTTATATATCCTTATGAAATTCTTCCTTGGTACGATACCTACAAATGGGGCTGCTATAATGAATTGGTTTTGTTGCCAATTATTAAAACGTTGGAAGATTATGGTAGACATGATGATGCAGATTTCCTGAGAAATGAATGGGAGAAAAAAGTAAAATATTTTGTTTATGATGATAAATATCCCTTTAGGTCAGAGTATAGTTTTGATAGAACAGCCTTTGAATCTAGTTATGCTTTTGCTAAATACGGTGCAACCACAGATATGAAACCCGACTCAAAACTTTGGTATGATGTTAAACTTGATAAATGGTATTCACATCCTGAAGTTAAAAAAGAGGATAGTAAATTATTTATGGAGCGGCAGCATTTAGCAGGTCTTGCGGTTAGGGGTTGGTTAAATAATGCTTACTATTTTTATGGTTCAGATGATACCCTAAGTTATATGGCCAGAATGGGTGGTTGGAGTATTTTAGATTATGCACTTAATTTTTCTGAAACCCCTTGGGATTGGTTGCAATTGGGTTATGCATCATATTTAAGTTCTTATGCTTTAGTGAATTCTGGAATAGAAAATTCTAGTTATGGTTATTGGTATTCTGGAAAAGAAAACGATGGTGCCATGGGTTGGGCATTTAACCCGCAAAAAAATGGTAAAATTTGGTTACAAGGTAGAATGAATCCACGAGGCTCTTGGAATTATGATGGTGAAGCCGATTTAGGTAACGGTGCTATTTTTAGAACGGCAGCTACCATTTTAGCAGAAGACCCCATATTTGGATGGTTTACTTATGGTGGTACTCATACCCTAAAAAATAATACTTTCTCTATTTTACCTAAAGATGGTGTTTTAAATACATTTTGGGTGATTTCTAATAAACAGAAAATAGGTGTGACTTTAAATAGAGATGGTTTAAAAAAAGATTCACCAATAACATATTCTACAAAAAAAAATGAAATAATATTGACTATTGAAAACAAAGCCAATGGTAGTCATACTACCGAAATGACACTTTTATCAAAAAATAAATGGCAAGTTTTTATAGATGGAAAAGAATTAAACCCCGAAGGAAACAAAAATGAAGACGAAAAAACATATATGCTTCCTATAAATAATAAACAACATATTATAAGTATTAAGCTATAAAAGGGTAATATATAACAAAGCTTAGGTAATAATTACCCTAGTGTTGTTTTTAAAATGGTTTATTTTTATAAACTAATAATAAATGCATCACATTAAAAAAAACAACAACTATAAATGAAAAAAGCATCGTTCTGTTTATCTGTTTTACTATTAGTTATTTTCCAAGCATCGGCACAACAATATGATATTAAATCTCCAGATGGTAGCATACGACTAAGTGTTTACAATTCGGATAAGATAAAATGGACAGCCTCCTTAAATGGTAATTTAATTATTGAAAACGCAGAAGCTGGAATGGATTTTTCTACTGGTTCAGATTTTGGAATAAAACCCATAGTTAAAAAGTACACTATAAAAAGTGTTTCTGAAACTATATATCCTGTAATTCCTCATAAAGATTCAGAAATAAAAGATAATTACACCGAACTTTCTATTGTATATAGTGGCAATTACAAACTCAATTTCCGTGCTTATAATGATGGGGTTGCATATCAATTTATTGATGAAGCTAAAGCAAAACGACATGTCATTTCAGAAAACGTATCATTAACATTTCCCGAAAGCACAAAATCACTGTTTCCGCAAGAAGAATCTATGTATTCGCACAACGAACGCTTGTATTTGGATAAATCTTTAACAAACATCAAGTCGAATGAGTTTTGTAGCCTTCCCGTGTTATTTACAGCAGAAAAAGCGAATGTGTTATTTACTGAAACAGCACTACATGATTATCCGGGCTTATTTTTAAAAGGAAATGCAAGTACAACAATGAATGCTATATTTCCGAAGTATGTATTGGAAGCCGTTGATAAAGGCGGAAAATCAGATCGGGTTCAAACCATTATCAAAGAAGCCGATTACATTGCTCAAACTACAGGTAAAAGAGAATATCCGTGGCGTGTATTTATTATAAGTGATGATGACCGTACTTTTGTAGAGAGTAACTTAACCTACCAATTGGCAAAACCAACTGTAATAAAAAATACCGATTGGATTAAGCCAGGTAAAGTAGCTTGGGATTGGTATAATGCAAATAATATTTACGGCGTAGATTTTAAAGCAGGACTAAACACAGAAACTTATAAGTATTTTATTGATTTTGCTTCAAAAAACAGCATTGAGTATGTTATTTTAGATGAAGGTTGGACAAAATCTACCACAGATATTCTTGATTTTAATCCAGATATGGATGTCAAAGAATTAATTGAATATGGCAAGATAAAAAATGTCGATATTATCCTTTGGGTGCTTTGGAAACCATTGGATGAAAACCTTATTGAAATTCTTGAAACCTATAAAAGTTGGGGAGCAAAAGGTATAAAAATTGATTATATGCAACGTAACGACCAGTATATGGTGAACTCCTATGAAAAAATTGCTAAAGAATGTGCTAGATTAGAATTATTAGTAGATTTTCACGGTGCTTTTAAACCTTCTGGATTACGCCGTATGTATCCAAATGTCATGAATTATGAGGGTGTTAGAGGTAACGAAAACAATAAATGGAGTGAAGACATTACACCAGAGCATACAGTGACCATTCCTTTTATTCGCATGGCAGCTGGCCCAATGGATTTTACACCTGGTGCTATGATAAACAAGCAACCTAAAAATTATGCCATTAGTTTTGATAGGCCTATGAGTTTAGGCACACGAGCGCATCAAGTAGCTATGTATGTAGTGTATGAAGCTCCTTTACAAATGATGTGCGAATCGCCATCAACCTATTACAAAGAACAAGAAACTGTTGATTTTATAAATAAAATACCAACTATATGGGATGAAACAAAAGTGCTACATGGCGCCGTAGGTAATTATATTGTGGTGGCTAGAAGAAAAGGAAGTGTTTGGCATGTTGGTGGTATGACAGATGACAGTGCTAGAAATTTAGATATTGATTTATCTTTTTTAGGTGAAGGCTCTTTTAATATGGAAGTATTTAAAGATGGTATAAATGTTGATATGTTTGCCCAAGACTATAAAATAGAAACATTAACCGTAAGTAAAAACACTAGAGTTTCTGCAACTATGGCTAAAGGAGGTGGTTGGTCTGCCATAATTAGCAAACAATAATTCGAATTTTATAAAACAACATTAACTTATCCCAGAATACCAATTAATTTAAATAGCAAAAAATACCTATTGAATATTATCTTAACGATATACCATTTTAAAAGCTGTTTTATTTAAAAAAAACTGATGCTTACAAATAGTATAGCTTTTCCTAATTTTAAAAAGGACCGCATGATTACTTGCTATTAAAAACACATTAGTAATAAATAGTCAATATAGTATTAGTATGTGCTAATTTATTGGTCTTTTAAACAGATATAACTTGTTATATTGCAATGAAGTATGAGATCATTCATTGTTTTTACAGAAAAGAAATAAACTAGGTTTTTGTTGATAAATCTTGATTGACCATACAAAAAAATATTAACTAAAATCATTTATTATGAAAAACAAACTACTTTTTTTACCATTTTTTAAATGGACGTTTTTATTAACGTTATTTATCAGCACTTCACAAGTTTTTGCACAAGTTGAGGAAACGATTACTTACAACATCCAACAACTACCTACAAGTGATTATTCGGCTACGAATGTTCCACTAGACGTAGAGGCAATAAGTACCTTTTTTGGAATTACTACAACAGAGTTTTCATCTTTATTTGGTACCGAAATTGTGTATGGAGCCATAGAGCCTGATGGTAATTTTAATACCGCATCAACAGCGAATACCCCTGGACATTGGTTTACTACTGACGGCTATACTATTGGTTGGGGTGATGGTGCCTATGTATATTCTGAAAAAAATGCACCTAATTTTAGTTTCAATGTTGGTCAATTTCCTGACAGATCCGCTGTTGATGATATGTACACAACAAAACAAGCCTTTACATATACACCGTCTGGCGGTGGAGATGTAAAACGTTATGTATTTGTTATTAATCTTACTATAGTAGCAACTTTAAGTACTTATAATGTATCAAAAGTTAACTCTATAAGAATTTGGAAGAATGATAATCATTTATTCGTTAATAAGTTACCTATTAATTCCACAATTAAGATATATGATATCTTAGGAAAAACACTTTTTAATGAGAAAATTCAAGGGGATAGTTTTGATGTAGCGTTATCATCAGGAATTAAAATCATAAGGATTAATGATTCTTTTGTGAAGAAGATATCATTATAAGCTATTTGGCTTAATTTAGACAGCTAAATTTAGAGAATTCTTTTATTTTTTTAAGAATACCACTCGTTATAATATTGGTTGTAAAATAATAAAGCCTTGAGATTTTCAAGGCTTTATTTATTATGTCTGTCCCGTCCTGAAACAAACAAATAGGGACAAAGCATGTAAACGACTCAAGACAAAATGAAATGGCCTTGGCTATTTATGGACTTAAAGTTGATTTATTAACTGAATAAGATGTTATATTTAACTAAGAAATAAGAATGAAACCATTAAAAATCATTATTTTAATCTCAGCTTTGGGCTTTGGCGTATTTGCCCTAGCACAAGAAAATCAACAAAAAGAGCGCTATATCCCAGCTAAAGTTTGGCGTGTTCCAGAAAACAATAACTATGATGATCCTGAAAGCGATTATAGTTATAGTCGTATGATAGAATCTGACAATATAGCAATGTTCTGGCATAAAGAATATGGCAATAATCCAATGACTAATTCAGATTTCACGAAAAGTTTCGATCCCAAAACAGCAATTATTGAGTGCGAACGGTTCTATAATTTTTATGTAAATGATTTAAAATTGGTTCAAAGAGGAAATTCCATAAGTGATAGCTACAAATTACTAATATATGTTTTTGGAGGTGATGAGAATACCGCTTTTGGTGGGGGAGAAGAAGAAAAGGTTGGTGTTTTATGGACACCTGCTAAGCGAATGAACAAACCTCCTTATGGAGCATTGGCACATGAAATTGGGCATGCATTTCAATACATGAGTCGTGCTGATAGCAAAACTGGTCCAGGAGGATCTGTTATGGAAATGTCTGCGCAATACATGTTATGGCAAGTATATCCTGAGTGGATGACTTTTGAAAACTATCACCTAAAAGATTTTTTAAAAGGAACGCATTATGCCTTTTTACATCCAGCAAATATGTATCACTCTCCTTATGTGTTGGAATATTGGTCTGAAAAACATGGTATTGAATTTTGGGGTAACTTATGCAGGGCGACGCAAAAGGATGAAGATGTTGTTATGACATACAAGCGTATGAATAACCTAACACAAGAACAGTTTAATGACGAAATGTTTGATGCCTCTCGGAAATTTATCACTTGGGATTTAAAAAGGATAGATTCTGTCGCTAAACCATATGCCAATCAACACAAAAGTAAATTGAATGATATTGGAGATGGTTGGTATCAGATTGATTCTATTAATTGTCCACAAAATTATGGATATAATGGCATAAAATTGCACGTTCCCAAAGCAGGAACAAAAGTTAAATTAAACTTTGAAGCTATTACTGGTGCCCAAGGATATAGTGCTGTTAAAATAGCTAAAGCTGGTTGGCGCTATGGATTTTTGGCTTCATTAAAAGACGGCAGTCGTGTTTATGGAAACATGTATAAAGACGAAAACGGCATTGCTACATTTAAGGTTCCAGAAAACACAACCTATTTATGGTTAGTTGTTAGTGGTTCTCCAACCGAACATTGGACTTTAACTCAAAGGCGAGGAAAAAACAAATCGGATGAATTAGAAGCCCAATGGCCGTATAAAATTAAATTAAAGGGAACAACTTTATACAAATCTGAAATTACTAAACAATAAATAAATTCTTAAATAGCGCTCAATAATAATTTATTCAACTTTTAACAAAGCAATTATGAAATCATATTTAATCATTTTCGCTTTTTTATTTTTTGCAGTACAAAATTCAATTGGACAAATAAACAAACAATCCTCTAACGAAATTAGACCTTGGGAAGATCCACAAGTATCGGGTATAAATAGAATGCCTTCTCGAGCTACTTCTTTTTCTTATCCAGATGAAATTACTGCTTTAAAAAATAAAAAAGAGGCAACTAATCGCTATAAGTCATTAAATGGAAAATGGAAATTTTATTGGTCAGAAACCCCTGAAGGTATTCCAGAAGGGTTTCAAGAACCTACGTTTAATTATAGCAATTGGGATATTATTGAGGTTCCAGCTAATTGGGAATTAAAAGGTTATGGTACTGCATTATATACTAGTGCGGGCTATACTTTTAGCCCTGTAGAGCCGCCATTCACACCAAAAGAAGACAATCCTACAGGAGCTTATAGAACAACTTTTGAAGTACCAACTACATGGAAAAATATGCAAATTACATTAACATTTGGTGGTGTTAGTTCTGCATATTATGTATGGGTAAATGGGCACATGTTAGGCTATAGTGAGGATAGTATGTTGCCCACACATTTTGATATTACTCCTTTTTTAAAAGCAGGAAAAAATGATATTGCTGTTAAAGTGTTTCGATGGAGTGATGGTGTTTATCTAGAAGATCAAGATCATTGGCGACTTAGTGGTATCCATAGAGATGTATATCTTACAGCGGCTCCTAAAGTGCAACTATATGATTTTTTTGTGCAAACAGATTTAGATGAAAATTATACAGATGCTACGCTTAAAATACGGCCAAAAATAAAAGTATTTGATGGAGAGTCTTTAGAAGGTTATAGCTTAGGGATAAAATTATTTGATGAAAATAATATCAATATACTTAAAGACACAAATAGACTAAAAGCAAGCTTAATTTACGAAGAAAACTATCCACAACGAGGGAAAAATGAATTTGCAATGATGAAAGCATCCATTGAAAATCCGAAAAAGTGGAGTGCTGAACAACCAAATTTGTACACTTTGGTTTTCGACTTAAAAAATAGGGAAGGAGATGTTGTTGAAACAAGGGCAGCAAAAGTTGGTTTTAGAGAGGTTGAAATTGTTGATGGCGAACTTTTAATAAATGGAAAATCAACCTTGTTATATGGTGTTAATAGGCATGACCACGACCCAATTAATGGTAAAGTAGTAAGTGAAGCTTCCATGCTTAAAGACATACTTACTATGAAACGATTTAATATTAATGCTGTTAGAACTTCTCACTATCCTAATGATGAAAGATGGTATGAGTTATGTGACCAGTTTGGTATTTACTTAATTGATGAAGCAAATCTTGAAACTCATGGGATAGGTGGTAAACTGAGTAATGATACCCATTGGGCAAGTGCTTTTTTAGAACGAGCAGTTCGTATGGTAGAGCGTGATAAAAACAGTCCGTCTATTATATTTTGGTCTTTAGGTAATGAATCTGGATCTGGTTTTAATCATGCAACCATGGCACAATGGATTAAAAATTATGATGAAACACGTTTTATTCATTATGAAGGCGCTCAAACAAACGGCATTGCCAAAAAAGGAACTTTTCTAAAGGACCCTGATTATGTAGATATGGTTAGTAGAATGTATTCATCTATTGATTATATGGTTAAGATGGCTGAATATAAAGAAGAGACAAGACCAATTATTTGGTGTGAATATGCACATTCCATGGGAAATTCAACAGGTAATCTATTCGAGTTTTGGGATGCCATTCGTTCTCATAAAAATATGATTGGTGGCTTTATTTGGGATTGGGTAGATCAAGGCTTATTGCAAAAAAATAAAGATGGTTTAGAATACTACGCTTATGGTGGCGATATGGGAGACGAAAATCTTCCCAACTCTTCAAATTTTTGTATTAATGGTATTGTTAATCCTAACATTAACCCAAAACCAGCATTATGGGAATGTAAAAAAGTATTTCAGCCTATAAAAATATCGGCAATTGATATTGACAAAAAAGAAGTCGAAATACTTAATAGGCATCATTTTACCAACTTATCTAATTTTGATATTATTTGGCAATTGCAAGAAGATGGTAGAACGATTCAAAAAGGTTTATTGAAACCTGTAAAATTAGCACCAAACCAATCAACTCAGGTATTAATTCCTTTTAAAACACCAAAACTTATTGAAGGTGCAGAATATTTTGTTCGAGTTGGGTTTGTGTTAAAATCAGATTTAAATTGGGCAGAAAAAGGATATGAAGTAGCTTGGGAACAAATAAAACTAAACTATCATAAACCATTTAAAGTTTCTAAAGAATCGAATAATACACTAGTTGTAAACAAAAATACAATTCTAGGTAAAGATTTTTTAATTCATTTTAATTCTGAAACTGGTATATTAGACAAGTATACTTTTAAAAACAATTCCTTTATTAAAAATGGTTTGAAACCTAATTTTTGGAGACCATTAACAGATAATGATCGCTTGGGTGGAAAAAACTATAATACACTAGCTGTGTGGAAGGAAGCATCACAAAATCGCATATTGAAATCGTTTGAAATAATGCCTGTAAGCAAATCAAAGATCAAGGTTAAAACCCTATTTCAATTTAACAATATGAATACAATCATGGCAGTTGATTATACCATTTCTAATACGGGAACTGTTTTTGTTGAAACCACTTTTGAGGGAGATAAAACTTTACCAATGCTACCAAAACTAGGATTGCAATTAGAAGTTTCAAAATCTCTTGATAATGTAACTTGGTTAGGCAAAGGCCCACAGGAAAATTATATAGACAGGCAATTGGGGGCAGATATAGGACTTTATAAAGCATCCATTTTAAATGATTATTATGCCTATATAAGACCACAAGAAAGCGGTAATAAAACAGAAGTTCGATGGTTTGCTTTAACTAATTTTATTGATGTTGGATTAAAAATAACTGCCATTTCAAATAACTTAAGTTTTAGTGCTTGGCCATATACCACAGAAGATATTGATAAAGCTCTGCATACTTATGATTTAGTTCCAAGAGATTTTATAACTGTTAATATTGATCATAACCAAATGGGACTGGGAGGTGACGACAGTTGGTCTTTAAAGGCTTTACCTCATGAATCATTTAGAATACCATCAAAAAAATATTCTTATAGCTTTTTAATAGAACCTGTTTCTAATTCAGAAGATTTAGTTAGGACTAATATTTCAGTATTCAATTAATTTTTTTACTTAGAATATAAATTGTTAGTATTTACAATATTGATTGTCAGATTTATACTAAATTGGTAAAATACTTCTTTTATGAGATTTATAAATTTAATGTCTATTGTAGATTATTATAAATTAACAATTAAATCATTTGATTTTTTAAAAGTAGTACCAAAACTTTATAATATTTAAGAAATTCGAAAATTAGTATTGAAGTATTTATGAGTATTAGAGTTGTTTTGAATAATTTTAAATTAGTAGCTGATATTGAATTTAATTTAATGAAATTCATATCTTTATGATATCAAAAACAATCAAATTAAATTTTAAAGTTGTTCTTTTAAAGTTTAGTGAGCAATTAGGTGAACACGAAGTGATAAAAACAGCAATTATACAGTAATATCAAAGGGTGAGTCTATTTTAAATTAAGTCTGCCACCCCGACTTTTTAGTATATCAAATAGTGTCAAAAACTTGGTAATCGAATGATTATCAAGTTTTTGCATTTTAAAGGGTCACATTTAATTTGCTTTGGTTTGGTAAAAAAAGTGACCTATTCGGTTACCTATACTAAAAACCCATAAAAAAGGTAACCGAATGACTTGATTTGACTTTTGTTTTTAATGTTTAACTTAAAAATGAAAGATTATGACACGTTCAAACACCTTCAGTATCCTGTTTTGGCTAAAACTGGCAAGAGCCAAAAACAGGAAAGCCCCACTTTATGCCAGAATTACGGTAAACGGCAAGCGTTCGGAACTATCCCTAAAGCGAAAGGTCTATATTTCAGATTGGAATTCCGCTAAAAGCAGATTGAAAGCCGTAAGCGATGAAAACAAGTTGGTCAATGCTTACCTAGAACAGGTTAATGTAAAACTGTTCGAATGCTTCCAACAATTGGAAAACAAGAACAAGCTGGTAACCTCAGACATTATCAAGGCCCACTTTTTAGGGAACACAGAAAGCTGTCATGCACTATCGGATATCATAGCATATCACAACACCCATATGGAAAGCACTTTGCGTTGGGGTACACAGAAAAACTATTATACCACACACAAGTACATCTATCTATTTTTAAAGGAAAAGTATAAAACCACAGACATGTTCCTCTCTGAATTGGGCTATAGGTTCATCATAGATTTTGAACGCTTTTTAAGGGGCCAGAAGAAAATGGGAAACAATACCGTTATGAAACACATTGAACGGTTACGGAAAATGGTAAGTCTTGCTTTTAAAATGGAATGGATAGATAAAGACCCCTTTGTAAAATTTGAAGCAAAGTATGAAAGAAAGGAGCGAGGGTTCTTGACTTCGGAAGAGCTGGAGCGTATAGAAAATAAAGTCTTTGAAATTCCAAGGTTGCAATTAATCAAAGACCTATTTGTATTCAGTTGTTATACGGGACTTTCTTATGGTGATGTGATGCATTTAACAACAAATGATTTATGTATAGGTATAGATGGTAAACAATGGATTAACTCACAACGTGAAAAAACAAATGTTCCAATTAAAATACCTTTATTATCGAAAGCTTTGGAAATAAAAAATAAATATAAAGCCCATCCAAACACTGAAAACAAACAAACCTTGTTTCCAAACATTTCCAATCAAAAATTGAACTCTTATTTAAAAGAGATAGCAGATGTTTGTAGAATCAATAAAAACCTGACCTTCCACATTGCCAGACATACCTTTGCCACAACGGTTATGCTTTCCAATGGTGTACCCATAGAAACAGTATCAAAATTATTGGGACATACCAAACTGTCAACAACACAGATTTATGCTAGGGTAGTGGAGACCAAGATAAGCGAGGATATAAACAATTTGGTTACAAGAATTGAAACCAAGAAGCAGCAATCCGAAGCACCAGCCTAAACAACTATTTTTTTTGAGGCTTAAAAAAGAATTTCCTTTCAATATGCTCTTCACAAGAAGACGGGAGCATATTGAAAGGAAATTTTATGTATAAATCAAAAAGAAATACAACAATCTTAATAGTATCAATTGTATTACTTAGGCAGTTTTATGTCTTTGCAAACTTCTTTTAGCATTTCACAAGGATTAACTTCTATAGCTAAAGCGATTTTATAAAGTTCATCAACTCGAAATTTAGTTCTTGTATTATTAGATAACTCGTTTAGTCTTGTTGTGTTAATTCCTGTTTTTCTAGAAACATCAGATCGGTTAATTGATCTTCTAGATAAATATAGTCCAAGCTCGGTCATTATTACTTTTTTAGGAATATAAATTTACCTATTAAGAACATCTATTACAATTTTATTATAAAATTCTAGTTATTATTTACTGTTTTTAAAATAAATATTCCTATTTTAGTAATAAATATATTTAAAATAGGAATATTAATTTTTAAGAATATAGAAATGAAAGCAAAAATATCAACAAAGTTCCCGTTACAGCAGGAACTTTTGACCCTTATCAAAAAGAAACTGCCGTTACATGCTGTATATGTTATCGGTGTAAATACTGACAAAAAGAAACAGCATATTTTTTTGTCACCAATAAGTACCTATCCACAAAAAACAGTCATCTACACCTTGCTTATTATAGGTTACAGACCCATGTCCATGGAACTTGGTGAATTTATGGACGGTATCTATAACCAAATGCAGCAACGTTGCAGGGTCTATGCCATTTATTTCACATTGGCAAAAGCTACCAAGCGATTGGATTATGGCAATAATTTCTTGTTAAAGACTATATTCAGAACACCCTGTATATATAGAGCGGATGATGCCCTGTTAAGGTTCAGGGACTATAAGATATTGATCCACCCGAACATCTACGAACGCATACAAAAAACATGGGAGGTTAGAATGAAGCGCGCAGCTTATCTACTGTCCATTTTAGATAACATTGAACCCACAGAGGATGTTACTTCCAGACTGATGACCATGCACTATGCCTTGGAGCAGATATGTTTGGGACTGTTGTATGCATTTTGGGAAATTAAGCCACAGCATTACGCACTGTCCTATATGCTGCACCTTTGCAGCCATTTCAGCCACTTACCACAGACCATATTCCCCAAAGAGACCTATGGACTGCACCGCATGCACTATATTCTGTGCAATGCCCACCACATCATGCGCTTTAAGGCAGAAAATGAATTCTCGCACAGGGACTCGGACAAAGCCTTTAACCGTTGTGAACGGTTCTTTGAAGAAGCCCAAAGCTTAGGAGAGAGGCACTTGAAAAAGCTAAAGGAAATCCATTATAAAGCCCATGCACCAATATCCTTAAAATCCAGCTGATGAAAACAAAAAATAAAAAGCACAGAAAGGACAGGGAAACATTGGACAAAGTCTTTAGGCTATTGCACCCCCGAGAGCGCAAATACTATAGGAGGGAGGACAGCCCTGTCATGCAGGAAGCCACCTTTGAAGTAACCGACAATGGTGAACTGCGCTACATTATTTCAAGTCTGTTACGGGTATGCATTTTGGCTTTGGACAGTGAGAACGACTTTGCTTCACCAAGGCTGAACAATTGCTCCAAGGAACTGACCATTGCAACCGTATTGGAACTGGTGGATAGTATATTGCCCGATGCACAGTTGGCAAGTTATGACGCCATTGAAAAACTATTATTGGCAAAAAGTAAAAGACAGGGATAAAAACATTAAATTTAGAATGTTCCCAATAGCTGTTGGCATTTTAATTGTTTTACGGATTAAAGCCCCAACATCTATCGAGCTAATACTATGAAGTGTTTTTGGAGAATTCAGGGCTAAAATTTGTTTTTTTAGTAAAAAAATGATTGATTTTACTGGGCTAAGCGAGTTTTTTCGTAAAAACCAAATTTTAAATCTTCATAAATATTTCTAAAACTTCAAAAGAGACCAAAAGGTAACAAATTGTACCCAAAGCCTACTTTTTCACGGAAAAATATATTAATTTTATTGGTCTACGAGCGTTTTTCCATGAAAAATGATTAAATAACAATTCATTCGACCCCTCGAAACTACTGAAAACTAAGGAGGTAATATAGTAACATCGCTTTAGCGTGTTACCCTCTTGCTTTACCCCTTAGTTTCATATTACCAATTTTCTATGGGACTTTATGAAAGATAACTTTTCTGTAAATAAGTAACTTCTTATATGGAATACTCTTCTTATTAGGGTGGTATCAAAATAAATTATAAGAGTATTTCAAAATATTAATTGTGAACTATATCTTCTTTAAAAATAAGTTTGCATTTTTATTTTGAGTGTTATGTGAAATGATTCTAAATTTATAAAAATTCTTATTTTAATAGAGTAATTGCTTACCATTATTTAATACATTTAGCATCTCCCTATTATTAATTAAGCATTTTATTTCAGAACGCTTACGGTTTTCCGTATTAAATATTTTGTAAAGCAATTTATGTTTGTATTTTGCTTGTTTTATTCGTCGTCTTAATAGGGGTATAAAGAGCAGGTATAAAGAAGATTACATAAACAGAAAGCTTTGTATAGCTAATAAAAAAGCTATTGAGTTTCAACAATAATTATGTAATGCACAAAAAAAAAGCGATTCGTAAGAACCGCTTTAAATGTTTTCACAACGGAATAATCCTTATTGTGAATTGCTTTCAAAATTGTATTGCTAATATATAATAAAATAATTAAAGCAGGTTACGGTTTTCCATAAAGAAATAATGCATTACCATTTTATAATGTATAAAAAATAAAAATCTTTTAAAAGCATGAAAAAAATATTAGGTCTAGATTTAGGAACAAATAGTATCGGTTGGTCTTTGGTAGAGCAAAATTGTGAAAAAAAGGAAGGCTTAATAAAAGGGTTAGGAAGTAGAATTATACCGATGAGTCAAGATGTACTAGGGAAATTTGATTCGGGGGTTTCAATATCCCAAACGGCTGAACGGACAGGGTATAGAGGGGTTCGAAGATTATTTCAACGAAGTTTATTTAGACGGGAACGCCTACATAGGGTTCTAAATATTATAGATTTTTTACCAAAACATTATAAAAATTCGATAGACTTTAAAAAAAAATTAGGCCAGTTTAAAGATAATACAGAAGAAAAACTAAACTATTATAAAACTGAAAAAGGAAGGCATGAGTTTGTTTTTATAGATTCATTTAACGAAATGGTTGAAGAATTTAAGAAAAGTCAACCGCTTTTGTTCTATAATAAAAAGAATGGGGAGGAAATAAAAATTCCTTATGACTGGACAATTTATTACCTAAGAAAAAAGGCATTATCAAAAAAAATACAGAAGGAAGAGTTGGCATGGATAATTCTAAATTTCAATCAAAAAAGAGGATATTATCAATTAAGGGGCGAAGAAGAAGAGTTGTCTAAAGACAAAACAAGAGAATACTTTTCCTTAAATGTAGAAAAAGTTGTTGACTCTGGAGAAGTAATTAAAAAAAGTAATGAAAAATTATACGATGTTTATTTCTCTAATGGCTGGAAGTACGATAAACAAGTTGTAAAAACCGAAAACTGGATTGGGAAAAGCAAAGAGTTTATAGTAACAATCTCCACAATGAAAGATGGTACTATAAAAAGAACGTATAAAGCTGTAAACTCAGACGAGGATTGGATAGCCATAAAAAAGAAGACCGAGCGAGATATTGAAAATTCAGAGAAAACGGTAGGTCAATATATTTATGAAACCCTTCTGCAAAATCCAAAACAAAAAATACGAGGAAAACTAGTTAAAACCATTGAGCGAAAATTCTATAAAAAGGAATTCATTGAAATTCTTAAAGAGCAAATAAAGCACCATCCCGAGTTACAAAGCGAAGAGCTATACGAAAAATGTGTGCAAGAACTATATCCAAGAAACGAAGCACATCAACAAAATATTAAAAACAAAGGTTTTGAATATTTGTTCACAGATGATATTATTTTTTATCAAAGACCTTTAAAAAGTAAAAAGTCTACCATTTCTGGATGTCAATATGAAACTAGGTCGTTTAAGAAAAGGATAATTGACAAAGTTACCAATGAAGAAAAAGAAATTTGGCATACAGAACCTTTAAAAGCAATTTCTAAATCGCATCCTCTTTTTCAGGAGTTCAGGTTGTGGCAGTTTATAAAAAACCTAAAAATTTATCAAAAGGAAGATGAAAACGGAAAGTTGATGGATGAAGAGGTTACAAGCAAATTTTTACAGACTAAAGAAGATTGGGTCGAACTATTCGATTTTTTAAACACTAAAAAAGAGATAGAACAAAAACAAATTATTCAATATTTTGTTGATAAAAGCCAAATAGACAAGAAACAGAAAGACAACTATAGATGGAATTACGTAGAGGATAAAAAATACCCTTGCAATGAGACCAAATCTCAATTTATATCGAGATTAAAAAAGGTTAAAAATCTTGATGTCTATACCTTTTTAACCACAGAAAATGAACTCAAACTTTGGCATATTATCTATTCGGTAAAAGATAAAAATGAATATGAACAAGCAATTAAGAACTTCGCAATCAAGAATAATATTGATATAGAATCATTTGTTGAAAATTTCAAAAGATTTCCGCCATTTAAAAGTGATTATGCAGCATATTCAGAAAAAGCCATTAAAAAGATTTTGCCTTTAATGCGTATGGGTAAATATTGGAATGAGTCTATAATAAAGCTAGATACTAAGGACAGGGTTTTTAATATTATAGAGCGATTACAGACCATTGATTTCAACAAAGATAAAATTGACGAAAGCATTATAGATGACGATATACCAAAACAATTATTGAAAAGCTTTATGGATTTTAAAGATAAAAATCCTTTACAAGGCCTTAACACATATCAAGCGTGTTATTTAGTATATAACCGCCATTCTGAAGCAAATAACATAGCACGCTGGAAAACACTAGAAGATATAAATACATATTTAGAAGATTTCAAACAACATAGTTTACGAAACCCAATTGTAGAACAGGTAGTTACAGAGACCTTAAGAACTGTTAGGGATATTTGGCAACACTTTGGAGAGGGCAAAGAAAATTTCTTTGATGAAATTCATGTAGAATTAGGAAGAGAAATGAAAAGTCCTGCTAAAAAAAGAGAAGAATTAACTAAAAGAGTTACCGAAAATGAAAACACAAATCATAGGATAAAGGAAATATTAAAGGAATTACAAAACGACGGTGTTGCAGAGGTAAAACCATATTCTCCAAGCCAACAAGAAATTTTAAAAATTTATGAAGAAGGCATTTATCAAAGTATAGAAGTAATTGATGATGTTATTGAAAAAATAAGAAAAAATAATTCCCCAACAAAAGCTGAAATCACAAAATATAAATTGTGGTTAGAGCAAGGTTATATTTCTCCTTACACTGGAAAAACAATTCCAATGAGTAGATTGTTTACCACCGACTATCAAATAGAACATATTATTCCTCAATCTCGTTATTTTGATGATTCTTTAAGTAATAAAGTAATTTGCGAAAGCGAGGTGAATCAATTAAAAGACAACCAAACCGCTTATGAGTTTATTAAAAACCATGGAACAGAAAAAGTATCTTTAGGAGCTGGTAAATCGGTTGAAGTTCTTTCTTTAGAGCAATATGAAAACCATTGTAATCAGTACTTTAAAAAGAATAAAGCCAAGCTAAAAAAATTATTGAGTGAGGATATTCCAGAAGGTTTTATTGAAAGACAATTAAATGATAGCCGATATATTAGCAAACTTATCAAAGGATTATTAGGTAATTTGGTTAGGGAAGAGAATGAACAAGAAGCTACATCTAAACATATTGTACCAGTAACAGGTTCTATTACTTCAAAACTGAAACAAGATTGGGGATTGAATGATAAGTGGAATGAGTTAGTTGTTCCAAGATTTCAGCGTTTAAATTCAATAACAAATTCTGACAGTTTTGGGTATTGGGATGAAAAGATAAATGCATTTAGAATTCAAGTTCCAGATGATATTTCAAAAGGATTCAGTAAAAAGCGAATAGACCATAGGCATCATGCATTAGATGCTTTGGTAATTGCTTGTTGTTCAAAGAAGCACATCAACTACTTGAATGCTTTAAACGCTGAAAATGAAAATTATGGGTTAAGAGATTCTTTGCTAATTAAAAATGAAGAAGGGCATTATACCAAATATTTCCAACATCCTTGGGATAATTTTCCAACCGAAGCTAAATCTGTTTTAGAAAAAACCATTGTTAGTTTTAAGCTGAATACAAGAGTAATCAATAAGACAAATAATAAAACTTGGCAATGGAAAGAAAAGGACGGGCAAGTTAAAAAAGTGTTGGTAAAACAAACCAAAGGAGATAATTGGGCGATTAGAAAGCCAATGCATAAAGAAACTGTTTCTGGAAAATTAAATATACCCACACCTAAAGGTAAAATAGCAACAGCATCAAGAGTTCCTTTATCTGAAATAAAAACCCACAAACACCTTGAAAAAATTACAGATGCTAGTATTCAGGAGATATTAAAAAATCATTTAAAAAATTATATAGACGAAAAAGGAAAAGAACAGTTCGATTTGGCTTTTAATGCAGATGGCATTGAAGAATTAAATAAGAATATTAAAATTCTTAATAAGGGGAAATCCCATCAGCCCATTTATAAAGTTAGATTATATGAAGTTGGTAGTAGATTTAATGTTGGGTATTCAGGAAACAAGAAAGATAAATATGTAGAAGCAGCTAAAGGGACCAATCTTTTTTTTGCTATTTATTGGGATGAAAACAATAAAAAACGAATCTATGAGACCATTCCTTTAAATGAAGTAATTGAACATCAAAAACAAGTAGCCCATTTACCTAAAGGAGAACGTACTCCAGTTCCAGTTGACCATACTAAAGGGGTGTTTTTATTTTCATTATCGCCAAATGATTTGGTTTATGTGCCAACAGATGAAGAAATAAATAATCCTTCTTTAGTCAATTTTAATGATTTGACGAAGGAACAAGTTGAGAAAATATATAAAATGGTAAAAACATCAGGAGTTGAATGTTATTTTATTAGAAATGATGTTTCAAATTTAATAAAACAATATGATGCAAAAACTAAATTTGGTGAATTAGGAAGTCAAAATAAATACCAAACGACAATGTGTGGTTGGGCTTTTAAGATTTCTGACAGGTGTTGGAAATTAAAAATAGATAGGTTAGGTAATATCACACATGTTATAAGATGATCAAACGTACCCTCTTTTTCAGTAATCCCGCCTATCTAAGTACCAAAAACCAACAGTTGGTCATCAATTACCCAGAAGCAGGTATACCAACCAAAACAGTACCTATTGAAGATGTGGGTATGGTAGTCCTGGAAAATCAGCAAATAACCATTAGTAATGGCTTACTTTCTAAATTGATACAAAATAATGCGGCTCTTATAAGTTGTGATGGGTATCATTTACCAATTAGCTTATTGCAACCCTTGGTGGGGCATAGCGAACAGACTGAGCGGATGCGTCATCAACTAAATGCCAGTGTGCCATTAAAGAAAAACTTATGGCAACAAACCATTAGTGCCAAAATACAAAACCAAGCTAATTTTATGGACAAACAAGGCATTCCGGCTCGTAAAATGCACAAATGGGTCAACGAGGTTAAAAGCGGTGACACCGAAAACCATGAAAGTAGAGCGGCAGTTTATTATTGGCAGCATATTTTTGGTATTGAAAATTTTATAAGAGGACAAAAAGAAGCTCCTCCAAATAACTTGTTAAACTATGGGTATGCCATTTTAAGGGGTATTGCAGCACGAGCCTTGGTTAGTAGTGGGTTATTACCATCGGTGGGCATTTTTCATAAAAATAAGTACAATGCGTTTTGTTTGGCTGATGATATTATGGAGCCTTATCGGGTATACGTTGATGTATTGGTTAATGATATGGTGCAAGCTGGAGGCAATTATGAAACCCTAACAACAGATTTAAAAACCGGTTTGTTGCAAATACCTGTTATAGACGTGGTAATTGATGGTAATAAAAGTCCGTTAATGGTGGCTATGAGCCGAACCACCAATAGTTTGTATGAGTGTTTTGCTAGTATTAGTAGAAAGGTGTTGTATCCTGTTTTTGAATAATAATATTACCAAGAATACATTATAAATCAATTCTGAATCCCCTATTCTTAAAAGATAGTAGAAATATAAGGATATAATATATCTTAATGAATGGTCATTTTTCAAGATTAAACCAATATAGAAGTATGTGGGTACTTGTGTTTTTTGATTTACCAACAGAAACAGCTATAGATAGAAAACGAGCTACCAAGTTTAGAAAAAAATTGTTGGATGATGGCTTTACTATGTTTCAGTTTAGTATCTACATGCGGTTTTGTGCTAGCAGGGAAAATGCAGAAGTTCATACCAAACGTGTTAAAAAAAGTTTACCTGAATATGGTAAAGTAGGAATTATGCAAATTACCGATAAACAATTTGGAATGATGCAGCTATTTTATGGACAGAAACCTGCTGAGTTGGAAACACCGTCTCAACAACTCGAATTATTTTAGAAATAAAAAAATTAAGTTGCAGGTTACTTGTAGTGTTTGGTAGAGAGCAGATTTTAAATTCCAACAAAACACTTAACATACAGTATATCAATTTCTTATATATTAATATACTGCGAATGCTAAGTAAAAATACAATTCTGAAAGCAATTCACAACATAATTGGTGCGCGGAAACTTACAAAGAAACTGCGAATGCTAAGTAAAAATACAATTCTGAAAGCAATTCACAACGAACAGTACGAACTTGATAAACTATTATTAACTGCGAATGCTAAGTAAAAATACAATTCTGAAAGCAATTCACAACGCAAATGAAGTTTTGCTTAATGTTGTAGTTACTGCGAATGCTAAGTAAAAATACAATTCTGAAAGCAATTCACAACAAGCTTTTGTTCCTTCATCAGCTCCCGATTACTGCGAATGCTAAGTAAAAATACAATTCTGAAAGCAATTCACAACGGCGGTTGTAGGTTGCCGCAGCTTCGCCCACTGCGAATGCTAAGTAAAAATACAATTCTGAAAGCAATTCACAACTTGGTCTGGTGTCGCTTTCAATACTAAAGGACTGCGAATGCTAAGTAAAAATACAATTCTGAAAGCAATTCACAACCAAATATACATTTTCTTTTTTAATGTGCAAACTGCGAATGCTAAGTAAAAATACAATTCTGAAAGCAATTCACAACGCTCTATCGTGTGTATATACAGCGTTTAACACTGCGAATGCTAAGTAAAAATACAATTCTGAAAGCAATTCACAACAAAACGAGCCTGTCGATTTTGTTAAATGGACTGCGAATGCTAAGTAAAAATACAATTCTGAAAGCAATTCACAACACAAATCTAAATATTTTGATATTAACCAATACTGCGAATGCTAAGTAAAAATACAATTCTGAAAGCAATTCACAACTTCTTAATGGTGTTTACAGACACCAATTGACTGCGAATGCTAAGTAAAAATACAATTCTGAAAGCAATTCACAACATTGACTCGTGAAGAGCAAATGGCAAACCTACTGCGAATGCTAAGTAAAAATACAATTCTGAAAGCAATTCACAACCGTCTGCAACCGCGCCCGCGAAATCTCCAGACTGCGAATGCTAAGTAAAAATACAATTCTGAAAGCAATTCACAACAGTATCTTTATTCGCATAATGGCAAAGAGAACTGCGAATGCTAAGTAAAAATACAATTCTGAAAGCAATTCACAACTAAAGCTTCAATCGTGTATGCAAAACCACCACTGCGAATGCTAAGTAAAAATACAATTCTGAAAGCAATTCACAACACATTCAATACACTTTCCGCATCCTATTGACTGCGAATGCTAAGTAAAAATACAATTCTGAAAGCAATTCACAACTCATCGTTTATTTATTAAGTTGTTTTTAAAACTGCGAATGCTAAGTAAAAATACAATTCTGAAAGCAATTCACAACGTATTTTTTGGTTTTACAAATTCGCCTACGACTGCGAATGCTAAGTAAAAATACAATTCTGAAAGCAATTCACAACTAATAACGCCTCAAGATAAGAACCTTCAAACTGCGAATGCTAAGTAAAAATACAATTCTGAAAGCAATTCACAACGATAGTATTGGTAGTTGGTTTAGATTATCTACTGCGAATGCTAAGTAAAAATACAATTCTGAAAGCAATTCACAACGAAATGGTTTTCGCTTCAGAAAGGACAGTAACTGCGAATGCTAAGTAAAAATACAATTCTGAAAGCAATTCACAACGGAAAAGACAGCACCGATCGTAAAGATTTTACTGCGAATGCTAAGTAAAAATACAATTCTGAAAGCAATTCACAACGCAGCTGGGATGCTGTCTAAAATAGCTTTACTGCGAATGCTAAGTAAAAATACAATTCTGAAAGCAATTCACAACTAATACGGTTACTTTCATTTTTTAGATTTTACTGCGAATGCTAAGTAAAAATACAATTCTGAAAGCAATTCACAACAGGCTTCCTCTTTATCAATCACGCCTTTTTACTGCGAATGCTAAGTAAAAATACAATTCTGAAAGCAATTCACAACTGCAGGTGTAGTAGTGCCCGCAGGAACTAACTGCGAATGCTAAGTAAAAATACAATTCTGAAAGCAATTCACAACATGATTCGTAAGTAACTTTCGATTCCTTTTACTGCGAATGCTAAGTAAAAATACAATTCTGAAAGCAATTCACAACCCTTTGAGGTAACGGAGAACCCACGACAGTACTGCGAATGCTAAGTAAAAATACAATTCTGAAAGCAATTCACAACTATGTCCTCCCTTGTTTTTGTTCGTGAGTACTGCGAATGCTAAGTAAAAATACAATTCTGAAAGCAATTCACAACAAGAATATTCGCCTGTTGTATTGTTATAAAACTGCGAATGCTAAGTAAAAATACAATTCTGAAAGCAATTCACAACGTTTCCTTTGTAGGGATTCTTGTTTCAATAACTGCGAATGCTAAGTAAAAATACAATTCTGAAAGCAATTCACAACCGGGATAACACAATTTTACACGCACTTAGAACTGCGAATGCTAAGTAAAAATACAATTCTGAAAGCAATTCACAACTGCTATCTCTTTTCAGTTGCCGAAGCATTACTGCGAATGCTAAGTAAAATACAATTCTGAAAGCAATTCACAACGAAAGATATAACTAATTTTTCATTATATTTACTGCGAATGCTAAGTAAAAATACAATTCTGAAAGCAATTCACAACGAAATGGAACTAACAAATATAACAGACCCAACTGCGAATGCTAAGTAAAAATACAATTCTGAAAGCAATTCACAACTCTATTCCACTTGGGTAATGCAAACAATAACTGCGAATGCTAAGTAAAAATACAATTCTGAAAGCAATTCACAACTTATAACTGCCATTATCTTGTCGTATCTTGACTGCGAATGCTAAGTAAAAATACAATTCTGAAAGCAATTCACAACAACACCTCTTTTAGCTTGTTTAAAAATATAACTGCGAATGCTAAGTAAAAATACAATTCTGAAAGCAATTCACAACCGATGTGTCATACTATCTCCACGCCTTGTTACTGCGAATGCTAAGTAAAAATACAATTCTGAAAGCAATTCACAACAGTTGCCGAAGCATTGAAAAAGTAAAGAGACTGCGAATGCTAAGTAAAAATACAATTCTGAAAGCAATTCACAACTCGGGGCCTAACAATTCGTGCAACTTAGGTACTGCGAATGCTAAGTAAAAATACAATTCTGAAAGCAATTCACAACCGGTAACTGGTAAAACAGGTTCGCCAAATGACTGCGAATGCTAAGTGAAAATACAATTCTGAAAGCAATTCACAATAGCCTAACTCACAAAAGGGTTAATAGTAATTTTATATGCTCACTTTTATAAGTTAAGGATTGGCACTTTATCCGCTCTATGTACTAATTTCTTTATCAATTATATTAAAAATAGTTTTTCTTTTCTAAAATCATTATTTTAGTAGCAAAATACAACAAAAGGTCTTATCAAATAAGTTATCTATTCGGTTACCAAGCAGTAAATTAATATGTAACTATTTGAATATTAAAAAAATACATTGGGGTATTTCTCCCTGCCACCCCGACAAATTAGCATATAAATCAATATCAAAAACCTGTTAATCGTATGATTTACAGGTTTTTTTGTTTTGTAATTATTGCATGATTTAATGTGAAACAATAATCATTTTAGAATGTTTTGAAGTATCATTATTAATGATATTTAAAATATAGGCACCGTTAGAGAATGATGATACATCTATTTTAATTTCGTTTTCAGATAACTTAACCGGTCTTTCCAACACTTTTCTTCCATCTATATTGAATATCTGAATTGAGTTTACAGATGTTTTTATATGGCTAAGGGTTAATATATCTTTAACAGGGTTAGGGTACATTTTTACTTGTTTCGTTAAATCATTATCATTTACAGAAAGGGTACTTTCGTTTCCATAAAATTCTATTTCATGAATAGTAGTAAAAGTACTGCTAGCTTGCCCTTTACCAATAAGTTTTACATATTTTGTATCTATAGCTGGAGCAGGAAGTATAAAACTTTTGAAAGAAGCGTTTGTGTTACTTATAAGGTCTACATTATCAGGGGGAAATGCATTTGTAAAATCTTCATCAGCAGTACCAGTTGAAGACACCCAAATTTGTAATTTATATGTTTTTCCATTTGTTGTTGCGATATCAACTAAATCTAAATCAAAAGCACCTTTTAAGTCATAAATTAGAATAGAAAATCCACTTCCATTAGGATCTAATGTGCCATTTGAAGCCCATTGTGTATTAAAATCTTTATCTAAACTATTGATTGCATAATTAAATTTTGTAGTACCGTTTACTTCTTCGTTGGAAACATAATTGACTTCTACATCTGTAGCAAGAACGTTGATTAAGTTTAAACCATCGCGTGGATCAGCCGCTGCTTGGGAAATGTTTAAGGTTCTTGTTAATGCGCCACCTGTAACAGTAACAATTCCTGTGCGTTCTGAGAATGTTGTGTTTTGTGATGTGGTAACATCAAATGAACCATTATTGGTTCCAGAAGTAGGAGTTACAGTAATCCATGAAGTATCTGGTGAAACAACCCAGTTTACATTCGATGTTACAGTAACGGTTTGTGAACCTCCTGCGGAAGCAAAACCAGTTACAGAAGTTAAGTACATACTTTCTGAAGTATCATCAACCTCATAAGCATTTGGACCTACGGTGTCAGGTGTCATAGGAGCATATCTAACTGATTCTAAACTATAATGATCTGCACCTGGGTTGCTGGAATTAGTTCTGGTTTGCCCTTCTATGTCTTCGTTAATGGTTTCAGTTGTAACTACATTATTGTAATTTGGAGTATTTACAGTTGTTTTCCAAACACCAGTATCAGAATTAAAAGTCAAAAAAGGATTTTCGTTTACGTTACTTGTGTTAAGAGTGGTTGAAGTAGCACCAATAATGGTCTGTGCAGAACCTGTAGGATACAGTAAATTATTTGTCCAAGTAATGTTACTTCCTTGGTCGTTATTGTCTTTAATTTCAATCAAGCCATTTTCAGAACCTGTGATAAGATTGTTTAATATTTTAATATTGCTTAATGCTTTATTGTAGGCGCCATTGTTGTTAAAACCAATTTCTATACCGTGGCTATTGTTTACTAAAGTATTGTAAGCAATGGTAACTCTCTCTGCTCTAAAATGAGAGCTCAAGCTGGTGCTTTGCCCGTCAATTACATCACCTTGAGTTAGTGTAATTGGAGCATCCCATCTAGTACCATTTAAGCCTTCCATGTAGTTGTTAATAATAACATGGTCTGTGCCATATATTCGAATACCTCCTGTATATAGTGTGGTAGAAGTAATACCCCCATCATAAGATATAGATCCAATAGGTTTGTTACCACCAAAAAAATAGTTTCCTTCTATACGGTTTCTATTACCATGTCGTAGAGAAAGTGTACCATAACTTCTTAAAAAAGTGTTATGTCTTACAACATTATCACACGATTTTACCGAAACAATCTCTGGATCGCCATCACAATCTTCAAATAAATTAAATTCAACAGTAGTATAACCACTGGATAAAGACATATTACTCCATCCAATTCTAATAGATTCTTGCTCGTTTACAGCACGTGGTCCATTGTTTTTAAAATAGTTATGGTCTATTCTGTCATTTTGAGATTGTATAATTTCATTCGTACCATCAACGGTGATATAATGACCAGGCATTGTTTTGTTTTGAAAAATGTTATGATCAATACGGTTATCATGACTTAAATATTGGTATGGAGCAGTCGTATCATCGTAAACACCACCAATTAAAACCCATTTAGATGAACTAGTTTGAGCTGTTTCAAATACATTTCTTGTAATTCTTATATTATGGCAACCTTCTAATTTTACCATGGTACTATTGCCTGTACAATTAAAAGTGAACCCTTCCAAAATGGCATGTGCTGATTTGTTAAATGTGAATCTAGAACTTCCGGTTAGTGTAACACCGCCAATAGTTTCAGCCTTAATAATAATAGGGTTTCCAGCACTACCGTTAGGTTTTAAGGTTGGACTAAAGTCTGAATAAGTTCCGTTTCTAACTATAATAACGTCACCAGGAGCAGCTGCAAGTACCGCATTTTGTAAATCAGTTTTATTAGTTACATATGTTTGAGAAAATATAGTTGATGAGCAAATAAACATAATTAATATGCAACAATGTTTTTGTAATAGCTGTTTTGTTACAATTAACCCTTTGAAATTCTGTGAAGTAATTTTTTTCATTGAAAAATATGTTTGGTTTATTTGGAAATCCAAACTGGTAAACCAATTTGGATTTCCAAATATAACTATATTTTTATATTTCACAATTTTTTTATGTTTTTGCTTAACAAACTGAATGTTAAATGTTAAAAATAAAATAATTGTTAGGTAGTATGTAAAATTTCATTATATTTGGAAGACCAAAGTGGTAAACCAGTTTGGAAAACCAATAAAACATACATTTACAACCTAATTTTTGTGGAAACATTAAACTAAAACCTTTAAAACTTTACATTATGAAAAAAACATTACTACTTATTTGTACAGTACTATTTACATGGAGCTTAACTTTTGCTCAAGTGTATGTATTTGAGCCTTTCGATTATGGCAACACTGGCACATCACTTTTGGATGGAACTCGCACTAATCCTTCAACAAGCACAACTTGGAATAATTATTCTGCAGGATCTCCATTGGATATGACAGTTGAAACGGATCCAGGGTGGGCTTTAGATCAGGCATTTGATCTTAATCCTACAGGAAATGCAGTTTATTGGCAAGGAGGTGGAGAGGATGGAGAGCTTGATTTTCCTGCAGTGAGTGGTGATGGCAAATCCATCTATTTTTCTTTTTTACTCGACGTGGTTGGTTGGGCAACTACAACCTCAGGTCATGTACCTGAACAATACAGACATGTAAGCCTTGGGATCAATGATTCTGGCAATGTTGGGCCTGGTATACATATTGGGCCAACGGCTGCAGGAGGTGATATGAAATTTCGAATAGCACTTGGTGAGTCTGATCGGTCGCAAGCTGGAGAATTTGCATGGTACCCTACAGAGTATACCTATACTGACCTTGGTACTGATCCTTCTCCAACCGTTAATCAATTTTTTATTGTTATTAAATTTACAATTAATAATGATTTCTTAGCTGACGGGGTTACGCCTACAGGTACTGGTTATATGTGGATAAATCCAACAATTGCAAGTGGCGAGCCCGCTCCGGATGTTACACACAAATCGTTAACTAGAAACAGGACTAGTTTCCAATCTGTTCTTTTACAAGCAAGCTCTAATAATAGAAACCCAGCTAGTTATGTTGATGAAATAAGAGTTACAGGATCTTGGGAAGAAGCTTTAGGGCTGCCAGCTTTAAGTGTTTCTAAAAACGAGATTGAAGGCTTAAAAGTATACCCAAATCCAGCTAAAGATTATCTAACTATTGAATCTAATGCAACAAAAATTTCTTCGATAGAAATGTATAATGTTTTAGGTGCAAAAGTGTTGTCTAGTAAAGCTTTAGTTAATAATAAATTAAATGTATCTACCTTATCTAGAGGTGTTTATGTGTTAAGAATAAATGCAGATGCAAGCAGTTCTACAAGAAAAATTGTAATAGAATAAATTGTTGATACTATTTAATAATAATTTATTATGCAAAAAGCCTTTTCTATAAGGGCTTTTTTGTATTTTAATATTGAATAAATCATTTATTAATGATGCAAACAAGAAGAGAATTCATAACCAAAACAGCTTGTGCAGCAGGTTTACTGCCTTTTTCGGCATTAGCATTTCAAAATAGTATTTTGGAACAGCCAAATGATGTGCTTGATATTAATATATTCTCAAAACACCTTCAGTTTTTAGATTATAAATCCACGGGAGAAATGGCTGCGGAAATGGGTTTTTCTGGAGTTGATTTAACAGTGCGTCCCAAGGGGCATGTATTGCCAGAATTGGTGAAAACCGAGCTCCCAAAAGCAGTAAAAGCGATAACGGCAAGCGGTATTAATTGCAACATGATAACTACCAGCATAGAAAGTGTAAATAACCTTTTAGATGTTGATATTCTTGTAGCGGCTTCTAAAGAGCACATTAGTTATTACAGAACCAATTGGTTTAAATACAAAGAAGATTTGCCCATGCGAGATTCTTTATTGTTCTATCAAAATGAAATAAAAAAATTAGGTGATTTAAATGAAAAATTACAACTTGTAGGTTGTTACCAAAATCATGCAGGTATTAGTGTAGGCGCTTCGTATTGGGAAATAAAAAACATTCTAGAAACCGTAAACCAAAAATATTTTGGCACACAATACGATATTAGGCACGCTATGGTTGAAGGTGGCTATTCTTGGGAAAACGGATTCCAATTATTGCATCCAAATATTAAAGTCATTGTTTTGAAAGATTTCAAATGGGAAAAAGTAAATGGAAAATGGGAAGCTACTAATGTGCCCATTGGAGAAGGCATGGTAGATTTTGATAAATACTTTAAATTACTGAAGCATTATAATTTAAAACCACCCGTTTCTTTGCATTTAGAATATGATTTAGGTGGTGCTGAAAAAGGGAATACTGAAATTTCTATCGATAAAAAAGTAGTGTTCGATGCCATGAAAAATGATTTAAAGAAAGTGCAAAAACTATGGAAACAAGCTTAAAATAATTTTACCAACCCAACTGAATTAAATTAAAATCTATACCCGTTGTGTGTAATTAATGAAAATCAGTTTTTATTTTAAACTCATAACCCAATTAGAGCCTAAATGTTAGTCTGAGCCTGTCGAAGACTTCATAAAAGATACATTTCGAAAAGCATGTACTGAGCGAAGTCGAAGTGCTCAATGTCACAATTAGTACAAAATTGACTTTTTAGAATAATTACACCCAACGATTTAAAACCTATATATAATTACCAATGAAAAAAATATTATTAGTTTCAAGTATTTTAGTCCTTTTTGTTTCATGTGCTAAACAATCACAAGTAAATAGTATTAAAGTTACTAATATAAATGAGTTAAATCAAGCCATTAAAAACTGTAATGCTGGAGATAATATCGTTTTAGCAAATGGTGTTTGGAACGATGCTCAAATTGAATTTTACGGAAAAGGAACTAAAGAAAAACCAATCATTTTATCAGCTGAAGAAAAAGGAAAAGTAACTATAGAAGGGGTTTCGAATTTAAAAATTGGTGGTACTTATTTGGAGGTTCATGGACTGTATTTTAAAAACGGTCATACACCAACTAAAAATGTTATTCAATTCAAAATTAATAACGACTCTATTGCAAATAATTGCAAAGTAACGCAATGTGTAATTGAAGAATTTACGCAAACAGACCGCGATGTAAGCGACCATTGGGTGGAATTTTGGGGTAGATACAACGAGTTGAGTAACTGTTACCTGACTGGGAAATCAAACTTTGGACCCACTATTATGATTAGGTTAGAAGGGAATGAAAATATTTACAATTATCATAAAATTATTAATAATCATTTTGGACCTCGCCCAAGAAAAGGTGGTCCACATGGAGAAACCATTCAGCTAGGAGATAGTGGTACTTCCATGACACCTTCGCACACCTTGGTAGCAAATAATTTTTTCGAGCGCTGTAATGGTGAAATTGAAATAATTTCCAGCAAATCTAATTTTAACGAATTTAGAAACAATGTATTTTTTGAAAGTGAAGGCTCTTTGGTGTTAAGACATGGAAACTATGCTACAATAGATGGCAATGTTTTTATTGGTAACGACAACTCTAAATTTATTGGTGGCATTCGTGTGATTAATACCGGACATTGGATTACAAATAACTATTTCTACAAAATTAAAGGAGCCGAGTTTAGAAGCGCCTTGGCAGTTATGAATGGTATTCCAAAATCACCTCTCAATCGATACAACCAAGTTACAGATGTTGTGGTGGCTCACAATTCATTTATAGATTGTATATCGCCGTGGCAGTTTAGTGTGGGTTCCAATGTAGGTCAAAGTGCCGTATTGCCTGCCACCGAAATCCGTTCAGCACGTCCAGAACGCATTGTGGTTGCCAATAATGTTATTTACAATGAAATTCCAAATGAAAACCCTATTGTAAATTATGATGAAGTAGATGGAGTTAAGTTTAAAAATAACATTACAAATAGTGATAATAAAAGTGAAGTAAAGACTAATGGTTTAAAAACCAAAGATATTTCGGTAGTTAAAAAAACGGATAATTTGTATGTTTTAAATGAAAATATAAACAAAGTTTATGCGGGTTTTGATTTTGAAACTATTACAAAAGACATTTTTGGAAACGAGAGAACTTCAAAGAATAATAGTATTGGTGCCATTGTAAATCCTGTAAAAGAAAAAGCGGTTTTAATAGATAAGTCGAAATACGGGACCGATTGGTTTCAAGAATATAATAAAAAAACGGAAGCTAAAACACACAACATTTCAACGTCTGAAGCATTAATTACTGCATTAAAAGAAGCGAAATCGGGTGCTGTAATTTCACTTAAAGAAGGTACTTACAATTTAAATTCAAGCTTAATAATTGACAAGCATATTACAATAGTTTCAAGCGATATAAATAATAAACCAGAGCTGGTATTTACTTCAGAAAAAACAGCTTTCGAGATGCAACCTAAAGGAAACTTAATGCTCGTAAACATAACTTTAAAAGGAAATAAATTTCAAAACACCTTTACGACTTTAGATAAAAATATGAGTAAAGCCTATGATTTATTTATAGATAATGTTGAAATTAAAGATTTTAAATCTGTTTTAGAAGTATCAAAAGGATCGTTTGCCGATACCGTTTCGGTTACCAATTCCGTTATCAAAAATTGTGAACGCGGGTTTATGTTGAATAAAGAAACCAATGATGGAGGCGACTATAATGCAGAATTTGTTACCATCACCAACACTACTTTTGATAACATACAAGAAGTTGTTTTAGATTATTATCGTGGGGGCTACGACGAATCTACAATAGGTGGAAACTTAACACTCAAAAACAACACCTTTACCAATTCTGGAAAAGCAGAAAAAGATCAAGTTTTGATAAAAAACAGAGGTATTGTAAATGTGGAGTTAGCCAACAACACCTTTAAAAATAATCCAGTTAAAATTATTGCCATTTTATGGGGTGAAAAAGGGCAAGAACCTGGTGAAAACACCATCATAAATTCGGGTAAAATTGAAGTGGTTCAAAACTTGGAGTTAAAATTGATGTACTAATGAATTGGCTTAAAAATTTTTTTGGTAGTTTTTTGATTTTGATTAAAAAATTATGTTCTCAAAATATTTCTTCAAACCAAATTAAATTAGAGCAAATTCATATTTCCAATATCATATTGGCTTATTTTCATCTATTATTTTTCCATGCTTCAAAGTCTTTCAGCGTTTGTTCATCAGTAGGTGGGTATAATCCTATTATAGATTTTCCGTTATTAACCTGCTCTAAAACAAAATCTTCGAATAAGGTCATTTGCTCACATTCAATTGCTACATCGTTAGCAATTTCAGAAGGTATTACCATAACCCCATCTTTATCTCCAACAATAATATCCCCGGGGAATACAGCAACATCACCACAACCAATTGGGACATTGATGTCTAGGGCTTGGTGCAGGGTTAAATTGGTAGGTGCTGAAGGTTTTTGGTGATAAGATGAAAACGGTAATTGTGCAATTTCTTCAGAGTCTCTAAATCCTCCATCTGTAACGATCCCAGCAGCACCTCGCTTCATGAGTCTGGTAACTAATATGGAACCAGCTGATGCTGCTCTTGCATCTTTTCGGCTATCAATAACTAAAACCGCCCCTTCAGGACACGTTTCTATAGCAACTCTTTGCGGATGTCTAGGGTCTTGAAAAACATTAATAGAGTTTAAATCTTCTCTGGCTGGAATATAGCGCAGTGTAAAAGCTTCACCAACCATACTTTTATATTGATTGCTTAAAGGAAATACATTTTGTATGAATTGATTTCTTAAACCTTTTTTGTAAAGGCAGGTAGCAATAGTTGCCGTACTAATTTTTTGAAGCTTAATTCTGTTTTCGTTATTCAATTTCTTCATCTTAGAGGTTATTTAGTTTATAATAAGTCTATTTTTCAGTAAATCAATCTTTTGTTTAGGCCTAAAAGTATCTTTGTCTTCAATTCCAGAGCTATATAAGCTATATCTTTTAAAGGAGTATTAGGCTAATTGAAAAATTAATCATATATTTGGTAAACCAAATTGGTGAACCAATTGTGTTTCGCAAACTTATGAAATTATTTTTAACAGTAAAGCTAATTGAACAAAAGCAACATCAAATTTGGGTTTTTACATACAATATTAATTTTACAATGAAATTTTAAGGTTTTACCTTTTTTATTTAGCTGAAAAATTACAATTAAAAGAAAGCAACTCAATGGTTTAAACCTTGGTTTAATTTCTGAAAATCAAATATGAATATAAAAAATAAAATACAACTGTTATTAGCCACTTTGCTATTTTTTGTGGTTTCTTGCAAAGCGCAAACTAAAGAAACTTCAAATACAAAAAAATCAAACAAACAAGACCACCCAAGTTTAATTCTAACTAAAGCAGGTGTTCAAAAAATAAGGGCGCAGTTAGGTACAATACCTCTTTTTGACGAAACTTTAGCAAAAGTAAAAGCTGAGGTAGATGCAGAAATTTTAAATGGCATAGAAGTTCCTATTCCAAAGGATTTTTCTGGCGGTTACACACACGAACGGCACAAAAAAAACTTTCTAATTTTACAAAAAGCAGGTGTTTTATATCAAATTTTAAATGATGAAAAATACGCAGAATACGTAAAACAGGTGCTTTTAGAATATGCCAAAATCTACCCAACACTTCCTGTGCATCCACAAACAAGATCGTATGCAAGAGGAAAATTATTTTGGCAATGTTTAAACGATTCCAACTGGTTGGTGTATGTAAGTCAAGCTTATGATTGTGTCTACAATTATTTAAGCGAAACGGAGCGGAAGCTTTTAGAAAAGGACCTTTTTAGACCTTTTGCAAAATATATTTCGGTTGATAATCCTCAGTTTTTTAATAGAGTTCACAACCACAGTACTTGGGGCAATGTGGCAGTTGGAATGATTGCTCTTGTAATGGATGATTCTAAATTGCTTGAAAACGCTTTGCATGGGTTAAAAACGGATAATATAGACCCTAACGCGAAAGATAATGATGGTGGCTTTATAAAAAAGAAAGGCCAGAAAGTTGGATTTCTTGCTAATTTAGAAGAGCCTTTTTCGCCCGATGGTTATTATACGGAAGGACCCTATTACCAGCGTTACGCCATGTATCCGTTTTTAGTTTTTGCTGAAGCCCTGCAAAACGTAAAACCAGAACTTAAAATTTTTGAGTATAAAGATGGTGTACTATTAAAATCTATAACGACCTTATTAAATTTAACCGATGCCGAAGGTAATTTTTTTCCATTAAACGACGGACAGAAAGGCATGTCCTATTACTCAAGAGAACTGGTTTCAGCAGTAGATATTGGTTATTATTTTGGAGGTAATCAAACAGATTTATTATCTATTGCAAAAAAGCAGGGTGAAGTTTTGTTAGATGATACAGGTTTGGCGGTAGCTATTGGAATTCGCGATGAACTTGAAACTCCGTTTATTAAAAAATCGATAGACCTGTCCGATGGGAAAAATGGAGAAGAAGGTGGTGTTGCCATTTTAAGAGCAAATGGCTCAAAAGAGGAACATGCTTTGGTTATGAAATATTCAGCACATGGATTAAGCCACGGGCATTATGATAAATTATCGTTTTCATATTATGAAGGAGCTAACGAAGTAATACAAGATTACGGAATGGCACGTTTTGTTAATATTCAACAAAAAGGTGGTGGTAATTATTTAAAGGAAAACACTACTTGGGCTAAACAAACAATTGCTCATAATACAATCGTCCAAAACGAAACTTCACATTTTCGTGGTGATTTTGAAACTGGCAGTGCACATCATTCAGAAAAATATTTGTTTGATGTTTCTAATCCGAATATTCAAATAATAAGTGCCACAGAATCTAATGCCTATCCTGGGACTCAATTTCATAGAACAATGGCAATCATTAAAGAAGACGATTTTGAGAGTCCTTATTTATTAGACATTATCAAAATTAATTCTGAAACAGAAAACCAATACGATTTGCCATATTATTATTTAGGCCAAATCATGTCTGCCAATTTTAAATACAACAAACCAGATGTATTGAAGCCATTAGGAACTAAGAATGGTTATCAACATTTATGGAATGAAGGTGAAGGCAAATCAGATACCGGAAATGCTAAAATTTCGTGGTTTAATAATGAGCGCTTTTATACGCTTTCCTCAGTAGTATCAAAGGATGATGAATTAATGTTTACTAGAATTGGAGCGCACGATCCCAATTTCAATCTAAGGAACGACCCAGGCTTCATCATTAGAAAGAAAAACAATAAAGATGCCTACTTTGTTACTGTTTTAGAATCACATGGGCATTACGATTCAGTAAGCGAAATAGCTACCAATGCATTTACCAATATAAAAAATTTAGCCCTTGTCTATAATGATGAAAATTTTATCGCTATAAATATTGAAGCAGTAAATGGTAATACTAGTATGTTTTTGTTTTCGTTTAAGGACAATTCAAAAACCAGTAAACATCAAATAAAAATAAACGATAGAACCTATGAATGGATAGGAGCTTATAAATTAATAGAAATAAATAAAAAATCCTGAACCTTCCATAACGAGAACTTGATACCTCAAGGGAATGACTAAACGGAAGCAACATATGACCTTTAAAAAAACAATAAAATAAATATAGTATGAAAAGATTTAGTGAAAAGTACATCATCACAAAAAAAATGGAATGGGAACAGCTGGGCGGAGGAGTATCAAGAAAGTTCTTAGGTTATGATAATCAAATCATGATGGTACAAGTAAAATTTGAGAAAGGAGCATTAGGTGCACCTCATAAACATTTTCATACACAAGCCACCTATTGTGTTTCAGGTAAATTTGAATTTGAAATTAATGGAGAAAAGAAAATTGTAGAAGCAGGAGATGGCGTGTATATTGAACCAAATTTATTGCATAGTGCCGTTTGTTTGGAAGAAGGGATGTTAATTGACACATTTAGTCCTGTAAGAGAAGATTTCTTAAGTGGTGGAGCGGTATCCTATTTTGGAGATAAAAAGGCATGAGAAAATAACTCTTTCCTTAATTAGAAAGGACTTCCTGCAGTAAATTCTTAATAAACAATGTTTTTTTTGTTAAAATTTAAGTTTTGCAATAATTATTTTATATAAATAATTGTTTTTAACAAAATTTTGCATACATTTGGTTAACCAATTTGGTTTACCAGTTTGGTTGACTAAAAAAAAGGACAGGTGCACACCTATCCTTTTAAGTAATTTACTTCTTTTAGGAGGGAAGTAAAACATAATACATGTAATCATTTTAATAAAACATGCTCAACAAAAATACAAAAAAAATGTTGAGAATTCGATTGTTTTAATAGATGTTATTTTAATTAAGTTGTGCCAAAAACATGTTAGTAGTGCAGCAAAAACTAAACAAACTTTAAACATTTAATTATGAATTTAAAAAACAAGTTGGCTTTCATTGCAATATTGCTTTTCAATATTGCATTATTCGCTCAAAACAAAACTGTTACAGGTCAAGTTGTGTCTACAACAGATAATATGCCCATTCCGGGTGTGAATGTAATTGTTTTGAATACAACAAGAGGTACTACTACAGATTTTGATGGAGGCTTCAAAATTGATGTGAAAAGTGGAGAGGTTCTTCAATTTTCTTATATTGGATTTGTTACACAAGTTCAGGTCATTAAAGACCAAAAATCAATCAATATTGCTTTAGTTGAAGATTTAGCTAAACTTGATGAAGTAGTAGTTGTAGGTTATGGTTCTTTGAAAAAATCAAATATAACAAGTGCTATTTCTACTTACAAAAATGAAAACATGGAACAATTGCCAGTTTCTAGAGTAGATCAAGCACTTCAAGGAAAGATTGCAGGTGTTCAAATTCAAAACACATCATCGGCGGCAGGTGAAGATCCAGTAATTAGAATTAGAGGCCAGGCATCAATTAACGCAAGTCCTGATCCTTTAGTTGTGCTAGACGGTCAACCAATTGAAGATGGATTATCCTCAATAAATATGGCAGATGTTGAAAGTATTTCTGTACTAAAAGATGCGTCTTCTGCTGCTATATATGGTTCTAGAGGTGCAAACGGGGTAATATTAGTAACCACTAAAAGTGGTAGTGATAAAAAAACGTCTTATAGTTTTAATCATTCGGTAGGTTTTAAGAGTGCCTACGAGTTATATGATGTTCAAACGTCTACAGAATATGTTCGACAATTATATGCCGAGCGCGAATTGAGACTTAACGATCCTTTGTGGGATAGTGGTACTGTTCCAACCATATCAATCGGTGATCAAAAACAATACATTCTTGAGAATTTGGTTAGAGGTGGTAAAGGCACACTTTACCAAGATGAATTTATGAGATCAGGTCTTTTTAGAAATATTGGATTAAGTGCCTCGGGTGGTTCTAAAAAATTTAAATATAGAATTTCGGGTGCTTATAATGGCGACGAAAGTATGATGCAAAAGAGTAATTACGATAAATATCAGTTTAGAGTTAAATTGGATGTTGATTTGAGCGATAAATTGTCAGTTGGTGTTAATATTGCACCTACTTACAGTGAAACTGAAAGACCTGCAAATGATTATAGAGATTATTATAGGTTTCCAAGTTTTATTCCAGTTAGACATACCGCTGAAACTTTGGCTCTTGCTCAATCAGATGGAAATTTTCAAGATTTGGCAGTTGGAGATTATGCCAATCCGTCTCATTTTTACAGTTTAGTATTTCCGGAATACCCACTGCCTGATGGTACAACATATACAAGCACGAATTTATCCAATCCTTGGACAACGAGCAGTATTAACCCATTCAAGGTTTTAAATTTGCAAGATGATACTCAAGAAGAATTTAGAGTTCAAGCAAATTTCTATTTAGATTATAAAATTAATAAAGACTTAACATTTAAAACTACGGCAAATGCCTATTATAGATTTTCAGATAGAGTGCAATGGGTTGGAACCAATGCACGTGCTGAAACCAATGTCAATTATGCCGTATATATAACAAGAGATTATAGAGATTTATTAAGTGAGAATACTTTAAATTATGTAAAAGATTTTGATAAGCATTCGTTTAATGCCTTAGTTGGTTTTTCTGCTCAAAGAACAGATTATCAGAATTCTAGCTTTACAGGTCAAAATTTTCCGAATGATAATATTAGAACTTGGAATAATGCGGGAACACTTGTAAATGCAAATTTAAATTCGTCCTCAGATCCAGGAGGTGAAGTTAAAAACGCTACAGCATTATTGTCATATTATGGTAGATTAGTGTATTCGTACGATGGTTTGTTCAATCTTACAGGTACTTTTAGAAGAGATGGTGCTTCACAATTTGGACCAGGAAATAAATGGGGTACTTTCCCGTCAGTTTCGGGGGGTATAAACTTGGCAAGATTGGATTTTATTAAATCATCTGATGTGATTAGTAAATTAAACTTCAGAGTGGCCTATGGCGAAACAGGTAATAACCGTACGGAACCATTAGGATCAAATAATGCTTTTAATCCTTATTTAAATGTATTAACAAACACTCCTTATGGGGGTGATATCTCAATTTACGATTCTACTAACGCAAATTATGTTACTGGTTCAGGTAATGGTTCTCAAGCTAACGGTCAAGCTACACCAGCAGAGGCAGGAGCTAATGCCGATCTTACTTGGGAAACGACGGTATCAACAAATATAGGATTCGATTTGGGTCTGTTTAGAAATAGAGTAAGTCTATCTGCTGAATTTTATGAGTCAAATACTGATAAATTACTATTAACACCAGAAAACCAATTGTATAGTGGTGTACAATTTGCTTGGAATAATGTGGGTAGTCTGCAAAATCGTGGTCATGAAATTGAATTATCAACTACGAATATTGCCACTGAAAATTTCAGATGGACAACCGTTGCAAATTATGCATCAAACAGGCTTAAATTGACTGATTTTGGCGGTTTAGCTGAAACGCCACGACCGGGAGAACGAGGCGAACTGTATATAACACAAGTGGGCAGCCCATTGGTACAATTTTATGGGTATAAAACGGATGGTGTTTGGATTTCACAAGCTGAAATTGATGCTTCTGGTTTTACTAATGATGATGTTTCTCTTGGAACTTTAACCCCTGGCGGTTTAAAACTTGTAGATATTTCTGGTCCGGATGGTGTGCCAGATGGAAAAATCAATACTGATGATAGAACGGTGATAGGTGATCCGTATGCCGATTTTACTTGGGGTATGACAAATACTTTTGAATATAAAGGTCTTGATTTTTCATTTTCATTTCAAGGTGTTCATGGTATCGAAATGTACTTAGGTGATACAGGTTATACCGAAACTAAAAGTCAGGTGGTAAATTACACCAAGAATCGTTGGGTGAGTCCATCCAATCCTGGAGACGGTCAAACACCTTACGAAACTTTAGGAGGTGTACAATGGGTGCAAACCGATTACGGTATTGATGATGCATCATATATTGCTTTAAGAGATATAACTTTAGGTTATAACTTGGACGAAAAGTGGACTAATCGAATAGGTTTAAATCAACTTAGAGTTTATGTTGCGGGTCAAAACTTACTATATTTAACGGCCAAGGATTTTAGAGGATTGAACCCTGAGAGTAGAAGATCTGGTGGGCAATATAGCAGTCCGTTAATTACGGGTTATGATAGAGGAGGTTATCCTGTACCAAAAACCATAGTTTTAGGTTTTGATGTTAAATTTTAATTTTAAAAATTATTTTTTATGAAAAATATATATAAATTTTTTATTAGTGCATTACTTCTAGGTGTTATGAGTTGTGGTGAGGATTTTATAGATGTTCAACCACAATCTTATATTACTGAAGCGATTTATTTCTCAAATGCTCAGGAATTGAATACTGCATTAATTGGTTGTTATGCAGGTATGAGAGCACCCGCAAAGCAAGAATGGAAATTTACAGAGTTACGCTCTGATAATGCTGTTATGAACCAGATAGCCACCACCTCTGTAGATAATTTAGAGTTTTTATCTTATGATGCTTTTTTTATGAACACGATAGACACCAACTTATCAGAATTTTGGTTTTTTAATTATGTTAATATAAAAAACACTAACATTCTTTTAGATAAAATGAATGTTAATTATAGAGGAGGCTCAATTGTTTATGGTGGTCACAGTAATGATGCAACTGTAGATGATATTAAAGATGTGGCATCGCAAGCGTCATTTTTACGAGCCTATCATTACTTTAATTTGGTGCGTCTTTTTGGTGATGTATTTTTGGTAACTGAGCCATTGTCACCGGTGGAGGCCACTAGTTTGACTAGAGCTGATAAAGGATTGGTATATGATTTAATTATTGCAGATCTTAAAAACACTATAGCAAACGGAAACACAGCTAAATATAGTGCCACTGCTGCCAATGGAAAGGCCAATGTATGGTCTGCTAAAGCGTTGTTGGCTAAAGTGTATTTAACTTTAGGAAGAAAGTCGGATGCCTTACCTTTGTTGACTGATGTTATTACAAACAGTGGTTATGGTTTAGAAAGTACGTATGCAAATGTTTTTTCCATTACGAATGAATTAAATAAAGAAATCTTATTTACCATTCGTTATAAATCTGGAGTAGGTAATTTAGGTTCTCCGTTCACAACTAGTTTTGCGCCTGCTACCCCTACTAGAAATTTAAGTGGTACGCCTATTTTTGTGGTTTCAAATCAAGGAGACAATGCCCCTGGGCAAGAATTGTATGACACTTTTAATATGGCAGATGCGCGTAGAAATTTTATTCTTCCATCACGAGATGCAAGTACGCCTCAAAAATTATTTTATACTAAATATTGGTATTCTTTATCAGTTCGAGATGATTCTGAATTTGATTTTCCAATTATCCGTTATGCAGATGTATTGTTAATGTACGCTGAGGCAGCAGGTAGTTCAGATCCTAAATCATTAACTTATATTAATCAAGTTAGAGCAAGAGCAGGTCTGACCGGTGCAAACGCACTTACAACTGCGGATATTGATACGCCCGCTAAATTTGAACTTGCTTTCGCAAACGAAAGACGTTGGGAGTTTATTGCTGAAAATCACAGGTGGTTCGATATTTTGCGTTATAGTACTACTACAACCACGCTTAATGCGGTTGATATCATGGAGAATCATTTTAGGATAATCCATCCTTTATTATATGATTTCTATGATCAAAATGCCGAAGATGTTACTTTAGCAATTTTATTGGAAAGAGTTGATGAAAACAGTTTATTATTACCTATTCCACAAATTGAGCTGGATCTAGATATAGAAGATGATTTTAATCAGAATCCAGGTTATAATTAATAGTTTTAAGTTTAAAACCAATTTCAGGTTTTTTAATATTGAAATTGGTTTTTACTTTTTAATATAAAATGTCCATGAAAAAATTATTCGATTCTATAAAACAGATATTTATAATGAAAAGTAACAATGCTTTCCTAAAAGAATTAGTGTTATTGTTAATTATTGTTTTTATCTCTGTTAATGCCACTTGTCAGGATAAGGTAAGTAGTGCTGCACATCGGGATTCGAAAATCGAAAAGAAAGATAGAAAGAAAAGGAAGTATAAATTACCAGACATAGATTTAAGCCACTGGAGTGTTACAACCCCAGAACTTAACAAAAAAGGCAGTGCAATGAACATTGAACCGCCAGAAATATTAAATTATGCCAAAGACGAAAGGTTGATACCTTATATGTATAATGATTCAACCGATGGTTCATTAGTATTTTACTCATTTCCAAGTGATGCTACTACGGCAAATACTAAGTATACACGATCTGAATTGAGAGAACAAATGGTTCCTGGTGATAATAATACAAACTGGACATTTGCTCAAGGTGGGTATATGAAAGGTGAATTGGCCATGGAAAGTGTCTCAAGAGATGCAGATGGAAAGTATCATAAAGTAATTATCATGCAAATACATGGTCGTTTAACCAACGAACAACGCGATTTAATTGGTCAAAAAGATAATAATGCACCTCCCATTTTAAAAATATATTGGGAAAACGGAAAAATACGTGTTAAAACAAAAGTACTTAAAAATTTAAATGCCACTGGAGAACAGCTACTTCATGAAGATGCTTGGGATGATGATAACGGTTTTAATTTTGAACAAGAAGTAGGGTTTAGGAAATTTATGCTAGAAGTTAAAGTATCTGATGGAAAAATGGTGGTCATATTAAACGGCTATGAGTATAAAGTATATGAAGATATTAACATGAGAAAATGGGGCGTGTTTGAAAATTACTTTAAAGCGGGTAATTATTTTCAATCGAGAGATGAAGGCGCTTTTGCAAGGGTGAAATATTATGAACTAAAAGTGACCCATTAGTATTAAAAATGTTTCTAATAATTACCATATTATTTTAAGTTTTTGTATATTTTTATCGACTATAATGGTGGTTAACCAATTTTAAAGAAAATTGTATGAATTTAGAGGTATTATCAATAAGCGACAATCAAGAGTTACAAAATATTGTAATCGATAAAATACGTGAATTAATTAACTATAAAAACTTAGAACCTAACGATAAATTACCTTCAGAACGTATGTTATCTGATAAATTTGGGGTTAGTAGAGGCGTGATAAGAGATGCTATTCAAAAGTTAGAATTTTATGGATTGCTTAAATCAATGCCACAAAGTGGAACATTTGTAGCAAATGTAGGCGCTATTGCCATGAACGGTATTGTTGATGATATTTTAGATTTAGAAAAACCAGATTTTAAATCATTGGTTGAAACTAGAATTTTAATGGAGTTGAAAACAGTAAAATTAGCTTCTCTTAGAAGAACAGATGCTGATTTAAAAAAGATGAAGAGCGCACTTAACGCTTACTCAAAAAAAGTTTTGAATAACGAAAATGCAGTTCAAGAAGATTTACTGTTTCATTTAGCCATAGCAAAAGCAAGTAAAAACAGTACTTTAAATACTTTTATGCTATCTATAACGCCTGAAATTATTACCAATTTCGCAAAGTACCATGTTTGCGATGACGATTTGGCTATGTCTGGAATAGAGGAGCATACAGCTATTTACGAAGCTATAAAAGATCAAGACCCTGCATTGGCTAGGGAAAAAATGAAAATACATTTTAAAACGCTATATCAATATTGTTATAGCAAATAATATAAAATCAAGATTTGATGATGCACAGCGTTAAATTTTGATATAGTAAAAAATATTTAGGAGGACAGTATTGCTTAATACAGTTGTTGTTTTAATAAAACATTTCTTCACATATAAGTTTAGAAATACTTATTAGCTTTATACGTATTAGTAATAGAAATTAATTTAATAAAGTAACTGGAATACATGTATTCTGCTTATCTCTTATTGGATAATGGCATCCTTATAACTTTTAAATAAACAATTATGAAAATTAAAGGATTACGTTGGTTCATTATAGGTTTAATATTTCTAGCGACCGTTATTAACTATATCGATCGAAGTGCCCTTTCAATTATGTGGGGAAATGAAAATCTTGAAGGTTCAATTTCTCATGATTTAGGTTTAACTAAAGAGCATTACAGTTATATTTTAAATGTTTTTATGGTTGCCTATGCTTTGGGACAATTGTTTTCAGGTAAATTATTTGATAAAGTGGGCACTAAAATAGGTTATATACTTAGCATAGGTATTTGGAGTTTGTCTACTATTTTTCATTCTGTTGTTCGTGGTTTCTATTCTTTAAGTTTTTTCAGAATAACTTTAGGATTATCAGAAGCTGGTAATTGGCCTGGAGCAGTAAAAAGTAATGCCGAATGGTTTCCTATAAAAGAGCGGGCGTTCGCACAGGGCATTTTTAATGCAGGTGCATCTATAGGGTCTGTTATTGCACCCCTTCTAGTCGCCTTACTTTTTGTTGCTTATGGATGGCAAACAACTTTTATAATAATAGGTTCGATGGGACTTTTATGGATTATTCCTTGGATGTTAATTAACAAGGGAGGACCTAAAACACATCCATGGATAACTGAAGAAGAGTGTAATTATATTAGCCAAGGTCAAAGTAAAGCAGATCAAAATGATGATGCTAAGAGTCTAAGTTTAAAACAGATACTTTCATATAAAGAATCTTGGGCTGTTGTAGCAAGCAGGTTTTTTTTAGAACCTATTTGGTGGCTTTTTGTAGGCTGGATGCCAATATATCTATTCGATGTTTACGGGTTTAACGTAAAAGAAGTAGGTATGTTTGCTTGGGTGCCTTATGTAGGTGCTGCTATTGGAAGTATTGCAGGAGGTTATATTTCAGGCATTATAATTTCAAAAACAAATTCAATTAATAAAGGTCGAAAAGTAACTATTTTAATAGGTGGTATTATTATGGTTATTGGTCTTATTGCAACAGTTCTATATGCCACTACGCCAGAACGCTTTGTATCCATTGTATTTATTGTATTATTTGGATTTCAGGTTGCCATTGGAAATGTACAAACCTTGCCAAGTGATTTGTTTAGTGGGAAATCAGTTGGTTCTTTAGCTGGTTTAGGTGGTATGGTTGGTGTGTTTTCAGTTATTATCATGAACTTTTTAGTTCCAATTATTGCCAAAGTATCTTATACCCCAATTTTTATAGCCATTGCCATTTTTGTGCCTCTGGGTATAGGAGCCATTTATTATTTCGCAAAGAATATAGAGTCAGTAGAATAGTTTAAAATTTTAATAAAATTAAAAATCAAAAATATGAGTAATTCAAAAGGAAAAGTAGCAGTAATTACCGGAGCAACAGGAGGAATTGGTTTCGAAGTAGCAAAAAGATTGGGTAAAGACGGATACACTGTAGTCTTAAACGGTATCGAAGATGAAGCAGGAGAAAATAGAGTTAAAGAACTTACTGCATTAGGAATCACTGCTGAATATTACGGATTCGATGTTACAAAGGAAGAAGAAGTAACTTCAAACATCAACAAAATTGGTAATAAGTACGGTAAAATCGATCTTCTAGTAAATAACGCTGGAGGTTTAGGGGGAAGGTCTAGATTTGAAGAAATGACTACTGAATTTTACAGATTTGTAATGGCATTAAACCTTGACTCAACATTTTTTGCTTCAAGAGCAGCTATTCCATTCCTTAAAAAAGGTACAAATGCTTCAATTATTAACTATACATCCATTGCCGGATGGAATGCAGGAGGGCCTGGAGCTGGTATTTACGGAACATCTAAAGCAGGAGTTCATGCTTTAACCAGAGCATTAGCAAAAGACCTTGCGGAGTACGGAATAAGAGTTAACGCTGTATCTCCAGGTACTATCGATACGCCTTTCCATAAAGAAATTAAGTCTACGAAGCCAGAAGTGTTCGCTTCATGGAAGAACAATATTTTATTAGGACGATTAGGGCAGCCTGAAGAAGTAGCTTCTGTTATTTCATTCTTAGCAAGTGATGATGCTGCTTTCTTAACCGCAGAAACCATACAAATTGGTGGTGGACAAGGTTTAGGAATTTAAATAAATTTTTTTTAATATTTATAAACAGCCGTATTTGTATTTTACAAAACGGCTGTTCTATTTTATATAAACTCCAAGGTTGTTTTTACTAAATTTTAAATAAGTTCTTTCAGCATATTAGCAGCAATTTCAGGTGTAATATCGCGTTGTGGCGACCCAAACATTTCGTAACCAACCATAAATTTCTTTACGGAAGCACTTCGTAACAATGGTGGGTAAAAAATCATGTGCCAATGCCAATGATTGTTGTTTTTTCTGTTGGTTGGAGCTTGGTGAATACCACTTGAATATGGAAACGATGTGTTGAATAATTTATCGTAAGCTTTGGTTATTACAGAAATCGCTTCAGCAAAAAGGAATGAGTCTTTACCTTCTAAATCCAAAATACTATTTTGTTGGGCTTTTGGTGCTATCATCGTTTCGAAAGGCCAAATTGCCCAAAACGGAATCAATACAACAAAAGCATCATTTTCAAAAATGATACGTTCTTGCTTTGTTAATTCCTGCTTAAGGTAATCGCCTAATAAACTCGATTTGTTCTTGTTGTAATAGGTTAATTGTTGTTGGTCTTTTTTGTCTACTTCATTGGGTAGTGTTGTTTGGCTCCAAATTTGCCCATGTGGGTGTGGATTACTACAACCCATTACAGCTCCTTTGTTCTCAAATATTTGCACATAGTTTATAAGCTCATTTTCTGCCAGTTCTTTATATTCTTTTTGCCATGCGAATACTACTTTTTCAATGTCTTTAGCATCCATATCTGCCAAACTTTTTGAGTGGTCTGGACTAAAGCAAATTACTTTACAGATACCTTGCTCACTTTGGGCAATTAACAACCCATCATTTACAGAAAAGTTTTTAGAGTTTGTTTGAAGTGCAGCAAAATCGTTGGTAAAAACAAATACATCTTCGTAATTTGGATTTTCTTCCCCGTTAATTCTGGTGTTTCCAGCACATAAATAACAACTGGCATCGTGAGCAGGTCTTACTTCATTGGAAACAGTTTCATTTTGACCTTGCCAGGGGCGTTTAGCACGATGTGGGGAAACTAAAACCCATTCGCCTGTTAATATGTTATATCGTTTATGTGAGTAATCTTGTAAATCGGTAGTCATTTTAATAAGTATTTGTTTATTTAATTACGTGGGTTCCGTTAGAAAGTTTAACAGAATAGATGGAACAGTCTTTATTGAATTTATTTTTATAGGCTTCAGAAACAATAGTTTTGAAAGATTCTGTTTCTGTTTTTTCTATCAAATTGATAGTGCAGCCACCAAAGCCTCCACCCATCATGCGTGCACCTAAAATGTGCCCGTTCAATTTGGCTTGATCCACAAGAAAATCCAATTCCTCACAACTTACTTTGTACTGTTTAGATAAGCCATCGTGAGAGGCATATATTAACGCACCAAGAGTTTCTAGATCGCCTTCAACCATTGCTTGTGAAGCTTTTAGTGCACGATTGTTTTCCTGAATAACATATAAAGCTTTTTGATAGTTTATTGGGGTTACTTTATTCTTTATTTTAATTAAATCTGCTTCAGTAGCATCTCTTAACGCCTTAATACCTAGTAACGACGCTATGTTTTCGCAAGCAGAACGTCTATCATTATAAGCACTATCAGATAAACTGTGTTTTACGTTGGTATTAATAAGAATTAATTCATGATTCTTAAAGTCGATTTCAAAGGGTGTCGCTTCCACCGTTCTGCAATCTAATAATAGGGCATTGTTTTCAATGCCAAACATACTTGCATATTGATCCATAATTCCACAATTAACACCTACATAATTATGTTCGGCTTTTTGTGAAATAAGAATCATTTCGGTTTTAGATAATCCTAAATTAAAAAGTTCGTTTATACCAAACACCACACTGTTTTCTAAGGCAGCAGATGAAGACATGCCAGAACCTGCAGGAATATCTCCACTAAAAGCAATGTTAAAATTTCCAACTAATTTATTTCTGTTTTGAATTTCGGCAACAACACCGAAGACATAATTTTCCCAACTGCCTTCAGAGGATGGTTTTAGTTTATCCAATTCAAACGACACACTTTCATTCATGTCTATAGCATACGCTGTAGATGTGTTGGTGTTACTTTTTTGAATAGCAGCGATAATGCCTTTATCTACTGCTGCAGGAAATACAAAACCATCGTTGTAATCGGTATGTTCTCCAATAATATTGATTCTACCGGGGGAAAAAACCAGTATCGGTTCCATACTAAATTTGGTTATAAAGCGGTCTTTAACTTTTTTAATTAATATTGTATTCATTTTAGTTGTTTGTGTTGTTTATAATGAATTTCTTAAGATTAGACTATTTACATTTTCTATTTGCAATTGTTCCTTGTTAAGTATCATATGTGCTAAGCGTTCGCCCATAATGTTGAAATCTGTAGAAATGGTGGTAATACCGCCTTCTACTATTTCTTTAAGCAGGGTGTCATTATAGGATATTATTCCAATGTCTTTTGAAAGAACCAATCCTTCTTTTTTAATTTTTTTAATAATTCTCAACAGGTTTTTATCGTCTGGTATTACATAAACGGCACCTTTACTTAATGCTCTGTTTTGTAAGGAGTCAATAACATCATTTTCTATATTATTAGTTTTACAAAATTTGTTGAAGCCTTTAAGTAACCCTATAGGTTGTCTGTCTTCGGAAAAAAGTAAAATTAGTTTTGAGTATTTTTTAATTAAAGAAGTTGCTTTATTGAGGTTGCTATAAATGTCTTTTTCGAAATTTTGATAAATACCTGAATAGTCAGATAGTTCTGGGTGTGTTTGGTCTAGAATATAAACTTTTTCTTTGGGTAGTTTTTCAATCACCAAATTGGTGTTCTTTAAATTAGCAGGCATTATGACGTAGAAATTATAAGCGCCCATGTTCTCGTAAATTAAATTACCAAACATGTCATCATTAAAATGGTGAAAATAAGTATCTACGCGTATATGGTTTCCAAGATTATTGATAAAGGAACTATATAAATCTTCTTTAAATGAATTAAGCTCGTCAAATAATAAGAATACTTTTTGGGTAACATCAATAGTGTCATTTAAAACATAGTAACCTTTCCCTACTACAGATTGAATAATGCCTCGTGTCTTCAATTCATTAAACGCCATTAAAACGGTGTCTCTAGATAATTTATGAGTATCTCTAACACTATTTATAGATGGTATTTGGTCTCCTTTTTTTAAAGCACCAGCAATTATGGCTTCTTCAATAGAAGCTATAATTTGCTTGTATTTAGGGGTTCCTGTTTTTTTCTTTAGGTTAATAATACTCATGCCACAAAGATATAAAAAAAAAGAAAAACAAACTAGTAGGTACTGGTATGTTTTAAAATAGATCAATTCAATATGGCAATCAGTATAGTTTTATTAAAATGATTTATTCAAACATAAGTCTGTTTTGATAAAAACATGGACTGTTCTTTTGGGTTTGGTTATTGAAAATTAATGACTTTAAGACTTTATGTTGTGGTTATTGCTATAACATTCCTTTAAAGCATTTGTTCATTTACCCATTTTTGCATTTACAATTTGGTTATAATGTTGAGGTGTTTGTAACAGAAATAATAAAATGGATACAAAGTATTTAAACAATAATAAATAGTTATTTTAGGGTTTATATATAGGAATTACTTTAAACTTCTTAAATTGTCATAATCTTAATAAATTATATGGTTTTAGTATGTGTCTTTATAATAACTAAAACAAACATTTAGCAGTAAAGAGTATTTCGCTAAATGGCTTCTAATCTCACTAAAAAACAATTGAAAGAAAATAATATTTTTAAAAGAGTAACATTAGTAAAGCAAGTAGAGGAAAACTCTAATTGGGATGTGATTGTTATTGGTGGTGGTGCCACTGGGTTAGGTATTGCTTTAGATAGTGCTACCCGTAAATTTAAGACCCTTTTATTAGAACAAGTGGATTTTGCAAAAGGAACTTCAAGCCGAAGCACCAAACTTGTTCATGGTGGTGTGCGGTATTTAGGGCAAGGCAATATCGATTTAGTTAAGGAAGCATTATACGAAAGAGGATTGTTATTGGAGAATGCTCCACATTTAGTAAACAATCAGTCTTTTATTATCCCTAATTACACATGGTGGGATACCTTTAAATATATAATAGGGCTTAAGATTTACGATGCTTTGGCAGGTAAATTAAGTTTTGGAAAATCCATTCGAATCAATAAAAAGGAAACACTATTAAGATTAAGTACCATTAAGAATGGAAAACTTAAAGGAGGTGTGGTTTATCATGATGGACAATTTGACGATTCTAGATTGGCCATAAATATTGCCCAAACATGTATAGAACATGGGGCCACTGCTTTAAACCATTTTAAAGTAAATCAGTTGTTAAAAAACAATAATGGTATTGTAAATGGAGTCGTTGCAGAAGATAGAGAAACAGGCATTACATATTCTTTAAATGCCAAGGTGGTTATAAATGCCACTGGTGTTTTTACCGATGAAATTTTGAAAATGGATAATTCTGAAGCAAAAAAGATGCTGTGCCCAAGTCAAGGGATTCATTTGGTTTTAAATAAATCTTTTTTGCCTGGAAATGATGCGATTTTGATACCAAGAACCAAAGATGGGAGGGTGTTGTTTTTAGTGCCATGGCATAATAAAGTATTGGTAGGTACTACTGATACGTTGCTAGATAGCCATAGTTTAGAGCCCAAAGCGTTAGACAGCGAAGTAGATTTTATTATTTCTACGGCAAACAATTATCTTAATCAAGAAGTGAGTAAAGAGGACGTTTTGAGCATCTTTGCAGGATTAAGGCCATTAGCAGTACCAAAAGATAAGTCGGAAAAAACGAAAGAAATTTCAAGAAGCCATAAAATTATTATCTCAAATTCTGAATTGATAACTATTACAGGAGGAAAGTGGACCACGTACAGAAGAATGGCTCAAGATACTATTAATAAAGCTATTTCGATAGGGAAATTGAATCATGTATCATGTAAAACTAAAAATGTAAAAATTCACGGCGCAACAGAATATCATGATAAAACCCATCATCAATATATCTATGGAAGCGACCAAGAAGCTATTCAAAATTTAATTAAAGAATATCCTGAATTAGGCGAAACATTACACGTACAATTACCATACACTAAAGCAGAAATTATTTGGGCAATTCGATACGAAATGGCAAGAACCGTAGAAGATATTTTGGCAAGACGGGTTCGTACGCTATTTTTAGATGCTCGAGTAACATTAGAAATAATTCCTATGGTAGCAAAAATGTTGGCTAAAGAATTAGGTAAAGATGCCTTATGGGAACAACAACAAATTGAAGTGTTTACTAAAATTGCTAATCAATATGTTTTGTAAACATCAATCTGTTTTTATAGTTATTAAGAAAAAAGTACATTTGTATAATTAATAATTAAACTAAAAATAAATATAACGATGAAGAGTTTTGGATCAAGTAATGTTTTTTTACTAGGAGATGATATTGAATGGGAAGAATTAGGCGGCGGAATAAAAAGAAAAATTATGGCATATGATGATAAGATTATGCTTGTAAATGTTCATTTTGAAGCTGGAGGCATTGGCGCTATGCATAACCATTATCACTCGCAGGTTACTTATGTTGCTAGTGGTGAGTTTGAATTTACTGTAGACAACGAAGTTAAACTAGTAAAAGAAGGTGATGCTTTATATATTCCGCCTAATATCATGCATGGAACCATTTGTAAAAAGAGCGGTATTTTAATTGATGTGTTTAGCCCTATTAGAGAAGATTTTATGCAGTAAGCTATAGTTATTTTAAATTAGATGAATCCCTAACAATTAATTCAGCATCAAGAATTATTTTATTTAATGTTTGTTTTGTTTTTGGATCTTTTACACGTTCTAAAAATGTTAACGCAGCTAATTTTCCCATTTCGGTACTATGCTGATGGATACTAGAAATAGTAGGGGTAACCATTGAAGTAAAAGGCTCGTTGCCAAAACCAACAAGGGCCATATCTTTAGGTATATTGATATTGTTTTCATTAAGCACTTGTAAGGCACCTAATGCAGCGTAATCTCCTGCAACATAAACAGCATCGGGTCTGTTTTTTAAATTTAGCAGTTGCATCATTTTATCTCTGCCATCTTCTATGGTAAGACTGCTTTCTATTAACAGCGATTCATCTAAAGATAAATCATGTTTTTTTATGGCATCTATATAGCCATTAATTCGGTTATTGAAAATACGTGTGTGTCTGTAACCACCAATATGTGCAATTCGTTTACAGCCTTGTTGTACTAAGTGTTCAACAATCATGTGGCTACTGTCGTAATCGTTTATACCTACATAATCAACATTCAAATCATTTTCACCACGGTCAAATAAAATTAAAGGAATGCCTTTTGACTTTATTTTTTCATAATAATCTAAACTAATTGTTTCATTAGCCATAGAGGCAATAATACCATCAACCTGTGTAAATAATAGCGTGTCAATGTTGCTACATTCTTTTTTATAAGATTCGTTCGATTGGGTAATAATAATATTGTAGCCTTCTTTGTTTAAAACTTCTTCTATATTTTGAATTACAGAAGAAAAAAAGTGGCTGTTGGTTCTAGGAACAATAACTCCAACTAAGTTGCTTTTGCCTTTTCGAAGCGCACTTGCTAGATGATTTGGTTGATAATTTAATTCTTTAGCCACCTTTTTTACAGCTTCTTTCGTTTTTGTGCTTATACGAGAATCATCGTGAAGTGCCTTGGAAACAGCAGCGGGAGAGATGTTTAAAACGCTAGCAATGTCTTTTATTGTTGTTTTTTTTTTGTTTCTCATTTTTTTATATACTTTTGCTTAAACGTTTAAGCAAATATAGTATTTCAGTTTTTATAATCAAAGCAGATATATTTTTATATGTTTTTTTATTATATTTACTTGAAAGCGATTGCTTAAACGTTTAAGCAGAATTTAATTTTAACTAAATCAATAAAATTTTAACAAAATGAGTAGAGTAGTAACATTTGGTGAGATCATGCTAAGATTAGCACCTCAAGGATTCTTAAGATTTTCTCAAGCAGACAATTTTGATGTTGTTTATGGTGGTGGAGAGTCTAACGTAGCAGTATCGTTAGCAAACTATGGTATTTCTGTAGATTTTGTAACACGTTTACCTAAAAATGATATAGGTGAATGTGCTATGATGGAAATGCGTAAAAGAGGTGTTGGTGTTGATAAAATTGTATGGGGTGGTGAGCGTTTAGGTATCTATTTTTTAGAAACTGGAGCGGTTTCTAGAGGTAGTAAGGTGGTATATGATAGAGCATATTCTTCAATGTCTACAATCCAATCAGGTATGATTAACTGGGATGAAGTGTTTAAAGGAGTAGAGTGGTTCCACTGGACTGGTATTACGCCTGCAATTTCTCAAAGTTCTGCCGATGTTTGTTTAGAAGCTGTAAAAGCTGCTAGCAGATTAGGTGTTACTATTTCAACCGATTTAAATTACCGTGCAAAATTATGGAAGTATGGTGGAGACCGTGAAGCTATCATGACAGAATTAACATCTTATTGTGATGTTATTCTTGGTAATGAAGAAGATGCCGAAATGCACTTTGGTATTAAGCCAGCTGGCGCAGCAGTACAAACGCATGGACATGATGTGAAAGCAGAAGCTTTCTTATCTGTTTGTCAACAAATGATGAAAAAATTCCCAAGAGCTAAAAAAGTAATTACTACTTTAAGAGGTTCTATTTCTGCATCTCATAACACTTGGGCTGGGGTTTTATATGATGGAAATGAAATGTTACAAACCCGTCAATACCAAATTACTGATATCGTTGATAGAGTAGGTGGTGGTGATTCTTTTATGGGTGGATTAATCTACGGATTGTTAACATACCCAGATAACGACCAAAATGCATTAGACTTTGCAGTTGCAGCATCTTGTTTAAAACACACTATTAAAGGTGATGCCAACTTAGTAACTGTTGAAGAAGTATCTAAGCTTATGGGTGGTGATGCTTCTGGTAGAGTTGCTAGATAACAATAAATCTTAAATAAATAACCTGCAAGGTTTTCAATAACCTTGTAGGTTTTAATTGAATCTAAAATTTCCAACGAAACTAAAACCTTCTAATACTTTATGAAAAAATCAATTGCGATTATTTGTGGCGGTGGTCCTGCTCCAGGTATTAATACTGTTATAAGTACTGTTGCTAAAACCTTTATGAAAGATGGGTATAAGGTTATTGGCGTTCATCATGGATACCAAGGGTTGCTTTCTGATAATCCTGAAGTAAAGATTTTTGATTTCCATCATGCCGATCGTATTTTTAGTCGTGGAGGTTCTACTTTAATTATGAGTAGATTCAAACCTAAAGACAGTGATTTTAAAGCAGATTTTTTCAAAAATAATAATGTAAAACTATTGGTAACTATTGGCGGAGACGATACAGCTTCAACCGCTAATAGATTAACTAAATATCTTCAAACCCAAGATTTACAGGTTGCCCACGTGCACGTTCCTAAAACCATAGATAACGATTTACCTTTGCCAGATAGAAACCCAACCTTTGGTTTTCACACCGCAAAAGATGAAGGTGTTCGTATTGGTAATACGGTTTATGAAGATGCTAGAACTAGCGAAAACTGGTTTGTAATGGCGGCCATGGGGCGTTCTGCCGGCCATTTAGCTTTCGGAATTGCTTCGGCTTGTCATTTTCAAATGATGATTATACCGGAAATGTTCAACAAAACCACGATTACATTTGAGAAAATCATTAATATGATTGTGTCTTCCATAGTAAAATGCAAAATTAAAGGTGTTGAGTATGGGGTAGCATTAGTGAGTGAAGGTGTTTTCCATTTTATGGATGAAAAGGAAATTTTAAGTTCAGATATTAATTTTACTTATGATGACCACGGGCATCCTGAATTAGGAAATGTAAGCAAGTCGCATATATTCAATTATTTGTTACAGATTAAATTAAAAGAAATAGGACTTAAAGTAAAAACAAGACCTGTTGAAATTGGTTATGAACTTAGATGTTGTAACCCAATTGCATTCGATTTAACCTTGTGTACCTTACTTGGTATAGGTGTTAAAAAGTTGTACGACCAAGGTATTTCAGGTTGTATTGTCAGTGCAAATTCTAGAGGCGATATCACTCCTTTGTTTTTAAAGGATTTTGAAGATGAGAATGGAAAGATTCCGCCACGATTGGTAGATATTAACTCTGATATGGCTCAATTGTTCATCAACAACCTGTTCTATATTCAAGAGAAAGATTATGAACAAGCAAAAAAATATGTACCCAATCCAGAAGCATACGATTTTAAGAAAATATTAAACTGGAATTAAAAAAAAAATCAAATCAAAAAACACAAATTCCGAACATAGGTATTTGAAGAATAAATAATAAAAAACATAAATAAAATGGCACAATTTTCAAGATTAGAAGTAGCTCAAGCAATGAAAGATACAGGAATGATTCCTTTGTTTTTTCATAGCGATATTGAGTTAAGTAAAAGAGTATTAAAAGCATGTTACGATGGTGGCGCTAGATTAATGGAATTCACTGCTCGTGGTGACTTCGCTCACGAAGTTTTTGGTGAATTAACCAAATATGCTATTAAAGAATTACCAGGTATGATTATGGGTGTTGGCTCTGTTACAGATGGCGCAGCTGCTTCTTTATATATGGCATTAGGGGCTAATTTTATAGTAACTCCTGTGTTAAGAGAAGACATCGCAATTGCTTGTAACAGAAAAAAAGTATTATGGTCTCCAGGCTGTGGAACATTAACCGAAATAGCTAGAGCAGAAGAATTAGGTTGCGAGATAGTAAAACTTTTCCCTGGTGATATTTACGGGCCACAATTTGTAAAAGGCATTAAAGGACCACAACCATGGACAAGCATTATGCCAACAGGAGGTGTTGCTCCAACTGAAGAAAACCTAAAAGGGTGGTTTGATGCTGGCGTAACTTGTGTTGGTATGGGTTCTCAATTAATTTCTAAAGATATTATTGCTAATAAAGATTATGCAAAACTAGAGCAAGATGTAAAAAAAGCTCTTGCACTTGTTAAAGCTGTTAGAAAATAATTATAAAAGAAGAAAGCTGAACTTAATAGTTCAGCTTTTTTTATTCAATTATTCCAAACGTTTGTAATTTTCGGCATATATAGGATGTCCTAAGCTATCAATTTCAACTTGAGTAAATGAGTTTTCATCAATTGTTATATCGAAAATAAACTTCTTTTTTGCTTTTATACGACTATTCATGGCGTGAGAACCGTAATCTAAAACTTCAGTTAAAGTACCGTCTTTAAAAGTATAATCTCCAACTCCAAACCAATCTAAAGAATCCCATGCCCGTAATCTGCTCCACATAATCTTAGTTTTAGAATACATCTTCATTTGCTTGTATGCATTTGAAGATTTTATGGTATCTACAGAACCATCTTCTTTGTAGTTCAAAAAGCTAACTAATTCCCAAGCACCCTCCAAAGAATGTTCTTTTATAGGTTGTTCAATGTTTTTTTTATTATTACAAGAAAGGAAAAGGGAGGCACAAAAAATAAATAGAAGTGTTTTCATAAGCGAAGTATTAAATTAATAATCATACTACTACAAGTTACAAAAAAAAAAGGAGAAATAATATGGTGGATAATAAGTACTTATACGATGATAATATCTTTTGATAATTTTAATGTAAGTTTTGTGTCAAAAATTCTACTTTTGTTTCAGATTAAAAATTTATAGCGATTATGCCAGATACAATTGAAAAAATAAAATGTTTAATAATTGGTTCGGGACCTGCAGGATATACTGCTGCGATTTATGCAGCTAGAGCCAATATGAAGCCTGTATTATATCAAGGTACTCAACCAGGAGGTCAATTAACAACTACAAATGAAGTTGAAAATTTCCCGGGATATCCAGATGGAATAACAGGACCAGAAATGATGATGGAATTACAAAGGCAAGCAGAGCGTTTTGAGACCGATGTACGCGATGGTTGGATTACTAAAGTAGATTTTTCTGGTGATGTGCATAAAGTATGGGTTAACGAAACTAAAGAGATACATTGTGATACGGTTATTATCTCAACAGGAGCATCTGCTAAATATTTAGGATTGGATTCTGAACAGAAATATTTAAAATTAGGAGGTGGTGTTTCTGCTTGTGCAGTTTGTGATGGGTTCTTTTATAGAAATCAAGAAGTAGTTATTGTAGGAGCTGGCGATTCTGCTTGTGAAGAAGCTCATTACCTTTCTAAATTATGTAAAAAAGTAACCATGTTAGTAAGACGTGATGAATTTAGAGCGTCAAAAATTATGGCTAACAGGGTTAAGAATACACCAAACATTGAAATATTGTTTAATACCGAAACCGATGAGGTTTTAGGTGATGGGCAAGTAGTTACTGGTGTTAGAGCTTTTAACAATGTTACGAACAAGAAACAAGAGATACCAGCTACAGGATTTTTTGTGGCTATAGGGCATAAACCTAATACAGATATTTTTAAGGGATTTTTAGATTTAGATGAAACTGGTTATATCATAAATGTACCAGGAACTTCAAAAACAAATGTAGAAGGTGTATTTGTGTCGGGTGATGCAGCAGACCATGTTTATAGACAAGCTGTTACAGCAGCAGGAACCGGTTGTATGGCAGCTCTAGATGCAGAACGTTATTTAGCAGGTAAAGATGCTACTTTTGAAGTGTCTACATCCACTTATAATTAAAAAAATAAATATATTATGGAAGAGTCAGAGTTATTACTTTGGCTCTTTTTCTTTTGTAATATTTATAAAATATGTTTTCTTTGAAAACAATTTTAAACGGGATGTGGCGCAGTCCGGTAGCGTACACGGCTGGGGGCCGTGTGGTCGCAGGTTCAAATCCTGTCATCCCGACAATTAGGGTATCAATAGATATCAAAAAACAGCTAAAAAAATGAAAATCAATGATTTACATTTTTTTGTTTTCAATTGATTCGCTTTAAAATCAATTGGCAGGTTACCTATTCGGTTACCTAAAAAGTTACCAAATTTTTCACTACATTGGTAGTTCATTAGTGTTTGACTTTCGCTTCGATTTGACTTTCGCAAACAAATCGAATATTCATTAAAGTGAGAGCACATGCAGACTTCAAAGACTTTTAGTATACATTTTTGGTTGAGTGCAGCCAAAAAAAAAGACGATATTGCACCTCTTTATGCTCGTATAACCGTCAACGGAAAAAGGGCAGAAATCAGCTTGAAGCGTTACCTATCGGTTACCTATTGGGATCCAATAGCAAAAAAGGCAAAGCCAAGAACTCCGAATGCTCCGGCATTGAATGCCTATTTGGACCAGGTTTACGCTGACTTGCTGGAGTGTCAGAAACAATTACTTTCTGAATTCAAACTGGTAACTGCTCAATCTATTAAGGCGCGATATTTAGGGGAGGACGACGACCAAAAAACGTTATTGGATTTGGTAGGCTACCATAACACCAATATGAAAGCAGTTCTAAAGCATGGAACATTAAAGAACTATTATACTACAGAGCGGTACTTAAAAAGATTCCTAGCGGCAAAAATAAAGTCAAGTGATATTTACTTAAAACAACTTTCCTATGGTTTTATTATTGATTTTGAGCTGTTCCTACGAAAAGGTCCTTCTATTAATAAACGACAACCATTAAAAAATAATGGTGTTATGAAACATTTAGAGCGTCTGAAAAAAATAATGAATCTAGCGCTTAATTTAGAATGGATAGAAAAAGACCCCTTTGTACGTTTCAAACTAAAATTCACTAAACATCAACGTGATTACTTGTCAAAAGTAGAACTACAAAGATTTGAACAATTTTTATTGGATGAAGAAGTTCATAGAAAGACCAGGGATATCTTTGTTTTTTCCTGTTACACGGGATTATCATATACCGATGTCCGGTCTCTTACCGATAATAACATCGTAAGGGGAATAGATGGAGAATATTGGATTTTTACCAAGCGTGAGAAAACAGATCAACCCGTTAAAATTCCACTGCTGGACAAAGCACTCAACATTATCAAAAAATACGATAATGTTATAGAAAATAACTCTGGATTATTGCCAGTCTATACAAATCAAAGATTAAATGTCTATTTAAAAGAAATTACAGTTCTACTTGGAATAAATAAGAACATAACCTTTCATTCTGCGCGACATACTTTTGCAACAACCGTAACTCTATCTAACGGTGTCCCCATAGAGACTGTTTCAAAATTATTGGGCCATTCCAAACTTTCAACAACACAGGTTTATGCCAGAGTCATAGAAGAGAAAGTGAGTATAGATATGAAGGCGTTAAGGAATAAATTAAATAATTGTATAAATGAAAAGATTAATAAATCTATAGCGGATTTTTAAGTGCCTTAATAAATTTCAGTTGGAATAAGTGGTACTATCTAAAGTTTCATTTTTGAGTTTAATTTGCTATAAATTAGTGTCCTTTTAATGGTGTGCGAAATAGTTGTTTTGATCGATTATTATCGATTTGTAGATATCTTGGGGTATCATGGGATTTTTTGTAAACATTGGGTTTAACCTATTAAACAGGTTTTGTTATAACGCTGACTGCGAAAGTTGTTAATACAGTTTCTTAAAAAAATTTCTTCTACAATGTTAATGACATCAAGCTTTTATGAGATGCATGAACTCCTCTAAAACAATAAAATGCTTGTGAACAAACACTTTTTATGCGACGACGTAGAGGGGAAGCATAATATGTATGGAATAGTATAATGGAAAAAATTCTCTATTCTATAAATTATAATGGAAAATATTCTCTTATTTAGCACTTAATGCTCTTTTTACTGGAAAATATTCTTTTTACCATTTTTCACATACAAATTGAAAACACACATTATAATGGAAAATATTCTCCAAAAGATATATTATAATGGAAAATATTCTCTATATTTACATTATAAAGCAGTTTAAATGGAAAAAATTCTCCCAATACATGTTCAAGAAATTATTTTCTCTTCAAGTGATAAAAGCTTAAGTAAGCAGATTTCTAAATTAGTGAAAAATGGAGAAATAAAAAAAATTGCGCCTCGCATCTATACGTCTAATTTCACAGATGAACCAGAAGAAATTATTAAAAGAAATATTTTTAAAATTATAGGGACACAATATCCGAATTCAGTATTAAGCCACAGATCTGCAATAGAATTTAAGCCTACAACAGCAGGTCATATTTTTGTTACATATACATATACAAAAAAAATTAAATTACCTGGAATTACAATCCGTTTTATGGAGGGAAAAGGTCCAATAGAAGGTGATAACCCTTTTTCTGGAGAATTATTTGTTTCACAACAAGAAAGAGCATTTCTTGAAAATTTGCAAGTTTCAAGGCAACCAGGCCCTAAATCCAAAACATTAACACTACCTGAAATTGAAGCTAAATTAGAGCAAATAGTTCGCATAAATGGTGAGGATGGAATAAATCAAATTAGAGATAATGCAAGAATAATTGCTGAAAAACTTGGAATGCAAAGCGAATTCGCGAAATTAAATAGGCTAATCAGTGCATTATTGACAACTAAGCCATCAAAAATATTAACTTCTCCAATAGCGATGGCAAGAGCTTTTGGTAATCCTTATGATCCAGCTAGAATTGAACTATTTGAAATTTTGTTTAAGTACCTCAAACAAAATCAATTTAAGAATATTCCGGAAATAAATACGGATAAAACAGCATTCAAAAATTTTGCTTTTTTTGAAGCCTATTTTTCAAATTATATTGAAGGAACAATTTTCGAATTAGAAGAAGCAAAAAAAATTATTAAAACAGAAACTCCAATTGCTAACAGAGATGAAGATTCTCATGATGTTTTAGGGACATATAGAATAGTTAGTAATTTAAAAGAAATGAATCAAACCCCTGCAACACATGAAGATCTTTTAAAAATACTGCAATATAGACATCACATTCTTTTAGAATCTAGAAAATCAAAAAATCCAGGTCAATTTAAAGACAAAAATAATAGAGCAGGCGATACTCATTTTGTTGATTTTAATTTGGTAAAAGGTACTCTTATTAAGGGATTTGATTATTATAGGGCATTAAGCAACCCTTTTGCAAAAGCGGCATATACAATGTTTATGATAAGTGAGATTCATCCATTTCTAGATGGCAATGGGAGAATAGCAAGAGTAATGATGAATGCAGAACTTGTAAAGGAAAAACAAACGAAAATAATTATCCCAACGGTATATCGTGATGATTATTTAGGAGCATTGAGACGTTTATCAAGACAGAAAGACCCGGTTGTTTACGTAAAGATGTTACAAAGAGCGCAAGAATTCAGTTCAACTATAAAAGCAACTGACATGAACGAAGCAGAAATACATTTAGAAGCATGCAATGCTTTCAAGGAGCACGATATGGCTATTCTTAAAATTATTAAACAAGACTAAAGGCTTGACTATACTCTAATATATTTAAGTTGTTGGTTTTTACCTGTAGTATTGATTCTAAAATTTACCATTTGTTTACTAGCTGTATAATTTGATTCAATTTCTTGTTTGGACATATTTCCATTAGTCAACGCTCAAACTAAACACTCTTTAGATAAATGTGAACAACTAGCCAAATATTCTGCTTCTGCTTCTTGGGATTTATCATAGTATGAACGTAGATTGTACGATAAATAATATTTTTATGTTTCATTTTAAAATTCATATCCCTACATTTATAATACCTAAGAGTCTCTCACAATTAATAGCAAAAATTATAAAAATAGTGACGGTGTTCACCTAATATATCTATGGCTAAAAAAGCAACAAAAAACGAAAAATCAATAGAAGAAATCCTTTGGGATTCCTCCAAAAAATTAAGAGGTTCGGTCGAACCATCAGAGTATAAGCACGTTGTATTAGGACTTATATTTTTAAAATTTACGAGTCTTCATTCTATAAATGAAACAAATAGTTTATAGATGCTGGTAAAAAGCGATTTGTAGTGATACCGTAAGAGAAGCTACCAGCGATGAAGTTTCATAGCTTTGAAAAAAAAAATCAGCGTTTAAAAGAGATTGTAGCTGATTTAGTATTGCGCTAGGACATTATAAAAATCACTTAAAGTTAAAACTTTATTAGTGCATGCTAACTTAAGTTATACATAAAAGTTATAAGCCAACCATTCAGCACATTCCCCTACATTCCGTTGCTCTTCATTTCGGGAAAAGAGCTTCATTACAAAAGTCTTGGACACAATCCCAAAATTTTAGATTTTCACGTCGCTTTTTCCTGCCGAAGAAGGCAGGAACGCTCCGTTCCCAATATAAAACTTAGAAATAGCGTCCGCTTAATAGGAACATTTATTAGCATTTTGTTCCACTTCCTATGCTTTTGTATTTCACAAAGAATTTAGATCCACATCCCGAGCCAACACTGCTATACCTTTTTTTGACAGCAAAATAACAACATTCAGTTTTATACGACAGCATAACCAGGCTCCCTTCGTCTACGCTCAGGGTAAACTCGCTCGCACTTTTTATATGTCTTAATAAAGCTGAATATTGAATGGCACCAAGCAACAAAAAAAGGTAACGGCGTCGGCCCTATAGGAAGTAAATCTAAAACGAACCTGATGCAATCTTACAAAATCAATAAAAAGGAAGCGGAACAAAAGTTAAAAAAATAAAAAAAGGAAAACGCTCTGGATATAATAAGTAAATCAATTTTAACCCTTTCTGTAAGGTTCAGACAGGTACATATAAATATGTAATTTTAGAGGCCTATTTATTTGTCTCCTGTATGATATCTGACGTTCAAAAACTTGATTTCGCCAATAATCATAAAATTTACCTCCAAAACGAACCAATTGGGAACATTCTAAGTTTCCATTTCACATCCTAATCCTATAACTTTAAGAGAGTCGTCATGCAAAGAAAAGCAACTGATATTTTTATCAGGTTGTTTGAAAAATTTTGGTCCCTGTGGGACAAATTATGGAGAAGCAAGAGGGTAACACGCAAAGCGGTGTTACGTTTATCGATTTTTCTCGGAATCCCTTTGTATAAGAGGGATTACGGAGATTGAGAATATAAGGGGTAGGTGGCTTTTTTTACTAAAAAAGCGTCACAGCCAAATAAAATCAATAAATTTTTTACTAAAAAATGGATCAAGGATACGAAAAAGAGAAATTTGAGACCTTCAAGATTAAAACTTCGGTGGCTAAGAAATTCAGGAACTATTGCAGGACTATTTCCAAATCTCAGTCTATGACACTAAGGCTCATGGTTGATTTTTTTGAGCTGAATGGCGTGTCCCCACAGGACAATCTTGGAGAAACTATTGCATCCCTCAAAAGGCAGGTAATCAAACGATCCAATGCGGTCATTGCCATCATCAAAAACATAGAAAAAATACACCATAAACCAACCACGGCTATATTACAATCTTTGCTAGAGGAAACTTCCAATATAGAACAGGATGAAGAGGACGTTTATGATTTTGGGTCTCCAGTGTTGATTACAGAAAATGAGGAGTTGGAATTCTATAAAAAACAATATAAACTAATACAAGAAGAAAATATGAGTTTCAAAAATAAAATAACAAAATTATTGGACAAGGTTAATGTTGAAAAACGAAGTTTTGGAAAAAACTACTTGAAACTAAATCTGGACAAAATCGATTTCGATAATTTTAGAAAAAGTAATAATGTTTAAGATGTTAAAAATGCTCAAAATAGAGCAAATAAAATTAAAGGAGGTTGACCAATATTGGTACAAGTAGTGTACCGACGCCGTACCAAATTTTGGACAAGCGCTGGACAAGCAATGGACAAGCGCTGGTATCTATATATAAACATATACAAACAATAAACAAACTTTAAAAAACAAAAAATTTTAAAAATTTATTTCAATGTTCTTAAAAATTAAAAAAAATATCAAAACACCAAAACGATGCAAATTTTATTAATCGAATTTCTTCAAAACAATCATGGGGTTGGCCAAATTTTGGACTACACTGTTGGATTTGGTTAGGAACCAAATCATTGGATTAATGATTTCATTGGGATTTGGATTAATCATCTAAGAAACTGAGTGTTAATCTCTCATTGTATCTGTCTAAAATCTCATTTGGAAGCGATTTAAGATAAATTTGAGTTGTAATTAATCACTATGTCCAAAGCATTGAAGAAATTGCTTGTAATGACCTATAAAGACAAAAGAACTAAAAAATTTAAATGTAAATTGGTTAGTATTTTGGGAAAAAACAATTTGAAACTATTGAATTGGCCAAAATTGCTGCATTTTAACAGAATTGAGTATTATAAAGAAAAAAATGATGGTAAAGCTAGTTGCCGCGTATAAAATTATTACTTAACCAGAGTTGTGTAAAAACGTTAAAATTAATTAGTTTTAGAATGCAAACATGCTATCATAAAATTCAATAGCCATTTATTTTGCTTTGATGTTAAAAAACCTTTATATTTATTTTATCAGGAAGTAAAGCATTTCTGGATGGGGAGGATGATTAGAACCATTAAAAGCGGATAATTTATACCAGATCATTTACGGCTTTAAACTAATACAATACAATGAGTTATTGATAATTTAACTATGCTCACTTTTTTCCGCCGAGGGTGGTATTGTCTTGCCGTTTTTTGCAACCAACTAATTTATAAATAGAAGTACTTTATCTATCTATTTTTAATAATAGATTGTTAATTTAGGAAACTTTAGACCTTACAGTTTTTCGTCCTATTTGATAGGGTAATTCTAGAGATTGCAGGCTTGTTTGTTTTAAATTCTATTCTTATTATTCCAAATTTACAACACAACCTCACTGAGTTTTTATCAGGTTTTGGCGCCAATAGGGTTTGTTTAATAATAAATATTTTTGATATCTAACTTATAAAAATTAAGTTTTAATATTTCATTTTAAATTGACTAAAAAGCGTAATATTGTTTAATTAGAACAACATATTTACCAAATTGTTGTATTTTATTCTTCCTTAGTATTAATAATCAAATAAATTTAAGCGGGCATTTGATTAAAGTTAATTTTAACGCTTTAAAATAATTTAAGTTTGAAATCTATTCAATTAATTATCGGCGTTATTTTAATTACACTTCTTAGTTGTAAAGAAAAACAAGATCCTACTCCTCAAGATAAAATTGGCCAAAGAAAAGAAATTGAAACATCACCGAAAACCTATAATAATGATTTAGATCAAAAAGAACCCGAGTCAAATTTTTTAAATGTAAAATACTCTTTCGAACAATTAGATAATACTAATGGTCTTTCCAATAGTTCTGTTAATGCAATTTTTCAAGATTCTGAGAATATTTTTTGGATTGGTACTTGGGATGGCTTAAATCGTTTTGATGGAAGCAAGTTTAAAATATTTAGACCCGAACTAAATAATGAAAATAGTCTCAGTAATCAAGTTATATTAAAAATAGGGGAAGATTATGCTGGTCAAATTTGGGCTTTAACCATGCATGGTATAAACAGATACAACAAAAAAAAGAATACGTTTCAACGTTTCTATTTTTCTAGTCGAAATAACCCTCCTCTTGCGGAGTCGGAATTCAATATTGCTTTTGATAGTGCTAAAAACGTTTTTTGTATTGTTAAGGATTGGGGTATTGGTTATTTTAACGGTGTCGATTTCCAATTATTTAATGCAAAAGGTCTTCCGCAGAAATCCGTTAAAAAAATGGAGTTTATGCCAACTGGAGAATTGTTGGTTTTATATGAAAATAATAAACTATATAGTGTAATTTTTGATAATCAAAATTCAGATGAAATTAATATTTCAAAAGTTGAAATGATTTCAGATAACATTAATGAATATGGAATATTATCAAATCAGAAAATTTTCATTATTTCTAAAACTGGGGGTTCTGAAATTTTTTCAATAAAAAATAGAAACAGGCACGTAATAAAAGGGAATGATTTTCAAAAAATAATTGGAACATCTAATGAAGGACTTGTTGTGTCAAATAAACTTGGTTATTTTTTAATCAATAATGACGGTAATATTATTAATAGTCCATGGCTAAAATATTTAAAAAATCAAAAAATATCAATATTAGCTTCAGGAAGTGAAAATGTAATTTGGACAGGCACCGATGGCGATGGAGTTTTTAAAATTTATCCATTAAAAAAGTCGTTTAATTTTATTTCAAAAGCACAAGTACCCGAATTAGATGGAGCAATTGTAAGAACTTTTCTTGAGGATACAAAGAACTCTATTTGGGTTGGTACAAAAGGGAAAGGGTTAATTAGATTTGAAACTAAATTTTATAAAAACCCAGATAATGTTATAGAGTATGAGTTTTTTAATGAGTCTAACGGTTTAATTAATAATTCTGTTTTTACCCTTTGCAAAGGGCAAAATGATTTGATTTTTATTGGAACTGATGGAGACGGAATTAGTATTTATGATTTAAAAAAATCTAAGCTTATTAATTGGTCAGAAATTGAAGGCTCCGATAAGCAAGATTATTTTAAATCAACCTATGCTATTTTTCAGGATGAAAAAGGGTTTTTATGGTTAGGAACCAATGGTTATGGGATGATTCGCCTCAAAATAGAACGCAATGGAGAAAAATTAAAAATAAATAATTTTAAAAGATATTTTGCTGATAATAATACAAAAGGATCAATTAGTAGTAATATTATATTCTCTATTGTTCCAAAGAATAATAGTGAACTTTGGATAGGAACCAGACTTGGTGGATTAAATTTATTTAATAAAGATTCAGAATTATTTATAAGTTATAAAAACAAAAAAGATAACGCTAAAAGTCTATCAAACAATGATATTTTATGTCTGCATTTAGATACAGAGAATAGACTTTGGATAGGGACAAGTATAGGATTGAATTTGCTCGAAGAATTTAAATATGGATTCGAACCTGAATTTAAATATTATACTGTAAAAGATGGTCTTCCCAATAACACCATTCATGGAATTGTTTCTGATAAAAAATCAAATCTCTGGATTAGTACAAATTTTGGTTTGTCAAATTTTATGATTAATGATTCAAAATTCATTAATTATACAATTAATGAAGGTTTGCAAAATAACGAATTTGCCGATGGCGCATTTTACCATGATGAAAAGTCTGATTTTGTGTTTATGGGAGGAATTAAAGGATTTAATTATTTTTTACCATCAAAAATAGAAGAATCAACTGTTGTTCCTGATATTCTTATTGATAAAATAAGTGGCCAAAACCATGAGGTTCCTTATTATCAGGGACTTGTTGTTTCTCCAAATTCAAAAACATTTCCTAAGATTACTTTAGAGCATGACCAGAATTTCTTTGATATCGAATTGGCGGCTTTAACATACATTAATACAGATAAATGTCAATATGCATATAAATTAAATAATTTTGATCATGATTGGAATACAATCAACAATAGAAGAATCATTTCATTTACAAACGTGCCAAAAGGGTCTTATTCATTATGGATTAAATGGTCAAACAGTGATGGAGTTTGGAGCAACCCTGTACATGCTATAGATATTAAAATTAAGCCCGTCTATTGGCAATCTAATGTCGCCATTGCTGTTTATTTAATCCTCATTTTTCTGTTTCTTCTGTTTGTATGGAGTTATTATAACAAGCAATATAAATTAAGACAAACCATTCTTTTTCAAAAACATGAAGAAGAAATTCACCAAAATAGACTTACGTTTTTCACAAATATTGCGCATGAATTTCAAACACCATTAACCTTAATTGTTGGTCCTGTACAAAAACTTACCGAAATTGAAAATATGGGAGAAAAAAGTAAGAAATTGATAAGTATGATTCAACGAAACTCTTCTAGATTACTTTTTTTAACACAGCAATTACTGGAATTTAGAAAGGCTGAATATGACTATTTAGAAGTATCTGTAAGACAATTTGATTTGGTTAATTTAATAGAACAAATTGCAGAGTTGTTTGATGAATGGGCCTTAGATAAAAACATTACTTATAATTTAGAACTGCCAACTACTTTAGTGGGTTGGTACGATAAGGACAAAATCGAAAAAATAATTTTCAACTTATTATCCAATGCTTTTAAATTCACGCCTAATAATGGTAAAATCAATTTGAAATTTTATATTAAAGAAGGCAATGTTAATACACTATATATTAAAGTTTCTAATACAGGTAAAGGAATTTCTAAAGAAAAACTAGAATCTTTGTTTGACAGGTTTTTCTTAACAGATACTGGTAATAAATCAGATACAGATTTATTTAGAACTGGTATTGGTTTGGCATATATTAAAAAATTAGTTACAGTGTTACGAGGTGATATTGATGTTTCAAGTAAAGCAAATAAGGCTACCATTTTTACCATTATGCTTCCTTGTAGTAAACAATCATTTACAGAGAGTGAATTTGATAATGAAGGAAGTCAAATATTGATTTCAGAGCACCTGAAAAATATACTAGAGGAAAGTCCGAATAGTGCCGACGAATCATTAAATAAAATGTCATCACTTGAGGCTTTTTTAGAGAAACGAAAATTAATTTTAATTGTAGAAGATGAAAGCGATATTCGATTGTTTTTGAACGAATTATTAAAAGAAAATTATAAAATCATTTTTGCGAATAATGGATTAGAAGCTTTAGAGAAAATTAATATTAAACTTCCAGATATTATTATAACAGATGTTATGATGCCGCTTATGGATGGAATTGAGTTTTGTAAAAGGGTGAAAAGTGACGATAGAACGTGTCATATACCTGTAATCATGCTTACTGCAAAAAGTTCGATTATCCAGCGCATAGAAGGATTAGAGAGTGGTGCAAATTCATATATACCTAAACCTTTTCACCCAGATCATATACGTATTAGGGTTCAAAAACTTCTTGAAGAAAGAGAACTCTTCTTAAAACAGTTGTCAAAAGAAACTTTTATCGAAGACATTAAAAACCTGCCAGTAGAAAACGAAGACAAGGAATTATTGCGAAAAGTTATTGAATTAATTCGTAAAAATATTGATGATGAAAATTTGCAAAGCCAGTTTATTGAAGAAAGATTAGGAATTAGTAATTCACAATTATATAGAAAAATCAAACAAGTTTTTGGCTTTTCTCCTGGGGATTTAATAAGAACCATTAGATTAAAATTCGCTGCCGAATTATTACGAAAAAGTAATTGTACAGTTTCAGAGGTTTGTTATAAATCAGGATTTAATAACAGGTCTTATTTTTATAGAGAGTTTAAAAAAATGTACGGCAGTACGCCTAAAAATTATCAACTTAAGAATAACTCTCGAATATCTTAAGAATTACTCAAAAACACACCCGTTTAATTATTAAATAATTAGTTTGTTCGAAGCTAGTGTACACTTTTGATGAAATAGTGTACACTGTTTAATAGGTCGCCTATATACATTTGTAGAGTGAATTCATGTAATGACTTCATACCAATTATTAAACTAAATAACTCACTTAATTTTTTAGAATTATGAAAAAAACTATTCAAATTATGAATCAACTAAAAACACTCAACTTATGAAAAAAAAATTAATATATAAGATATTCTTATTGGGTACATTATTATTTGGGGGTGCTTTGTGTGCCCAAACAGTTACTGGTACTGTTTCCGATACTAATGGAGTCTTACCAGGTGTTAACGTTGTTGTAAAAGGAAGCACATCTGGTACAGCAACAGATTTTGATGGTAAGTACACCATTGAAAACGTTAAATCTAACGCTGTGCTAGTATTTAGTTACTTAGGGTATATAACTAAAGAAATTCCAGTAAATGGATTACGAGTAGTTGATGCCGTTTTAGCAGAAGACTCACAATCATTGGATGAGATTGTACTTGTTGGATATTCAACAATGAAAAAATCAACGTTAACAGGGGCTTTGTCAGTTGTTGATGTAGAAGATTTAAATAAAGCAAAAACTTCCAATGTAGCGCAGGCTTTACAAGGAAAAGTTGCGGGTGTTCGTGTGGCATCTAGCAGTGGTGCTCCGGGTGGAAATATAGAAGTAACTATTCGTGGTGTAGGAACCATTGGAAATAACAATCCGCTATATGTCGTAGATGGAGTTCCATCGCTCGATATCTCTTTTTTAAATCAATCTGATATTAAATCAATGTCCGTTTTAAAAGATGCGGCAGCAGCTTCAATTTACGGCGCAAGAGCATCCGCAGGAGTTGTATTGATTACAACAAAAAGCGGTGTAAAAGGAAAAACAGTGCTTGAAGCGAATTATTGGTACGGCGTGCAAAATGCTACTAATCTTCCAAAAATGTTAAATGCTAATCAATACATGGATGTTACAGAAAAAGCATGGAACAATACTTATACTGGTACAAATCCTTATACTGCAGATAAAGGAAGATCTGATTTTGGAAATACTAATTGGCTAGGTGAATTATTTGAGCCAGGAAAATCTCAAAACTTGCAATTAACGGCAAGTGGAGGTAGTGAAAATGTACAGTATTTGATGTCTTTAGGCTATTATGGTGAAGATGGAATTGTGGTTTATGATAATGATAAATTTCAAAGGATCAATTTCAGAACTAATATCAATGCACAGTTAACTGATAAATTTAAAATCGGTTCAAATCTTCAATTGTCATATTCTATTCAAGACAAAGTACCTTCAACAGGAGAAAGTTTAATTCGATTTGCTTTATTAAGAGCTCCAGTTATTCCTGTGTATAAAGATGTAACTGATCCAACTTATTCTGTTGAAGATCCATTTACCGATATGCCTTTTTTCACTCCAACTGGATATGATCAAGCATTAAACAGAACCATGTATGAAATGGTTGGAAATCCAATTGCGCAAGCATATTTTTCTGATGATCAAACAACAAGGTTTCAAACATTTGGAAATATTTTTGGTGAATATAAATTAATGGAAGATCTTACTTTTAGAAGTAATGTTGGTATAGATTTATCATTTTATCACGATAAAACCTTTAATGAGAATTATGGAGATGACGATGGTGGTGGAAGCGCAATTGACCAAGGTTTAGGTAGACGAAATAGACCAAACAATTTAGGGGAATTAAGAGGGGAAGCATTTACGTTTACTTTTAGTAATACTTTAAATTATTTGAAAACATTTAATGAAAGACATGACTTTAGCGCTATGATCGGAACTGAATTAATTTCAAATTACGAGTCTTTTATTGGTGCAAGTAGATCACGTTTTGCATATACTGTTGATGAGTTTAGATATTTAGATTACGGAGGTTCAACACTTGATGTTAGAAATTCTGGAACAGCAACAGAATATGGTTTGTTTTCTGTATTTGGCTCAACATCATATGTTTTAGATGGAAAATATATGCTTACTGCTAATTTAAGAGCCGATGCTTCTTCACGTTTTTCAGAAAATAATCGTTGGGGGTATTTTCCGTCAATTTCAGCAGGATGGAAGTTATCCGATGAAGAGTTTTTAAGTGAAACAGATTGGTTATCCAATTTGAAATTAAGAGCTAGTTGGGGACAAGTTGGAAATCAAAACATTGATGATTATTCTTATTTAGAATTGCTAAGAGCAGGAGATATTCCTGGGAAAGAACGTTTCGGTAATCCAGATTTAAAATGGGAAACTTCAACACAACAAAATATAGGTGTAGATGTTGGCTTATTTAATAATAAGGTTGCAATTAATGCCGAGTATTATGTTAAAAATACAACAGATATTTTATTGCCTGTAGGTTTACCTGGTTTGCATGGAGATTTACAACCAACAATTGTAAATGCTGGAGAAGTTAGTAATAAAGGATTTGAGTTTTCTGCTAACTATAGAAATTCGGATAATGAATTTAAATATAGCTTAAATGCAAATTTTACAACATTGAAAAATAATGTTGAAAAATTACATCCAAATGTACCAAGTATTGTTACAGATAAATACAGAACAGTAGTTGGAGAAGCTTTAAATTCTTATTACGGTTATAAAATGATAGGTATTTATCAAAATCAATCTGAAATAGATTCATATTTAACTGGAGGAACTGGAAGTACGCAGCCTGGAGATATTAAATTTAAAGATATTAATGGCGACGGTAAAATAACGCCTGATTTTGACAGAGAATTTATAGGGTCTTCAATACCAGATTTAATATATGGTTTTGCATTTAATGCTGAATATAAGAAGTTTGATTTTTCCGTATTCTTCCAAGGAGTGAGTGGCGTTGAGAAATATAACGACGGTAAGAAAATTGTAGATTATGATACTAGACCATTTAATTACACAACAGCGATTTTAGGATCTTGGGATGGTGAAGGAAGTACCAATAGTATGCCTAGGGTTGCATTTAATGATAACGGAAGTAGTAACGTATCCAGCATTTTTGTTGAAGATGCATCATATTTACGTCTTCAAAATATTGAATTAGGATATACTTTAAATGGTATTAAAGGATTTCAAGATATGCGATTATATGTGTCTGGTAGAAACATATTTACATCAACAAATTATACAGGGTTAGATCCTGAGGTTTCTGGATTGATTGATAATGGAACATATCCATCATCATCAACTGTTTTATTTGGAGTAAATGTTAAGTTTTAATTTTAAAAAAAAAGCAACAATGAAAAATATATTTAAAAGGAGTGTTATTGCGTTTTTCCTTAGTGCCGCTTTAATAAGTTGCACAAGCGAATTAGATAATGAACCCATCGGACTTTTAACAGAAGATCTAGTTGATACTGAGCTGGCCGCTGTTACTTTAGAGGCGTTGGTGAATTCAGCATATCAACCACTTGGCAATACCTTGAATGGTGTTGTGCCAGGTTGGAGATGGGATTTAGGAACAGTATTTAGAAACGATATCGTATTACAGGATATTGCTTCAAACGACATGAACAAGAAATGGAACCCCGATGGTGATCAGCCTTGGATGGATAGAGTTGGTGATTTTACATTTACCCCAGAAAATCAAGCTTTCAATGGTATTTGGGTATATGATTATATTGGCATTAATAGACTTAACCTAGGTATTGGTTTTTTAACAGATGGTGTTACTGTACCAAATTCTGGTATGAGTGAGGCTCGTAAAAATCAGTTATTATCAGAAGCTTATTTTTTAAGAGCATATTATTATTTTGATTTGGTGAATAACTTTGGAGATGTACCATTGTTAAGCAAGTCTCCAGATACTTTTGCTGAAGCATTAGATGCTTCTGTAAGAGCGCCTAAAGCAGAAGTGTTAGCTCAAATCGCTACAGATTTGGCGACAGCAAAAGGATTAGCATCAAATGCTAAATATCCAGACCCTGCGCAAAGATGGAGAGTATCAAAAGGAGCTATTATTGCACTACAAGCAAAAGTGGCATTATTTGCTAAAGATTGGCCAACAGTATTAAGTCTTATTACAGAATTAGATGGTTTAGGACATTATAATCTTAATGCAGAATATTTCAATAGTTTTGATGCTAATCTTGAATTTACAGACAATGAAGTGATTTTTGCTTATGATCATCGCGCACTTGAAACTCCAAATGTTAACAATGGACTTCGTTTTGTAATTGGATGGGGATTTTTTGCTCCTACTAATGATTTTATTTCGGCTTTTGAGTCAAACGACCCTAGATTATTATATACAACAAACACAACAGCTAAGACTTCTTATAAAATTAGAGGTTCAGTGGCTGATAATCCTGATTTTGGTAACAAAATTTATATTCGATATGCCGATGTGCTTTTATGGAAAGCAGAGGCACTTCTTGAAACTTCTAACTTATCAGGCGCAATTACCATAATTAATCAAATAAGAACTAGAGCAAGAACAAGCTCAACTGCCGATGGGTCAATAATACCTATTGGAACATTACCTGATAGAGCAAGTTCAACCAATCCAACAGAAGTAAAGAATTGGTTAATGCACGAAAGGCGTGTTGAGTTAGGTTTTGAATCTCAACGATTTAACGATTTAAAAAGATGGGGGATTGCGGAAACAGTACTTGCTAGTAAAGGTTTCCAAAGCAAACATAATTTATATCCAATTCCACAAAGAGATATTGATAAATCGGGCGGTAGTATTACACAGAATCCAAACTATTAAGAATTATTAAAGTATTGTTTAGTTAAAGTTAGTTTTTAAGAGAAGCAGTTTATTTATTTACGGCTGCTTCTCTTTTTTATAATGGTTTGACTAATAATAGATTTTTTATCATTCAAAATTAAACTAGTCCAACATGACAGATATAGCAATTCGACATAAACAAAATCCATTATTATCTCCCAAAGATTTAGCGCCTAGCAATGAAAACATGATTATTGAATGTTTGCTAAATCCTGGTGTATTTGAATATAATGGAAAAGTAGGTCTCCTTGTAAGGGTGGCTGAACGGACAATTCAAAAGAAAGGGCTTCTTTCCGTACCTATTTATAATGATTTTGGTAAAGTTGAAATTTTAGATTTCGACTTAAATGATCCAAAACTGGATGCATCCGACGCTAGAGTTATAACTTATGATGGGACAGATTATTTAACAACTATATCTCATTTAAGATTAGTTTTTAGTGAAGACGGAATAAATTTTAAGGAATCAGAAATGTACCCTTCAATTTTTGGCGAAGGTGAATACGAAAGCTACGGCATTGAAGATTGTAGGGTTTCAAAAATTGATGATACTTTTTATTTAACTTATACAATGGTGTCTCCCAATGGTGTAGGCGTTGGATTAAGAACCACCAAGGATTGGAAAAGTTTTAAAAAGGAAGGTATGATTTTTAGTCCACATAATAAAGATTGTGCCATTTTTGATGAAAAAATAAATGACAATTATTTCGCGCTTCATAGGCCAAGTAGTCCACAATTGGGTGGAAATTATATTTGGCTTGCAGATTCTCCAGATAGTATTCACTGGGGCAATCATAAATGTATTGCAAAAACAAGAGCAGGGAAGTTTGATAGCAAACGATTAGGTGCAGGTGCTGCTCCTATTAAAACAGCTAAAGGATGGTTAGAAATTTATCATGGAGCCACAGAAGATCATAGGTATTGTTTAGGTGCTATTTTATTAGATTTAAAAGATCCTTCCATAGTAATTGCTCGTTCGGAAGCTCCAATAATGGAGCCCATAGCCAGTTATGAACAGACTGGTTTTTTTGGAAATGTTGTTTTTACCAACGGACATCTAGTAGATGGTGATACTATTAAAATGTATTACGGCGCATCAGATGAACACGTTTGTTTAGCTACTTTTTCGATTAATCAAATACTAAAAACACTCGGACAATAATGATTGATTTAGCAAAAGTAGGATTAAAAGATTTTACAAGAAGTGCAAAAATATTGATACTTACAAATACTATTTATGCTTTTGTATTGCCCGTTATAGATATTTTTGTGGCGTCGTATATTATGAGAAATTCTAACGATCCATCGAAAGTTATCCTTTATCAATTAGCTATTTATGTAGGTATTCCAATTACTTTTTTTATAAATGGTTTCTTATTGAACAACATTAATATTAAAAGATTATTCTCGTTAGGGATGATTCTAAGTGGAGTGTCCATGGTGTTTATGATGTCTTTAAAAGAAATTAATTATACAGGAATTGCCATAGCCGGTTTAATTATGGGTATGTCGTTTGGCCTATATTGGGCAAACAGGGATTATTTGGTACTTGCAACAACAAGAGATAAAACACGAAATTTTTACTATGGCCTAGAAACATTTCTATATACTATTATTGCGTCTATAGTTCCAGTAATGATTGGCTGGTTTTTAATGAGCGGTAATAATGGTGAAGGAGCAGTTGCTAATGATGGAGTAAATTCGGCATATAGAGTAATCACAATGATTGTTTTTGGCATTACCGTTTTAGCTTCCATTGTATTTCATTTTGGGAAGTATGAAAAACCAAAGAGTGAAAAGTTTTTATATTTTACATTTCACAAACTCTGGAAAAAAATGCTCCAATTAGCTGTTTTAAAAGGTTTAGCCCAAGGATTTATTGTTACCGCACCTGCTATGCTAATGATGAAATTTTTTAACTCGGAAGGTGCATTGGGTTCAGCAATTTCTATAGGTGCAGTAATCGCAGCTATAATAATGCTTTTTCTAGGAAAATATTCAAAACCTAAACACCGATTGGTTATTTTTTCTGTTGGGCTTATTTGTTTTTTCTTAGCATCATTTTTTAATGGTTTGCTTTTTAATACCACAGGTGTTATTATATTCATGTTTTTATTATTGATAGCAAGACCCGTTCTTGATATCGCTTATTTTCCTATTCAATTAAAAGTTATCGATTTACTTTCATCAATAGAAAATAGAAATGAGTTTTCTTATATTCTAAATCATGAATTCGGTTTATTTATTGGTCGGTTTTTAGGAGCAAGTACTTTTTTGGTCATCGCTTTTTATATAAATACAGACATCGCATTACGATATGCATTATTGATTATAGGTGTGCTTCAATTGCTCTCCATAGTTATCGCAAAACAATTATTAAAACAACAAGAAACATTAGAAAATGAAACTAAATAATCATTATAAGAATATAGTTAGTTTATTTTGTTTGAGTTTATTTTTAAGCTCTTGTAAAACAACTAAACTAGAAATTGCTTCGCCTTCTCAACAACTATCAATAAAAAGGATTGATGCCATGCCTAATTTACCAAAGCCATTTAAAATTCTTGATTTTAATGAATTAGCAAAAAATTATGATAAACTTGTTTACGACCCAAATCAAACAGGAGACTATTGGCCATTAAATTGGAAAGATAATTCGCGTAAAAATTATGATCAGGAAACCTTTGGCATCTATACAGCTATGGGCGATGCGAGACAAGGAAAAGAACATTATGACGGTATTTTCCATGAATCTCTTGCTAGTATTGGTTCTGTTTTAGGGAGTAGTTTAGTAGGCATAAATAAATCCAACCAAAATGGTGAAAATTATGTGGGAATGCTTAAAAATTATTTCAATTCAGATGTGAAATGGAATATCATCATGAATAATACATGTCCAGAAGTTGCGCAATTGGGTGGCGGTTATGCCAGAGATTGGTGGTATGACGTCTATCCAAATGTAATGTTTTATGCGGTAGCAGATTTTTACCCAAATGAAATTGGTTATGAATCAATTCTTCGTTCTGTAGCAGATAAGTTTTATGAAGCAGACGTTGTTTTAAATGGAAATTATAATTATTCTTTTTTTAATTACGCCACCATGGAACCAACTAAAAATTGGATTTGTACGCAAGATGACGCTGCCGCAGGCCATGCTTTTGTGCTTTATTCAGCTTATCAAAAATTTAAGGATCCCAAATATTTAAAAGGAGCAAAATCGTCTTTAGAAGCACTTTTAAATCAGAAAGAAAATACATTTTATGAAATATTAATGCCTTTTGGAGCCTATGTAGCGGCAAGATTAAATGCAGAGCAAGGCACGAACTATGATTTTTCAAAAATAATAAACTGGACATTCGATGGAGATCCTGCATGTCGCGAAGGCTGGGGCGTATTAGTTGATAATTGGAATGGATATGATGTATCAGGAATAGTAGGAAGCACCACACATAATGGAGGCTTTGGTTTTTTAATGAATACTTTCGATACCATGTGGCCATTAGTCCCTATGGTACGTTATGACCAACGATATGCCAATGCCATTGGAAAATGGATGTTAAATGCTGCAAATGCATCACGTCTTTTTTATCCATACGAAATTCCGGATGAACACCAAACAATTCCTGAAGAGAAAATACATACCAAAGGCGTCATTGCATACGAAGGACTCATAAAAAGTTCACACTACGAAGAAGAAGGCTTATACTTAGACCTAAAAGCTCCCGTTGCCATTGGCGATGGAATGAAATGGAATAAAGATAACCCAAAAGTGTCTCAATTTAGTGTTTATGGAAGTGGGCATGTTGGAATTGCTGGCGCGATAATATCAAGAACAAATGTTGAAAACATTTTACAATTAGATTTATTAGCAACAGATTTTTATAAAGATGAAGCTTATCCTTCGTACTTGTATTACAATCCAAACCCGGAAGTTAAAGAAGTTACAATTTCAACAGGAAATCAAAAAATAAAGATTTACGATGCCATTCAAAGAGCGTTTATTGCTAAGAATATAACAGGTGAGTTTACTTTTAAAATTGCTAATGAAAATTCAGCTTTATTAGTTTTTGTGCCTCAAAACGCTAAAATATCAGAAAAGAACGGAAAATTATTTGCAGATAATGTAGTGATTGATTACCGTTATTCAGCGAAAGATTAACAAATGAAAACATTTATCCCTGCTATATTATTTTTATTAATGCTTACCTATTGCAATTCGAAGATTGATTCAGATTCATCAGAAAAAACCTGGTGGAAAGAAACTGTGTTCTATGAAATTTACATGCCTAGTTATAAGGATAGTGATGGCGATGGTTACAGCGACTTTAAAGGTTTAACTTCAAAATTAGATTATATTAAAAATTTAGGAATTAAAGGAATCTGGCTAACCCCTTTCTTACAATCGCCCAAAGTAGATAACGGATATGACGTTTCGAATTACTATGAAATAGACGCTACGTATGGTTCATTAGAAGACTTTAAATTTTTTATAAAAGAAGCTCATAAAAAAGACATAAAAATAATCATGGATTTGGTTGTAAATCATACGTCCACCGAATCGAAATGGTTTCAGGAATCTCGAAAATCTAAAAATAATCCATATCGCGACTATTATATATGGAAAGATAAGCCTAACAATTGGGAATCATTTTTTGGAGGGTCGGCTTGGGAGTTGGATAGTATAACAAATCAATACTATTACCATCAGTTTGATGTTAAAATGGCAGATCTAAATTGGGGAAATCCGAAAGTAGTTGAAGAAATAAAAAATGTTTTAAGGTTTTGGCTGGATTTAGGAGTAGATGGTTTTCGATTAGATGTTATTAATTTTTTAACTACTGAAGGCATTACTTTAAACAATCCAATTAATGAAGAAGGAGAACAGGAGCATTTATATGACATTAATCAGAAAGGCTTAAAAGAAGCCATGAAAGCTATACGAGCGACGGTTAATGAATATGATAATCGCTTTTTAGTGGGAGAAATAGGCAGCGACAAGATTGAAGTCTTAAAGCAATATCAGGGAGATGAATTGTTAGATGTTATCTTCAATTTTAATTTTGGAAGTATAAAAGAATTTTCAGCAAAACGTATTTATGATGAGTTGCAAAGTATGGAAAAAAGCATGAGCAACTATCCTACATTATTTTTTGGAAGTCATGACATGCCTCGATTAATAGATAGATTAGCAGATAACAACCCAAAAAGAGCTGAGGCTTTAGCAGCTTTAATTTTAACAGCAAAGGGCGTTCCTTTTATATATTATGGAGAAGAAATTGGAATGACGAACATTGAAGCAAATTCCATTAATGAGATGATGGATATTCAAGGGAGAACACATTACAATATTGCTATAGATAAAGGGTATTCTGAAACTGAAGCTCTTATCATCGGAAATGAACACAATCGCGATAAATCACGTAGCCCAATGCAATGGAATTCTGATGATTTTTCGGGATTTTCTAAAAGTAAATCATGGATAAAGGTTCATGATAATTATCTTGGTATAAACGTTCAACAACAGACAAACGACACAGAATCCATGCTGTCAAAGTATAAGCAATTAATTGCTTTGCGTAATTCAGAACCTGTTCTAAAATACGGCTCATACAAAAAACTAGATATCGTAGATGACTGTATTTTTTTTACAAGAGCGTATCAAGATTCTAAAATCACTGTTTTAATTAATTTCGGAGCACCATTTACTTTTAGTTTGCCTAATAATTCAAAAGTCCTTTTAGGAACTGTCAATTTACAAACAGACGATTTTTTGATATTTAAATAATCTTATGAAAAAAAATATAAAGAATTTAATATTAATTAAAACGCAACTCCAATTAATTATTATTTGTGTTTTTGTAGTGGCATGTGCACATCAAAAACCAAATATAAAAGTAACAGTTAATAAACAAGATAATGAATCTTGGGCACTGACTTCATTTGTAAAAGTAGATAGTATAAATCCAATTCTAGGACCAAAAGAGGATACAGAATTCTTATGTCCAGTTCGGGGCACTAAAGTACAATGGGAAGGAAAAGATGTCTTTAACCCTGCAGCAATAGTGAAAGACAATAAGGTTTATATGCTATACAGAGCTGAAGATTTTATAGGAAAATGGAAAGGCACGTCGCGCTTAGGCTTAGCAGAAAGTAACGATGGTTTACATTTTAATCGTTTAGCTAATCCCGTATTTTATCCAGACAATGATGAAATGAAAGAATATGAATGGGAAGGTGGTTGCGAAGATCCACGGATTGTGGAAGATGAAGATGGTGTTTATTATTTAACATATACTGCCTGGGATGGCATTGTGGCACGTCTATTTGTGGCGACATCCACAGATCTTTTGAATTGGAAAAAGTATGGTTCTGTATTTAAGAATGTACTTGATGGCAAATACGTTGATGCATGGTCTAAAGCTGGTTCTATTGTTTGTAAACGCGATGGAGATAAAATGATAGCTACAAAAATTAATGGAAAATATTGGATGTATTTTGGCGAATCTAACATATATATTGCATACTCAAACGATTTAATAAATTGGACTCCTATTGAGCGAGAAAAAGGAGATGTGGTAGATGCTTTTGAACTTATTGGACATAGTAGTGTTGTTCCAGATTTACTTCCAGTAGTTAAAACTCGTAAAGGCAAATTTGACAGTCATTTAATAGAGCCTGGACCTCCGGCTATATTAACAGAACGTGGTATTTTGCTGATTTATAATAGTAAAAATAGTGGTGAGTTTGGGGATCCTAAATTAGCTCCAAAAACCTATTCAGGTGGTCAGGTACTTTTTGATAAAAACGACCCATCTAAACAAATAAATCGATTAGATAGCAATTTTTTTCAACCTGATAAGTCTTATGAAATTGAAGGACAAATTAATCAAGTTTGCTTCTTAGAAGGATTAGTTCATTTTAGAGGAAAGTGGTTTATGTACTACGGTACAGCCGATTCTAAAATTGCAGTTGCAGTTAAAGAGTAGCGACTTTTTATTCTATTAAAGGCCAAAATGGAATGAATTTTACGGGATTTGTTCTTAGCTATAAAAATCGATTTATGTAATATTAAAATTTTATAAAATGAAAAAATTGAATTATAAATTTTTAGTATTCATTATTTTAACTTTTGTAACTGGGTGTAAAAGTTTGTCTAAAACAGATATTTCACAAACTGCAAAAAGCAACTATACAGAAGAAGAATTATATAGACCAAGGTTTCATTTCACTCCAAAAGAAAATTGGATGAATGATCCTAATGGTTTGTATTATCTTAATGGAAGCTACCATATGTTCTTCCAATATTACCCAAGTTCAACAGTATGGGGTCCTATGCACTGGGGTCATGCTATTAGCTCAGATTTAATAAAATGGAAGGAGCTGCCAATAGCTTTATATCCAGATGAAAAGGGCTATATTTTTTCGGGAAGTGCAGTGGTAGATGTTAATAATACGTCAGGATTTAGAAAAGGAGAAATAGCACCAGTTATAGCGATATTTACATATCACGATCCTAAAATTGAAAAAGAAGGAAAAATTAATTATCAAAGTCAAGGGATTGCCTATTCTTTGGATGAAGGCTTAACTTGGACAAAATATACAGAGAATCCTGTTATAAAAAATCCTGGGATTAAGGATTTTAGAGACCCAAAAGTTTTTAGGGACACTATAAACAATCAATGGGTTTTAGTGTTGGCGGCAGGAAACAAATCAATGTTCTATAGATCAATTAATTTAATAGATTGGGAATACTTATCTGATTTTGGTGAAGGTATTGGTGCCCATGGAGGTGTTTGGGAATGTCCTGATTTTTTTTCATTAACTGTCGATGGAACCGATGAAGTGAAATGGGTTTTAATTCAAAGTTTGGTTTCAGGCGGACCAAATGGAGGTAGTGGAACACAGTATTTCGTTGGAGATTTTGATGGTAAAACTTTCAGTTTAGATTCGTCTTTTAAAAATGATTTGAATTTAGAAAAAGTTTTCTGGATTGATAATGGAAGAGATAATTACGCAGGCGTTACTTGGTCTAACATTCCTGAAGCTGATGGTAGAAAATTATTTTTAGGTTGGATGTCGAATTGGGAATATGCCGAAAAAGTACCAACCCACAAATGGCGCAGTAGTATGACAATTCCGAGAGAACTTATACTTGTAAAAACAGATAATCATTATAGAATAGAGTCGAAACCAGTTAAAGAAGTAAATAAGTATTTCTCAACTTCTATAATCAAAGCGAATTTAATAATTGACAAAGAAGCGATACTCGCTAATAATTCTGAAATTGATTTTTCAAGTTTAGATATAAAATTTAAAATAAAAAATATAACGGATGACACCTACACTTTTTCCTTATATAATTCGATTGGGGATTCAATAAATTTTGGAATTAACAATAAAGAAAAGAACTTTTTTTTAGATAGAACAAAATCAGGTAATCTTTCATTTTCTGATAAATTCGCCCCAAATATATCTACAGCTATTTTTAAGGAGTCTTGTAAAAATGTTGATGTGAGAGTTCTTTTGGATAAAACATCCATCGAAATATTTTATAACAATGGAAAAACGGTTATGACTGAAATATTTTTCCTTCAACAACCCATTGAATCTTTTTCGGTAAAATCTGATAAATTTAATTTTGAAATTGAAAATTTGATAATAAATCAGTTTGGTATTAATCAAAATTAATTATTTAATTAAGAAAAATAGTGATTAAATGTCTTAACACACTAATTCAGATTATGCTTATAAAGCAATGAAACTATAATCTGTTCTTGGTGATGTTTCTGCATTACAATTTGATTTTATAAACTAAAGTCTAAATGGATTAAGTTAATTTTAGGAAATCACTAGGGTTTCGCCTTTTTGATTTTTTTATTTATAATTTTTAGTTCTACATTATTTAGCCTTATTTCAGGACGGGTCACATACGCACACAACGTTTATATTTAATTTATGTCCATTAATAAAGTAGTTATTATTTTACTTATCTTGCATCAAATATTTCAATAATCCGAAAACTAAAAAGTGCATACGATTTTATAATTTTTAGGGATTTTGAGCTTAAAATTTGTGCTTAAATCATTTTAAGAGCAGAGTTCATAGCCCGAAGGTTTCTGGTTAGAATGTTGATTCCATTTTCAATATGGCGAAATTCTCTGTTAAAGGTGTGTATTTTATTATTGTGAAATAATTTAGATCCTGAGTATTTAAGCTTTCATTTTGACTATTAGAATGATATTATTTATTGTCTTTTTAGTTATTTATATAAAAAAGGAAATATTAAGATGTAGAGAAAGATTGTATGCAGATTTTGCAGGAGGATAAGAGAAATAAAGATTACCTGTGCTATTAGTATGTATGAATCAATTTAGTTTAAACACCTTTATTAAGGTGTTTTTTTATGAATTCATATTTAGCTATATATCATAAAATTTACATCAATTTGATATAGATTACTTCATGATTTTTTGATAACTTAGTACAATTAAAATCAAGTTAAATCAAAGCACAAGTTAACTATACGGTTACCTGTTTTGAAAATATTTAGTAACTATTTGATTGTTAATGATATACAGAGCGTCTAATAGTTCTGTCATCCCGACTTTTAGGATATCAATGGTAGTTCATTAGCACTGACTTTCGCTTCGATTTGACTTTCATGAACAAATACAACTAAGGAACGTATTTAAATGATAAAATATGGTCAAGTGGATAGGGCCAGTCAAAGTGGAGCCACTCAAGCTTGGAGGTTTCTGGTTTAGCTTGTACTGTACTGAGTTTTGAGCTTCAAACCACCTGTGTAACATTAAACAGGTATACCAAATTATATATCTTCTTTTTTATTGTAAATGAATTATAGTGGTGGAAAATGAGTTTAAAGGATCATCAATTTAAGATGATCCTTTTTCTCAATATGTAAAAATATAATGTTATTTTATCAGTATCTTTTTGGTGACTATTTGGTCTCCTAGTAACCTCACAAGATAGATGCCACTGTTTAGCCCATTTACATTCATTTTTATACGTTCAGATGCCCGAATTTTTTCTTTTCGTACAACTATTCCTAAAATGTTTGTGAGTTCCACAGTAACAAAAGTTGCATTGTGGCCAATCTGAATGTTCAACTCATCAGCAACTGGGTTCGGATAGACTTTGACATCAAAATCTTTGCTTGGTGAAATATTGGACTTTGCTTGTACAGGTCGTGCAAACGATCCTTCCTGAGACTCCCGGTACCAGTAGGCATAATCACCTGTGGATTCCAGTTTTTCCATAATAAACCAACCGGTCATGATGGTAGGTCGCTGTTCTTCTCCGTCCTGTACTTTAAGTTTTCCGTTTGGAATAAGAATATTGGCAGTTACCTTAGTGTTTTCTCCCTTTACATAGAAATTGCCATTCTCATCTATCTGGTCACCCAGATAGAAGGTTACTTCAGGTCCATTGACATTAATACGACAATCATCATAAACTTTTACTTTATTTTTCACTTTAACTGCAGCAGAGTTTGTGAAAATTACGTTAGTTGTATTTGCATTTTCAAACCCACTATTTACATGAAGGTCTTCGATATTTAATTCCGAACTGGTAAAGGTTACTGATGTACCTCTACCAATGGTAATCTTTCCAAAGTTATCCCCTGTGATGGTTACAGAAACATTATCTTGGATATTTACATCCTTGTAATTTCCATTAAGGGTTCCGCTATTGGTTACCTCGGTATCGCTTAATTCGTTTGTATTACCATTATATGCTATAAATAATGGAGTAGGACCGTCACTAGCAGGCATTGAAATCTGATTATTAACGCTTGCTGTCTGATCAGCATTGATTCGATGTGCCATTACTTTATAAGGGTCTAGAACGGAATATTCCTTAAACACGGCATTCCCTTTTGGATTGGTTACTCCCACATCTCCATCAATATAATTATACGGTCCGAATTTAGCTGATTTTTCTGCATAGATAATGTATCCGGTAGGGTTATTGGTAAGATGGATGATAAGCGTGACAATGTCACTTCGTTGCCAGCCATCACTTACGGAAACATTCAATGTATAGCTATCTTCATTATTGAAATCAATGGAAGATCTATCAGCTACGAGAATCATCCCTGATTCAGGGTTGATTGAGAACATATTTTCACCTGTACCTCCTTCTATTTGCCAATCTGAAAGTGGATCTCCGTCGGGATCAGAGGCGTAAGCAATGCCTACCTCGCCTCCATCTTCAATACGCTCGTTTATGTTGAATTCCTGATCGACCCCAACTAGTGGTTTCAGATTTGAGCTATTTCCTGTTCCCCACCAGTCGTACCAACTTTCTGCATCTAAATCTGGATATGGGTGTACTCCAATATCTGTATTCACGGAAGTATCTCCAAGTAAAAATTTATCTACGAATGCCTCAATAGCTGGTCGCTGTGATTCTGGAACGGCACAATGACCATGGCCTCCATCGATGTAATATCCCATTCGGTCACCAATGCCGAAAGTATTATAAACTTCTTTAGTTGCTTTTGCTGATACATAGCAAGACCGGTTAGACAACCACGTAAAATCTGTATTTCCGGTTACAAGTAAAGCTCTAGGAGCAACCATAGCCATCAATTCATGATGATCATGGGGCAGCTTGTATACACTGTCCCCTGAAAATTGGCGCATGCTTTCTGAAAACCAGCTGTAATCAGTATTGTCAATTTTTTCTACTGTGCCATCTGGTTCGGTTTGTGAAAATCTCCAAGCAGGAGCACCTCCTCCTCCAGATTCTTGAGCAATAGTTAGAGCGATACGCTCATCCATAGCTCCTGCAAAAAGTGACATTTTTCCAGCATAAGAACAACCAGTTACAGCCATATGTGAAAGATCGATAGGTAATGGGTTTATGGCCTGCTGGATCGCAATTTCTAATCCGTCAATCAGACGGCTCACTCCCCACGACCATGCACTATACTGACCTGCATCAATGTTTTCTGGATACAATAGGTAATAAGGGTCTGTTGGTTTGGGTGCAGGCAGTCCTGCAGAATAAGTGGTTACTTGGTTGTGTAAGAATTCCACGGTGGCAATGTTCCTACTGGTAAAAATATCAGAAGGTATACTGCCAGTACCGCCTCCGGCTAGCGACATGCCAATGACAGCTGGGAACGGTCCTTCGCCCTGTGGAATCGTAATCCTAGATGTAAGTGTTAGTGTACGACCATTGTGTAGGACATTGACTGTTAGTACGCCACCATTGGCCTCCGGAGCAAATACTGCATTAATGGTATCTGGTCGGTTTGGCTTTGGGCCAATTTCATAATTTTCGATCTCTGCCTTAATTTCATTTCTTCGGCAACTCCAGTCGCTGTAGTCGGTAGACCTGCTCAAATTATCGGACCTCATGAAAGGATCGGTAAGCGGTACGATGACTGGAAGCTCCTCCAGCGTAGGTAAAATAGGAGCAGGGCAATCTGACCCTCTGTTTTCAACGGAATAGACTAATGGGATTTTGGTTTGCTCTAAGTGAATCGTTACCTGTTCTGCTTCGCTTGTCTTGTTTCCATCTGAAACTGTTACCATAAGCGTTACCGGTGTGCTTTCAAAATTAATCAAACTTACATTTGACACTGTTAGATCTCCAGTAGCAGCATTCAGTACAAAACCATCTACCATTGCTTCCTCTACAATAGTCCAATTTTGTAGAGTGTCGTTTTCTGGATCAGTTCCACTGAGGGTTCCTATCAAATCACCGTTTTGATAAGTGTCATCTATTTGAAAGCTTTGATTTGCTGTAATTACTGGCTTTTCGTTTGGAGGAGGGCAATTAATTGCTACATCCCCTAAACCATTGGGACTATTACTGTTGGTAGTGACCAATAGTTTATCCAACAATGCGCCATCCTCTCGATAGGCAATGGTTAAGGTGTGTGTCCCTACATCGAGATTAGTATTGGCTAAGGTAACCCATGACCATCCGGTAGTGGTTAATCCATTAGCAGTTATATAATCACCATCGTCAATTTTTACCCAGAAGCTATCATCGTCCGCTGAAGGACAATTGACCCTGGCCATGACATTATACGATGCGATACTATCGATTTCAAAGGAAAAAGCAATATTAGCTTCGGCATTGGTAGGTGCGCTGCCGGTACTTTGTGTACCACTCATTACAGTAACGTAGGTGCCATTGGACGCTTGAGCATCCTCAACTACTTCCCAATCAGATCCAATGGTGCCACATTCAGCTTCCATCCATATCTTCTTTCCTTCTGGCTCAGGAGGAAAATTGGAATTGTCAGTTCCCCACCAACTATACCATTGTTCATAATCCAAGTCAGCAAAACCAGGAGTGGTTGGAGCGACATGCACATCCCATTCTATATCTTGTCCACCCAAAAATTTGTTGTAAAAAGCATCAATCACAGGTTGTTGGCCTTCACCCAAAGCACAATGACCGTGATTACCATCTATCCAATAACCAAATCGATCACCGATTCCTAGTGTTTCGTAAATTTTCTGGGCAGCCTTGGAAGTTGCATAAACGGCTCTATTAGAAAGCCATGTAAAATCTGTATTACCCGAGACAAATAGCGCTCGGGGAGCTACCATTGCCATTAATTCATGATGATCATGCGGAAACTTGTATACATTATTACCGCCAAAGTCGGTTTTCATACTTTGTTTAAACCACATACCACTGGTGTTACTGGCTTTTTCTACAGACCCCTCTGGTTCAATTTTATGTGAAATTCGCCAGGCTGGAGCACCTCCACCACCAGATTCTTGAGCAAAAACAGCCGCAATTCGTTCGTCAAAGGCTCCTGAATACAGAGCCATTTTACCAGCATAAGAACATCCGTTTACTCCCAAATGCCTTATATCTATAGGTAATGGATTTACCAGCTGTTGTGCAGCTATTTCCATTCCATCAATTAACCGGCTTACACCCCATGACCAAGCGCTGTACTGTCCTACTTGCTCTACTCCAAGCGTGGTAGTATTATCGCCTGTATAAAATTCAGGGTACATAAGGAAATATGGATCACCTGAATGCTCTACATCCTGCCCGAGCACGTAGGTAGTTACCTGGTCATGCATAAAGTCAATTTTGGCAATGCTGTTAGACACCGAACCTCCACTTGGCGCCAGTGACATCCCAATAAGAGCCGGCCAACCTTCTTCTGGAGGTGTGCCTGAGGGGAGACTTACTTTTGAATTCAGTGTAAGCGATTGGCCATTGGATGTCCTAGTGATAGTTACACTTAGTGTACCACCTCCTGCGCCAGGAGTGTAGTTTGCCGTAATTAGCAAATCTGAATTTGTGGGCTTCGGTCCTATCTCAAACTTCTCTATGGAAGCTTTAATTTCGTTACGTCGTCTTTCCCAGGCCACAAATGTGGTATCGCGACTTCCGTTATGGAAGGACTTAAATGCATCCGGCAAAAGCTGAATGGTAGGGAGCTGCTCATAGGAAGGCAAACTAGGTGGTGGGTAGTGCGCTCCGGTGTTTTCTTTGTCATAAACCAGAGGTATCTGGGCAGAAAGGCTCAAGCTAATGACAGTGATTAATAATGTGAATAGGATAGTTTTTTTCATTTTTTTAATTTTAGTTGATTAATACTATTTTCATAAAAAAGAGGTTTTTTATGGTCAAAAATGAGAGAAACTATTAATGAGAATATAAACAGATAAGGCCTTATAAATCAAGTTTTCATTAATAATTTAATGCAATATATAAAAATAATTCTAATTACGCAACCGATTGCTTAAAATTTATATTTTTTCTTAAGCCAAGAATAATTGACTTCAATTTAGCCATGTATTTAAAATTGGACTTACAAAAAAAAGGTTGGAAAGTTAATTAAGAGATTTAAGCTGTTACATTACTATTTAAAATTAGTCAATAGTTTTATATTCCAGAGTCGAGTGAATTCTTCTTTAATTATACCAAGTTCGATTAAAATTTTTAATTTGAAAGGTTCGCTGTAATATCTAATTACTTTATTGTTTTTGTACATAATGTTTAAAATTATGTAGCCTTTATTCAAGACGGGTCAGTTTTAATATCCTAAAGGAAGCATTAACCGATAATTACCCAGAGTTTGGTTAAAAACAAAGCAAATCTAAAAATAATCATGCCTTTGAGAGAATGCTAGTAGAACTGGAGGTAAAGCACAGTTATATCAGAACTTATAAACCTTAGGAAAAAGTCTAGACAGAATGTTTTTGGAGGACCATTGAAGAAGGCCTGATTAGAAACCTATTTTGAGATTAAACAACAACTAAAAAAAGAAGTATTACAATATTTGTATTTCTATAGCGAGGAGAGACCTCTCCAGAACTTAACGGAAAAGCTCCCAATAAGTTTAATAAAACGGTTCTAAAATAAGTTAACTTCTAAATCCCGACTAAATCAAAGTTGTGAGTTTTTGTAGAAATTTTACTTTCTTAAGAAAATCATGATTCTAATTTGTAACGAACTTTTATTAGGATTATAAAAAACTCTTCCATCCCGATAAAATGTATTTCATTCAACAATAAAAAGCTAACTATATGATTTTCTTTTATAGATTGCATATAGTTAGCTTTAAAATTTTCAATCACGTAAATGTGATAATTATTAGTTTATACCTTTAATAGTTTCATGACGTTTAATTCTCCAGAATCATTAGTTACTTTAATTAAATAGATGCCTTGAGATAGGTTAGAGACATTAAATAGGGTTCCCTTTAAAAATTGACCTTCAAACTGTTTTACCTGTTTTCCGGTATGGTTGTAAATAACAATACTGCTGCTGTTTTTATTGAGTGAAAAGCTAGTATTTGTTGGGTTGGGATACATTTTAATTCCTTCTGAAGTACCTACCTTTTTTGTGCTTAAATTTTGATTTTTAGAGTATAATCGATATTCACCTGGTTGTAAACTTAATAAAGCTGTTGGGGTGATAACGTTTAATGAGTTTCCGGAAAACGTATCATACCAGTTTCCAGTAGTAGGAAAATTTGGGTTTACAGATTGGGTAGTGACATCAAAATTAGCCACAATAACAACATCTAAATCCCCAATATTATCGTATAAATTAATGCGTTTTACAAGTCCGTTTAAACTAAAACTAAAATTATCAGTATTAAAAGTAGAAGGAAATTCCTTTTTTAGCGCAATCATTTTAGCTGTCACATTATGTAAATCTTGTCGATCTGTTTCAGTACCATAGCCCAAAGTCCAAGCTACTGGTTTTCTTTCTAACCTACAGCTACCATCATTTATATTTGCAGCACAATTAATACTTTTATCATAACCAAGTTCTCCAAATTGCCAAATCATTTTAGGACCGGGAACTCCATAAAAAATAACGGTGGCTGCTTCTTGTCTTTTTAAGGCAGTACTTAAGTTTTTTACATTATATCCACTATTTGAATTGCCATAAGCTAAATTTTTAACCATTAAGCGCTCTTCGTCATGGCTTTCCATATAGCCAACTACATGTGGGTTGTTCCACCCTCTGTTTTTATACGATAGCCAAGAAACATCTGCTTCTGAAGCATAGCCCATCGTATTTTGATTGAAATTATGATTAAGATTTCCCCAAAGCATGATACCATAATTAGCTAATTCGGCTTCTTCAGGGTTATCAGACAAATGCTCAAAAATAACATAGGCTTCATTTCCTGGAGCATGATTCCATACATGGTCTGCATAGGCTTTTAAATTAGCGATTCTATTGCCGTCGTAGGCACTTGCCCAATTATTGGTTCCGTAATAAAGTGTATTGGAGAAGCCTTTAGTGAAATCAAAACGAAAACCATCAATTTTATATTCATCCATCCAAAAACTTAGGACATCATTAAAAAAGTTGACGGTATAAGTAGATTCATGGTTGAAATCGTACCCCCAATGAGCAGACGTATTATCAACAAAATTATGATTTTGATTGTAATAGGGGTTATTTGCAGCAGGGCGGTTATTTGCCCCATCCCAATACATTTGTAATAATGGTGATTGGCTATAAGAATGATTAAAAACAACGTCTGCAATTACGGCAATGCCTCGGTTATGGCATGCATCTACAAACTGTTTCAGGTCGTTATTGGTACCGTAAGCTTTGTCTAAGGCCATATAAAATGAAGGGTTATATCCCCAACTGTCATTGCCTTCAAATTCATTAATAGGCATAAGCTCAATAGCCGTAACTCCTAAATTCTGTAAATAATCCAGATGGGTTATCGCTTCTTGGTATGTGTCACTTTCTGTAAAATCCCTTAATAACATTTCATAAATAACGATGTTTTCTTTATTTGGTCTAGTAAACGAGGTATTTTGCCACGTATAAGTGGCTTCATTAATTTTAAAAGTAGACACGATACCTGTTGTTTTACCTGTTGGGTATGCCATTAAATTAGGGTAGATGTTAGACGTTATATATTGATCGTTATTAGGGTCAAGCACTTTTTTAGAATAGGGATCGGCTACTTTTAAGTTGTAATCAATAGCATATTGATAGGCATATTCTGTATTAGGGTCTAAACTGGTTACTGTTAACCAAAAATTATCACCATCTTTTTTCATTTGGTAAGCTTCATTGAGCGTCCAATTATTAAAACCTCCAACTAAAAAGACATCGTTTTTAAAAGGGGCTTCTAAAACAAAAGTTACGGAGCCGTCACCATTGTTATTATAGCCTTTTTTTAAACCTGCAGGCATGGTTTGGTTTTGAGTAGCTGTTTTTACATAAGCAGAAATTGCTTCTTGTTTGGTTTCACCATTTTGAACAGCTATAGCTTCAATAGTATAATTTCCCGTTGAAGTAAATGTATAGGCTTTTGAAATGGACGTTGTGTTTGATGCCGTTTGTATAGATGTGTTATTAACTTTTAATTCTAAATTAGCACTAATGCTAGACTCTGCACTAATAGTAATGTTATCATTTAAATTATAAACAGCTTGGTTTGTTGGGTTTGTTATGGTTACGTTTAAGCCTTCGGCATATATGGGAATGAAAATATCGGGTCTAGATTGAGCATTTCCTACACTATTTCTAAACACTATTGCAATATGGGTAACAACCTCTCCAACATTTGTGCTGTAAAAAGTTGGTATATCTGGTGATATAATAAGTTGATATGTGTTTGTGCCAGTTCGGGTTAACTTTGGTTGGGTTGTATTGTTTCCCCAATTTCCTATAACATGTTTCCAGTCGGAATTACTTGTTGACGCCGATGTAAGAACTCCAGTGTGTGCATAAACATCTCCTGTGTATCCGGCCAATTCAGTTCCAGTAGCATTAAACGTTATTGTAATGGCTCCTGTTGAGGTTGGTATTGCAGGTGAAGTAGTATAAACCTGAGCATTTAATAATGAGCTTATAAGTAAAAAAATAAAAGTTAGAATTTTTTTCATAACCTAAAATATTTTGGAAAAAAAAGGCTGAAATACATCAGCCTTTTTTTAATTGTTAAAAAGTTTTTAGTTTGGAATGATAACGTAACTTCCATCTAGATCGTTAAACCAAACATCGTAAAAACCACTTGGTTCCGTAAATTTAAAGTTGTCTCCATTTGAATCTAAGCGCGCTTTACCATAAAGTTCTTTCGATCCAGTATATCTCCATACATCATTCCACATATCATTGGCTCTAATTAAAAAATCTTTATCATTTGTAAATTCCACAGCTAAAGAATACCATAAATGCGGGTTGTTAGTGTCCTTAATGAAATTAATTTCATCAGCATCTCCCCAGCCGCCAATACCTTCGCCAATAATACCCATTGTGGTGTATGTAGTTGCGCTAGAAGCATCGTAAGGTGCTACTGTAAAACTACCAGACTCACCAACAGTAGTGAAATTATATTTGTAATACCCAGCAGTAGTAACATTAAATGTTCCAGCTTCATTACTTCCGTCAAGATTACTAACACCTAAAGTAGAACCGTTTCTTACGCCCCATTGTCTGTGCCATGAGCCTTTGTTTTCAAGTAATTTAAAAGCACCAGATTTAAAATAACCTATGTAAACATAAGCGTTTGGTGTATTCTGGTCTCTAAATAAAGGGTTGTTGTTATTGTTGTTTTCCCAACCGGCTGTAGTAGCATCTCCTACCAAATATAAATTAGGGAAAGACACATTAAAAGGGGTAATAGAAACGGTTCTTTTTTCTGAAATCCGTTCTAAAACACTTCCTCCTTGGTTTGTGGTTTTTGCAATAATTCTAATATCCATATTGCCTGCCACCTCTGCAGTTAATCCAATTCCAATAGCAACAGCGTTCAAGTCTGAATGTGAAGAGGTGATAGTGGTTCCATTTAATTTGGAGCCTATGGAAACTGGGGCGGCAAAATCTGTACCTGGTTTTGCAGCTTGAATGGTGTAATTAACATCAATTCCTAATGCTGATGATAATACAGCATCTGTCCAAGTAACAGTCATGGCTATTTCATCAAGGGTTGCAATGGATAAAACAAAAGTACTGTTTGCAGCAGGACTTGTTACTACTGGAGGTTCAGTAGGATAAGTTGTTACAAGATACTGAACAGCATTACTAGTAACACTTCCTCCATTAACTCTTAAATAAACAGCTACATCTCTAAAGTTTGTTGTACCAGAGCTTCTAATAGCGGCATTTAATGCCTCAACACTTATTGAAAATGATTTTGAGCTTACGGTTCCTAAACTAACAATAGACGTAAACTCTGCATCTAAAGACATTTCAACGTCATAAGAAGTGCTGCCAGTTAGATCATCGTTCCAAGATAGTGTTATTGCAGCATTAGAAGGTGTTCCAAAGTTTAAGAACACATTGCTAATTCCCGGTTGTTGTAATACCAAAGCGGGGTCTGGTGATGTTATTTGAATACTTTCCTCGGTTTCACAAGCTGTAAAAACAAAGACCAGTGAAAGTAAAAGGAAACTTATTTTTTTTATGTATAAATTCATGTCTTATTTTTTTAATGATTATAAATTCAACGGAATTAGTATGTAACGACCAGTTAAATCGTTAAACCAAACAGTATAATCGTCTTCAACAATAACAGGAATATTGCCACCGTTTTCTGTAGCTTTTCCTGAAAATTCTGTTGTGCCTGCCCAAACAGAGCCAGTATTGGTTTTGAACTGTAAATTGCCTGGTACTAACCGTATACTTGTTAGGTACCAGATATGACCATCAAAACTAGATTGCGTCATTGCAGTAGTTGTACTTGCAGAACCTTGAATAGACATGCTTGTATAGTTAGTGGCAGCAGAAGCATCGTAAGGACTGAAAGTGAATGTTTTTGCACTAAAGTCTATAGTGAACGCATAAAAACCTGCTGCGGTAATTGCAGAGTTGTTATTAGGAAATGTGCCGGGGTCTGTACCGCCACCTGGATTTACATCAATAGTTGTTTTGTCATTAGTTCCCCATTGTGGTTGCCAAAGCCCTTTTGTTTCTAATAATTTAAATTCACCTACTTTAAAGTACCCCGTGTAGTAATATTTGTTAGGGTTATTACCATCTCTAAATATAGGGTTATTGTTGTTATTGTTATTCCAATCGGGTGCGGTAGCGTTTCCTACTAAATAATAATCTTTAAATTTATAGTTAAAGAACGGATAAACATTAAAGTTAATATTGTTTGAAGCTATTGGTAATCCATTTTGTGTTCCTATTGAAGATGTTACTCTTGCATATATGGAATTCCACGCAAATGGGGGCAGTCCAACGCTACCAGCGGCTGCGTTTAATTCGCTTACCGAAAGTGTAACAGTATTATTGCCGTTAACGGTTGCGACTTTTACAGCATCGGTAAAGGTAGCGTCCGAAGCCATTTCAATACTGTAATTGATAGAAGCTTGTTGTCCATAATTGGCTTCGGTCCATGTTAAGGTTAATGCCGGATTATTGGTGTTAACAGGGTCTAGTTCAATATCTGTAATGGTTAAATCAGACAAAACAACAGGTGCGGTTTCTGAAACCGTAAATGTATCAGTTGTGTCGGTGCATGAACTGAACAGCAGTATGGTAAAAGCTGTTAGTATAAAAATTGATATTTTTTTCAAATTCTTCATTTTTGATTCATTTAGTATTAATACCCTGTGTTTTGAGTAAGATTAGGATTTGCAGCCATACTTGCTGTTGGTATTGGATACACATTAAAATGTGCGGGAAGTGAAATACCGTTGCTGCCATTTCCTTTCCAAACCCAGTTGTAATTACCACCGGTAAATTTTTTGTAGCGAATTAAATCTTGTCTTCTGTGTGCCTCCCAGTGAAGTTCTCTTCCTCTTTCATCTAAAATAAAATCTAAGGTTAATTCTCCAGATGTTATGGTGTTTGAGTTATTTGCTCTTGTTCTTAAGGCATTTATGTAGCCTACAGCGGTAGTTAAGCTTCCGCCACCTCCTCTTAAATGAGCTTCAGCATACATTAAGTATACATCGGCTAATCTGAATAAAGGAAAATCGGTATCAACAAATGTTTGGTCTACACCAAAAGTGCCAGTTGAAGTTGCATTTGAATATTTTTGTAAAATGTATCCAGAATCTTTATCAGAGATATCAGTAATTTCAATAGATCTTCCACTAGAAATAATAGTATTTCTTGTATCGTTAGCAAATGAACTGTTAAATAGATTTGCTAGTTGCTTTCTTACTCTAAGCGCACCGCCCCAGCCGCCAGCACTAACGCCAACTTCGGTACCATTTACTTCAATACTTCCAACAGAACCGTTAATCATAACTGTAGTTGGCCCGTAGTTTTGAGTGGTTAAACCATCAGAAACTATGGGGAAAATAACCTCGTTAGTAGCAGAGTTTGTATTGTTGTCTGCCATAAAATTATGCAGATAATTGGTTGCTAATGAGTAGCCACCGTTAATTATTTTTTCGCAGTAGCTCACACAATCTGTATAGCGGCTTTCGTTAATATAAACTTCGGCATTCAAATACATCTTAGCTAAAATCATGTATGCTACAGATTTATCAGCTCTCCCATATTGGTTTTGTCTAGAGGCTATTAAATCTGTGTCAATAGCTTTTAATTCACTTTCAACAAATTCAAATAATTGCGCTCTATCATAAGCTGGAGGTTGCGAATTTAAAGCATCGTCTTCAGTTGAAAAATTTGCTTTTCCAAAAATATCCATCATATAATAATAAGACATTGCTCGCATTAATCGCGCTTCAGCTCTATAAGCAGGCATTTCGTTTCTTACGGTTGTAGATACGTTTCTAGCATCTAGTTTAGCATCGGTAGTTTCTCTTAAAAAGTTGTTTGCTAATGCTATTGACAAATGCGCTCTACTAAACATGCCTAATAGTAATGGGTTTTGAGCGGTCCACAGGTTTCTTTGAATTTCTCTAGTGCCCGGGTCGTTTTCATAAGACCAAATCATTTCATCGGCAGATAGTGATTGTACATATAAAAGTACACGTCCGAATTGGCTGGTTCCAGCATCAATGTTTTTAAGATTTGAACTTCCTGCACCATCAGTACCTGTTAATGCTAAGTTGGCATAAATACCGGCTAACACTTGTTTATAGGCGGTTTCGTTAGTAAAGAGATCTTCGCTTAACGTTGTTTGATCATCATTTGGTGTAATATCTAAATCGGCAGTACATGATGTTAATGTAACTACTAAAAGACATATAAGACCAATTGTTTTTTGTATTTTAAATCTTGTTTTCATAGTTGTTTTTATTAAAATTTAAAATTAGCTCCAGCCAAAACTGTTCTTGGTCTTGGATAAATTAAGTTATCTATTCCTCCAAATACTTCTGGATCTAAACCACTATAATTCGTGATGGTAAATACGTTTTGAATGCCTCCCCATAAACGGATACTTTTTAGAGTTTTAGAGACGTTATTAAAAGTATAGCCTAACGTAATATTGTCCATTTTTAAAAATGAAGCGTCTTCTAAATAGATGTCTGATATAATAACGTCAGACGTTCGTTGGAAATTGGTGTTTAATATCGATGTAGGGATATTAGCTAATACCGAGTTATCAAGTATGCGTTCATACTGTGCTCTAGATGAGTTTACATTGTTATATGCATAGTTTCCAATGTTTGCTCTTAAATTAAAAGATAAATCTAAATTCTTATAATTAATGTTTGATTGGAATCCTAAAATAACATCGGCATTTGGGTTTTCTTTTAAATAACGGTCATTATCATTAATAATATCATCTCCGTTTAAATCTACATAAGCACCCTCAATTGGATTTCCAGACGTATCGTATAATTGTTTAAAAACACTAAAAGAATTAGGTGCCTCACCTTCTCGTAATATTTGAATGTTATTACCAGTACCACCAGCAATTCCGCCTGTTCTAACATCTTGTCCTAAAGCAAGTTCTTTTATTTCTCTCTTTAAAAAAGTAGCGTTGAAGTTGAAGTTAATATTTAGATCTTCTTTCTTAACAATGTCGGTATTTACTGAAAACTCAACCCCCTGAATTTGTAATTCACCAATGTTTTGAATGATGCTGTTAGAGAAGTTAGTACCATCGGCAACAGAAGCCGTGAACAATAAATCGGTCGAATTTTTTTGGAAAAAGTTTAAAGATCCTGTAACCTTATCAAACAATCCGTAATCTACACCAAATTCTATGGTGCTTGTTTCTTCCCATTTTAAGTCTGGGTTTATCTCAGAAGCAATTAAAGATTCAATAACAGCATTCCCAAATTGGTATTGTGAGTTTTGATCGCCCCCTCTGTATCGGTTTAAAAAGATATCGTTATTACCACTTATATCTTGTTGTCCTGTTATACCATAACCTACACGTAGTTTTAAATTTGAAATGGTATTAGAGTCTTTTAAAAAATCTTCATCACTAATATTCCAAGCTAAGGCAGCAGCAGGGAAATTACCCCATCTGTTCTTTTCGCTGAAACGGGATGTACCGTCTCTTCTGTATGTTACGGTAAGTAAGTACTTGTCTAATAAAGATATGTTAGCTCTACCAAAGAAACCAATTAAAACCACATCCGGGTCGGCAAAGGTGCTAGGAAAACTAGCAGGGTCTCTTCGGTTACCTGTATTGCCGCCATTGTTTGTGAATTTTTGATAAGAATAGCCCGTCATAAGTTCAGTACGAACATCACCAAACTCTTTGCTGTAATTTAAATAACCATCAAAAGATTTATTGGTTCTTTTTTGGGTTCCAAATGATGAGTTTCCTTTTACAGGATCGTTTGTAGCGACCAAAGTAGATGTATAATCTATGGTTTTAGATTCGGTTTCATCATAACCTAAATTCAATACAGCTTTTAATTCTGGAATAAAATGAAACTTATATTCAAAGTTTAAGTTTCCATAGCTTCTGTTGGCATCGCCATAATTGTTTCTTTGCAATAAAGAAGCAACAGGGTTAGTGGTTCCGTTTGAAAGTAAAGACCCATTTCTGTGCTGATAGTAACCACCAAAAGGTGATGATGGGTCGTAAACTGGTTGTGTTGGATCGTAGCCTAAAGCTGCTCCAATTTGACCAGTATCTCCAAAACGGTTATCTTCAAACGCTAAGTTTGCATTTAAGTTTATTTTTAAATGACTGTCAAAAAAAGAAGGGTTTAAAGCCAGACCTAAATTTCTACGTTCAAAATTCGAAGTCAATAAAGCACCTTCTTGGTTGGTCGTTCCAAAAGAAAATCGTGTAGGGATGGCTTTAAACAGCGAACCTTGCATTGATATATTATGTTGTGAAGATACCGTGTTTCTAAAAATTTCATCTTGCCAATCGGTACTCGCCGTTCCTAATAAACTTTCATTTAAGCTAGAGCCGTTAACAGGTTGCGATGCTATTAATTGTCTAAACTCATCTCCAGAAAACACCCCTATTCTATCGGTTAACTCTCCAAAACTATATTGTGCATCGTAAGTAGCGCTAAATGTAGCTTTACCTTTTTTAGTTACAATAATGATAACCCCATTGGAAGCTCTAGAACCATAAATGGCTGTTGCAGAAGCATCTTTTAAAACAGAGAACGAGTCAATGTCGTTAGGGTTTATAGTTGCTAAAATACCATTGGAGCCATTTACACCGTTATTATCAATAGGTAAACCATCAATAATGATAAGTGGGTTGTTAGATGCATTTATAGAAGACCCCCCTCTAATTCTAATTTCAGACCCCGAACCAGGTGATCCGCTCGTATTTATGCTAACACCAGCAACACGACCACTTAAAAGGTTTTCTGGAGTTACAATGTTTCCTCTTGTAAAATCTTCAGATGTAATGGACTCTACAGAGCCTGTTGCGTCTTTTTTAGTGGTAGAACCATAACCAATTACAACAATTTCATCTAATTGTGCGGCATCTTCTTTTAATTGGATATTTAAAGTTTTTTGCCCAGAGTAAATTATTTCCATAGGTTGGTACCCAACATAAGAAAATAAAATAACATCTCCTTTTTTTGCTTCAATTTGATAGTTTCCATCAAAATCTGTAGCCGTTCCTGTTGTCGTGTTCTTTATAACAACATTAACTCCAGGGAGCGGAATTGAAGTTGATTGTTCTGTTACCGTTCCTGTTATGGTGTTTTGCCCAAACATAAAAGTAGGAGCAAAAAACAGAAAAAACAGTAAACTATTAATAGTTGTTTTCATATAATTTTGTTAAATTAATGTGTTAATTAGTTTAGTTATATTTTCACTTCTCGGCATAAAACTATATAAATTTAATGTGAATAAATAATTTGAAATTGCGAAATTCGTAACGAAAACGTTTTCGTGTTGACAACTTTGTATAAAATAAGATATTTTTTGTTAAATACTTAAAACAAGTAACTTAACGAAAACGTTTGAGATTTATTCCTATATAAGTAGTAGGATTTATTTTTTTTTCCTTATTTAAGGATGTCTTAAATTTTAAACCCTTTTGTGGATAAAGATTATTATATTAGATTATTCCCATAATAGAATTAATTTTTAGAATGAAACGAAAAATAACCTTGAAGCAAATTGCCAAAGAATTAGATGTCTCTATTTCAACAGTATCTAAAGCCCTAAGTGGTAGCAAAGAGATTAGTGAAGATACCACTCAAAAAATTCAGGCATTTGCAAAGCTGTATAATTATAGGCCTAACAATATTGCCTTAAGCTTAAAAAACAGAAAAACAAAAACCATTGGCATTATTATTCCAGAAATTGTGCACCATTTTTTTTCTACTGTTATACGAGGTATAGAATTGGTTGCTAATAAGCGTGGTTATAATGTAATTGTAGGGCTATCAAACGAATCGTTTACCAAAGAAATTATAAATATGGAAATGTTGGCAGGTGGCAGTATTGATGGGTTTATTTTATCTATTTCAAAGGAAACATTACTAAAGCAAGATTACCATCATTTCAATGCCACCATTAACCAAGGGATGCCAATTGTTTTGTTTGATAGGGTTGTGAATGAAGTAGATTGCGATAAAGTTATTGTTGATGACTTTAAAGGAGCTTTAAAAGCGGTAAAGAAACTATTGTCAACAGGTTGTAAAAATATTGCCCTTATTACTACTATGGATTATGTAAGTGTTGGAAGGCTTAGAACCCAAGGCTATTTAGAAGCTTTGCAAGATGGTAAAATAAATGCCGACACTAACTTAATTTTAAAAATTGATGATAGTCTAGATGTTGAAGGACATTTAGAAGTTTTGGAAAAAGAAATAGAGCAATTCTTTAAAAATAATAAAAAAATAGATGGTGTTTTCGCTGTTAATGAGTTATATGCGGTAACAGCAATGAAGGTAGCTCGTAAACTCGGATTTAAAATTCCAGATGATATTCAAGTGATTGGTTTTACCGATGGTGTACTTTCAAAACATGCCACACCTAGCCTAACAACAGTAAGTCAGCATGGACAAAAAATGGGCGAAAAAGCAGCCGATTTATTAATTGATAGATTAGAACTCGAAGAGGTTGGAAGTAGCGAATACATTGAGGAAAATGAGCGTGATGAATTCTTTAAAACAGTTGTTATTGAAACAGAACTTATTGAAAGAGACTCTACTAAATAATATTTTTATTAGGAATATATAAAATCTTTTATATCTTTGGCATCAAATCAAAACTTATATTTTCACTTCTCATAAATAAGTTTTGATAAGTTTATCGCTTATCAAATAGTATTAATTTAACATACTATTTAATGGAAAAGCGTAAGTTAAGTTTCTGGCAAATCTGGAACATGAGTTTCGGTTTTTTAGGAATTCAAATGGGGTTCGCCCTACAAAATGCCAACGCAAGTAGAATCCTTCAGATTTTTGGAGCCGATGTTCACGAACTATCATGGTTTTGGATAATAGCCCCTCTTATGGGTTTAATTGTTCAGCCCATAATAGGCTATTACAGCGATAAAACTTGGGGACGCTTTGGCAGAAGAAAACCTTACTTTTTAGTGGGTGCTATTTTAGCATCTATAGGTTTGGTTTTAATGCCGCAAGCCGATATGTTTATTGCATTTTTGCCCGCACTTTGGGTTGGTGCAGGTATGCTCATGATTATGGATGCCTCTTTCAATATAGCTATGGAGCCTTTCCGTGCTTTAGTTGGCGATAATTTAAGAACAGACCAACGTACTTTAGGGTTTAGTGTGCAAACAGCATTAATAGGTTTTGGTGCTGTTATTGGTTCATGGTTGCCTTATGCATTGCATAATTGGTTTGGCGTATCAAATGAAACTACTACAGGTACAGTGCCTACAAATTTAATTCTCTCTTTTATTATTGGTGCGGTTATTTTAATCATTTCAATTTTAATAACGGTTTTAACCACTAAAGAATATTCTCCTGAAGAACTGGAAAGCTTTGAAGATGAAAAAGCACATTCTGATGCCTTGACTAAAGATGGCGAAGTGGAAAAGTCCAGTTTATTGGATATTTTTGAAGATTTCAAAAAAATGCCAGTAACCATGCGTCAACTAAGCTGGGTGCAATTCTTTTCTTGGTTTGGGCTTTTTGGTATGTGGGTATTTGCAACACCTGCCATTGCACAACATATTTACGGGTTACCATATACAGATAGTAGTAGCGTTATGTATCAAGATGCAGGTGATTGGATAGGTATTTTGTTTGGGGTTTACAATTTGGTATCTGCTTTTTATGCATTCGCATTGCCCTACATCGCTAAGAAAATAGGAAGGAAACGCACACATGCAACCTCGTTGGTTGTTGGTGGTTTGGGTTTGCTTTCTATTTACATTATGCCAGATAAAAATTGGCTTATTGTTTCTATGGTAGGTGTAGGTATTGCTTGGGCAAGTATTTTAGCAATGCCTTATGCTATTTTAGCGGGATCTATCTCTCCAAAAAAAATGGGCGTGTATATGGGTATTTTTAATTTTTTTATAGTTATTCCTCAAATAATCAATGCGTTAATTGGTGGGCCGCTTGTAAAATACGCTTATGGAAATCATGCCATTTTTGCACTACTAACTAGTGGTGTTAGTTTTTTAATAGCAGCATCTTTAGTTTATAAAGTGAAAGATGTTGACGATATAGTATAATTATAATTTAATGAATAAAATAGGAGTCATATTTGATTTAGACGGTGTAATTGTAGACACCGCAAAATACCATTATTTGGCTTGGAATAACCTTGCAAATGCTTTGGGCTTCGAGTTTACTGAAGCACATAACGAGTTGTTAAAAGGTGTAAGTCGTGTAAGATCGTTAGAAATTTTGTTGGAAATAGGGAACGTTCAATTATCCGAAGAAAAAAAACAAAAGATATTGGTTAGTAAAAACGAAGAATATCTTAGTTATATAAAAAAAATGAATGCGAATGAAATTCTTCCTGGTGCAGAAAAACTACTAAATACTTTAGATGGTTTAGGTGTGAAATACGTGCTAGGTTCTGCAAGTAAAAATGCCGAATTAATTTTAAATCAGGTTGATTTATACCATCGTTTTTATGGTGTTGTAGATGGCAATGCTGTTTCAAAAGCAAAGCCAGATCCCGAAGTGTTTTTAATTGGTGCGAAAAAGTTAAACCTACCTCCAAAGAACTGTATAGTGTTTGAAGATGCCATTGCAGGTGTAGAAGCCGCTAATATAGCAAATATGACTTCTGTAGGAATTGGAGATAGAGAAACTCTTAAACAAGCTCATTTTAATTTTAATAGTTTAACAGAAATACCTGAAGATTTCTTTAGAAAATTTATTGTCTAAAAAAGATTATTAATAATGAATCAAGATTATATCATACCAAATAATTGGTCAATCATAGAAGAAGGATTTGATGCATCTCGCGTTGAGTCTTCAGAGAGCCTCTTTAGTATAGGTAATGGTGCTATGGGGCAACGTGCTAATTTTGAAGAGCACTATTCTGGAAAAACCTTTCAAGGCAGTTACATAGCAGGGGTGTATTATCCAGACAAAACCCGAGTGGGGTGGTGGAAAAATGGCTACCCAGAATATTTTGCCAAGGTACTTAATGCACCAAGTTGGATTGGGATAGATGTTATTATAAATGGCGAACAACTCGATTTATATGCGTGTAAAAAAGTAGAGGGTTTTAGGCGAGAACTTAACATGAAGGAAGGTTGGTTGTCTAGAAATTTTATAGCAACACTTCAAAATAATACGGTAGTTCAAGTTGAATCAAAACGTTTTTTAAGTTTAGATTTAGACGAACTTGGAGCTATTCAATACAGTGTGAAACCTGCAAAAGGAGACGTCGAAATTATTTTTCAGCCTTATTTGAGTAGTGGTATTACCAATAAAGATACAAATTGGGACGATAAGTTTTGGGATACAATGCAGGTGCACCAGGAAGATCGACAAGCATTTATTCAGGCTAAAACCATGAAAACAGATTTCCATACTTGTACATATATGGAAACTCAATTATTTTTAAACGAAAAAGAGGTTACTTTACAACCAAGTGTTAAAACCACCGATACATCTATTTCTTTTAGTTACAAGTGCGAAATAAAAGCTAATGAAACATTTACCATTCATAAGTTTGGAGGTTATACAGTAGACAGAAATCACAAAAAAGCAGAATTAGTTTCAGCAGCAAAAAGTGTATTAAAGACGGCTGTGAGTTTAGGTTTTAATACTCTATTGGAAACCCAAAAACAGGCTTGGGCAAACATTTGGGACATGGCAGATATTACCATACAAGGTGATGTAAAGGCACAACAAGGCATCCGTTTTAATATTTTCCAATTAAATCAAACCTATTTAGGTAAAGATTCACGTTTAAATATTGGGCCTAAGGGTTTTACGGGTGAAAAATATGGAGGCAGTACCTATTGGGATACCGAAGCCTATTGCATCCCTTTTTACATGGCAACAAAAAACCAGCAGGTAGCAAAAACCTTATTAGAATACCGTTATCACCATTTGGAAAGAGCCATTGAAAACGCCAAAAAATTAGGCTTTAAAAATGGAGCAGCTTTATACCCAATGGTAACCATGAATGGAGAAGAATGCCATAATGAATGGGAAATTACTTTTGAAGAAATACATAGAAATGGCGCCATCGCTTTTGCTATTTATAATTACCACCGTTATACGGGCGATTACAGTTATATTACAGAAAAAGGTTTAGAGGTTTTAATTGCAATTGCTCGTTTTTGGCAGCAGCGTGCTACATTTTCAATAGATAAAAACATGTATGTTGTTTTAGGTGTTACGGGCCCTAATGAATACGAGAACAACATCAATAATAATTTTTACACCAATTATTTAGCACAGTGGTGTATTAATTATGCTTTAGAAAACATTAATAAGATTAAAACAGAATACCCTTCAGATTATACCCGAATAATGAATAAGGTACGTTTATCTGAAAGTGAATTAAAAGATTGGAAATCCGTTGCGGATACTATGTATTTTCCATATTCAGAAAAATACCAAGTATATTTACAACAAGACGGCTTTTTGGATAAAGAATTAATTACGGTGGCCGATTTAGACAAGTCGCAACGCCCCATCAACCAAAAATGGAGTTGGGATCGCATTTTACGATCGCCTTACATTAAACAAGCCGATACGTTACAAGGGTTTTACTTTTTTGAAGAGCATTTTTCTACTGAAGAATTAGAACGTCATTTCGATTTTTACGAACCATTTACGGTACACGAAAGTTCGTTATCCCCTTGTGTACATAGTATACAAGCTGCTAAGTTAGATAGAATGGAACAAGCTTATACTTTTTATTTAAGGACATCACGGTTGGATTTAGACGATTATAACCACGAGGTTCACGAAGGTTTGCATACCACATCTATGGCTGGTACTTGGATGAGTATTGTTGAAGGTTTTGGCGGTATGCGCGTTAAAAATAACACGTTATCATTTACGCCAAAAATACCAAATCAATGGCAAGGGTATTCCTTTAAAGTGAATTTTAGAAACCATATTTTGAAGGTAAGTGTTAATCAAAATCAATCAAATTTTGAATTAATAAGTGGTGATTTACTAGAGATTTTAGTGAACAATAAGTCTTTAGTGCTTCAAAAGAAACAATTGCAAACTTTGAGTTAAACTATATAATTAAAAAAATTAAAAGATGAAATTATTCATAATTATCCTAACCGTTTTGTTTTCGGTACCCAATCAACTTAATGCACAAGAATTAAAATCACCTAATGGCGCATTAACCATGCAGTTTTTACTTGATGGTGACGGTGCCCCAAACTATAAACTATCTTATAAAAATAAAGAAGTTATTAAAACAAGTAGTTTGGGTTTAGAATTGAAAGATGATAAAAAATCGTTGTTGAATGATTTTATAATTTCAAATACAGAAACCACAACCTTTGATGAAACTTGGCAACCTGTTTGGGGCGAGTTGAAATCTATTCGAAATCATTATAATGAATTAGCGGTTACTTTAACCCAGAAAGAAACTGGTAGGATTTTGGTTGTTCGTTTTCGATTGTATAATGAAGGATTAGGATTCCGTTATGAATTTCCGGCACAAAAAAACTTAGTATATTTCGTGATAAAGGAAGAAAAAACACAGTTTGCTATGGCAGGAGACCATACAGCCTTTTGGATTCCGGGAGATTATGACTCACAAGAATATGATTATACCACATCTAAATTATCTGAAATACGAGAAAAATTCGATACAGCTGTAACGGATAACGCTTCTCAAGAGCAATTTTCTAAAACAGGAGTACAAACCGCATTAATGATGAAAACCAGTGAAGGATTGTATATAAACCTTCATGAGGCAGCATTAATAAATTACTCGTGTATGCATCTCAATTTAGATGATAAAAACATGGTTTTTGAATCTTGGTTAACACCGGATGCCGTTGGTGATAAAGGCTATATACAGGCTCCTTCAAATTCACCTTGGAGAACTATTATGGTAAGTGATGATGCCAGAGATATTTTAGCTTCAAAAATGACATTAAATTTAAATGATCCTTGTGCTATAGATGACACTTCATGGATTAAGCCTGTAAAATATATTGGCGTTTGGTGGGAAATGATTACAGGGAAAAGCTCATGGGCTTATACTGATGAATTGCCCGCTGTGCAACTTGGGGTTACCGATTATGCCAAAGTAAAGCCCAATAGTACACATGCAGCAAACAATACCAAAGTGAAACATTATATTGATTTTGCTGCACAACATGGCTTTGATGGGGTTTTGGTTGAAGGTTGGAACGAAGGTTGGGAAGATTGGTTTGGAAAATCTAAAGACTATGTTTTTGATTTTGTAACACCTTATCCTGATTTTGATGTAGAAGCGATTCATACATATGCAAAATCTAAAGGTGTTAAAATGATTATGCACCACGAAACGTCGGGTTCGGTTAGGAATTATGAGCGTCACATGGATATGGCCTATCAGTTTATGAAAGATAACGGATACGATGCCGTTAAAAGTGGCTATGTTGGCAATATTATACCTAGAGGCGAACACCATTATAGTCAATGGATTGTTAATCATTATCAATACGCCATTGAAAAAGCGGCCGATTATAAAATTATGGTCAATGCACACGAAGCCATACGTCCAACTGGGATTTGCAGAACCTATCCTAATTTAATAGGAAACGAATCTGCTCGTGGAACTGAATTTCAAGCCTTCGGAGGTTCTAAACCTAATCATGTTACCATCTTGCCATTTACACGATTAATTGGTGGCCCTATGGATTATACCCCCGGAATTTTTGAAATGGACATTAGTAAACTCAATCCAAATAATAATTCTCATGTTAACAGTACCATCGCAAACCAGTTGGCATTATATGTTACCATGTACAGCCCGTTACAAATGGCGGCCGATTTACCAGAACATTACGAGCAATTTATGGATGCCTTTCAGTTTATAAAAGATGTGGCCATCGATTGGGATGAAAGCGTTTATTTGGAAGCTGAACCAGGAAATTACATTACGGTTGCTAGAAAAGAAAAAGGTGCTAACAATTGGTTTGTTGGAAACGTTAATGGTAATGAAACCAGAACATCTAATATTAAATTTGATTTCTTAGAAAAAGGCAAAAAATATATAGCAACTATTTATGCCGATGCCAAAGAAGCCCACTATAAAACCAATCCGCAAGCTTATACAATTAAAACAAAAAAGGTTACTAGTAAATCTAAATTATCGCAAGTATCTGTTCCAGGTGGCGGATTTGCTATTAGTATTACAGAAATAAAGTAGGATGTGTTTTTTTAAGCATTCCTTTTAGAGGTTTTGTTAAAAGCCACATGTATTTTTGAAGTTTCATTTAAAATGAATAAAAAATGATAAAGGTAAGTAGTATATTTATTGTATGGTTAATGGTTTTAAACATGCCATTAAATCACACAAAAATCGAAAAATCAATTGTTGCTAATAAAAACAGTTTGATAGTGGAACACAATGATATTGAACGTATAGAACCATCAAACTGGTGGGTGGGTTTTAAAAATTCCGAATTACAATTATTGGTAAAGCACCCAAACATAACTACAGCTATACCAGAAATCGATTATGCAGGTGTGTCTATTAAAAAAGTGCATAAGGCAGATAGTGAAAACTACTTGTTTATAGATTTAAATATAGATAAAACTGCTAAAGCAGGAAAATTCAATATTGTATTTAAGTTTAAAAATGGCAATAAAAAGACACAGACCTACGAACTAAAATCAAGAAAAATACCTGCCGAAGATTATGTAGGGTTTAATAGTTCGGATGTTATTTATCTTATTACTCCCGATCGATTTTCTAATGGAAAGCCATCAAATGATATTCATGAAAATTTACTTGAAAAAACCATTGATAGGACTAACGATTATGCAAGGCATGGCGGCGATATTCAAGGTATCATAAATCATTTAGATTATATTGAAAGTATGGGTTTTACTGCTATTTGGTCCTGCCCATTATTAACTAACAATATGCCAAGTGGCTCATACCATGGTTATGCCATGACCGATTTTTATGAAATAGACCCACGTTTTGGTACTTTGGAAGAATATCTTGAATTAGCCAGTAAAGCCAAAGAAAAGGGCATGAAATTAATCATTGATCAAGTTGCAAATCATTGTGGGTTAGAGCATTGGTGGATGAAGGATTTGCCCTTTAAAGATTGGGTAAACTATCAGGAAAATTATGAAGATAATAAAGATTCATGGGATAAGAGAGCGACCATTACATCCAATCACAGGCGCACTAGTAACCAAGATATTTATTCGTCTAAAAAAGATAGAGAAGAAATGAGTGATGGTTGGTTTGTGTCTGGAATGCCAGATTTAAATCAGCGCAATCCGTTTATGGCAAAGTATATTATACAAAATAGTATTTGGTGGATTGAAACTGCCAGTTTAGGTGGTATTCGTCAAGATACGTATCCATATTCCGATAAAGAATTTATGGGGCAATGGGCAGGAGCTATTATGGAACAGTATCCTAATTTTAGTATAGTAGGTGAAGAATGGAGCTATAATCCGTTAATTATTGGGTATTGGCAAAAAGGCGCTAATAATAGAGATGGATATAAATCTAATTTAAAATCGCCCATGGATTTTGCTATGCAGCGTCAAATAGTGAATGGCTTGAATGAATGGGAAAGTTGGGACACAGGTTTGGTTAAAATGTATGAAGGTTTGGCAAACGATTTTCACTACGCAACACCAAAAGATATTATGGTTTTTCCAGACAACCACGATATGAGTCGCATTTTTACCCAATTAAAAGAAGATGTAGTTAATACCAAAGTGGCACTGGGTTATATTTTAACATTACCTAGAATTCCACAAATATATTACGGTACCGAAATTTTAATGAACGATTCGGCAAATCCAGGCGATCACGGTCTAATTCGTACCGATTTTCCAGGAGGTTGGGAAGGAGATGCCGTAAATGCATTTACAGGTGAAGGCTTAAACGATACACAAAAAGATATGCAGGGTTTTGTTAAAAAACTATTGAATTATCGCAAAGAAAGTAAAGCCATTCATGAGGGGAAAACCATTCATTTTGCACCATTTATGGGCACTTATTTGTTGTTTAGAATTATTGATGGAGAAACAGTTGCTGTGATAATAAACAAAAACGATAGTCCGATAACAATCGATTTGAAACGTTATGATGAAATTGGATTAAAAGGAAAGACCTTAAAAAATATTGTAACCAATGAAACGTTTGTTTGGGGAAATGAGATGATGTTAAACTCTAAAGGCATTAGCATATTCACAACCAAAGCAAACTAGAATGAAAACCTTTTTGTTTATAATAGGTATTTCGTGTTGCCAAATGTCATTTTGCCAAGTAACATGTATTATAGATACTTTACCCAAAAATCATGATTTTAAAAAGGACGTTTATATTTCAGGCGATTTTGAAGGTTGGTCTGGGGGGAAAGAAGACTACAAGTTAACAAAAAGCAATAACTACTATCACATTACAATTTCTAAACTTAGAGAAACCATAAATTTTAAATTTACTTTAGGTTCATGGGATTTTTCAGAGTGCGATTTGAATAGTAATCCTATTGAGAATCGAGTGCATACCTTTAGCAATTCGCTTGATACCATTCATCTAAAAATTGCCAATTGGACTAATGGAACTTCTAAAATTAATCGTTCAACAGCATCAAAAAATGTACATGTTTTAGCAGAACATTTTAAAATACCACAGTTAAATAGAAAACGAAAGATTAGTGTGTATTTGCCGCCTAATTATGAAACCTCAAACAAAAAGTATCCGGTTTTATATATGCATGATGGCCAAAATGTATTCGATTTGGCGACATCCTATGCAGGTGAGTGGGAAGTAGATGAAACCCTAAATAAACTAAGTGAAGAAAAAGGATTGAACCTTATAGTGGTTGCCACCAATCATGGAAATGAAAAACGGATTAGTGAATATTCGCCATGGCATAACCCTAAATATGGAGAAGCCGAAGGTGATGCATATTTAGAATTTATTGTTAATACCCTTAAGCCAAAAATTGATAAAATATTTAGAACAAAGAAATCGGTAAAAAACACGGCTATTATGGGTAGCTCTATGGGCGGACTTATTTCGCACTACGCTGGTTTAAAATATCCTAAGGTTTTTAGTAAGGTTGGTGTTTTTTCACCTTCGTTTTGGTATTCAGATGAGAGTTTTTTATATACTGAAAAACATGCCAATTTAAAACATGTAAAAATGTATTATTTGGTTGGTGGTAAAGAAGGTGAAGAAATGGTTGAAAATGTTGAAAAAATGGGAAACATTATGAAAATGAATAAGTTTCCCAAAAACAATATATGCACCAAAATAGTTCCTAACGGAACCCATAGCGAATCGTTTTGGAAATCAGAATTTGAAAACGCTATTCTTTGGTTGTTTAATTAAAAATTTATTAAAAAATGAAAAAGCAGCTTACTTACATTTTATTAATGATGATTATAGTTTTATATAGCTGTAATAAAACTGAGAAAACAGAACCAGAGCAATTTCTCATAGAAAATAAAACATATAAAAAACAAGTGGTTTATCAAGTGTTCACGAGGCTTTTTGGTAACACAACTACAAACAATAAACCTTGGGGTACTATTGAAGAAAATGGCGTTGGGAAGTTTAACGATTTTACGGACAAGGCATTAAATGAGATTAAAGATTTAGGTGTAACTCATATTTGGTACACCGGTGTACCACATCATGATGTAATTCGGGATTATACTCAATATGGGATTTCTAACGATGACCCTGATATAGTAAAAGGTCGAGCCGGTTCACCTTATGCCGTAAAGGATTATTACAATGTAAACCCCGATTTGGCAGTTAATGTTGAAAATAGATTAGAAGAATTTAAGGCGCTTATTAAAAGAACGCACTATGCTGGACTTAAGATAATTATAGACATAGTACCCAATCACGTTGCAAGAAATTACCATGGATTAACAAATCCAGATGGTATTGAAAATTTTGGAGCTAGCGATGATAAAAATATGGTTTATAGTGTAAACAATAATTTTTATTACAACCCAAAAGAACCTTTTAAAGTGCCTGTTTGGGATGATGGATATACACCATTAGGAGTTGGAAAGAGCCCGTTGGAAGATAATTATTTTAATGAAAATCCTGCAAAATGGACAGGAAACGGCTCACGCTTGTCACAGCCAAATGTTAACGATTGGTACGAAACGGTAAAGATAAATTATGGTATTTCACCAGATGGCAAAAAAGATTTTGAAGAATTACCAACGGGTTTTGAAAATGAAGATTATAAAAAGCATTATGAATTTTGGCAAGATAAAACGGTTCCAGATTCTTGGAAAAAATTTAGAGATATAGCCTTGTATTGGATTGATTTTGGTGTAGATGGTTTCCGTTATGATATGGCTGAAATGGTGCCTGTGGAGTTTTGGAGCTATATGAATTCATCTATTAAAATGAAAAACCCAGATGCTTTTTTAATGGCAGAAGTGTACAACCCTAATTTGTATAGAGATTACATTAAAAAAGGAAAAATGGATTACTTGTACGATAAAGTACAGTTGTATGATACTATAAAACATATTATGCAAGGTTATGGTAAAACCGACAATATTCCACCTATACAGGATAATTTAAAAGATATTGAGCATAACATGCTTCACTTTTTAGAGAATCATGACGAGCAACGTATTGCAAGTCCGGAATTTGCAGGAAGTGCCGAAAAAGGAAAACCAGCTATGATGGTTTCGGCAACAATAAGTACCTCTCCAACCATGATTTATTTTGGACAGGAATTAGGCGAACCAGGAGCTGAAGAAGCTGGCTTCGGAAAACCCTCAAGAACCTCTATTTTTGATTATATTGGAGTGCCTCATTTACAGCGTTGGGTTAATAACAAACAATTTGACGGTGGGCAATCAACCGAAGTAGAAAAATCATTACGGGATTTTTACAAGCGCCTATTAAATTTCACAATTAATAGTTCAGCATTAGCAGGCAACTATCAGGACATCCATCTTTTCAATAGAAAGAATACAGAAAATTATAATGATAAAGTATTGTCTTTTGTACGTTGGAGTACTGAAGAAAAGTTGATTATTGTTTCGAATTTTAGTGCAGATGATACGTATGGATTTGATTTACAATTACCAGAAGATTTGATTAAAAAATTGAATCTTGAAAATGGTAAATATAAAGTTGAAGATCAACTCTACAGCAAGTACGGTTCAACTTTAAAAGTTGAAAATGGTAAAGCATATGTTCATATAGATATTAAACCATTAGAATCTTTTATTTTTAAAATTAAGTAATTATAAAAATTTCACTTCAAATAAAATTAATTTAAAGTATTAACAGATTGTTGTTTATGTAGTTTTTTTTACTTTTTGTTCAATTCTAAAAAAGAGGTCTTCATATGTATGAAGACCTCTTTTTTATTAAAAAACGGGCTATTCTGTAACTAATAAATTTCTATATGACAAAAATCATATTTTAATACTTGGTTTCCGATGAACTTTGTACCATAATTAAAAACAACAGGATTTATGAAACCAAATAAAAATGAATTTAAAAGAGTTTTAAGCTTGATGGCTCTTTTTATTTTAACATGTAACTTAATTCAAGCACAACAATTCAATTTAATAAACAAAGAATCTTCATTAACCGTTTTAGGAACTTCAAGTTTGCACGATTGGCACATAACTGCCGAACAACAAAGTGGAATAATAATTTTAAAAAATCCTGAAACAGGTGATATCGATAAATGCACTATTGAAATAGTTGTTGAAAGCTTAAAAAGTGGCAAATCTTCTATGGATAAAAACACTTATAAAGCTTTAAAATCAAGTTCTTATAAAACAATTTCTTTTCAATTGACAGAGGTTAAGGAAACTTTAAGTAGAGGAAACGGCAAGTTTACAGCAAAAACAGAGGGAGACTTAACCATTTCAGGCGTTAAGAAACGTATTCCTTTAGAGTTTACCCTAAATATTGTAGGAAACAAAATAACGCTTGCTGGGGAAAAGAAAATTAAGATGACCGATTTTAAGGTCGATCCACCTAAGGCATTATTAGGAACTATAACAACAGGCGATGATATTACAATTAAATTTTCAACCATATTTAAATAAACCAAACAAACAATAAAAATTAAAAATTATGAAAGCAATATTAAAAAAATCAATAGTATTAGTACTTATACTAATTAGCTTCAGTTTTTATGGTCAAAACAGAAACTTAGATAATTTTAAACCACAAGACCAAGACGGGGTAGGTGTTTTTGAAGTACGTAAAGATTCTGTGTCAACCTTTGAAGGCGTTAAGGTTAGGGTTGGTGGAGCCTCTACACTTCAATTTCAAGCTTTAGATAATGAAAATTCAGGGGTAATTCCTTTAGGGGAAGTTGGAAGTAACTTTAACCTAGCTACCGCTAATTTAGATTTAGATGTGGCTCTTTATGATGGTGTGAGAATGCATTTAAGAACTTATTTGTCTTCTAGACATCACCCAGAACCTTATGTTAAAGGTGGGTATTTCCAAATTGATAAATTGAATTTTATTAGTGAAGGGTTTTTAGAAGACTTCATGAAACATGCAACTATTAAAATTGGTCACATGGAAAACAACTATGGTGATGCGCATTTTAGAAGAAGTGATAATGCCCAAACAATTTTTAACCTATTTGTTGGAAACTTAATCATGGATTCGTTTACAACTGAGGTTGGAGCTGAACTGTACTACCAATGTGATAGTGGGTTTTTAGGTATGGTTGGTCTGTCTAATGGTAAATTAAATCAAAACGTTAAAGTATCTAATGGTACAACTGGAGGAGCTGCTTTCTTAGCTAAATTAGGTTACGATAAACAAATTACCGACGATTTTAGATTCAGATTAACAGGGTCTCTTTATAACACAGGATATGCACAATCGGTATATTTATATACTGCGGATAGGGCTGGTTCTAGATATTATAATATTATGCAATCTGCAACTGCTACTAGCGATAATTTTAGATCAGGACGTTTCGATCCAGGTTTTAAAAACAAGATTACTGCCGTAATGATTAATCCTTTCTTAAAATATGGTGGCTTAGAAGTTTTTGGAACTGTTGAGTTAACTTCAGGAAGAACTTTGGCTGAATCTGATAAGAGAAAAGCGACTCAATATGCTGGGGAACTTATTTATAGATTTGGTAACACAGAAAACTTCTACTTGGGTACTCGTTACAATACTGTAAGTGCTGAGTTGGTAAGTGGTGATGATGTAGATGTAAACAGGTTCCAGTTAGGTGCTGGTTGGTTTATGACCAAAAACATCTTGATGAAAGCTGAATATGTTGCACAAAAATATAAAGGATATCCAACTGGAGATCTTTTAGAGGATGGCAAATTTAATGGACTTATGCTAGAAGCAGCTATAAGTTTCTAAATTAAAGAATTAAAATTTAACAAGTCTCAAAAGTATACAATCAAAATATTTTAAATTGGCACTTACTTTTGAGACTTGTTTTTATATAATAAAATTCAAAAATATTAGTTTTAATATTATGATTATCAGAAGGTTCATGTTTTTGGTTTCTATAGTAACAGCTTTGGCCTTTACAACTAGAGATTCAATAATTAAAAATACATCGGTTATTATTACTACAGAGAGTTCTTTGGTAGTTAGAGGTACAACCAATGTAAATACCTTTTCTTGTGCGTTTAATATTAATAAATTTAAAAATCCAATTCAGGTATTTTACAAGGTTGAGGAAGGGGAAATTGTTTTTAACAAAACAGCTTTAGTTTTAGATAATAACTGTTTTGATTGTGGGGGAAAAGGAATAAATAGTGATTTTCAAAAAATTTTGAAATCAGAAAAACACCCTCAAATAATATTGTCCTTAAAAGAAATTAGTCAACTTGAAAATAAATTGGAAGTAAAAGCTTTGGTAGATATACAAATTGCAGGGATAACCAAAGGCTACAAAATTCCTGTGAAAGTTAAAAAGAATAATGGCATACTTGTCACGGGAGATTTAGCAATAAGTTTAGCCGATTATGATTTAGAAGCACCAAAAAAACTTTTCGGACTTATTTCTGTAGATGATAAAATTGAAATTTTTTTCCAACTAACTGTTAAAGAAAAGTAGCTTAGTATAAATATTCAAATTTTTAAAAGAATGGTAAAAAACATCATTCTTTTTTATTTTTCCTTTTTTTGAAGTTTAGAGGTGTCACTAAGTTTATTCACTATAATTTTTGGGTTACCATACAGGTAAACACCACTACTGCCAGACGCATCAATAGTTACCGTGTCAATAACTTCCAAATAAACATCGCTAGACATTTCGTTTAAAGTTGAGCAAGTGTTAGCGGTAAAATTTTTACCACTAAATAATGATGAATTATCAGTTCTTAATTCAAATTCATTGGTTTCTCCTTCAATTGTTGCGTTTGCACGTTGGTATAAATCGATATTAGTTTTTGGTGAATAAATTAGCGCATCTAATTTGCTGTTATCGGTTAATGAAAGTTTGGCGTTTTCGCAGGTTAAATTAAGTTTTGTTTTTGCTTTGCCATTACTTTGAAACTCAAAATCAGTCGTTTTTAAAGTTAATCCTGCTCTTGATGATCCTTCGGTTATAAGTATAGCATTTGCTAAATTCATAGTGGTTAAAGATAGTATTTCGCCAGAATCCGTGATTTTAATATTGTTCAAACTATCATCGTAATTGACGGTAATATTCAAGCGTTTTTTTGATGTTATTCGAGTAGTTTTATCAAAGGTTAAAACACCGTTGATGACGTCAAATTTTATAAATTCATGTAGGTTTTCATCGGTTTCAATAGTTACAGAAGGCACATTGTTGTAAATTATTTCAATATCAAAATCTTCATCAACTATGATGGTATGAAATGGATTGATTTCGGTTTGTACAATGGTCACACTTTTATTCCCTTTTACTTTTTCAGTTTTTTGCGCTAAACCAGATAAGCATAATGACAGTGTAAAAAGTAGAGTAATAACTTGTTTAAGCATTGATTTCTAGAATATTGTTGAACAACAAATATAGTCAAAAACCGACCTAAACTTTAATTAAAATTAAACAGGGTTTTACTTTTATAGGTTTATATTATTTAATAGTTTAGAATTATTACTTTCCTTTTTGTACATTGTAGTCTCCCATAATTTTGGCAATATTTTTTTAATTAACTCATTAATATTTAATTTATTATGAAAAAATTATTATGTAAAATATTATTGGTGTTTTGCTTTATAGTAAATGCTCAAGAATCCATTAAGCCAGATTTAGCTCCTGTAAAAATGGCTACTAATGAATATCATGGTTTAACATTAGAAGATCCTTACCAATATATGGAAGATTTAAGTAATCCAGAAGTTATTTCATGGATGAAAGAGAACGCTAATTATGCATCATCTGTTTTAAATAGCATTTCTGGAAAAAAGGCATTGTTTGATAGGATGATGGAGTTGATAAACAGGAGAGCATCCTCAATATCAAATTTAGTAATTACTAAGAATAATGTTTATTATTATTTAAAACGTATTCCTGGTGAAGAGATAGCTAAAATGTATAAACGCCTAGGTTATGAAGGGAAAGAAACACTTTTTTTTGACCCTAAATCCTATAAAGAGGGTACAGAAGAAATCTACGCAATTGAATCAATTACGCCAAACATACAAGGAGATAAAATAGCAGTTACTGTTGCAGCAAATGGTTCAGAGAATGCTGAAACCTTAATTTTCAAAGAAAATGGAGAAAAATTTTCAGAAATATTGCATTTGGCTAGGGGTATATCATGGCTAAAATCTGGAAATGAATTTTATTATAATAAGTTGAATTCTAAGGATGTAACTGATATGGATAGAAAAATTTACACCAAAGTTTTTATTCATAAATTAGGAGCAGAACAAGAAGCAGATACGCTGTTTTTTTCTTCAGAGTTATATCCAGAAGTTAATATTGATGCAAAAGAAATTCCAATTGTTTTTTATTCAGAAGAGTCAAATTTTGACGCCTTAAGTTTTGTGTCTGTAGATAATAGTTTAGAATTGTTTTATAAAGAATCTCAATCAGATTCAAGTGTAAAATGGAAAGAGCTTACTCAACGCAGTGATAATGTTGTTAATATTGAAATTGATCAGAAAAGTATTTATTACCTAACATATAAAAATGCCTCCAATTATAAAATAAAAAAATCTTTTTTGAAAACCCCTTCTTTTTCAAATGCTGAAACTATAGTTGAAGAGTCTAAATCGGAACTTATTACTGACTTTAAAGTTACAAAAGACGGACTGTACTATGCTGTTATGAAGAATGGGGTAGAAGCCAATGTTTATTTTTTGCCGAATAAGAAAACGGTTCCAATAAAGCTTCAATTACCATTTGCAGCTGGTCAGGTAGATTTGGAAATTAAAAATAGCGAATCATCTGAAATATGGATATCCATTTCAGGATGGACTTCTCCTGGAAAACGGTTTTTATATAATCCAAAAAGCAATTCTTTTCAATATCAGCAACTTTCAGCGCCAGTTGAGTATCCAGAATTAGACAACTTAATAGTGGAGGAAGTAATGGTTAAGTCGCATGATGGGGTTATGGTACCTGTGTCTATTGTTTATAACAAGAATATAAAAATGAATGGACAAAACCCTACCGTAATTTATAGTTATGGTGCTTATGGAAATTCTACAAGTCCGTTTTTTAGCCCGATAACCTTGGCATATACTTTATATAATGGGGTTTTGGTAGTTCCTCATGTAAGAGGAGGAGGCGAATTAGGAGATGCATGGCATAAAGCAGGACAAAAGGAAACCAAACCTAATACATGGAAAGATGGTATAGCTACTGCTGAATATTTAATAAACGAAGGATATACCAATTCTAATAAACTATCAATCTTTGGAGGAAGTGCTGGGGGTATTTTTGTTGGCAGAGCTATAACTGAACGCCCAGATTTATTTGCGGCAGGTGCACCTATGGTAGGTTCTATGAATCCTGTTAGAATGGAAGAAACACCTAATGGACCAGTAAACACGCCTGAGTTTGGTACTGTTAAAGATCCTAAGGAGTTTAAAGCATTATTAGAAATGGATTCGTATCATCATATACAACCAAGAACAAAATATCCAGCCATGTTAATTTCGGCAGGCATAAATGATCCACGAGTTATTGCATGGCAGCCTGCTAAGTTTGCTGCTAAATTACAAGCAGCTAATATTTCGGATAAACCAATTTTATTTTTAACAAATTTTGAAGGAGGTCATGGAGGTGGCACAAAACTAACCGATACCGTAGATGAATTTGCAGGTTTGTTTTCATTTTTTTATTGGCAGTCTGGTCATCCAGATTTTCAGTTAACAAAATTTGTAAAAGATTAAATAAGAGAGCCGAAGACAGTAGTTTCGGCTCTTTTGAAATTGGTTGGTTTTAAATGGTTATTGTTTTTTTATACTACCCGAAGCACTATCACGTTTATTTACAACTTCTGGGTTTCCCAAATAATTAATGTCGCCACCACTACTGGCTTTAGCGGTTAATTCTTTAGAGGTATTAACCGTAATATCTGCACCACTGGTAGCTTTTACTTGGCTGGATTCAGCAATTAAATCGGCTGCTTTTATATCGCTACCACTGGTTGCTTCTGCTGTTAGTTCCTTTGTTTTGCCCGATAGTTTCAAATCGCTGCCACTGGTAGATTTGCAGTTTAGCGTTAACGTGTTAACATCTAATTTCATAGCGCTTCCACTAGTAGTTTCAAGTTCTAAATTTTTGACATTAATGGTATTTGTAGAAAATACATCACTACCACTTGTGGCTTTAATATTAGAAACGTCTCTAAAGTTTACCATAACTTTTTTAGAGGTGCATTTTCCAATATTTTCTTTGGTGTGAATTTTTAAAACATTATCTACGACCTCGGTTATAATAATATCTTGTAAATTCTCGTCGGCTTCAATGCTTATACTTTCTGTATCACTTTGTGTTAAATATACATTTAAACCTTCAGAAGCTTTAATAGCTGTAAACGGCTTGTTTATTGGGCGATTTTCTATGGTTACATGCCCATTTCCTTTAATGCCAGAGTTCATGTTTATATCAAAATTGCAAGAAAATAAACTTAAACTGATTAAGGTTGCTACAATAATTTTTACTAAAGTTGTCATAACTGTTCGTTTTTTGGTTGATGATTTTGTTGTTCAAATATCTTATTCGTTGTTATTGATTAGTAACTTAAATATCTGAACTGTTGTTTTTTAATGATGAATTGTTTAGTTATCGGATTTTATATTAATACCGTCGCCGTCAATTTTCACTTTTACATCTTCTGATTCAGCATTAATGCCTTTGTCGTTAATTTTTAAACTGCTTTTGTCTCCTTTAATTTCAATGCCATTTTCGTCAATTTTCACATTTGGTGTATCAACATCTATTTTAAAATCCTCAGTTGTGCAGTCTAAACATTCAATATCATTATCCATAATTTTTAAGTAATGGTTGATATGTTTTCTTGTAACTAGGTTTCCATTGTATTCTGAATTATATAAAAAAGATTCTGTGCTGTTATTAAAATTAACTATGCTGCTTTCTGGAAGGTATATTATAACATCAACATCTTGATCGCTAAATTTGTTTTTGGAATTTGTGGTTAGATAAGAATCTAAAAAGAGTGTGTTATTTCTAAACTCAAAGTTATAGTTTATGTTTTTTGCCCGTTCCCTAGCTTTTTCATAATCTCTACCATCGGCACTTTTTTCAATAACAATTTTAGCAACGGAATCTGTTGTGTGCCTAACTATAATATCAATATCAGATGAGTAAATCATTTTATTGCCATTTTCATCATTAATCAGCTTAAAACCATGATGTCTTCGGTAATTGTTAGATCCAAAATTATCATTATTTACCATTCTTACATTTAAAGTGTCTTTTGCTGTAATCTGTAATTCGGTTCTTTCAATATAGCTTTCATCAAAAGCATGCTCGCTAGCCTCTCTAATACCAATAACTACCAGACCGATTATAGAGAAAAGCCACAGTCCTAAAAGTGTGAATTTCGCAATGTTACCTATCGATTTTAGGTTGTTGATGAGGATTTTTAAACCTAAATAAAACAAGAAGAAAAACGGAATTCCTAGAGCAAAAAAGGTAAATAATGTTACCAGCCATATAGGTGTGTTTCCAGCGTTCACAATATCTACAAGGTCTAACCCAGGTATGTGCAATATATCTGAAACACCTAGAGAAAATAATCCAATTATAAGTCCGATTAGAGCCGATGCACCTACTATGATGAGTATAATTCCAACAAACTTTGCTATTATTTTAAAGAAAAACATAATAATGTCTGCCAAGGTGTCAAAGAACGATTTTGAACTAGATTTTATTTTATTTCCTTGTTTTTGAAAATCGGCTTTTTTTGCTGCTTCCTGTACATTTTTTGCTGCACCTGAAACAGAATCGCTCACGTTTTTTGCAACATCCGATACGGTTTCAGTCACTGTTTCAAACCCGTCTTTTATTTTTTTTTCAATGTTGCTAATGTTAACAGGTTCTCCCGTCATCATTATTTTTTCGGCAGTGGTTTTTGCTTCTGGAACTAAAATCCAGAACAGAATATAAATAAATATAAAGGTACCACCAGACCCAACAGTAAGTAATACCCATAGGAGACGTACCCAAACGGCATCAATACCTAGGTAATGCCCCAATCCAGAAGCAACACCACCTATATACGAGTTATCGGTATCTCTAAATAGTTTTTTTGATGCCAAAGATTTTCTATGATGAGCAGTTTGAGGCTCATCCTCAAATATCTCATCATCTACCAAATAATCTTCTGGTTGCCCCATGATGGAAATAACCTCGTCTACTTCCTTATTACGAATTACTTGTTTGTCGTTTTGCACGCGCTCACTAAAAAGTTCGGCAATACGCGCTTCGATATCTGCAATAATTTCAGTTCGTCCTTGAGAGTCTGTAAATGAACGTTTTATAGCCTCAAGATAACGTTGCAGTTTTAAATATGCATCTTCATCAATATGGAAGAATGTACCTGCTAAATTTATGTTGACTGTTTTATTCATTTTAATGTTGTTTTTTGGTATTGGTTACTAAGTTCACTGCGTTTTGTAATTCACTCCACGTGGTGTTCAATTCTTTTAAAAATAATTTACCTGTTTCAGTTAAGCCATAGTATTTTCTTGGTGGCCCTGAGGTGGACTCTTCCCAACGATAGTTAAGAAGTCCTGCATTTTTTAATCTGGTAAGTAGTGGGTAAATAGTCCCTTCAACCACTAGCAGTTTTGCGTCTTTTAAGGTCTCTAAAATTTCTGCAACATACGCATCTTCGTCCTTTAAGACTGATAGTATGCAGAATTCTAAAACCCCTTTACGCATTTGTGCTTTTGTGTTTTCTATCTTCATGTTCTAAAGCGTTTTAATAATGTGAAACTGTTCATTTTTTGATTGATTTGATTATTTATTGATGAAATTTTTCATTTTCGGCGTTACCCTATCGGGTCGGGCTTTTCGTTGCAATCTTTTTTTCGTGCCTCAAAAAAGGATTTCCACTTCAATCCCTAACGCGGGCATATTTGCTATTTATTTTAAAAAATTAATTGTAAGTGGGTATTTGTAATATTCACCATCTCGTGCTTTCAAGCTTGCGCTAACTATTAAAACAAGTTCTATAATAAAACCAACTACGGCTAAAACACCTAAGCCACCACCAATATATAAAAGGGGAGAAGGCTTGCCGATGTTAATATGAAAGTCATGGAAACCATTAAAATCTATAAAGTCAAAACCACTAAATATTTTAAACATAAAAAAAGGAATCGTAATAGCTCCAATAATAATGGCATATAGCAAAATACTTACTTGAAAGTTAATGGCTTGTTTGCCGTGTGCATCTATAAATTCCGATTTATCTTTATTGGTAACCCATAAAATAATAGGTCCAATAAAATTCCCAAACGGAAAAATAAACCTGCTAAAGGTTGATAAATGGATAAAAGTGGCGATGTTTTTTTGGTGGTTATCTAGCATAATTTTAAAACATATAATAGTTTCTTATGCAAATATATGTCTTAAAGAAGGTATTATGTTACGCATAGTACCATATTTTAACATAAAATTAACATTTATAGCTATAGATTATTTTCATAACTTAGTAAAAAATTAAATTATTTTAAATGAATATAACTCCCAGAAAACTAAACACTTTCACCTTATTTAAATTGCCATCAGCTTACTTATGTGGTGTTCGCACGAGGTATATAGATGCTAATAAATGTGTGGTTACGGTAAAACACAGCTGGATAAATCAAAACCCATTTAAATCTATGTTTTGGGCGGTGCAAGGTATGGCTGCAGAGTTTTCAACTGGTGCTTTAATGATGACAAAGATTAAAGATTCTGGTAAACGTGTGTCCATGTTAGTAACATCTAATTCGGCAACATTTACTAAAAAGGCAACAGGAAAAATAACCTTTACTTGTAATGAAGGCAATTTAATTGATGTAGCACTTCAAAAGACTATCGAAACAGGCGAGGGGCAAATTGTAAAAATGACTTCTGTTGGTGTAAATGAAGAAGGTGTAGAAGTTTCAACTTTTGTTTTTGATTGGAGTATTAAAGCTAAAACTAATAGTTGAAAAGTTATAAAGTTCCAAAACCTAGCACCCAAATCCCAAATAAAAATGTAACAAATTCTTAAACAAACCTACAAATAAGCAAATCAACAAAAACAGTAAAAATGACAGCACACGAAATTGACTATAGAATTTACGGCGAAGAGATGCAATATGTAGAAATAGAACTCGATCCGCAAGAAGGTGTTATTGCCGAAGCAGGAAGTTTTATGATGATGGATGATGGCATTAAAATGGAAACCATTTTTGGTGATGGGTCTAAAAACGATTCTGGTTTCTTAGGAAAAATTTTAGGTGCTGGAAAGCGCATACTTACAGGAGAAAGTTTGTTTATGACTGCGTTTTACAACACGGTTGTAGGCAAAAAAAATGTATCATTTGCATCACCATATCCAGGTAAAATTATACCCATTGATTTAACCGAATTTCGAGGAAAATTCATTTGCCAAAAAGATGCATTTCTATGTGCGGCCAAAGGTGTTAGCGTTGGTATTGAGTTTTCAAAAAAATTAGGTAGAGGGCTTTTTGGTGGTGAAGGGTTTATTATGCAAAAATTAGAAGGCGATGGTATGGCATTCGTACATGCAGGTGGTACCATGGCAAAAAAAGTGTTACAACGTGGAGAAACGTTACGTGTTGATACCGGTTGCATTGTTGGTTTTACCCAAGATATTGATTACGATATTGAATTTATAGGTGGTATTAAAAACACTATTTTTGGTGGAGAAGGCTTGTTTTTTGCTAAGCTGCAAGGGCCAGGTACTGTTTATATTCAATCATTACCATTTAGTAGATTAGCTGGTCGTGTATTAGCATCAGCACCACAAGGTGGTGGGAAAGATAAAGGTGAAGGCAGTATTTTAGGTGGATTAGGTAACATTTTAGACGGTGATAATCGTTTTTAAAAGTTACTTGTTTAATAGTAGTATTGGGTCGTTATATTATAGTTTGATAGGTAATATTAAATTAATCTAAAGGATTTCAAATTTATTTTTATCAGTTGTTTCCCCATTCCAGAAGTAATTTCTTTTTTCTTGTAAATATTCACCGGAAGTAGAGTTGTCTTTTTGGTGGGAAGTGTTGTAAAATGCAGCATTCAATTTAAATTCATTGTGAGTTTCAGTACTGTGGGGTTAAATTGATAGACAAAAAGAGGTAAAACAAATAATGCGTATTATTTTGATTTTATAAACTATATAAGCCCTTGAAGCATGCTTTTGTTAATAAGCTCTACCGAATTTTTACAACCTGATTTCTTACTAATATTATTACGATGCTTTTTTACGGTACTTTCACTAATATGCAGGATTTCGGAAATATTTTTATTGGAATGACCTTCAGAAATACATTTTATTATCTCAATTTCTCGTTTTGTATACTTTATATAGCTTCCAAAAGTTGGTAACATTTCAATATTCATGTAAGACGGAAATCCGTTAAGGCCAATCAAAGATATTTGATTAGTATTGGTTTTAGTTAAGTGATCAATATTTGTATGAATATTTAATGATTTACCAAATCTGCCCTGTTCATCAACAGTAAGTATAATGGCTTGATGGTTTAATAGCTCATAGTTACCATTTTTCATTTTACTTCTGAATGAAAAATTAGCTTTATAATCTAATACTTTGTCTATTCCAATATTTTTGTATAAAAAATCAATATTAACACTTTCTGCTTTTGCTACAAAATCCATATCATCAGGGTGAATACTGTTTAAAATATCATCAAAAGTAACGGTTTTTGGGTCAAAACCGTGCATGTCATAAATAGATGGGCTGACATTAGACAAGGACATGTCATAAAAATCGATGATATAAAAATAAAAAGGACCAATGCTAGTTATAGAACTAATAAGCTTTTCAAAGTCTAATTTTGGTAGTGTGGTGCTTTGAATAGCAGTTTTCTTTCCTTCCCCCCAAACATTTTTGAGTTTGTTGATTTGTATACTCATACATTATATGGCTATTCAAGATTCATAGAAGTGAATTTAACATAAAAAACACAATCTTTAATAGTGTAAGAAGATATATTTACAAAAAAAAAGCATCTAAAATTAGATGCTTTTATAATTAGTTGTTTTTCAGCCAATTCCTAGCGTTCACAAAGGCTTCCAACCAAGGAGATACTTCATCTTTCCTGTTTTCTGGGTAATAAGCCCAATTCCATTGAAAGGTAGAACGTTCAATATGTGGCATGGTTACTAAATGGCGCCCCGTTTTATCGCACAGCATTGCGGTATTAAAGTCGGAACCATTAGGGTTATGAGGGTATGCCGTATAACCATATTTAGCAACAATATTATATTGGTCTTCGGTATATGGGAAGTTAAATTTACCTTCGCCGTGTGAAATCCAAACACCTAAAGTAGAACCTTCAAGTGTAGAAAGCATTACCGAATTATTCTTTTGAATTTTTACTGAAGTAAATGAACTCTCGTGTTTATGAGAATCGTTATGTAGCATTTTGCCATGAACTTCGTGTTCTGGGTTAATAAGGTCCAATTCCATCCACAATTGGCAACCATTACAAATACCTACAGATAACGTATCTTCTCTTTTAAAGAAATCTTGAATCACTTTATTGGCTTTTTCGTTGTACTTGATAGCACCTGCCCAACCTTTGGCAGAACCTAAAACATCTGAATTTGAAAATCCTCCAACAGCACCTAAAAATTGAATGTCTTCTAAAGTTTCACGACCTGAAATTAAATCAGTCATATGCACGTCTTTTACATCAAAACCTGCTAAATACATGGCATTTGCCATTTCGCGTTCTGAGTTACTTCCTTTTTCACGAAGGATAGCTGCTTTAGGTCGTGTTGTTGGTGTTTTAGGTAACTTTCCTGTGAAATGACTTGGGAATGTATATTTTAAAGATTGAATTTTATAATTGTCAAATCTGTTTTTAGCTAAGCCATTTGCAGTTTGTTTTTGATCTAAAAGGAATGAAGTTTTATACCAAACATCACGTAAACGAGAAACTTCCAAAGAGAAAGCTGTATTGCCGTTGCTAATATTTAAAGCATCACTGTTAGTTACTTTTCCAATGTTATGGAATTGAACATTAGCTTTTGTTAAAACAGCTTCAATTGAAGTATCTTTCGACTGAATAACTATTCCAGTGTTTTCAGCAAATAATAATTTTACCGAATCTTTTTCAGCTAACGAAGAAAGGTCTAAATCAGCACCTAAATTAGTATCAGCAAAGCATAATTCTAACAGTGTAGTGATTAAACCACCAGATGCCACATCATGCCCTGCAACTATTTGTTTGTCTTTTATTAATTTTTGAACGGTGTTGAAAACGTTTTTTACATAAGCGGCACTTTTTACCGTTGGTGTATCGTTTCCAATTTTATTTAATACTTGAGCAAATGAGCTTCCGCCTAATTTAAAATCGTCTTGAGAAATGTTTATATAATAAATACTGCCCGCTTTTTTCTTAAAAACAGGTTCTACCACATTGCTAATATCATTACAATTTCCAGCGGCAGAAATAATAACTGTTCCTGGTGAAATTACATCGCCATCCGGATATTTTTGCTTCATGGAAAGGGAATCTTTTCCTGTCGGCACATTAATTCCTAAATCGATGGCAAATTCTGAAACGGCTTCAACGGCTTCATATAATCGAGCATCTTCACCTTCATTTTTACATGGCCACATCCAGTTTGCTGAAAGTGAAACGGATTTTAAGTCTTCTTTTAAAGGTGCCCAAATAATATTGGTCAACGCTTCGGTAATGGCATTTCTGCTTCCTGCAACTGGATTGATTAATCCAGAAATAGGCGAGTGCCCAATGGAAGTTGCAATGCCTTCTTTTCCTTTGTAATCTAGCGCCATAACGCCTACATTGTTTAAAGGAAGTTGTAACGCACCAGCACATTGTTGTTTCGCTACTTTTCCACCAACACAACGGTCTACTTTATTTGTTAGCCAATCTTTACAGGCAACGGCTTCCAATTGTAAAACTTGTTCTAAATAATTATGAAAATTATCTGAATTATAGCTTACATCACTATAGTTCCTTTTGATGGTTTTATCGGTCATGATGGTTTTTGGTGAACTACCAAACATGTCTTCCATCGCTAAATCCATCGGTTTATGGCCGTTGGTTTTAGATTCAAAAGTAAATCTATCATCACCTGTAACATCCCCAACTGTGTACATTGGTGAACGTTCTCTATCGGCAATACGTTGAAGTATGTCAATATGGTCTTTATCTATTACCAAGCCCATACGTTCTTGAGATTCGTTACCGATTATTTCTTTATTAGAAAGTGTTGGATCGCCAACAGGAAGAGCGTCTAAATCGATATTTCCGCCGGTATCTTCAACCAATTCAGACAAACAATTTAAATGGCCACCAGCACCATGATCGTGAATGGAGACAATGTAGTTTTTATCACTTTCCACCATACCACGAATGGCATTGGCAGCACGTTTTTGCATTTCTGGGTTGGAACGTTGCACTGCATTCAATTCAATACCTGACGCAAATTCACCTGTGTCAGCAGAAGAAACTGCAGCACCACCCATGCCAATGCGGTAGTTTTCACCACCAAGAATGACTATTTTATCGCCGGTTTGTGGTTTGTCTTTTAAAGCTTGGTCTTTTTTGCCATAACCAATACCTCCGGCTTGCATAATCACTTTATCGAAACCAAGTTTTCTTGCATCTTCTTCATGTTCAAAGGTTAAAACAGAACCGCAAATAAGCGGTTGACCGAATTTGTTACCAAAATCGGAAGCGCCGTTTGAAGCTTTAATTAAAATATCCATAGGCGTTTGGTATAACCATTTACGTTCTGGAAATGCTTTTTCCCATGGACGGTTTTCTTCCAATCGTGAATACGAGGTCATGTAAACGGCAGTTCCAGCTAAAGGCAAAGAACCTTTTCCGCCCGCCAATCTATCGCGAATTTCACCACCAGAACCCGTTGCAGCACCATTAAAAGGCTCAACAGTTGTTGGGAAATTGTGAGTTTCTGCTTTAAGTGAAATAACCGATTCGTATTCTTTTGTTACGTAAAAGTCTGGTTTATCGGCGGTTTTTGGAGCAAATTGTTCCACTTTAGGACCTTCAACAAAGGCCACATTATCCTTATATGCTGAAACAATCGTATTAGGATGTGTTTCAGAAGTTTTACGAATTAATTTGAAAAGTGATGTTGGTTTTTCAACACCATCAATCACGAAGTTTCCGTTAAATATTTTATGGCGACAGTGTTCTGAATTCACTTGAGAAAATCCAAATACTTCAGAATCTGTTAAAGGTCTACCGATTTTTTTAACAACATTATTTAAATAAGCTACTTCTTCATCACTCAATGATAAACCTTCTTGTTGGTTGTAAGCTCCAATATCCTCAATATTAAGAATAGGTTCTGGTTGAATGTTTATGGTGAACGATTCTTGATTTAATCCTTTGAATTTCTCTGAAATCATCGGATCGAATCCTTTGAAATCTTCAGTAACCACTTGAAATTCTTCAATACGGATGATATCTGAAATTCCCATGTTTTGAGTAATTTCAACAGCATTGGTGCTCCAAGGAGTTATCATGGCAGCACGTGGTCCAACAAAAAAAGCATCGAGTGATGCTTGTTCTATTTTAGGCTGGTTGCCAAATAACCACGTTAATTTAGCGATGGTTTCGGTTGATAATTCTTTTGTTGTTTGAACAGCAAATACATTACTGGTTGCGTTTCCAAAGAAATGAATCATTATATATTGATTTGTATGTGTTTAAAGAAAGTGCAAATTTACTTTTTTTCAGCGTAAATTCATCTATATATTTCTGTGAAAATTTAGAGTTATTCACGAGGTTTTGAACATAAAAAAAGCGACTCGTCAACGTCGCTTTGGTATGTTAAGCCTTTCTTTCTAAAAGCGCCATGTAAAATCCGTCATAACCCGTTTTATGTGACAATATTTTTTTGTCTTTAATCAAAGAGAAATTAGCTCCAGCTTCCGATTTTAAAAATGTACTTACTTGATTTTGGTTTTCAGAAGGTAATACAGAACACGTTGCATAAACTAATTGACCGCCTACTTTCACCATTCTAGAATATTGTTGCAGAATCTCTTGTTGGGTTTCTTTTATTTTTTCAATAAAATCGGGTTGTAATTTCCATTTAGCGTCAGGATTTCTACGTAGCACACCCAGGCCAGAGCATGGCGCATCTATTAAAACCCGGTCGGCTTTATCGTAAAGTTTTTTAATAACTTTTGTAGAGTCGATAGCTCTAGGTTCAATATTATGAGCACCATTTCGTTTTGCACGACGTTTTAGTTCATGAAGTTTATTTGCGTAAATGTCCAAGGCTATAATCTGCCCTTTATTTTCCATAAGAGAGGCAATATGCAAGGTTTTTCCTCCAGCTCCAGCGCAAGTGTCAACCACGCGCATCCCAGGTTGTACGTTTAAAAATTCAGCAACTAATTGTGATGACGCATCTTGAACCTCAAAAAAACCATTTTTAAAGGCTTCTGTAGTAAACACATTAGAACGCTCTTTTAGTTTTAAAGCATTTGGATATTCTTTTAAAAACTCGGTTTCTATATCTAAATCAAATAATTCGGTTTGTAGTTTTTCTTTAGTTGTTTTAAGGGTGTTTACTCTTAAAATAACATCGGCTTGCTCGTTTAACGCTGCTATTTCTTGTGTCCAGATCTCTTTTCCTAATTCTTTTTCACCTAATTCGTCCATCCAATCAGGAATGGATTCCTTGAATTTTCTAATTTTATAAAGTTCGTCAAAGCGTCCTTTTATTTTACGGGTTGGTGTGTTTTCAAAATAGGTCCAATCGGGTAATTTTATGCCTTTCAAAGTTGCCCAAACGGCGAACATGCGCCATAAATTATCGCGGTCAAACGGTTCTTTAACTTCGGCTATTTCGGCATATAAACGTTTCCAACGTACAATATCATAGGTGGTTTCGGCAACAAAAGCGCGGTCGCGAGCACCCCAACGTTTATCTCGTTTTAATAGTTGTTGAATCACTTTATCGGCATAGTTTCCTTCGTTAAAAATTAAGGTTAAACCATCAATAACCGAAAAGCATAAATTTCTGTGTAATCGCATTATGTGTAAATAAGTGTGCAAAGTTACATTTAAAATGTTGATTTGTTTATTTGATTGTTAGTTTATTGGTGTTGCTTTTTGTTTTTCTATGAAAAAGGAAAGGGTTTAGACTGGATTTTAAATGCCTATCGGTTTTTTAACGATATTACTTTTGATGTTGGGCAAAATTTACTTTTATAGAATAAAAAAAGAGGCATTTAAAATGCCTCTTTTTAATTTAATTCGATTTTTTTTTAAGGGCGCCCTCTTTTTTTATATTCGTCAAACATTTTTCTTTTGAAATCATCTTCAATTTTGTGCAGGAGAATAATTTTTTTTGCTGAAATCACCTTAGTTAAGTTGTTAATGAATTCATTTTCAATCGCTTGCTTTTTGTTGTCGTTTAAACGCGATTCCTTTAAAATTTGTTTTGCATCATCTTCGGTAATGGTTTCAAAATTTATTTTTTTTCTAGCTTCATATGCTTCTGTTCTCAATCTTGAATTTTCATCTTCAAAAGCATTGTAAATAGGCCAGAATTTTTGTGCTTCCTTTTCGCTTAAATTTAATTTTTCGGTGATGTACGCAATTTTCAAAGTCTTAATCTTATCTCTATTTGATTGCGCAACGGTTATTAGCGAAAAACTTAATATAACTAGTATGCTTGTAAGTGTTTTCATTTTGTTTTTATTTTGTAATAATATCTTCAATTTCTAAATTATCAAATATATAATCTTCTAAAGTTTCAGAACTATAGCCATCATGTATTATGCGAACATCTAATAAATCTTCTTTAGTGAAAAGAGAGGCAAATTCACTTGGTTCTAAATCTTCATTTAAAAAGTAATTTTCAATACTTGCTGTTTCTATGTTTTCAATAGTAATATTATTTGTATTATTATTAAAGAATATATTAATCATTAAAATTAAACTAGCAGCAACTGCCATTGTATAAACTGCTTTTCTCCAAGTAAACAGTTTTATAACCTTGGTTTCTTTTTGTGGCTTAACAATATTGATTATTTTATCTTCAAGCGAATCAAAGTAATTGTCAGGTACTTTATAACCAGGTTCAGATAATATTTCCTGAAGTTTTACCTCGCTTATAATAGTATCTTCAAGCGAGTTAAAGTAATCTTTAGGAACTTTAAATCCAGTAGTTTTTATATTATGTATTTTATTCGTTTTCATTCTATTAATAAGACTCCATTTTTTAATAATGGTTTAATCTTGAGTTAAATAAGTTTCAATTTTTTTTACAGCTATGTGATAGGAAGCCTTTAAGGCACCTTCACTTGTTTCCAATATATCTGCCATTTCTGAATATTTTAATTCCTGAAAATATTTCATATTGAATACTAATTGTTGTTTTTCCGGCAATATAGCAATGGCTTTTTGTAATTTAAGTTGAATAGCATCGCCTTCAAAATAAACATCTGAAGTTAATTTGCTTATTGCTGATAATTGTGCTTCTTCGCTAGTTATTTGTAATTTTTTCGCATTTTGATTAATAAATGTAATAGATTCATTTGTTGCAATGCGGTACATCCAAGAAAACAATTTACTGTCTCCTTTAAAGTTCTTAATGTTTTTGTAAATTTTAATAAATGTGTTTTGAAGCACGTCATCTGTGTCGTCGTGAGACTTTACAATGTTTCGTATGTGCCAATATAAGCGTTCTTTATATAACGTTATTAACGTTCTAAAGGCTTGTTCTTTATGGGTTTCAGATTTTAATCGTTCTATTAATTGTGTTTCGTCAATCACAAATATGCTTTACTGGTTAGACTACTAAATATACTAAAAGTTTAAAACTGATTTTTCTTAATTTTACCCATATATTTAATATATTGAAAATCAATGCTTTAAAAATAATTTTGTCGATGAAGTGTAAATTAAATACGATTAAAAGCATTTTTTCTTGTGAGTTATGTTTTTTTGTTTTATGTTTGCATCAGAAACCTACTTATGTTGTTAGTCTGCCCCAAGTCTAGCACAACAAAAAAAGGATAGAAGCCCCCAAGTCTCTATCCTTTTTTATTTTTATAGCTTTTGTTTCTTATTCAAAACTTTGCATTTCTACAAGTTTTTGGTAAACACCTTTTTTTGCAATAAGTTCGGCATGTTTACCTTTTTCTACAATTTCACCTTTATTTAAAACCACAATTTCATCGGCATTTTGAATGGTTGATAACCTGTGAGCAATAACTATGGATGTTCTGTTTTTCATCATATTTTCTAAAGCCACTTGTACCAAACGTTCACTTTCAGTATCAAGTGCAGAGGTAGCTTCGTCTAAAACCATAATTGGTGGACTTTTTAAAACGGCACGTGCAATGCTTAAACGTTGTTTTTGACCTCCAGATAATTTATTTCCAGAATCTCCTATATTAGTTTCTATACCGTTGGGTAATTCTTTAACAAATTCCCAAGCATTAGCAATTTTTAGGGCTTCAACAATTTCGACATCGGTAGCATTGTCTTTTCCTAGCTTTAAATTGTTTTTAATGCTATCGTTAAATAGAATAGCGTCTTGGGTTACAATGCCCAATTGTTGTCTTAAAGATTTTGTAGATAGCTCTCTAATATCAATACCATCAATTAAAATGGTTCCTTTGTTAACATCGTAAAAACGGGTAATTAAATTAGCTATGGTAGATTTTCCGCTTCCAGATTGCCCAACCAACGCTACGGTTTTTCCTTTAGGTATTGTTAAAGAAAAGTCTTTTAAAACATGTTCTTTTTCATATTTAAAAGAAATATTATCAAACACAATTTCTGAGTCGAACCCAGTTTTTGTCATGGCATTTTCTTTGTCTTTTAATGGGTTAGGTGTATCAATAATTTCCTGAATACGTTCTGCAGCGGCATCACCTTGTTTGATATTATAAAGTCCTCTTGAAATGGCTTTGGCAGGTACCATTATATTGTAGGCTAAACCCATATAAGCAATAAAGGAACTGCCATCAAGTGAGTTGTCTACTAGTACTAATTGCCCACCGTACCATAGTAAAATGGAAATGACTAAAATGCCTAAAAATTCACTAGTTGGTGAAGCCAAATTTTGACGATTAAACAATTTATTTGAAAAATGGTAAGAACGACTTGAAGATTCTTGAAATTTATCGTTAAATTTTTCTTCTGCATTAAAACCTTTTATAATACGTAAACCCGTTAAGGTTTCTTCCAAAACAGATAGAATGATACCTTGCTCTTTTTGAACACGGTCTGATTTTCGTTTTAAGCTTTTGCCAATTCTAGAAATTATAATACCTGATAAAGGAATAAACACAAAAACGAACATGGTTAGTTTTAAACTTATTATTACCATCATAATTATAGTAAAAATAATCGTTAAAGGTTCTCTTGCAATAAGTTCTAAAACAGGAAGCATGGAGTATTGTAACGTTGATATATCTCCAGTAATTCGCGACATAATATCTCCTTTTTTTTGCTCAGAAAAGAAGGAAAGCGGAAGTTCTACCGTTTTTTTGTAAACTCTGTTTCTTAGATCGCGAACCACACCGTTTCTTAGGAAAACCATAAAGTAATTAGCTAAGTATCCAAAAACATTTTTTAAAAGGAACAGGCTTATTATTAAACTTACTACCAAAAGTAATGCCTTTTGCGGGTCGTTTTCTGCATATAAATTTACTTGATATGCTAAGTAGTCTTTGTAAAAATCTTTTAAAGAGCCCAAACCTTGATAAACCGGTTTGATGGTTGGCTTTACTTGATTTTTTTCAAATAAAATATCCAACATTGGTATTAGTGCCACAAACGATAGTGCACCAAATAAGGCATAAAGAATGTTTGATATAATGTGTCCTACAGCATACTTTTTGTAAGGTTTAGCATACTTTAGGATGTTTAAAAACTGGTTCATTAAATAGGATTTGTCTGTTTATAAAACATGCTTTTATGGTTACCATAAAAGCATGCAAATTTTTGGCAAATATACGGGTTATTATATTAATTTCATGTCTTTTAAAATAGCTTCGGCTTTCGCATCAAGCGCAGCTTCTGTTTTACTAAAATCGGCAACGGAATTTAATTTGGTGTTTACACTAACATAAAACTTAATTTTTGGTTCTGTACCACTTGGTCTTAAAGCTACTTGACTGCCATCTTCTAAATAGTAAATAATTACATTTGATTTCGGAATATCGATTGAAGATGTTTCGCCAGTTATTATGTTTTTTGACGTTGATAAATCATAATCTTCAATTTTTAAAACTTTTGAACCATTTACTATTTTTAATGGGTTTTCACGTGCATCAACCATCATTTGTGTAATTTCTTGAGCACCTTCAATCCCTTTTTTAGTAAGCGAAACTAATTTTTCTTTGTAGCAGCCATGTTCGACATAAAGGTTTAGAAGTTCGCTGTAAAATGAACTGCCATTTTCTTTTGTTATAGCAGCTATCTCGCAAGCCAATAGGGTAGAAGTAACGGCATCTTTATCGCGTACAAAATCGCCTACCATATAACCAAAACTTTCTTCGCCACCCCCAATAAAATCAAGTTCAGGGAAATCTTTAATAAGTTTTGCAATCCATTTAAAACCTGTTAAAACAATTTTACTTTCAACTTTGTAAGCTTCAGCAAGTTTATTTAGCATAGGTGTTGAAACGATGGTGGAAGCAATAAATTCTTTTCCTTTTATTTTGCCTTCGGCTTTCCATTGTTTTAATAAGAAATCGGTCATCATCAACATCGTTTGATTTCCGTTAAGCAATTGTAATTTATTTTCAGAATTTCTAACAGCTACACCTAAACGGTCGCAGTCTGGATCGGTACCAATAACAATGTCTGCATTTACTTTTTCAGCCAATTCTAAAGCCATTTTTAATGCCGCAGGTTCTTCTGGGTTTGGTGAAGCTACAGTTGGAAAGTTTCCGTTTGGTGCTTCCTGTTCTTTTACTATATGAACATTTTTAAAGCCTGCACGTTTTAAAGTTTCAGGTACGGTAGTTATAGATGTTCCATGAAGTGATGTGAATACAACAGTTAAATTATCTTTTGCTTTTGCAGACGTATTGAAATTTGCATTTTTAACTGATTCATTTATAAAAGCATCATCAACTTCTTTACCTATATATTTTATTAAAGAATTGTTGGCTTCAAACTTGATATCGGAATATTGTAAACTATCTATAACGTTAATAATTTCACCGTCTTGTGGTGGTACCAATTGCCCACCATCTTGCCAATACACTTTGTAACCATTATATTCTGGAGGGTTGTGTGATGCGGTTAATACAATGCCGCAGTGGCAGTTTAAATGTTTTACTGCGAACGATAATTCCGGAGTTGCACGCAAATCTTCAAATAAATATACTTGTATACCATTTGCTGAAAACACGTCGGCAACTACTTTTGCAAGCGATTTACTGTTGTTTCTACAATCGTAGGCTATAACTGCCTTTGGTGTTTCGTTTGGAAACGATTTTTTTAAGTAGTCACTTAAACCTTGTGTGCTTTTTCCAAGGGTAAATTTATTTATTCGATTGGTGCCTACTCCCATAACACCACGCATACCACCAGTACCGAATTCTAGGTCTTTATAAAAACTTTCTTGAATGTCTTTTGGGTTGTTTGCAATACTGTTTTTTATAATAGATTGGGTTTCTTCATCAAAAGTTGGAGTTAACCATGAGTTAATTCGATCTAAAATTTTTGGTTCAATGTGTATCATAATGTCTTAAAATATGAGTTTCAAAAGTAATTAATTGTAAGAGAATATTTTTGTAAAAGTTACTAATTTGAAGTGAAATGCTAAGGTTTTTGAATGATTTTTTATTAAAAAAAATAAAATATTATTTGAATTTGCCATTTGCGTTAGGGATTGCAGTGAAAATCCTTTTTAAAACTTGTGAAAACCGAATTTTAGGTTTAATTGAAAATTGACAGGTTGCTTTGTCTTGCCTGTTTGCAAAGACGCTTTGAAAGGATTGAAACCTTTCGGCTTCGCTCAAGATAAACTTCAAACCCGACGACCTTCCGTCCCGATAGCAATCGGGAGTGGTAACGCCCAAATAGTTATTCTAAATTCAATACTTCTTTAACTAAATAGCGTTTTTTGTCTTGTTTTGTGCGTAAAATAATTTCACCTAAAAACCCAGCTACAAAAAACTGTGTGCCAATAATCATGGTTGAAAGCGATAAATAAAATTGTGGACGCTCTGTTATTAACCTGCCGCTAGGGTTTAAAAATAATTTATCTATGCCTAAGTACAGTGCAAAACCAAAACCTATGGCGAACATTATAAAACCTAAAGCACCAAACAAATGCATGGGCTGTTTGCCAAAACGCGATAAAAACCAAATAGTGATTAAATCTAGAAAACCATGTATGAAACGGTTCATGCCAAACTTGGTTTCTCCATATTTTCTAGCTTGATGCTGAACGACTTTTTCGGTGATTTTTATAAAGCCTGCATTTTTGGCCAAAACAGGAATGTAGCGGTGCATTTCGCCATTAACATCAATGTTTTTAACAAGTTCAAGTTTGTATGCTTTAAGGCCACAATTAAAATCATGAAGTTTTACCCCCGAAGTTTTTCGTGCTGCCCAATTAAATAGCTTTGATGGTAAATTTTTAGAAATAACAGAATCATAGCGCTTCTTTTTCCAGCCAGAAACCAAATCATAACCATTAGTTACAATCATGTTGTATAGTTCTGGAATTTCGTCTGGATTGTCCTGTAAATCGGCATCCATAGTTATTACCACATTACCAGAAGCCTTTTCAAAACCAGCATGTAGTGCTTGCGATTTACCAAAGTTTTTTAAAAACTTGATACCTTTAATGTTTTTGTTTTTAGAAGATAATTGAGAAATTATTTTCCAAGAATCGTCGGTACTGCCATCATCTATAAAAATGATTTCATAAGAAAAACTATTGGATTGCATCACTTTTGCAATCCAATCGTGTAATTCGGTTAAAGAATCTTGTTCGTTAAGTAGTGGTATAACTACTGATATGTTCATTTAAAAGCTTTCAAAAAGTTGATGCTTCAAAAATACAGAATTTATTCGGTGTCAGGTTTACTTTTTTTCATGGCAGCAGCAACTATTAACCCAATAATACTAAAAAACACTAAGTAACCAGCTAATCCTTTAATAATATTGCCTAATCCAAATTGGTTTTGACTCTCAATATTATCAACTGCTTGAGCAATTGCTTCATTTGGTGTATTAAAACTTTCCATCATTTGAACTGTTTTTTCGATGGTTTTTTCTTTCAAAACAGCAGCGGCATCTGTGTCAATAAAGTTAAATAGTAAATATGAAACCAGTGTACTTATTAATAAACCAACTAAAACAGTAATAAAATAAGAAGAGAAAGCATCTTTAAAACTAGCATAGCCATCTTGTGCTTGTTTAGTTTTGGCTACAGATATAATTCCTAAAGCAACTATAGCTATTAAAATAAAAATTCCATACCAAGTATTTGTAAGTAGCTCTAGATTAATGGCATAAGATAACACGGTAAGAAACGCTAATAAAACACCTAAGTATAAGCCGTAATTAGTAGCGATTGATTTTAAAGATTTTTCCATAAATATTGTATTTTTGTGATTAGTTCTTTAGTTAGTATTCAAAGATAGTAATTCGTTACAATAATATTAGTGATAAAAAATGTAAAAATTATTGTGAGATTGTAAAAAATGCTTATTTTTGCACTTCCAAAATTGAAAAGAATATTAAAGCTTTAAGCGATGAAAAAAGGTATACATCCAGAAAATTATAGAATTGTAGCATTTAAAGATATGTCTAACGAAGATGTGTTTTTAACAAAATCTACTGCAAACACAAATGAAACTTTAGAGGTTGATGGTGTTGAGTATCCACTTATTAAAATGGAGATTTCTAGATCATCGCACCCATTTTATACTGGTAAGTCTAAATTAATTGATACTGCTGGTCGTATTGATAAATTCAAAAACAAATACGCTAAGTTTAGTAAATAAACTTAACAAAACTTATTATACAAAGCCTTCATATTTATATTGAAGGCTTTTTTATTTTATACAATTAGCCTACTTTTGGATAGATAACTAATAAGTTTAGGTTTTGAGTGAACAACTTTTAACCTTTAAACTTTAAACTCGTTTTATGAACTATATTCTTTTTGACGGACCTTCGCGCAACAATTTATTGCCATTTACATTTACACGCCCTGTTGCCGATATAAGGGTAGGGATTTTGACCATTCGTGAAAAATGGGAAACGTTTTTAGACTCTACAACCACAACCATTACCGAAGATTATTTGTCTGACAAATATCCCATGGTAGAAATGGATGAAAATGTAATGATAAATGCTTCCTATTTGCCAAATTTAGAATTGGTTGAAATGGTGAAAGATTTACAGGAAAACCAGGCCATTTTTAAAGATGAAGATGTGATTGCTTTCTTTTCAAAAGACACACAGGAAGATGTTAATTTTGATACTTATGAAGCCATCGAGTTTGATGATGATGTTCTTAAAATAGAACATACCTGGGATATATTTTCGAAAAACGGTGAGGCGATTCAAGAAGATTTTAATTTGTTAACTAACGGTAGAAGGTCGCAACCAATACCGTCGAGTAATAATGTTATAGCTGCTGAAAACATTTTTATAGAAGAAGGTGCCAAATTAGAGTTTACAACACTAAACGCTACTGCAGGACCAATTTATATAGGGAAAAACTCCGAAATTATGGAAGGCTCAATAATTCGTGGCCCTTTGGCATTATGTGAAGGTGCGGGAATTAAATTAGGTGCTAAAATTTATGGACCAACTACTATAGGGCCATACAGTAAAGTTGGTGGCGAGGTTAATAACTCTGTTTTATTTGCCTATTCGAATAAAGGACACGATGGTTTTTTAGGGAACTCAGTCTTGGGCGAATGGTGTAATTTAGGAGCAGATACCAATAATTCGAATTTAAAAAACAATTATGCTGAAGTTCGTCTTTGGGATTATAAAACAGAAGGTTTTGCTAGAACGGGACTGCAGTTTTGTGGGCTCATGATGGGCGATCATAGTAAATGTGGCATCAATACCATGTTTAACACCGGTACGGTTGTAGGGGTAAGTGCCAATATTTTTGGTAGTGGCTTCCCTAGAAATTTTGTACCTAGTTTTAGTTGGGGAGGTAGCGCTGGATTTACGGTTTATTTAACTAAAAAAGCTTTTGAAGTGGCTGAGGTTGTTATGTCGAGACGCCAAATAGAATTTACCGAACAAGATAAAGCCATTTTAGAACACGTTTTTCAAGAAACTAAAAAGTACAGGCGCGAGTAAATTTGTGGTATTTTTAATGGAGTTTATTTAAATTCAAATGGTTATATTTGTGTGTAACACCTTGTTTTTATGACAAAACTACTATGTACCGCATATTTTTTAATAAGTCTTATTGGATTTTCTCAAACAGAAGTTTACTCTGTAAAAAATATTGAAATGAATACCGAATACCCGCATTTTGGATTAATGCTGGTAAACAATTCTAAAATAATCTTCACGTCTTACTTATTAGACAACAAAGGCAGATTAAAACGTTTTCAAGGAAACCCCGTGCTTTCTATTTTTGAAGGTGAGTTATTTGAAAATGGCAGTATTAAGAATATTAAAAATATTGAAATTGCACCTGATGAAAAAATAAAGTATATAACGAGTGCAACCTTATCTCCCGATAGTAAAAAACTTTATTTAACCACAACTACAAGTGATGATTTTAGCGAGGATAACTTCCAAATTAAAGTTGGCGCGTTTAAAGAAGGAGAAGGTTGGATTCATTTCGAAACCTTGCCATTTTGTAATCCTAAATATTCTTATGCACATCCAGCAATAAGTATAGATGGGAAAACTTTATACTTTACATCGAATATTAGAGGTGGAAAAGAAACAACTAAAGGCGGTTCAGATATTTTTATGGTCAATATATTAGATGATAACACCTTTAGCGAGCCTAAAAATTTAGGTAGTAAAGTGAACTCTTATAGTAAAGAGATGTTTCCTTTTATTAGTGCAGATAATACGCTGTATTTTGCTTCCAACAGGCCCAATGGTTTTGGAGGTTTTGATATTTATAAAAGTAAAATGATTGCCGATGGCGCTTTTGAAAAAGCCGAAAAACTACCCAAACCCATTAATAGTTTTCAAGACGATTTTTGTTTAGTTATTGATAGTGCAAATAATTCTGGCTATTTTTCATCAAAACGCGATGGTGGTAAGGGCGATGATGATATTTATTATTTTATTTTAAATTAATTTTTTCGTACTCTTTTTAATTCCAATAAATTAATAGGATTTATTCCCAAGCCATTTATGTTTTTTCTTGTGAAACGCACCACTTCATCATAAAATAATGGCACTACAGGTGCTTCGTGCATAATTAAAGAATCCATTTTCGTGTAAAGCTGTTCTCTTGTAACGGTATTTGTTTCTGTAAACGCTTTTTCATACCAAGTGTCAAATAAATCACTTTTATAATGTGTGTAATTTGGCCCGTTTGGAGCAAAATTTTTGCTGTAATATAGTGATAAATAGTTTTCCGCATCAGGGTAATCAGCAACCCAACTGGCTCTGAATAAATTAAGCTTACCATTTGCTTTGGCGTCTTTTAAAGTTGCAGCAGGAATGACATCTACTTGAACAATGAGCCCAATTTTTTGAAGCTCGCGCTGAATGTATTCACAAAAGCTTAGATAGTTGCTAGTTGTTGTAATAGATATTTCTGGGGTTTTGTTTCCGGTTTCGGTTTTAAATTGATTGATTAGTTGTTTGGCTTTTTCCGGTTGAAACGTAAAGCCTATAGATTCATTATATCCCGGCAAACCTTTTGGGATAAAACCACCATGTGCAGGTATACCCACGCCATTTCGTAAATAAATCATCATTTTTTTTCTGTCGAATCCATAATTTACTGCTTTTCTGATTAATTCTGATTGTATTTCCGTCACGTCTGAATCCATGTAAAACGCTAAATATTCGGTATTTAAATAAGGTCCACGAATCATATTCACGTCATTTGAATATAAGTCGCGTAGTTGTCCATCGGCCGTTAAAATTTCATCTTTATACGAGGCATCTAGCCCAGAAACAAAATCGATGTTTCCTTGTGCAAATTGCAAAAACTCACTTTGTTTGTCAGGTAGAAAAGTAATGGATACTGCCTCTAAATAAGGCAGCGCCTTGCCGTTTTCATCTGCTTCAAAATAGTTTTCATTTCTTCTAAATACTAATTTGATGTTTTCTTCCCATCGTTTAAACTTAAATGGGCCTGTGCCAATAGGGTGCGACCTAAAATCACTTCCATAATGTTTTACAATTTCTTTTGGAACTACCGAGCAATATTTCATGGTTAATAAGCCTAAAAACGCTGGAAATGGTTGCTTTAATTGAATTTGAAAAAGCGTGTCGTTCACGGCTTTAAAACCATCAACTTTTGCCAATACCCAACTACCTGGTGAAGCGACTTGCTTGTTCAACAAGCGGTTTAAACTGTATTCAAAATCTTTAGCTATTACGGTTCTGGTGGAATCATTTCCAAATAAAATATCCTTATGAAAATAGACGTCATTTCTTAATGAAAATGAGTAGGTAAGGGCATCTTCTGAAATCGTCCAGTTTTTTGCGATACATGGCTGCACGTTTAGGTTTTCATCCATTTGCACCAATCCATTAAAAAGTTGGTTGGTAGCCCATATATCTGCAATGTCTTTTGAAAATGCAGGGTCTAAGGAGCCTATGTTTTTGTGTTCATTGTACTTAAAAACTAAATGATTATTATTTGATCTTGAATTTTTTTCGCAAGAAAAGGATAGAATTAAAATACAACTAATTGATAAATAGTTTGTTATTTGTTTTAAAACATGTTTTACCATATAACTTATTAATTGTAAATTTGCAGCCTTATTATGAAAGTAGGTAAATATAATGAGATTTCTACCTTCATGGAAATGGCGATACAATAAATGAGAAAAAAAGTTGCATTTTATACACTTGGTTGTAAGCTGAATTTTTCTGAAACCTCTACCATTGCTAGAAGTTTTACAGATGAAGGCTTTGATCGTGTAGATTTTTCAGAGAAAGCAGATATATATGTTATTAACACGTGTTCGGTGACAGAGAATGCAGATAAACGTTTTAAAACTATTGTAAAGCAAGCACAAAAAGCAAATCAAAAAGCATTTGTTGCTGCAGTTGGGTGTTATGCCCAATTGAAACCACAAGAATTAGCCGATGTTAACGGGGTCGATTTGGTTTTGGGTGCTACCGAAAAGTTTAAAATTACCGATTATATAAACGATCTATCTAAAAACGATTTTGGAGAAGTACATTCTTGTGAAATAGAAGACGCCGATTTTTACGTAGGAAGTTATTCTATAGGGGATAGAACACGTGCTTTTTTAAAAGTACAAGATGGTTGCGATTATAAATGTACTTATTGTACCATTCCTTTGGCACGTGGTATTTCTAGAAGTGATACTGTACAAAATGTACTGGAGAATGCTCGGGAAATTTCTGCCCAAAACATAAAAGAAATTGTTTTAACAGGTGTGAATATTGGCGATTACGGTAAAGGTGAATTTGGAAACAAAAAGCACGAACATACGTTCTTAGATTTAGTTACCGAATTAGATAAAGTAGAAGGTATTGAGCGTTTACGAATTTCTTCTATAGAACCCAATCTTTTAAAGAACGAAACCATCGATTTGGTTTCAAAATCCAGGGCCTTTGTACCCCATTTTCATATCCCGTTGCAATCTGGAAGCAATGAAATCTTAAAAAAAATGAAACGTCGTTACATGCGTGAATTGTATGTAGACCGCGTTTCAAAAATAAAAGAAGTAATGCCGAGTGCCTGTATTGGTGTTGATGTAATTGTTGGATTTCCAGGTGAAACAGACGAACACTTTTTAGAAACTTACAACTTTTTAACCGAACTGGATATCTCATACTTACATGTATTTACTTATTCTGAGCGAGACAATACAGAGGCAGCAGAAATGGAAGGAGTTGTGCCTATGAATGTTAGAAATAAACGCAGTAAAATGTTGCGAGGATTATCGGTTAAAAAGCGTCGTGCTTTTTACGAAAGTCAGTTAGGTAGCCGTAAAACAGTTTTGTTTGAAAGTGAAAATAAAGAAGGCTATATTTATGGTTTTACTGAAAATTATATAAAAGTTAAAGCGCCTTGGAATCCTGAACTTGTAAATACATTGCATCAAGTAGAACTAATTAAAATTGATGACGATGGCTTGGTGCGGTTCGAATTTATTGAAGTATTTTCAAATTAAATAACTAGAGTAATACAATTCATCCCAATTATATCTTGTTTAACTTATTTATGATTGAAATTAAACCTGGTTTTGTATATTATTATAAACAATTGTAAATCATGTCCTAAATATGAAGAGAATAGTTTGCATGCTGTGTTTTGTCCCGTTCTTGTTGCTTAGTTGCTTTAATGATACTGACGATGATTATACAATTGAAGGTGTTTGGAAACTTACAGATTGGAATGTTGCCGATGGATTTGATATTAATAATGATGGCATTGTAAATACAAATATTTTAAATGAAATAGACTGCCCAAATAATGAAACCTTGGTTTTTGAATCTACAGGAGTGGTATCTTCAAATGAAACTTTCAATCCAACAATAGAAATAGCTTTGCAAAACGGCATTTTAAATTCTTATGCTTTTAATGTTGTTTGTGATGAAGAAGGTATTATAAGTTTTGCCACAACTTATATTAAAAATGGTAATGTGATTTTAATTGATAATGGCATAGCTAATATGAACAGAAATCAATTAATACGTGTATTTATTGATGCCATTAAAATATATAATGAAGATTTTACTGAAGTAGTGGCTACTAAAGATTTAACCTTAGTTTATACCAAGCAATAATTCTAAATACCAAGCACAAAAAAAAATCCGAAGCCAAACTTCGGATTCTATATTTTTCGTAAATCGAAAACTCATATTCTCAACCCAACAGGAAGCATACGCTTATATTTTCTATTGCTTCTTATAAACTTAGCAATTTCAGGACTAGTTGGTACAATACTTAAGTTGCGTTCTTCAATTTGTTGAAAAACAGCAGTTAAAAATTCTTTGCAAAAACCTTCGTCATTAATTTCTTCAGGAATAATAAGTTTAGTTAAAAAAATCTTTCGTTCTTGTAAAGAGTATTCAATTTTAGCTAAATGATTGTCAATTTTCAGTTCATATTGGCGTAAAAAATCATTATCTACTAATTCTGCAACATCAATCATAGTGAGTGTTTTTTAATTTTTTAGGAAACTTAAAATAGTGAGTACTATTATATAACTTTGTTCAGCAAAAATACGAAAAATAATCGTTAGTAAAAAGCAAAATATAGGTTTAATACCTTATGAAATAAACTATTAGCGGTTATCTTGTTTTTTATTTTTACATTAGAATTTATGAGTGAAGAAATAATACATGTTTATTTAATGCCAGGAATGGCAGCGAGTTCTAAAATTTTTGAATATATTAAATTGCCAGAAAACCAATTTAAAATACATTATTTGGAATGGATTTTACCCTTAAAAAACGAAACTATTAGCGCGTATGCCCTAAGAATGACCAAACATATAGTGCATGAAAACATCGTGTTAATGGGGGTGTCTTTTGGAGGTGTTTTAGTGCAAGAAATAAGCAAATATATTAAGGTTAGAAAGCTTATTATAGTATCTAGTGTGAAGTCTGCCCAGGAATTGCCCAAGAAAATGATATTGGCCAAAACAACTATGGCATATAAATTGTTGCCAATACAATTAGTAAGTAATATAGAGCTTTTTGCTAAGTATGCTTTTGGTAGCAATATTACAAAGCGGTTGGAGTTATATAAAAAATATTTATCGGTAAATGATAGTTCCTATTTAAGTTGGGCCATAAAAGAAATGGTTTGTTGGAACCAAGAAACCCGTCTAGCAGATATTATACACATTCATGGTGATAATGATGTGGTGTTTCCAATAAAAAATATTTCAAACTGCATTACGGTAAAAGGTGGAACGCATATTATGATTATCAATAAGTATAAATGGTTTAACGAAAATTTACCGTGTATAATTTTAAAGAATTAAACAAAATATTTACCTTTAAATAAAACTTTTTAAAATGAAGACTGTGCAGAAAATATTGGCGTTTGTGGGATTATTAAGTTTATGTGCGCTATTTGTTTATGCCCTACAAGATGCGCCAACCGATGAAAATTTTGAGAAGAAGCTTATAAACGATTATAATGTTTATGCGCTTCAAGTACCGAGCAATCTAGATTTTGCTGGTGAAGCTATGCCGCTTAAAAGTCCTGATATTTATGAGCGCATGGATAAAGAACTATTGGTTAATACTTATTGGCAATCTAATGGATTGTTAATGTTTAAGCGTGCCAAAAAATATTTCCCAATTATAGAACCTATTTTAGCAAAATACAATATTCCAGATGATTTTAAGTATTTAGCAGTTATAGAAAGTGGTTTAACAAATGCTGTTTCTCCTGCTGGAGCTAGAGGTGTTTGGCAAATTATGCCAGCTACAGGTAGAGAAAATGGATTAGAGGTTAATGATAATGTAGATGAACGCTATCATTTAGAAAAAGCGACAGAAGTAGCATGTAAATATCTGTTGAAATCTAAGGATGAATTAGGCTCATGGACATTGGCTGCCGCTGCATACAATGCGGGTAATTCAGGTATATCCAGATATTTAAGAGAACAAAATGTTAGCAATTATTACGATTTGCTATTAGGTGAAGAAACTGGACGTTATGTTTTTAGAATTGTAGCATTGAAAGAGATTTTAACCAACCCTGCAAAGTATGGTTTTAATTTCAGAGAAAAGGATTTATACAGTAATGTCCCAACCTACAAAGTTGAAGTGAAAACAGAAATAACAGATTTTACAAAATTTGCAGAACAGTACGGTATTAATTATAAAATATTAAAGATTCATAACCCATGGCTAAGAGAACCAAGGCTTAATAATAAATCTGGTAAAAATTATACGATTGAAATCCCTGAAATAGGGTATTATAATGTACGGTAGCGTATTAGCACGCTAAAAATAATTTTCATGAATAGAAGAGTCGGAACTGTTGCTATTACTGTGTTTATGCTCGGCTTGTGCAGTTGTAATAATTCAGATAAATCAAAAATTGATTCTGTTAATAACGAACAAAATAGTGTAGTAGAATCCGATACACTAACCAAACATTTAAAGCTTTTTAAAACAGATTTGCCAACCATTGGACTGTTAGTTTACAATGGAGTACTAATAACCGAGGTAACGGCTTCAGCAGATGTTTTTACAAAGCCTACTGAAAATTGCAACCAAGTTTTTAACGTTGTTACTATTGGCGAAACTAAAAATCCCATTGTTTCAGAAGAAGGTTTAAAAATAGTTCCTGATTATACGTTTGAAAATTGTCCGAAGTTGGAAGTTCTTTTCGTGCCAAGTGCTTACGATATATATGCCCAAGTTCACAACAAAAAAATTGTGGAGTTTATAAAAGAGAAAAATAAAGAAACCAAATATACGGTAAGCAATTGTGCTGGCGCGCAATTAATTGGCATATCTGGCATTGCAGATGGAATGAAAATTGTTACTTGGATAGGTGGTGGCGAGCAATTACAAAAAGATTACCCTAATTTAATTGTACAAAATGATGCTTTAGTAACTTATGTTGAAGACGGTAAATTCAGCTCTTCAAACGGTAATTTGGCGAGTTATATTTCTGCTTTGAATTTGGTAGAAAAAATGACCAACAAGGCACATAGGAAATTTGTAGAATCGTATTTGTATCTAGATAGGCTTCAAAACTGGAAGCAATAGTTAATTAACCTCTTCTTTTCTGAGATCGAATAGAGCCACCTGCACCAAAATGTTGGTTTGGCATTTGTGAACGCTTCATGTTTTCCTTCATCATTTTTATTTGGTCAGTAAGCATGCCTTGTTTATCTAATTTTTGAGCTTCAGAAAGCAATTTTTCAGCTTCTAGTTTTCTGCGTTTAGAAAAAGCAATGCCAGATAAATTTAGTTTCGCCATAGCCAAATCATGGTTCATAGACAATCCTAAAGCAATAGCTTTCTTAAAATATTTTTCTGCTTCATTCATGTTGGTTTGAGAAACCATCAAACCATGTAAATAATTATAATACCCTTGTTGCTTGGTAACTAAAGCAGCTTCAGGATTTTTAATTTTATCAAGCCATTTTTTAGCGCCTTCAAAATCTTGTTTACGTAACCTTAAAAATGCCAATAAAATAAACTCGTTTTTAAAATATAGAAACACAAAAATTAAGGAAAGTAATATAAACATAATACCGTTGCCAATATTTCCTTCCGTAAATTGATAAACTGCAAAGGCTATTATTCCAGCTGCTATAATTAATTTTATTATTTTATTGTACATTTTTTATGGTTTGAATTGTTGCATTGGATGCTTTTTTGCATCTAGTTTTAATATAGAATGCAAAGAAACTAAATTTTTATCAAAATCAATCCATAGATATTTAACAAAAAAGTGATGTTTCAACCAAATAAATTAAGTGTTTATTAAGGTGTTTAATCTCAAAAAAATAATTCAAAATATTTTTAAAATAACATTTGCCAAAGTAAAAACTCTTTGTATATTTGCGCTCAGTTTTGGAGAAAGCCAAAATTATAAATAATAAAGTACAATTCAGATTTTAAAGATATAAGATAATGAGTAAAAGAACATTTCAGCCATCAAAAAGAAAAAGAAGAAACAAACATGGTTTTAGAGAAAGAATGGCTTCTGCTAATGGAAGAAAAGTACTTGCTCGTAGAAGAGCTAAAGGTAGAAAAAAGTTGTCTGTATCATCTGAATCAAGACATAAAAAATAATGATTAACAATTGTTGATATTTAAAAGGTGTTACTTAAGTGTAACGCCTTTTTTTATATCTACAAATCACTACTTTTGTAACTTATTATAAAACACTATTTAAACAATAAAAATGCCGAAAAATTCAAAACTAAAATCTATCCTAATTATTGGCTCAGGACCTATTGTAATAGGGCAAGCATGCGAATTTGACTATTCAGGGTCTCAAGCTCTACGATCGTTAAGAGAAGATGGAATTGAAACAATTTTAATTAATTCTAACCCAGCAACTATTATGACTGACCCTTCGATGGCAGATCATATTTATTTGTTGCCGCTTACTACTAAATCGTTAGTAAAAATTCTTAAGGAACATCCACAAATCGATGCCGTTTTACCAACAATGGGAGGTCAAACCGCACTGAATTTATGTATTGAAGCTGATGAAAAAGGTATCTGGAATGATTTTGACGTAGAAATAATTGGAGTAGATATAGATGCTATTAATATTACAGAAGACAGAGAGAAGTTTAGAGAATTGATGCTTAAAATAGGCATCCCTATGGCGCCTCAGGCTACTGCAACTTCTTATTTAAAAGGAAAAGAAATAGCACAAGAATATGGCTTTCCATTAGTAATTAGAGCTTCATTTACCCTTGGAGGCGCAGGAGCATCGATTGTGTATAATGAAGAAAGTTATGATGAGTTATTGACTCGCGGATTAGAAATTTCTCCTATCCATGAAGTCATGATTGATAAAGCGTTGATTGGTTGGAAAGAGTATGAGTTAGAGCTACTTCGTGATGCAAATGATAACGTGGTTATTATTTGTTCTATTGAAAACATGGACCCGATGGGGATTCATACGGGAGATTCCATTACGGTTGCTCCGGCAATGACTTTAAGCGATAAAACGTATCAAAAAATGCGTGATATGGCTATACATATGATGCGTAGTATTGGCGATTTTGCTGGAGGGTGTAACGTGCAATTTGCAGTAAGTCCAGATGAAAAAGAAGATATAATTGCTATTGAAATAAATCCACGTGTATCGCGTTCATCAGCGTTGGCAAGTAAAGCAACAGGTTATCCTATAGCAAAAATTGCTGCTAAACTAGCGATTGGCTATCATTTAGATGAATTGCAAAATCAAATAACTAAATCTACTTCAGCTTTATTTGAACCAACTTTAGATTATGTTATTGTAAAAATACCACGTTGGAATTTCGATAAATTTGAAGGAAGTGATAGAACTTTGGGAATTCAAATGAAATCGGTTGGCGAAGTTATGGGTATTGGTCGATCGTTTCAGGAAGCACTTCATAAAGCAACGCAATCCCTTGAAATTAAGCGTAATGGTTTAGGAGCAGATGGAAAGGAAAATAAGAATTACGAGCAAATTATAGAAAAACTTACTTACGCTTCTTGGGATCGTGTATTTATTATTTATGATGCCATAGCAATGGGGATTCCGTTAAGTAGAATTCATGAAATCACAAAAATAGATATGTGGTTTCTAAGACAGTATGAAGAATTGCACTTGCTTCAAAAAGAAATTTCTACTTATACAATTGATACTATTCAAAAAGACTTGTTGCTTGAGGCAAAGCAAAAAGGTTATGGAGATAGACAAATAGCTCACATGCTTGGGTGTTTGGAAAGTCAGGTTTATAACAAACGTGAAGAATTTGGTGTGAATCGTGTGTATAAATTGGTAGATACGTGTGCAGCTGAGTTTAAAGCAAAAACACCCTATTATTATTCAACATTTGAAAGTGACATGGAAACTGCCGACGGAAAACGTTATGCAGATAACGAAAGTATTGTTACAGATAAAAAGAAAGTTATTGTTCTAGGCTCTGGTCCAAACCGAATTGGACAAGGTATTGAGTTCGATTATTGCTGTGTACACGGTGTTTTAGCTGCTGCGGAATGTGGTTATGAAACCATCATGATTAACTGTAATCCTGAAACGGTTTCAACCGATTTTGATACCGCTCATAAACTTTATTTCGAACCAGTTTTCTGGGAACATATTTACGATATCATTAAGCACGAAAAACCGGAAGGTGTTATCGTTCAACTAGGTGGGCAAACCGCTTTAAAACTTGCTGAAAAATTAACCAAATACGGTATTAAAATTATAGGAACAAGTTTTGAATCTTTAGATTTAGCTGAAGATAGAGGGCATTTTTCAAACCTTTTAAAAGAGAATAACATCCCTTATCCAGAGTTCGATATTGCAACTACTGCCGACGAAGCTGCAGCAATAGCAGATGTGTTGGATTTTCCAATATTGGTACGTCCATCATACGTACTTGGTGGGCAAGGCATGAAGATTGTAATCAATAAAGAAGAACTTGAAAAGCATGTGGTTGATTTATTAAGCCAAATGCCAGGGAACCAATTGCTTTTAGACCATTATTTGGAAGGCGCTATTGAAGCAGAAGCTGATGCCATTTGTGATGGAGAAGATGTCTATATTATTGGTATCATGGAACATATTGAACCTTGTGGAATCCATTCAGGAGATAGTAATTCTATGCTGCCTCCATTTAATTTAGGTGAGTTTGTGATGCAACAAATTAAAGACCACACTAAAAAAATTGCTTTAGCACTTAATACGGTTGGTTTAATAAATATTCAGTTTGCCATTAAAGACGATATTGTTTACATTATTGAAGCGAACCCAAGGGCATCTCGTACCGTACCATTTATAGCTAAAGCTTATGGAGAACCGTATGTAAACTATGCTACTAAAGTGATGCTTGGAGAAAAGAAAGTGAAAGATTTTAACTTTAATCCGCAGTTAACAGGGTATGCCATTAAACAACCTGTATTCTCTTTCAATAAGTTTCATAATGTGAATAAGAAGTTAGGACCAGAAATGAAAAGTACGGGTGAGAGTATTTTGTTTATAGATAGTTTAAAAGACGATGAGTTTTACGAACTATACTCAAGACGAAAAATGTACTTAAATAAATAAAAACAGAAAAGCCGCTTTAAGCGGCTTTTTTTATGTCTTTTTAAGGGAGAAATTTAAGGAGACTTCAACTGTTTCAGAGACTTTGTCTTTTACTACTTTAGGAATTTTTATATCAAAATCTGATGCATTTACTTTGAAATTACCTGACACATTTATAAAAACCCCTTCTCGTGAAAACGTTAGAGGAATGGATTCTAGCTTTTTTGTTTTACCATGAAAAGTTAAAGAGCCACTTATTTTAAATACCGTATTTGAACTTAATTTTTCTATAGAGAAATCTTTTAAGTTTCCTTTAAAAGTGGCTTTTGGATACTTGTCAGATTCTGCATAGTTTTCATTAAAATGTTCTTCCATAAGAGCATTTTTAAATCGAAACCCTTTAACCAAAATCAATGCTGCAAACGCACCGCTTTCAACTTCAATTATAGCTGTCGCAGAATTATTAATAGCTTTAACTTCTTCAAAAGAAGAAACAGAAGCTTCAAAGTTTACTATGCCTGTTTTTGTAATATACTTGGTTTGTGAAAATATATTAAGGCTTAAAAAGGCAATAAAATATGTTATTGTTTTTTTCATTTTGAATTTATTTAATATACTAAATCAATATGAACTTTATCTAATTTTCCAGCAAACCGTCATCTACCCATTGTTGAATTAAATCTCTATTATTTTGAGACATTAATCCACTTTGGGGCATAGGGTTGTTAGTACTGTTTATTCTGCTGATTAAACCTCTTGTTTCTACGGCGCTTTTTACCTGGCTATATGTTGTTAAAGACATGGGTGCACTATTTGTTGGTGGATTACCATGGCATGAAGTGCAATGAGCATTCATTATACTTTTTATATTAGCATTATAAGTAACTTTACCAGAGGGGTTGGGGTTGGGGTTCGGATTTGGTGTAGGCGAAGTTTCATCGTCACTACCACTAGAGCAATTGAATAGCAATATAATTGTTGCAAATACATAGATTAAACTTTTAAATTTCATAACGTCAAATTTTAAATTAATTTTTATTAATATTATTTATTTATGGGGTTGGACCTAAAAAGTTCTACTTAGGTTAAATCCAAAGTATATATTGCCATCGGTCCAATCTCCTGTTGCTTGACCTAAAAAGCCGTTGGTATTCATGGCTTGTGCATTGGTAAAGTGCATTTGAAAAACATGCCCACCAGTTTCTAGGTCTAAGCCAAGGGATAATGGGTTTTTAAAGGGCGAATTACCAGATCTATTTAAATGCCAGCCGTAATCGGCATTTATAGACCATCTTTTCCCTAATTTATAACGCCCACCTATACCTAAAGCAAACTGGGAATTATCTTGTTCTTCTATTAAAACATAGTTGTCGTGAAAAAATGTAGGAGCGAATTCTATAGATAAATTGGTGTTCACCTTTCTAGAAATTAATAGTTGTGCAGCATATCCTAAACGATCCTTGAATTTAATTGATGGTACATCGTTTTCATCTAAAGCTGTATTGATTAGGAGGTCATTAAAACCAACAATAGTAAAAGGAAATCCATCCTTTTCCTGTCTTATAAGTCTATATTTTAATGAGGTTTCATAAGTTTTTTGAAACGAACTCCTTGATACGCCAATATTTAGCCCATCTGAAATTCCGTATACAAAATTGAGTCTGGTTACGGCATCATCAAGTCCAAAAAACGTGTTTATGCCATTTTTAATTGTGCCAAATCTGTGTGATACAATAAATGTTAATTGTTTTTTTGCAACCAGTTTAGTAGATTCGAAGTTTACAATTTTCAATCCTTTAAATGTTGCTATTTCATATTGATAATTTGTCGAGTCTATATCAATTTCTTTTAACAAATCATTTTGAGCATAAGCGAATAAAGAAAATATTGATAAGATAAATATTGTGATGATTTTCATAGGTTCAATTGTATTTAAATGGTAGCTATTGTTTTAAAAATCGTATCGTTTTAGAAAAGTTATTTGCTGATATTTTTAAAATATACATGCCTTTGCTCCATTTTGAAACATCTATTAGACTTTCTAACACTTTGCTTGTATACACTTGTTTTCCCAATAAATCAAACACTACTACGCTATTTATGCTTAAGTTTGAATTTGATGGTTTTTTTAATTGGATAAGGGTATTAGCAGGATTTGGAGATATAATGATTTCGTTTAATTGAAAATTGTCTAAACTTAAAGTTGTAGATGCTTCAATAACATCAATATCTAAAGTGGCTGAAATGGCAGCACCTTCCCAGGCGGGAGACGAACTGCTTAGAATACGCATCGTATTAACATTTTGTAATGTTTGGGATATGTTTGTGCCTCCAACCAATGTGAAGTCAGAGGCGCTAATTGGAATTGTTACATCTGTCCACGGACTACCACTAGTAATAGTAAAGGCATTTGTTGTACATATTCTGCCGCCAGTTCCATCAAAAGCGATTCTTAAGTTTAGAGAGTTTGTTGTTGCTTTAGCTTTGAATTTTATAGCAACAATACTTTGCCCAGTATAATTGCCAGTCCATTGGTTTTGGTTAAACATGATCATTTTACTTCCAGCTCCAAAACCTCCACTCGAAACATTTCGTAAAAAATTGTCGTTTGCCCCATTTGGTCCTCCAGTAGAAATATTAACAGGAGGATTTGGTGAAGACGACGAACCTCCGCCTTCTTCCCAAGACTGTGCTGTGCCGTTTTCAAAATCATCAATTTGACCTGCAACCACCTGGGATGAAACCGATGTTGAAATCAATATTGAAAGAATAAAAAGTAATGTTGTTTTCATGATGTTTTAGTTTTTAGGATTAATCAATAATAGTACATTGGTCTAGTTTTACTTGTTCTAACAAGTCATCATAGCCAATAAAACGTCCTTTAATTTTAATTTGGTCAGTACTTAGATCCGTTTGGATTTCACTTGAAAATTGACAAAACACTTTGCTCTCTATAGTGATGTTTTTTGGGTTTTTATCTGAAATACTGCCACTAACTTCAATAGTTTTATTTAAATATTTATTTTCTGACGATATGGGGTTAATTGCAAATTCATTCGAAATGTTTGATGCTGTAAGTTTATACATAGATGTCTCGGTAGCTATATCCCGATGGTCTTGATAAATGTATCTGTAGCCTATAATAGCTACAATACATAGCAATATTAATATGAACCATTTTTTCATAACCTTTTGTTTTTTAAACTGCTTCAGCTTTTAAACTGAAGCAGTTCTGCTAGTAATCAAATGTTTTTAACACTTAAAAATTACATTTGAAATGAAATTTTTCTTTTTCATTAAGTATTTCTACTAGCTTGTTTATTTAATAAAACGAAAAAATAATTAGTTACAATTATTTTTATATCGCATTCTATCGTTCCCGCCAACTCTTAGGTCAATTTTGGTTTCGGTATATTTTGATATTTCATGTAAAACCCAGTTGTTGTTGCAATACGGTAAATTGGGGATATTTATAGAAACTGTTAAACTGTTTCCGGAGCCTGTAGTAGTGTAAGTACCGTAATCTGTATTATTGGAGTAATAAGCAGAAACAGTTCCATTGGTGCGAAAATTAAAGGTGTAACCATCGTAATAGTTATCATAATCATTTCCATAACGCTCTAATTTATCAATGGTCCAACCCGAACAGTTGGTTAAAATGTTAAGTAATTGGTCTTGATTACAGTCATTACAATCATCATCATTATAATCATAATCATCATCTTCATCACAATTATTATTATAAGTTTCTATAAGGTTTTTTAGTTCAATTAGATTGTTAATAGTTAATTGGGTGCCATTATATAGTGTTACTTCAATTGGGAATTTAATGGTAACAAAATCTTTACTACTTAAATTTTTGATAAACCCATATAGCTGAATATCTGAAGTCATGGTAATGCTATCTATAATTTCGTTGCTTGAGTTGTACAAAGACGCAGTAATAGGGTAATTAAAATCTAAGCATTCTATATCGTCGTCGATTTCATTTTCACCATTGCAAGTGCTGGAGTAATTATATAATTCTGTATAATTATAGATGGTTACATTCCTGAAATCACTAAGAATTATAGTAATTGGGAAAGAAATGGATAAAGTATCAATATCATCATCGTCATCATCAAAAATGTATTCAATAATTTTGTAATCTTCTTCTGTATTAATAGTAATGCTATTACCGTTTACCGTTACAGTAATAGGTAATTTTATATTAAAGCAATTCGCTTTATCTATGATATTATCGTTAGACCCATCATTGGTAGAGGTTTTTTGCATTAAACTAGCAACCGAAGAATTGGCAACCAAAACTTCATCTTCTGGAGCCTGTATAGATTCAGTTTCTTCGGTTCTGCAAGAAGTAATGAGCACCATTGATGTTATAAAGATGTAAAAGATAACTTTTAGAGCTATTGTTTTCATAATTTGGCGGTCTTTACAGAAGCTTTTATTAATTAAACAACTTGGAATGTAGAACTCCTGAAACTTTTAATAATTTTTTTATATAACTTTAAAGCACTAAATTAAATACTTTGCCAAAAGAACTTAACAACCATATTTGTAATGACAAAGTTTTTGAGCGTGTTTACAATAAATACTCACAAGACTTGCTTAATTTTTTATACTATAAATATGGTTCGCAAATAAACCCTAACGACGTTGCACAAGATGCGTTTATCAAATTATGGGATAATTGTAAAAATGTTAGTTTAAGTAAAGCTAAATCTTTTTTGTTTACGGTTGCCAACAATATGATGTTGAATGAAATAAAGCACCAAAAAGTGGTTTTAAAATTCCGTCAAGTTAAACCAAAAGATTTTACTAATGAAACGCCAGAGTTTATTTTAGAAAAAGAGCAATTTTTACAACGCTATCAAAAAACATTGGAAAATTTAAATGAAGAACAGCGTGTTGCTTTTTTATTGAATAAAGTGGAAGGAAAAAAGCATAGCGAAATTGCTGAACTTTTGGGAGTTACTCAAAAAGTTGTTGAATATAGAATTTATAGTGCCTTTAACACTTTGAAGAAAGAGTTGGAAGGATTTAAAATAAAATAGTCAGGAGAATTTAGTTTGAGGTTGTTATATATGTAAAAGTTAAGGATAGATGGACAAAGAGCAATTAATGGGGAAATGGTTAAAAGGAGAGCTAAATGATTCTGAAAAAGAAATTTTTAGCAAGTTAGATGATGCACAGCTAAACGGATATATTATTGATAATGCGCAACATTTTAAAGCATCACATTTTTTTAAGTTAAATGATTTTGATACGTTTAAAAGGCAGTACAAATCATCAAAAGCACCTGTTGAAAAATTAAATGGGTTTAGTGCGCTGCTAAAAGTAGCGAGTGTTATTGTAATTAGTTTAGGTATCTATTTTACCTTTTTTTCAAACTCACTTTCCCATTTCGAAACCTTAGCTGGCGAGAAATCTGCTTTTGAGCTTCCAGACCATTCTAAAGTAGAATTAAATGCGCTATCTTCAATTGAATTCAATACCAAAAATTGGGATGACAATAGGTTTTTAATGCTTGATGGAGAAGCTTATTTTATGGTTTCCAAAGGGAAAACCTTTAATGTTAAAACCAAAAGCGGAACAGTAACAGTTGTAGGTACACAGTTTAATGTAAAACAGCGTGATAATTTTTTTGAAGTAAAGTGTTTTGAAGGTATTGTAAAAGTAACTTCGGATACTATAACTAGAAAACTATTGGAAGGCGATGTGTATCAAATTTTAAATGGTAAGTTCACCCAAAGTAAAGTTTTGACTTCTGCTCCAAAATGGACAGACAATAGGAGTGAATTTGAGGCTATTCCAATAAAAGAAGTGCTTTCGGAATTAGAACGACAATATAATGTACAAGTCACTTTTAAAAATATCGATACTAACAGATTGTTTACTGGGGGCTTTGTACATAATAACCTTGAAAATGCCCTCATTGCCATAACGCAACCTATGAATATGACCTATGAATTGAGTTCTTCAAAACTGGTAATAATTCATGGAAAGGAGCATTAAGAAAACAACCACTTTTTTTAGTTTTTTGCTTTTTGTCTTTTTTAGTAGTTATGCTCAAAATGCCAATAAGCAGGAATCATTGACTCATGTTATAAATGCATTAGAGGAGCAGTATCAGGTTCAATTTAATTATGCCGAAGATACTATTGAAGCTATTTTACTTATTCCTCCAATTAAAAGTTTATCATTAAACGAAGCCTTAACTTATCTAGAAGATCAAACTGGGTTGTTGTTTTCTATAATGAGTGATAGCATTGTTCTTGTTAAACCTAAAGAATTCATGGTGTTGTGTGGTTATTTAAGAGATAAAGATAATTTGCAACCCTTAGCATCGGCAACAGTTCAAACTTTAAATAACTCTACCATAACAGACGAAAATGGCTTTTTTCAAATTAAAGTTGAAAATATCACACAGCCTATCACTATTCGGTTTTTAGGATATAAAACCATTGTCCTAAGGTATGATCAATTTTCAAAATCTGGTTGTGAAGATGTTTTTTTATTTCCAAATCTTCAATCACTATCAGAAGTTGTTGTTTCAAATTATATTACAAGTGGTATTAGTAAGATTAACAATGGTTCTTATGAAATAGATTTTTCTGATTTTGATATTCTTCCGGGATTAATTGATAATGATGTTTTACAGTCTGTTCAGGCATTTCCAGGTATTCAAAGTATCAACGAAACGGTTTCAAATATTAATATTAGAGGTGGCACCCACGATCAAAACCTCATTCTTTGGGATGATATTAAAATGTACCAATCTGGTCATTTTTTTGGACTAATCTCAATGTATAATCCACAAATTACGCAAACAGTTACTTTAAGGAAAAATGGTAGTGATGTAGGTTATACAGATGGTGTTTCTGGCACCATTTCAATGCAAACCAATCCATCGGTTAACAACAAGTTTAACGCAACTATGGGCGTTAACCTAATCGATGCCAATGCCTTTGTAGACGTTCCAATTAATAAAGCGTCTTCTATACAAGTGGCAGCAAGAAAATCGATTAGCAATTTTGTGGAAACGCCAACTTACACGGCCTTTTTTGACAGAATTTCTCAAAATACAGAGGTTTCTAACAATACCACAACTATAACCAATTCAGATAAAACATTTGATTTTTACGATACTTCTTTACGTTGGATATATAAAATAAGCAGCAAAGATGAATTGCGTATTAATTTTATAAATGTTTATAATGAACTTCAGTTTAACGAAAATGCACTTGTAATTGAAAAAGCGGAATCTAAGGAAAGTAATTTAACCCAAAATAGTATTGCAGGGGCATTGCATTATCACAGAATATGGAACGACAAACTGCAAACAACATTCGAAGCTTATGAAACCGATTATAAACTTAAAGCTGTAAATGTCGATATACTAGGTTCCCAACGATTTTTACAAGAAAATATCGTATCAGAAACTAGTTTAAAGTTAAAAAGTAATTACAGATTTAATGATGTTTTACATTTATTGAGCGGTTACCATTTTGTAGAAACCGAAGTTACCAATTTAGATGATGTGGATACCCCATTGTTCAGGCTTTTGATTTCGGAGGTGGTTAGAACACATGGTGTTTTTTCACAATTGGGTTACAGGTCTATTAACAGGAGTTCAAATTTTAATTTTGGTGTTAGATATAATTTTATTGAGAAATTCAGTAAGTCTATTTGGGAACCTCGATTAAGTTTTAGTCAGCGATTTTTAGACTTTTTTACGGTTGAAGTTTTGGGCGAGTTTAAGCATCAGAATACATCACAGGTTATCAATTTCCAAAACGATTTTTTAGGAATTGAAAAACGTAGGTGGCAACTATCAAATAACAATGATATTCCTGTTATTACAAGCAAACAGGTGTCTTTAGGTTTAAACTATAGTCATAGAGATTGGTTATTTAATATAGAGGGATATATAAAGCATATTGAAGGTATTACAGCACAAAGCCAAGGATTTCAAAATCAATTCGAATTTGCCAAAGGTACGGGTGTTAACCATGTAAGTGGTATTGATTTTTTATTTAGAAAGCATTTCAATAAGTTTAATACTTGGATAAGTTATGCGTATATGCACAATAACTACCGTTTTAAAGACTTGCAATCCAATTATTTTCCAAGTAATTATAACATTAAACATGCCGCTACTTTAGGTGTTTCTTATAGCTTAGCGAATTTAAAACTATCGGCTGGATTTAATTGGCATTCTGGAAAACCTACTACTTTACCAGTTTCAGGAAATGAAATTGTAAATGGAGAAGTGAATTATGAAGCTGTTAATATTTCAAATCTAGAAGACTATTTACGCTTAGATATGTCTGCGCTTTATAACTTTAAATTAACCAACAAAACCAAAGCAAATGTTGGGGTTTCATTTTGGAATGTTTTAAATAGAGAAAATCAGATTAATCAATTTTATAAAATAAACAGTGAAGAGTTAAATGAAACAAATCAACGCTCTTTGGGTTTAACCCCTAATGCTGTTTTGAGGGTAGATTTCTAAAATTAGTTTAATTTTCAGTCAATTCAATTTTTGCATTTTGATCTTTTAAAGAATCTAAATACAGTTCCATTTTAAATTCTGAGGTTCTGAATGCAGTGGTTCTGTTTTTAGCTTGCTCTTGTCTTGCAATACTTCTGGCAAAACGACGCACCTTGTTTTTAGTGTCTAAAATAATACCCGGAACGGGTACGTTCTTGCCATTTTCATCTTTAGCAACCATGGTAAAATAAGATGAATTACAGTGTTTTTTTTCGCCTGTTTGAATGTTTTCAGATTCAATTCTAACACCAATAACCATAGAGGTTTTTCCTGTGTAATTAACAGAAGCTTTTAGTGTTACAAGTTCGCCAACTTCTATTGGATTTAAAAAATCTACCTTATTTACCGATGCGGTTACACAATAATTTCTTGAGTGTTTAGAGGCGCAAGCAAAAGCTATTTGGTCCATTAGACCTAAAATAAAACCTCCATGAATTTTACCACTAAAATTAGAATGCGATGGTAGCATTAATTGTGTAATGGTTATTTGCGATTCTTCAATTGTTCTAAGCATAGTATTAAGTTAAAGTCGAGTAGATAATTCCTGTTATTATAGCAATTCCAAAACTTATTAAAGTTCCTATTAAAATGTATTCTGTGAGTTGCCTGTGTTTAGACTTTCTTAAATCACCAAATCTAAAAACAGATTTAGCTGTAATTAAAAAACCAACAGCTTCCCAGTGTCCTACTATTATGAAAATAAACACTAAAATACGCTCTAAAATACCAATATATTTCCCTGCATCCTCTAGTGACTTGTTATTTTTAGTAAGTTCTGAAATATTCCATTTAAAAAAAATGGTTTTCATAATTATAGAGGTAGGAATTGTTAAGAATAGCAAACACGTTACTAGTAATAAGTTGTTTTCGGTAATATAAAAACTTAAGTTGAAGGTGTTCTCAGTAAACAAATAATAGCTAAAATAAATAACTGAAATATGAAGTAATTGGTCAACAAAAAACAACAAGCGTTTTGTTTTTTTCTTTTGAATTAAAAGCTTTGTAGCATCAATAATTAAATGTGTAATACCTATGGTTAGAATTATGGGCCATAGGGAAATATCCCAAAGGAAAATGCTGGTTAAAATAACATGAATTAAAACATGCAGATAAAGTTTTTTTGATTTTAGTTTTTTCTTCTCTTTTTCTTTAACCCATTTTTTAGGTTGAAGAAAAAAATCACCAATAATATGTGCTAATAAAAGCTTTATCAAAACCATCATAATGAACTTATTTTATGTTTATACATTTGGTTTAACTCTAAAATTTCTTCTAAATGAGCCCGTTTTTGGCGGTTGCTAATGGCGTTTTGGTTAATGCCTATCAGTTTTCCTAATTCGCTTTGTAATGCATTGGGGTTTTCAATGCTTAGTTTTACAATTTCAGCGGAATTAACACTCCAAGTGTCCATCGTAATTAATGCTAATTTAAAATATAAATTTAACTCTTTGTTAATTTCACGGTTATCGGTTTTAATACGCAAATTCTGTTTTTCCTTTTTTAAAGTTTCTAAAACTTCACCCGAAAATACAAACGCATCACCATTAGATTCTGTAACATCGTTTCCTTCAAAGGTTTTATTGCCAATACCAATTGCTAATCTAACATCTAAACCTTTAATCATTTTAATAGCGGCTTTTATGTATAAAGCAGCTATAAAACTAGTAGGATAATCGCTTATTTCTATTTGAAAACTGTCGCCTCTGTATAGTTCCCAAAACGAGGTTTCAGGACTTAAATAAGACAATACCTTTTTTAAGGTGTTTATCCATACTTCGGGGTCTTTTTGTTTTCTGGAGTTTATAATATCTCCTGTTATAACACTTGTCATTCAGTTAGAATTTATATATCATCTAATTACATGATAAACAAATATATCACTTAATTGGGTGATAAACAAGTTTATCACTTAAATAAGTGATATGTGATAAGATGTTAATCTTCTTCTGCACGCTTAATAATGGCTTCTGGTAACGCTTTTTTAGCTTTAGCTCCCATTTTTTTAAGGCGTTCTACACTCGAAATTAAATTTCCTTTGCCATCAACCAGCTTGTTCATAGCGGCAGAATAATCGCTTTTAGCTGCATCAATTTTTTTACCAACACCAGTTAAATCAGATACCAAGCCCTCAAATTTATCGTATAGCGCACCTGCTTGTCTAGCAATTTCAACAGCGTTTTGTTGTTGCTTTTCATTGTTCCACATACTGTCAATAGTGCGTAAAGTTGCTAAAAGGGTAGAAGGTGTTACTATAACAATATTTTTCTCGAAGGCTTTGTTGTAAATACTATTGTCTTCGTTTACAACTACAGCAAAGGCAGGTTCAATAGGGATGAACATTAAAACAAAATCGGGCGATTCAATATCGTATAAATCTTGATAGTTTTTTTCTGATAATTGGTCAACGTGTCTTTTAATTGAGTTTACGTGTGCTTTTAAAAATAGCGTTTTGTCATCATCATCGGCATTTACTAAGCGCTCATAATCTGTTAAAGATACTTTAGAATCGATAATCATTTTTTTGCCATCGGGAAGATGTAAAACCACATCGGGTAAAACTCGAGAACCATTTTCTAAAGTAAAACTTTGCTGTACAAAATATTCTCTATCTTTTTCTAACCCCGATTTTTCTAGCACACGTTCTAAAACCAATTCGCCCCAATTCCCTTGCATTTTACTGTCACCTTTTAAGGCTCTGGTTAAGTTGGTGGCTTCTTTGGTCATTTGTTGGTTGAGGTCTTTTAAACCTAACAACTGCTCTTTTAAAGCCGAATGCATACTAATGCTTTCTTTTTGGGTTAAATCGACTTTGTCTTCAAAGGTTTTGATTTTATCTTGAAGCGGTTTTAGAATGGCGTTTAAGTTTTCTTTGTTTTTAGTGGTGAATTTTTCAGATTTCTCTTCTAAAATTTTATTGGCCAACAACTCAAAATCTTTACGAAGTTGTTCTTGGCGCTCTTCTATTTCTTGGTCACGTTTGGAACTTAAATGTTGCAGGTTTTCGTATTCGGTATTCCTACGAGTTAATTCAGAATTTAAAAATTCTTTTTCACGACGAATATCTTCACGTTCTCTTTCAACTTTATCGATGTTTTGTTTCAGTTCACTAATAGTTGTGTTTAATTGACTTTGGCGCTCTTCTAAAGTGCTTTGTTCGCTTTTACTTTTTAGTTTGGTGATGGTCATGCCAATATAAGCACCTATGCCTCCAGAGATAAGAATGGCAAGAATTAGGATCAGGTTGTCGTTCATTTAAAAAAAATATGTTTGACCAAAGATAATTTTTTTAGTCGGATGAACGAAGAATGACATTGTCAGAAATCTATTTTTTTCAAGTTAATTTAAAAAATAGATGAATCAATTTTTATATCAGCATTGCTCCAAGCTTGATTAAATTCTTGTTTTATTTTTTTAGCTTCTTCCATTTTACCTTGCGATTTTAGACTTTTATATAACCCAGTTAAGGACCATCCATTTTGTCTTAGAACATGCAAATCTTCATTGTATATCTTTTCAGCTTCTTCATATTTTTTAGCTTTCATAAGCATTGCTCCCAAGTTTTGTCTGGTAGGGATATGCCATGCAGCAGGTTCGTTATATATTAGCCCATCTTCTAAAACAACTGCTTTTCTTAAGTGTTCAATTGCTAAATTATAATTCCCTTCTAATCCGGCCAATTCCCCAGAAACAACTTCATAAGCTAATTTTGCGATAATAGTTCCGGAATCAAACCCGGTGGCTATGATGGTTTCCATCTCAGGGTCTTTAACAACTTCACTAATTGCCTCAAGTTCTTCTTTAGCTTCTTTAATATTATTCTTTCTGATGAATGCGATGCCTCTCGCATAATGCCAAATAAGTTTTAAATGCTTAATGTTATCATTTGGTTTTGGGTAGGTAAGGATATCGTTCCATTTTCCAAATCGTGTATATGCCAGAAGAGGCGTAGAAGCAAAATTTTGTAAAAAATGAAGTTCTTTCATTTCACCTACTGGAACTTTTTCTGATGTTTTTTTTGCAGCATCAATTGCTAGCTGACTATTTCCTAAAAGGCTTGAAGCAGACCAAAGAAAATGGATGTTGTGGGGGTAATAACCTAACGGATACATGCCTTGAGAAAAGCATTGAGAAATATAATCCTCATCTGCTAGAATAGCTTCTTGATTAACCCTTACGGCATCTTGGTATCTGCCAACTCTAATGTAAATATGAGATGGCATATGCACAATATGACCTGCAGCAGGCATTAAAGTACCTAGTTTTTCAGCACTGGGAACTCCTAAGTGGGGGTATGGCAGTTCAACCATATGGATATAATAATGATGAGCACCAGGATTATTGGGGTCTAATTTCATTGCTTTTTCAAGGGCTGCTTTTGCATCAGGAATGCTTGGAGATGGTTTCCCGTCTTTGGTCCAATAATTCCAAGGGACGGTATTCATAACGGCATCAGCATATAGTGTGAGAATATCAGAATCTTCAGAATATTTTTTAGCAACTTTTGCCATCGATTCCATATAAGCCATATTTAAATTGGCAACATCTTCCTCTAAGTCTTTTGAGTATCTATGTGTTAATGCCTCAATGAGTGCTTGTTCTTTTGGAGTTGATTCATTGATGAGCTTCATAGCTTTAGCAATAGCCTCATTATATTTGTTTTTACGTTCATCATCGGGTAAGGGATCATTAATATTAGGGCCTAAAACATATGCTTGCCCCCAATAAGCCATGGCGCACTTAGGGTCTAATCGTGACGCTTCCATAAACGATCGATGGGCTTCGGCATGATTGAAAGCATAAGTTAGTCGTAACCCTTGGTTAAAAAACTGCTGCGCTAATTTGTTTTTTGTACTTACTGTGTATGTGTGATTTCCCAAGTTTTCAAATAAAGGAGCAATTTGTTTTGTCGTATCAACATTTTTAAGCAAAAATTTAGTGACGGTACAACTCATTGAGTTAGCCCCAATTCTTTTAGAATAGTCGAAAGTGTCTGTGCTTCTTGTTTTATGCAAAATGGCAGTAGCCAGAATAACAGAAGTAAATAAAAGGGTTAATTTAGTTTTCATAATTTCTGAAATAATTTTAGTAAAGATGAAACATGTTTAATAGCAACCAATTGTAATAAGCAGACTGGTAAATCTCTCTATTAGGTTGGTTATTAAGGAATAACCTATTATAAATGTAGTGAATTTTAGGAGGTTAAGAAAATAATTTTATTTCTTCACTCGAAAACTTCCCGTTTTCTCATCAAAGGCAATTAAATCTTTAGGGAATAATGATTTGAATGTTCCATTTGAAATGAGGTTGCAAGGTGTGTCAGTCACCACAGAATCTTTAGACATCACAATCATGGTGTCGCAAAGTTGAATAGCTAAATCTATTTCGTGTGATGAAAACAGAATGGTTTTTCCGGTTTCTTTAGCCAATTTTTGAAGCAGTTTTAAAATATAGGCTTTATGGTACATATCTAGATGGGTCGTAGGTTCATCTAAAATAATCAAGTTGGTATCTTGAGCTAAAGCACGCGAAATCATCACTTTCTGTAATTGGCCATCACTTAATTCGAAGCACCTTTTGTGTTTTAAATCGGTTATATTGGTTTGGGTTAAGGCGATGTTTATGCGCGTTATATCATTTTCAGATAAACTACCCACCCAGTTGGTATAGGGTTGCCTGCCCAAAGCTACTAATTCGAAAACCGATAAATTTTTTGACATCATTTGTTCGGTTAAAACCAAACTCATCACTTTTGCTAAATCGAGTGCAGCAAATTGTTTTATGTTTCTTTTAGCTATATAAACCTCACCACTTAAAGCATCTTGAACATTGGTAAGTGTTCGTAAAAGAGTCGATTTTCCAATACCATTACCTCCAACTAAACCAACTAATTCACCTTTGTGTAATTCAATGTTAATATTTGAAGCCACAATATTACGCTCTTTTTTTGAAGCATACCCAATAGATAAATTTTTGGTTTTTAAAATGATATGCTGATTTGTGTTTTCCATTTAAAATATCATTTTACGTTTTCTTACCAATAACCAAATAACTACAGGCGCACCCACTAAAGAAGTTATGGCGTTAATAGGCAATGTGTAATCGCTATTGGGTACTTGTGCAATAGTGTCGCAAATAAGCATAACAATCGCACCAATTAAAAATACGGCAGGTAATAATATTTTATGGTTTGAGGTATTGAAAACTTGACGTGTTAAATGAGGTATAGCTAACCCAATAAATGCAATAGGTCCTGCAAAAGCGGTTATGGTTCCAGCTAATAAACTGGTGGAGATGATAATGGCTAAGCGACTTCTTTTAATATCCAAGCCTAAACTTTTGGCGTAATTTTCACCTAAAAGCAAGGTGTTTAACGATTTTACCGAGCCTAAACTAATAATGATTCCAAGACTGTAAATTATAAAGAATATCAATAATTCATCCCAAGATAGATTACCTAAACTTCCAAAGCCCCAGAAAATATATTGTTGCAATTGTTGCGCTGAACCAAAATAGGAAAGTACACTTACAATAGCCGCTGTTATACTAGCAAACATAAGCCCTATAATAAGTATCGCCATGGTATCGCGTACTTTTATGGATACCATCAAAACGGCTAATAATACCAAGAAACTACCTAAACTAGCAGCAATTACAATGCTCCATTTTGAAATTAAAAAAGCCATAAACACCCCTCCAAATACAGATGAACCCAATATAATTAAAGCAACCCCTAAACTAGCACCCGAACTAATACCTAAAACAAAAGGGCCCGCTAACGGATTTCGAAATAAGGTTTGCATTAAAAGTCCAGAAATGCCCAAACCAGAACCTACTAAAATAGCAGTTAAAGCTTTTGGTAATCTGTAATTTTGAATGATGTGTTGCCAGGTTTCTTGTTCAGTGGCGATACCTATTAGACTATTGAAAACGTCTTTAAGCGGAATATAAATAGAGCCCAAACTTATGTTTGTTAAAAAGCAAAGTATGACTATAAGAAATAATACTAAAAAGGAGAGGCTGTATGTTTTTGAGTTTGGCAATTATTCTAATTTTTTAAAAAAGTAAAGATGATAATTTTTTAGGAGTTGTGGGTGACAAATTTTAATAAGGTCTTTTAAAACCAAATCGGGTCGGGTAGTGCCCAATTCAAAATACAAAATACCACCAGATTTTCCTTTTGTGTTTATGGAAGAATAAATGTTGTTATTTTGAAAGGCATTAAACATGGCATGGTGTGAATTGGCCTTTTTCAATGCTTCTTTGTTCTCGTAATTTGAAGGACTTATCCAAATATCGGCCTCTTTAGCTTTGGAGAAAACGGTTTCAAAGTTAAGCGATAAACTTCCCGTTCCTTCTGAATCGCTCCATAAATAATTGGTGTTGGCATCTTTTAAAAGTTTCGCTTCGGTACTGGTGCCATTTGGTAAAAACCAAACATCGTTATGCATGGCACCACTTAAAATACTCGGTTTTGTTTTTGCGTTTTTTGCTAATGTTTTGGCTTCTAAATAGTCTTTTTCAATAGCATTGAATATAGAATCAGCTTCTTTTTCTTTATTAAATAAAACACCAAAAAACTTAATCCATTCTGCTTTTGCTAAAGGGGATTCTTCAACCCAATCGCCATTAAAAATAACAGGAATACCTGATTTTTTAATGGTTTCAAAAGTTCTGTTATTGCCATCAATTCCAAAACCAATCACCACGTCTGGCTTTAATTCTAATAACACTTCTGTATTGATACCTTCGTTTTTTCCTAATTCTCTCACCAATCCGTTATCAATTCTATTTCTGGTTTTTTCAGAAGAAATATAATCGGTTCCCGGAAAACCAACCAGTGTTTGCTCCACGTTCAATAATTCTAAAGCTGGAATGTGAGTGGTGCTTGTTACTACTATTTTTTTAATAGGAATTTCAATAATGGCATCAAAACGAGATTTTTCTGTGTACCAAAACTCAACATCATAATTTTTATTCAAAAGTGCAAAGTGATAACTTTTATATGCTTTTGGCCACGGACTTATTATTTCTAAAATTTTATAAGTACCATAATCTTTAACCGTAAAACCCTTGGCGTATTTTAATTGCAATGGTTCTCCACTAAAAGCCTCAGTTAATTGTTTTGCTTGTTCATTTTTACAAGCTGTTAAACATGTAATTAGAAAGAATAGGATTATTTTTTTCAATGGATGATTTTATTTTTTCAAAAGTAAGATTATTTAATCTTTTGAATAAATCATTAGACAAAATGTTTATTTTTGCAGCGAAATTTGGTTTTATCTATTTCAAGTAGATGAATTAAAAGGGAATCTGGTGCAATGATTTTAGATTTACGACTGTAGATTTACGATTTTCAACATTTAACTGAAAATCAGTAAATCGTAATTCAAAAATCATTAATTCCAGAGCTGTTCCCGCAACTGTAGGCTATCAAGCTTCATGTAAAACTTCTAGTCACTGAAGATTTATTCTTTGGGAAGACCAACATGAAGACGCAAGTCAGGAGACCTGCCATTTTCAAAACAAATAAGTTAAACTTTCGGGATAAAAGTTTGCGTATGTAGTCCATGCGATTCTCGAGTAATTATTCATTAAAATGAACAAAAAAACAAATGTTTTTGGTGTACTATGTTTTAGTATGTCAATGGTTGGTTTTGCGCAACAGCAAATCGACTCAACTACGGTGGAGCAACTTGATGAAGTTGTTGTTACCGACTCACGTTTTGATTTAAAGCGTGAACATTCAGGAAAAACAGTTATTAAAATTTCGAAAAATGAAATTGAAAACAACCAAGGAAGAAGTATTTCAGAATTAATAAATACCAAAAGTGGTATTGAAATTAATGGAAGCCGAAGTGCAGAGGGCCAAAATTTAGGCTATTATGTTCGTGGTGGAAATAACCGCCAAGTGTTGGTGCTTATTGATGGCATACAAGTAAATGACCCATCGCTAGTTTCAAATGAGTTTGATTTACGTTTGTTAGATTTAAACACCATTGAATCTATTGAAATTATAAAAGGGGCTGCCAGCACCTTATACGGGAATGCCGCAGCTACAGCAGTTATAAGTATTACAACAAAAAAATCTTCAAAAGAAAAAGTAGCTGCTAATTTTTTAACGGTGGTTGGAACGAATCAATCTCAAGACGATTTGAATTATTATGGTTCTAGCTTTACAAATAGTGTGTCTGTAAACGGAAGTGTTGATAAATTTAACTACTTAGCAAGTTTTGGAAATAGATATGTTGATGGTTTATCTGCTGCAAACCTAGAAAATGCTGAAAAAGATGCCTTTTCAAGATATAATACCAATTTAAAATTGGGCTACCAATTTAGCGATGCTTTTGAAATGACTGCATTTGCAAGTTATGATAAATTAAAAACCGATATTGATGGGTTTCCTCCACCAACATATGCGCCTGGAGATACTTTTGATGCGTATTATTCCAACCAAACCAGATTTGCAATAGCACCTAAATTTACATACAACAACGGTAGTTTTCAGGTTAATGCAGCGTATTCTAAGATTGACAGAGAAACCATTTCTAGTTTTTCAACCACCAATGAAGCCGAAAGCTATGTGGTTGATGCCTTTAATAAATATGTTTTTAATGAAGATTTTTACACTATTGTTGGTGTGAATCATGCGGATTATAAAAGTTTATTTGCCACCAATGAAAGTTACTCGAATACCGATCCTTACTTAAATATGGTATATGTATCAGATTTTGGTTTGAATTTGAATGCAGGAATGCGTTTAAACAACCATAGTGAGTATGGTTCGCACTTGGTTTACAGTTTAAATCCGTCGTACAGTGTTCCTGTTGATGCGGGATATTTGAAGCTTTTAGGTTCTTACGCTACATCATTTATTGCACCTAACTTATCGCAATTATTTGGTTACTTTGGTGCAAACCCAAATTTAGAACCAGAAGATAATAGAACTATTGAAGGTGGTTTAGAATTCTCAAATAAAAAGGGGTTTCGTGTAAACGGATTGTATTTTAATAGAAACGAAGAGAACACAATTATTTATACTACAGGTTATGAAAATGCAACAACAGATGCCACAGTACATGGTGTTGAAGTTGAAGCCGAAATTAAAATTATAGACGATTTGTTTTTTAATGCAAACTATACGTTTACAGAGTTAAAAGAAGGGACGCGTTTACGTTTACCTAAGCATAAAGTAAATGCTGGTTTGGGGTATAGCTTCTCGAATAAATTGTTTGCTTCTGTAAATTATCAATTTGTTGGTGAGCGATTGGATACCGATTTTTCAACGTATCAAAATACAAAATTAAAATCGTATTCGTTAATAGATCTTTATTTTAGTCAGAAATTAATAAAAAATAAGTTGAAGCTTTTTGCGGGCATCACTAATCTTTTAAATGAAGATTATACAGAAATTATTGGTTTTACAACAAAAGGGAGAAATGTAAGCTTAGGATTGAATATCAATTTATAAAAGTAAAAGCCCGATTAAAATTTAATCGGGCTTTGTTTTTATTCATTGAAATTTCTTCTTTTTAAATCCGTCGGAAGTTTTTTCTCAACATGCATCTCATTATTAAAGGGTTCAAAACTATTACTATCTTTAATTGATTTTAAAAATGGTTTAGATTTAGATTTTATGGTTTCTAATTTAATAATAGAGCCTTCAATGTTGGCTAAAGCAGCTGCTAAAAGTGTTTCGTTTTCATCACCTAAAACGCCTAAATTTGTATAGCTTTCTTTAATTTGAATGTCTGGGGTTAGTCCATTATCGTAATCGGTATTACCTACTTTGTTCAACGATTTAAAAATAAGTGGCTGCATCGCGTAGGCATGGTTAGGATTGGCTCCTTCACGTCCAAAATCATCCGAATCATATAAGGTAGTAGACGCTTGGTATTTTCCCGTTGTGAAATCTCCAATATGGATAACGTTAATATAAGGGTCTAGACTGTTTATTACCAATTCGCTTGCAGAGGCAGAGGCATCTGTTGCCAATATATATACTTTTTGAAGATTCAAACTATTTAAAGCAGTGCCTTTATTGTTGTTTGTAAAACGGTTAATTAATAATTCTGGATTTTGGTTTTCAAAGAAAGTTTGAAATTCAGTATTCCATGCTTCGGTACTAAAAATTTCACCATTAAATTGTCCTGTTATCATGCTTGATAATAAAATAGCTGAATTGACAGCCCCCCCCGGGTTGTATCTTAAATCTAAAATAAGATGCTTAACATTGTTGGCTTTAAAATTTGCAAAAGCGGCGTTAAGTTGAGAATCATAATTGGCAGTAAAACCATTGTACATTAAGTAACCAACATTTTCGCCTTTTACAGTTATGACTTTAGTTTTGTAAATGGGATTTTCAGAATACTGTAACTTGTTAAGTGTAATAGATTCATTTTTAGACGCCACGGTATCATCACTTGTTTCAGAGGTATTATTAGTGTTGTAAGTCGCTAAATTTATTTTGTATGAGTTTGAGGCTAATAAACGACTATAATTATTGGTGGTTAAAGGTGTTCCATTAATGGCGTTAAAAACGTCACCACGCTTTAACCCTTTATTTTCGGCATCACTATTTGCTAAAACTAAACGAACAATACCAATAACTTTGGTTGAGCTATTAGGCTCTAAGAATAACTTAAATTCCATACCGTTACTGGTGGAAACACCGCTGAACAATTGTTCTAAAGCAATATAATCATCAACTATCCAACTGTATTTGTCTACGGTTTCACGCTGATGAATGAGACTTTCAAACAAATCTTCAGGACTGGAATGGCTGTTTAAATAATCTACATACGTTATGTTTGATGTAAACCTATCATTAGCAAGATTAGGAATGTTGTTTTTGTATAGGTAAAATGTATTCATACCTTTCCAAACGAAATCGTTAATTGAACTTGCGGAAATTTGATTGTCGTCATCGTCTTTAAAACAACTTGTGGTTATAAAGGAAACTGTAAATATTAGGATTAGGGCTTTTGTAAATTTCATCAACCTGTGTTTATTATTTTTAGGTGTTAGTCTTTAAAACTCTAAATTTACTTACATTATTATATAATTAAAAAATATTTGTAACAAATTAGATTAACGGTCGTCGTAATATCAAATAGCCCAAACAAAGTTATTTTAACCAACTAATGCAAACCAAAAAATGACTCAAAACGAGTTTTTAAATATTGTGATGCCTTTTAAGGATAAAGTATTTCGTTTAGCAAAACGATTACTAGTATCTACCGAGGAAGCAGAAGATGCTACACAAGAGGTTTTGATGAAGTTGTGGAACAATAAAACAAAAATTGAAGATTACAAGAATATTGAAGCGTTTTCAATGACCATGACAAAGAATTTTTGTTTTGATAAATTAAAATCGAAACAAGCGCAAAATTTAAAAATTGTGCATAATAATTACCAAGATGGAAATGCATCTTTACAAAAGCAGGTTGAATTAAACGATAGTATTAACTGGGTGTCGAAAATTATTGAAGAGTTGCCCGAACAACAAAAATTAGTCATTCAATTACGAGATATAGAGGAATATGACCTAGACGAGATTGCAAAAATGTTAGATATGAACAACACAGCAGTACGCGTAACCTTGTCTAGAGCCAGAAAAACAATAAGAGAAAAATTAACTAATACACATAATTATGGTATTAAATAGTATAGAAAAGTTATTAGAAAAATATGAAAATGGAGAAACGTCTCTTAAAGAAGAGGAACAGTTAAAAAACTATTTTTCGCAAGAAACTGTAGCGCCACATTTAGAAATGTACAAGCCCATGTTCACTTATTTTTCAGTAAGTAAACAAGAACAATTTACTAAACCCCTTCCATTAAATTTCGATAGCTATCGAGGTAAAAAGGTATTTATCTATAAATGGATTGCTGTAGCAGCAGTAGTTGTTCTTATCTTGGGAGTTTATTTTAAAGAACCAGCTGTTTCTTCTTATGAAGAATATGCCTATGGTACTTACAATAACCCTGAAGATGCGCTTAATGAAGTCACAAAGCAGTTAGTAATGATTTCAAATCATTTTAATAAAGGAATCTCTACAGTAAACTACCTTGAAGAAGTAAACAAAGGCACTGAAACTCTTGGTTATTTGAATGAAATTGAAAGCGCCACAAGTATCATTTTTAAAAAGTAATCAACCTGTGCTGAACTTGTTTCAGTATCAAAAACGAACAAATACATAAATCAAATCAACTAAAAATTAATAAAATGAAAAAAACAATAATAGTATTCGTAATGGCAATCATGTTATTGCCTCTTTCTGGAATGGCTCAGGATATTTTTGAAAAATATAATGATAATTCCGATGTTACCTATGTGTCCATTAAACCTAAAATGTTTCAAATGATTGCAAAAATGGGGATTAATGTTGATGAACCAGAGGCAAAAGCTTATATGGATATGGTGAAAAGCATCACTAGTTTTAGAACCATTGTTACCGATAATAAAACCATTTCGGCCGATATTAGTAAATGGGTTAAATCGCGTTCTGGTTCTTTAGAAGAATTAATGGAAGTTAAAGATGATGGTGCAGAAGTGAAATTCTATGTAAAAGAAGGCAAAGACTCAAACCATGTAAAGGAGTTATTAATTTTTGTAAATGGCATCAATAAAGTCATGAAAGAAAGTGTTGATGTGAACGGGCAACAGCGACGTTTTGAAACAGTTATCGTGTCGCTTACAGGAGACATAAATTTAAATGAAATTTCTAAGTTAACCGAGAAAATGAATATCCCTGGCGGAAATCATTTAGATAAAAAGAAAAAGAAATAGCAATACGTATCAATCATGAACCGGACAATAAACCATATCCTAATAGTTTTATCTACATCCTTCATATTGGTGAGTTGTACTGATGGGGCTAGTTTGCAGCGTTATTTTGTAGACCATCAAGAGTCTAAAGATTTTATAACGCAAGATGTGCCAATATCTATGTTGAAAATTGATGAATCTAAATTCAATAATGAACAAAAGGAAGCTTATAATTCCGTAAAACGTTTGAATTTTTTAGGTTTTAAAGCCAATGAAATTAACGATGAATCACTGAAAGTAGAATTAGCAAAAGTTAAAACTATTTTGAGCAATAAAAAGTATAACGACCTTGTGGAATTTAGCGATAGAGGAAATAAAGTTGTTGTGAAATATATTGGAACAGATGAAGAGGCCGATGAAGTAGTTGTTTTTGGAACTTCGAAAGAAATGGGCTTTGGAATTGTTCGGGTACTAGGGGACGATATGAGCCCAGATAAAATGGTAACTTTAGTTAGTATTTTACAAAGTGCTAATGTAGAGGAAGCGCAAGTTCAAGACATTATGAACTTTTTTAAATAAAGATAGTTTGTTAATAGTAAAAAGGTTTGCCAAATTTTTGGCAAACCTTTTTTATTTTAAGTCGTTTTGTTCTTCCTTTTTAGATTTAGAATGTACAATGAAAAAGTTGGTTAAAATCACTAAAAAAATGATAGTTAATACGGTTTTAACTATGTAATTATCTAAAACCTCTAATATTCCAGACACAAAAATACCTCCAACTACTATGCCGCAAAGTATTAATGATTGTCTGTCGTTTAACATGGCTTAAGTTTTAAATTCCTGTATAATTACTAGGTGTAATACGTTTTAATTCGTCTTTTATTGTGTTAGATATCTCTAAAGTATCAATAAAATTAGAAATGGAATCTTTATTTATTTTTTCATTGGTACGTGTTAAACCTTTTAAAGCTTCATACGGATTTGGGTATGCTTCACGGCGTAAAATTGTTTGAATCGCTTCAGCAACCACGGCCCAATTGTTTTCTAAGTCTTCAGCAAACTTAGCTTCATTTAACAATAATTTATCCAACCCTTTTAAAGTTGATTTAAAGCCAATTAATGTGTGCCCAAAAGGAACACCTACATTTCTTAAAACGGTACTGTCAGTTAAATCGCGTTGCAATCTAGATAACGGAAGTTTTGCCGATAAATGTTCAAAAACTGCATTGGCAATTCCTAAATTACCTTCACTGTTTTCAAAATCAATAGGGTTTACTTTGTGTGGCATCGCAGAACTTCCTACTTCGCCGGCTTTAATTTTTTGTTTGAAATAATCCATTGATACATAGGTCCAAATATCACGGTTTAAATCAATTATAATCGTGTTAATACGTTTTAAAGTATCAAACAACCCAGCCATATGGTCGTAATGTTCAATTTGCGTCGTTGGAAACGAATGGTGCAACCCTAATTTCTCCTGAACAAATTTACCGCCAAAAGCTTTCCAGTCAATGTTTGGATATGCCACATGGTGTGCGTTAAAATTTCCAGTAGCACCACCAAATTTGGCAGCACTCGGTATGTCATTAAGTAAATTGAATTGCTCTTGCAACCTAACCACAAACACTTCAATTTCTTTCCCAAGTCGGGTAGGGGAAGCCGGTTGCCCATGCGTTCTTGCCAGCATAGAAACGCTTGCCCAATCTTTAGATAAAGCTTTTAATTTATTTAAAACAATTGTGTATTCAGGTACATAGACATCATTAATAGCTTCTTTAATACTTAGCGGAATCGCCGTATTATTAATATCTTGAGAGGTTAATCCAAAGTGGATAAATTCTTTATATTTAGTCAAGCTTAGCTTGTCAAATTTTTCTTTTATAAAATATTCAACCGCTTTAACATCGTGGTTTGTAACGCTTTCAATCTTTTTTATTGCTAACGCATCATCACTACTGAAATTTTTGTAAATCGCTCTTAAATCATCAAAAATATTAGAATTAACATCTTTAAGTTGAGGTAATGGAATTTCGCAAAGCGCGATAAAATATTCTACTTCAACCAGAACACGATATTTTATTAAAGCCTCTTCAGAGAAAAAAGGGGCTAATTCGTTTACTTTACTTCTATAGCGTCCATCAATTGGTGAGATGGCATTTAAAGGTGATAATTGCATGTGTTGTTTGGTTTTTTTGAAGTTGCAAAGATACGTTTTTGATTTACGATTTACGATTTTGATTCACGATTTTTGAAGTTTAATAGAAAACAAAAAAAAACAATTAATTGGGAGTTACCCTTCCCGATAATTATCGGAAGGGTTGGGCTTGGAGTTTGCCCTGAGCGTAGACGAAGGGTTACAATTCCTCGTTCCTGCGTCACTGCGGGCTTTTCACTACAATTCCTAACGCACCTACCAGCTATGTATAATTATAAATGAATATCAGTTTTTTATTTTTTTAAGTATCCGTTTTGCCCTCACTTTATAACCGGCACTTTGCGTTTGAAAGTCTTGTTCTAAAATTTGTACTAATTCCGGGTGTACCCAAGGGTAGTCTTTGCCTAAAAGAAATAAAGTGTCCATAGCATACGCTTTGGCCGCAATTTTTTGGTCGCCAATTAACCAATCAAAGCAAGCTTCAATCATCAATTCAGTATGTTTTGGTTTCAATACTTTTTTTATAGTATTGGGTTGTTTAGAGTTGTATTCCTGTGCTATAAAACTACAAACCTTAGCCACAGGGCGCACTGCAGAATCTAAATGGACTTTTTTTATATGGTTACAAAAAGTATCCAAATAAGGTACAATGGCATAAACATAATGGTCGCAAACAAATTCAAAAACCCAGGAAGCGCGACACGATATTTTGTCATCAACCCGAAACATTACATCAATCAGTTTTGGAAATAAGCTCATATCGTTTAAAATCATTTGGGCATATTTTAAACGGTTTTCCCGAGAAGCATCTACATAATTCAATTCATCATAAAATTCTTCTAAACTCATATATTAATTTACTATTTTTAAACCTTTAATTTAAACCGACATGAAAATAATAAAAAAAATCTTCTTATTCTTACTAATCGTATTGGTCATTGCACAATTTTTTGGACCAGAAAAAAACGAAGGTGATTTAGCCTCTATTGATGCTTTTTTAACTGAAACCAATCCGCCAGAAGACGTAAAACTTATTTTGAAAGAAACCTGTTACGATTGCCATAGCGATGTAACCAGATACCTGTGGTACAACAACATTACACCTGTAAATTATTGGTTAGCAGGTCATGTAAAAGATGGAAAAAAACATTTTAATTTTTCAAATTGGGAAGGTAATTCGGTAAAACGTAAAGACCATAAATTTGAGGAATTAATAGAAATGGTAGAAGATAAAGAAATGCCATTGGAATCTTATACTTGGACGCACACCGAAGCGAAACTTACCGATGCACAAATAGCTTCAGTAGTAGATTGGGCAAAACAAGTACGTTTTACATATAGTTTAATGCAAAAACCTGAGTAAAGAAGCCCCATCCTATCCTTCAGCAGTGCTTTAAATGAGGTTCAGGGTGAAATCATGTATAGAGAATCACATATTCAAAATAAAACATTCGTGCATTAGTGGCTAAGGAACTCCTTATTATTGGTTTTGTATGGCCAGAGCCCAAAAGTTCTGCGGCAGGTGGCCGTATGATGCAATTGATGCGGTTTTTTCAAACTCAAAACTATCAAATAACGTTTGCTAGTCCGTGCGCTAAAAGTGATAATGCCTTCGATTTGGAAAGTATTGGTGTAGTGCAAGTTGCTATCGAGTTAAACCATTCCAGTTTTGATGGGTTTGTAAAAGAACTAAATCCGAATATTGTTTTGTTCGACCGCTTTATGATGGAAGAACAATTTGGTTGGCGTATTGCCGAACAATGTCCAGATGCTTTAAGGATTTTAGATACGGAAGATTTACATTGCCTACGAAAAGGCAGACACCAAGCTTTTAAAGATGGAAAGCCGTTTGATTTATCCTATTTATACAACGACACAGCCAAGCGAGAAATAGCCAGTATTTATAGAAGTGATTTGAGCTTGATTATTTCTGAAGCTGAAATGGAGATTCTTAAAAATGACTTTAAAGTTTCTGATGATTTGTTAGTCTATTTACCATTTCTTTTAGATGAAATTTCAGAAGAAAACATTCAAAAGCTTTCAAAATTTGAAGACCGCCAACATTTTATAACCATTGGTAATTTTCTGCACGAACCCAATTATAATGCGGTTCTGTATTTAAAAGAAACCATTTGGCCATTGATTAGAAAACAGCTTCCTATTGCCGAATTACATATTTATGGTGCCTATGCTTCGCAAAAAGTAAATCAGCTTCATAACGAAAAAGAAGGTTTCTTAATAAAAGGATTTGCTGATGATGTTAACGAAGTAATGCAACAAGCAAAAGTATGTTTAGCTCCCATTCGTTTTGGTGCTGGTTTAAAAGGTAAATTAGTAGATGCGATGCAAAACGGAACACCATGTATAACAACTTCAATTGGAGCAGAAGGGATGTTTGGTAATTTGGATGTTAACGGTTTTATTGAAGATGAACCAGACGCTTTTGCAAACAAAGTTGTTCAACTATATCTAGATGAAAACCTTTGGAAAGAAAAACAATTAAATGGATTTCAAATATTCAACAATCGTTTTAATAAAGCAGAATTTCAACAAGAATTAGCTTCAATTGTTGATGAAACAATTCAACAGCTTCACAGCAAACGCCTAAACAACTTCACAGGCAATATGTTACAACATCACGCGATGCAAAGCACCAAATTTATGAGTAAATGGATTGAGGAAAAGAATTCTAATAATCTAAAATTCTAGTAGTTTATGTGTCTAAACTCAAGCCTCAACTTCTTGCTTCTTAATTTTTCTGTAAGTAAATGAGTTGAAAATATTACGTTTTGCAAAACGCGTTAATTTGTCAGATTGACAAAGCTTAATATATAAGGCCTTATTTACACCAAAATATTCATAGGTGTTGCCATCTAAAAAAGTCACTTCTAAAAGCAACCCTTTATGTTGCCAATCTACAATCGGGCTGTTTATAGTTTCGTTGTACTCCTCTAAATTAGCCGCTTTGGTTTCAGGAGCAATACTCACTAAAAAATGATAGCCGTCAATAATTTTTCTGCTCATTAATTCGGCTTCAATAGCTTTTTCATCACCTGCTTGAAACTTATCAGGATGCCACTCTTTTACTAAGTTTCTATAAGTGGTTTTTAGTTGTTTAAGTGTCATGTCATTCTCAACACTGAACAATTTTTTGTACTCGTTAATACGCTTCATAAGGTGATTTTTCTAAATAAGGCGCGAAGATACTCATTTTAATACATTGAATAACAACTGTTTTCATTATTATAATATTTCTTTTTACTATGCGGCTTTTTTATAGCTTTGCAACTTTAAAAATTTACTATGATTTCAGTTGATAATTTAGCGGTAGAATTTGGCGGAACTGCCTTATTTAGTGAGGTTTCTTTTACTATAAATGAAAATGATAAAATTGCCCTCATGGGTAAAAATGGTGCGGGAAAATCGACCATGATGAAAATTATTGCAGGTGAACAAAAAGCGTCTCGTGGGCATGTGCGTTTTCCAAAAGATGTGGTTATTGCTTATTTACCTCAGCATTTGTTAACTGAAGATAATTGCACTGTTTTTGAAGAAGCCTCTAAAGCTTTTGAACATGTTTTTGTGATGCGCGATGAAATGGCACGTTTAAACAAAGAATTGGAAACCAGAACCGATTATGAGTCTGATGATTACATGAAAATCATTGAGCAGGTGTCCGATCTAGGCGAAAAGTATTATGCTTTAGAAGATGTAAATTACGATGCAGAGGTTGAAAAGGCTTTAGGTGGTTTAGGATTTAAACGTGACGATTTCACCCGATTAACTAGTGAGTTTAGTGGTGGTTACCGCATGCGTATTGAGTTGGCTAAAATTTTATTGCAAAAACCCGACTTAATTTTATTGGATGAGCCTACCAACCACATCGATATCGAATCGGTTATTTGGTTGGAGGATTTTTTGTTGAATAAAGCCAAAGCGGTTATGGTTATTTCGCATGATAAAGCGTTTATCGATAATATTACCAATCGTACCATTGAAGTCACTATGGGGCGTATTTACGATTATAAAGCAAACTATTCACATTATTTACAATTACGTGAAGATAGGCGCGCACACCAGGTAAAAGCTTACCAAGAACAGCAAAAATTTATTGCCGACAATATGTTGTTTATAGAGCGTTTTAAAGGAACCTATTCTAAAACCAACCAAGTAACTTCCCGCGAGCGTATGTTGGAAAAATTGGAAATTATTGAAATTGATGAAGTAGATACATCGGCTTTAAAATTACGTTTTCCACCAGCACCACGTTCGGGCGATTATCCTGTAACGGTGAAAGATTTATCAAAATCGTATGATGGTCATGTGGTTTTTAAAGATGCCAACATGTCTATTTCTCGTGGTGAGAAAGTATCGTTTGTTGGTAGAAATGGTGAAGGAAAATCAACCATGATTAAATCTATTTTAGGTGAAATAGATTTTGAAGGTAAATGTGCTTTAGGTCATAACGTGAAGGTTGGCTATTTTGCACAAAATCAAGCCTCTTTGTTAGATGAAAATTTAACCATTTTTCAAACTGTAGATGAAGTTGCGGAAGGCGATATTCGTACCCAAATTAAAACTATTTTAGGTGGTTTTATGTTTAAAGGCGATGATATTGATAAAAAAGTAAGTGTGCTTTCTGGTGGTGAAAAAACCCGATTAGCAATGGTAAAACTGCTTTTAGAACCTGTTAATTTGTTGATTCTGGATGAGCCTACCAACCATTTAGATTTAAAATCGAAAGATGTTTTAAAGGAAGCTTTAAAGAATTTTGATGGCACCTTGATTCTAGTTTCGCATGACCGAGATTTTCTTCAAGGTTTGTCTCAAAAAGTATTCGAATTTAAAGACCAACGTGTTATAGAACATTTTGAAACTATTGACGATTTCTTAGTTAGAAACAGAATAGAGAATTTAAAGCAGATTGATTTGAGAAAATAAGAGTTTAATATTTGTTTTTATCAGAAAAAGGACATATTATTATTCAGTTTTTTTAAAGTAATAAAATTAGAAAAGCATTGATGCTTAACAATAAATTGATTTAGTATTAAAATAGTTAATATAGATTAATCAACTTATGTATACTATGAAAAATTTTAGTTTTGTCTTCCTAATTTTTATTATGCTTTTTTCTTGTTCAGATACAAATGACACAGTTTAGCAAATGATAAAAATGAGTTTATTCCGTTAAACTATGTAAAAAGTTATCCTGATGATTTACAATTAGTGAAAGTTATTGAGGAATACAATAAAATTTACAGAGAGTTGAATGGAGATTATAAATACATTGAAATTAAAACTACAGAAATAAATTTTACATATAATGAAAATAATACTATAAGCAATATAAAAAGGTTTTGGATTGAAAAATATTATGAAGTTAATTCAGATGGTAGTAAAGGTGGTGAAATAAAGCGTCCTACATGGGCGGAATATGATTTGCAGTTTTATTATAAAGATGATAAAATAAACTCAATTAAAACCTATGAGCATAAAGTAATCAGTGCTAGTTGTTATTATGAACATGAAACCATTTTTTCTTATAATGATTCAGGACAATTAGGAGAATATACTCAACGATATAAAGATATATCTAACAAAAGACCATGGGAAGAATATAAAGTTGTTTGTAAATATGATAAGAATAAAATTCTAAGAACTCAAATAACTGATGAAACTAAAACAAGCGGAGGTTTTATTAGGGATATTTTATATTCTGTAGTTTTGAATAAATATGGAAATTTTATGAAACTTGAAAGTAATAATGAAAATGCCATTGAAAATGAAACGAAGTTTGATAACAAATACAATCCAAATGACTTAGTGTATCCAAAATACTTATTAGGTTGGACAGATTGCCGATATGGAGTAGGGAATAGACTTGAGACGAATTATTCCCATATTTACAATGAATTTGATTTTCCTTTTGAAAGTAAATATGATTACAATATAGATTACCCTGCTGCTACTGTTTTTGGTACAGTTACAACAACTTATGAGTATAATAAATAATTTTTTGTTTGCTCTTAAAAAATATTCAAATTTAAAACAGATAGATTTAAAGAAGTAAAAGATTCATTTTTAAACAATTATAGCTGTTATTAAATATATACCAAACCTATATGTTTAATAGAGATTAATATATTTGTAAAAATAATTAGATAATAATGTTTAAATATATAGTACTAAGTATTCTGTTTCTTTTCTTGGCTTCATCAGAAGTGTGTGCTCAAAAAAATATAGAAAACCAGCAGTTGTTATGGTTGCGTTATAATCTTAGATTAAAATTAAGCGACTCTTATCAAATAACACAAGAATTTGACGAACGTAATTTTGTGTCGCCATGGAGACAGCATCAATTTTTAGCTAGAACTCGTTTAGAGCGAACTTTTAATAACCGTTGGAAAGCAGCGGTTGGGCTTACTATTATAGAGCAATCGTTACCTGCTAATCCAGAAGTTAAAAACTATCATAATATTACAGAGTTAACCCCTCAATTTGAAGTTTATAATAAGCAAGCACTAACAAATAAACTTGCTTTAGAGCATAGATATTGGACAGATTTTAGATTTTTTGAGCAACCAGATGGCTCCTTTGAATTTAATAATTTAAGAGCACGTTATAGGTTGGAATTACAATACAATGTTGTTGAAACTGTAACTTTAAAAGTATTTGATGAAATTTTTTTAAACGTTGGAAGTAAAATTGTAAATAATGTATTTGATCAAAACCGAGTAGGAGGCAGTGTTCAATATATGCCAACAAAAGCTATGGGATTAGAATTGGGCTATTTTAATTCATTTCAGCAAAGACCAACAGGTGTAGATTTTTATAATAGAAACATTTTTCGGTTCACTATTCATCATAATGTGAATTTTAAAAAATCAAAACTACATGCTTAAATTTTAGTGTGTTTTTAATTTTTTTCCTCAATTAGCTCCACACTAACCACTTGTTTTGTTGGATAAACCGATGGTCCAAATTGATTAAATACTGCCACATCGGCAGCATCATGTCCGAAACCAATAGCTACATAACCACCTTTTCGTCTGTTTTGGGTAGCATCAAACGTGTACCAACGTCCGCCAACATAAGCTTCAAACCATGCATGCATATCCATAGGTTCTAATTTATACAAATAACCTACTACCATGCGCGCAGGAATGCTAAGGTTTCGGCATAAAGCAATACCCAAATGAGCTAAATCTCTGCAAACCCCAGATTGTTTGTAATTAACCTCAATAGCCGAAATAGGGTAGTCGCTACTTCCAGGAATATAACTAATGGTATCTAGCAACCAAGTTTCAATGGCGGCTACTTGGTTGTAGCCCGGTAAATAGTTTGCTGTAATGGTCATTGCTAAATCGCTAAATCTGTCAGATTCGCAATAGCGACTTGGTAATAAATAGCTAAGTACGTCGTGTGGTAAGTTTTGAATTTCCACAAAAGGAGCACCCGGTTCTACATCAACAAACTCAGAAGTTTTAACATCGGCGTTGGTTTTTATAGAAAAGTTTCCAGGAGGTGCTACAAGACGTTGGCACAGGTTTCCGTAATCATCGGTAAATTCAACAACCGGCACGTTTGGTTTTATTTTAAATTCATCGCGAGCCACCCATTGTTGTGAACCGCTCCTGGGGCGGAGCATGAGTATAAAAGGCGTAGGAACTTCTATTTCAAATAATAAGTCGCAACCAATTCGTAACCACATATGTTATTGTATTTTTAATAAGTAAATACCTATTCAAAATTAACTGATTTATTAGATAAATTTTGTTATTTAAATAGTTTTGAATGTTTCAACGTGTATTAAAATACATAATAAAAAATGAATGCCTGTTTATTGGGTTTTTAATAATTCCACAACCCTTTTCATTCCAATTGTTGCATTTTCACTGATAACCGTTAAATTGTAATTGCTTGTTATAGTTGGTTTAGGGTCAATAAAATAAGTTGGAGAGTTTATTGGTACATAATGGCGTAAACCCGCAGCGGGATATACTTGCATAGAGGTGCCAATAATTAGTAAAAAGTCGGCTGTTTGGCATATTTTTTTAGCCTCTTTAATCATAGGTACTTCTTCACCAAACCAAACTATGTGCGGACGTAATTGGTATCCGTTTGGGCAAGTATCGCCTAATTTGATATCTGTTTTACAATCAAAAAAAGTAAAGGCATCTAAAATGTTTCTCGATTTTAGTAATTCACCATGTAAATGAATGACGTTGCTGCTTCCGGCACGCTCGTGTAAATCATCTACATTTTGGGTGATGATGCTTACTTTAAATTGGGTTTCAAGTGCTGCTAAATCAAAATGAGCCTCATTGGGTTCTACTTCGAATAATTGCCTGCGTCGTTGGTTGTAAAAATCTAAAACCAGTTCGGGGTTAGCATCAAAACCTTCTGGGGAGGCTACTTCCATAACGTCATGACCTTCCCATAAGCCATCGGCATCTCTAAAGGTTTTTAATCCACTTTCGGCACTCATGCCTGCAGTATAATAATTTGTGTAAAACAAAATTTTAATTTAACTATCTTTACCTAAACTAAATTTTAGTATATGGAGCAATTAGCGATATACTGCCGTAAATCACAGGAGAATAAGGATAGGGACTCATCTTCTATTGAAGAACAGGAACTTCAAGGCAAGAAACTTGCAAAGGAACTTGGATTAGAACCAGTATTATTTATAGAACAAACTAGTTCGGGTAAATTAGATTTGAAGGATAGACCTATAATGATCGATATGCTACAAAAAATTAGCGTAAAGGGTTCTAGCATCAAAGCTGTATTCGCTTATGACACAAGTAGATTATATAGGAACGACGAAACTAAAGGGCAGTTTTTGACGATAATAAAAAGAAAAAATATAGAATTATATTTTAAAGCAGGCAGGTACGATTGGAACGACCCACACGCCAAGCTTCTACATAACATCTTATCAGCTACAGACGAATTTTTTGTCGATTTAACTTCAATGAAGATTAAAGATACTTTGCGTTCTAAAGCTAAAAATGGTAAGGTAAACGGAGCCGTTCTACCCTATGGGTATGCTAAAGATGAAAACAACTACCTAAAAATAGACAAAGAAGAGTCCAAAATAATAATAAAGATATTTGACGATTTTATAGACGGTAAGACTTCTACCCAAATAAGAAACTGGCTTATAGATAATAAAATACCTACTAGGTATAATAAGATAGGTGGAACAAATAAAATCATTCACAAAGAAAGAAACGAAACCAGAGTATATAAAAAATCAGATTCTGTTTGGACCAACGGAACTATATTACAGTATCTAAGGAATCCAATCTATAAAGGGCAAAGGCGTTGGGGAGAGGAATTTTTTGATGCTCCAATTATAATAGACCCAATAAAATGGGAAAAGGCAAACAAAAGTTATATTAATAGAAATAAAGGTTCTTTAAGGGGCAAAAGTACTGAACATAAATACTTACTTACACCGTTACTACAATGTGGATGTGGACAATCTTTAAATGGGCGTTCTAACAAGCTAGAAAATTATTATGGCTGTGCTGGTAAAAGGTACAAAGAAAAGCGATGTAACTCAAAATATATGCCTATTAGGGTGCTTGATGCTATAATAACTCACTTAGTTTATGGTAAACTGTATGATACAGTTAAAGAATCGTTCTCTGGTAGTAATTCTCAAAAAAGGGAAGAACTTCAGAGTAGAATAAATAACCTTGAATCTGAACTACAAAAAATTGAAACTAATCAAATTAGAATAGAAGATTTATTAGCGGACGGTATTTATACAAAAGACAAGTATCTAAGACAAACTAAAAGATTAGATGATAAGACTAACGACATTAAGATAAAGAAGTCTAATATTGAAGAAAGCTTAAAATCACTAAAAGGAGATACAAATATTTTAGAAGAAATAGATGAACTCACAAATCTTGCTCACTCGCAAATAGACTACCCGTTTGAAGATACACACCCTGATTTAATGAAGAATTTAGCCAATACTATTTTTAAAGGTTATTTGGCGTTAAATTTACCGTTTGAAGAAAAGCAGAAAACTATAAGAAAGTATATCAAAAATATACTTGTAAAGTGGATTCCAGAAAGTAAAATATATGAAATAGTAATTAGTTACAGGTTGCCTATAGATGACGAAATTTATTTGATGGATAGCTTAACACTACACCTTGTAGATGCACAAAAAAGAAAAATACAATGGGTAAACCAAGCCAGATATAATAAGCATAGGGATGTTGCTATTGAAAAAGCTCAAAAGAAATTACAAAAATATGTTTTATAAAACTATTAACCTATATTATAAAAGTAAACTACAATAAGTAAATCTATTATAATTTGTAGGATATTTTTTTAGGAAATTACTTGGAAAAACTATCTTTATAAAAAATACACTTCTAAATTTAAAATTTTAAGAGAGCTAGCTTGTTAAGAGATAAACTATACGATTACAAGGTTTTTTGGGTAATTAAGGGAAAATTCAAATCTCTTAAATTAAAATATAATATTTTAAGGTTTAGGGCTTCTAATGCTTATTTTAAAGAAAGAGAAAAATTCTCGTTAGGTAAAGCTTACTTATCTGAAATATCCATAAATATTATAAGGGCAATATTATTTGTAGGGTTTTTGTATATTATTGAACATTTCACACAAGACGCAATAAGTTCAAATTATACCAATTTGTTTGACTGGTTTAAATGGGTTGTTGATACTATTCCAAAGCCATCCTATCCAGATGGAAGAGATTCTGTAAACGGCTACGTTTCTTTTATAGCTAGTGTCTCAGGACTACTTTTAGCATTGTTTTATCCAATTTTAGCCACTATAGCAAGTACTGGGTACGCTAACGTAAATTCAAGTTTAAGGAATCTTTTATTTGCAGAGCCTGTAACTCAAAATTATTTAAGAGAATTAGCATTTCTGACAGCCTATTCTTTACTTACGTTACTATTAATTATTTTCGGTTTCAACCCAGGTAACCTAATATTAATAATTTTATCTGTTTTAGCACTTAGAAGTCTTTTTAGCTTATTAAAATTGGGGGCAGGAGTCTACAATTTATTTGAGCCTAAAACCCTTTCCAAAATACTAAATAAGGATATTGTCGATAATGTAAAAAATGTCACTGTAAAGGGCGTTTATTGGTATAATATAAATTTTCAAGATTATTTTAGACGTAAATCAGAGAAAAAATTAAAAATTATTAGATTAGTCAATGAGTTAAGTCTTGAGGGAGTTCTGGTAAATAACCAATCATTATTGGATACTATAACACAGACTTTTAACCTATTGAATGTATATTTAACTTATAAGAATCAAATTCCAACTGACAGTAAGTGGTTCAAGGGAAAAGATTATCACAAATCTTATTTTGAGACGGGTGCAGAAAACAGACAACTATCTGTTTCCACCAGCACTTATGTTCAACCAGAACATAGGTCTAATCTTTTTTGGTTTGAAGAAGAAATCCTTAAAATATATGAAGATATTGGAATCAAGGTACTTCCAATTGAAAACGAAAATATTAAACAAGAATATTTAGCCATTTCACTAAACACCTTGCGGTTTCTTGGACATTCGTTTGAATATGATTTAGCAAACAAATTGTTGGTAAAGAATCTGGCATTAACGACAAAGTCGCTAGACCATCAAAGCAAAAGTACATATGATGATTCTAAGTCTAACCTAATTTTAATTGAGACTTTCTTATATGGTCTAAGAAATTTTCAGATTAATTTTTTTGAAAGGATAGAGTTTCTGACAAAAGAAGAGTTCAATGGTCAAATATCAAAAATTAATTGGACTAATAAAGCGTCGGTTTACAAGCTAAATCTTCCAACAAATTTATATTCTTATTTAGAAAAGTACTTTGAAAACATCAAAAATGAAAGATTGGTTGAAAACCTCAGAGTTACTCCAGATTGGTATATCGTTCAACATATTAGTGCGGAATATTTGTTAGCCGTGAATAAAATAATTGACGAAGTTATAACCCAAATTAAAACATTTGCTTTTCCTTTAATAGATAATTGTAAAGAAAATAACAATCCGTTGTTGCTCTCATTTACTAGCCATATCATTTTAGAACTTATAGAGAAAGTGAAATTTAGATTACCACGAACATTAAATGTATTAGAAGGGTTTGAAACAAATAATTTATATAAAGGAGCTTTCAAATGGACATCAATTGATGACAAACAATGTATTAATAAATTGGATGCCTATAAGAACGAGATAATGTCATTAATTTCAAATAATATGTCTCAAGTAGCAATGGTAAAATGGAACGAGAATTATCCCGACGTATTTGCTAGGTCTTATTCGATTATTTCAAATGAAATTGGAAGGTGTTTATACAGTAAAGATATAGAAGGTTTTAAAAGTTTGGTGCCAGACTTTATAAAGGCCTCAATAATTTCATTTCATACATTATATCAAAACTTCAAAGAAAAGTATAGCAGTGAATTAGAGATTAATCATCAAGTTCATTTAGAATTAATGCAGATTTGCGGTATTAGTTATATATATACAAAGTTAACTGGTATTCCGTTTTGGGATATAGTTGTTGAGGAACTTGATAAAATCAAATGGACAGAAACTACTATAAGACTTTTTACGGCTTCTTATTTGTTTGTTAAGTCTAAATTAGGTATTAACATTAACTGGAATGAGAATCAGTTAAGACAAACACAATTACGCAAGCTAATAGAAAATGAGAATATTAACATTGAAGACTATAAAGAAGATATTGTTACATTTAAGTATATCTATTCATCTTCATATCACAAAAATGAATATGAAGAAATTTTTATGGATATGTACTTATTAACTTTTATCGAATCTAAGGAATGGGCAGAGAAATTAAGTAATTTACATAAAAGAGATTTGTTTGATATGATTGTAAGACGAACTAAAACAAAGGATGAGTAATATTAATACTGATAGGGTTTCTATAGAGTTTAAAGAAGATATGGATAGAGATTTTTTCCTGAGACATAATACTTCAATGCTTCTTGATGATTTAAAAGTTTCGAGATACAACTTTAGGGATGATTCTGTGGATTTAAGTATTGATTCTAAAATTGAGGATATTGTCAACATTATTGATGAGAAATTCCCAGATTACAACTTTAACAGTTGGAGAATTGACTTGACAAATACAATTCTAGATTTTTTTGATGTTATTTCAGATGAATTAGTTAAAAATGGTATCTGTGTATTTGAGAAAGTATGCAATAGTGATGACGGAGTTTTTAACTCTTTGAGTATAGTAAATGGAAAAAAGGAAATAAAAAGAAAATTAATAGTACAACAAATTCCTAAAAATATTTCAATTAAAAATAATATTAACAAAAGTGTCTCAATTCCAATTGACAAGTGCTTTGTTTTAGAATTTCCAAAAACAATATGCACTAAAAAACAATATATAAGAATTTTAGACAATGTTAAGAATATTGACAGTAAAGACCCTGTTCTTACTGTAATCAATTCCACAGATTTAAGTAGAACCCAAGGTTATGATGTTTGGGATCATAGAAAAAAGTTAGACTTAATTTTATGGCAAATGACTAAAAAAATTTCTTGGCATCATAGACAGCATTATTCTTCCAAGGAATTGTTTTCTAATTACTATATGACCTTGAAGAACTTGAAATTTTATAAAACTAAGTTAATTTTGGTTGAACATATTTTCAACTTTATAAAGCATGTTATAGAGAATATTTTTGAAGAAACAACCTTTAACTTTAAACTAAAAAAGAGTCTTGAAGATATAGATTTGATTATAGATGATTTTAAAAAAGGTAATTTTACACATCAACAATATATGGGGGTGATTAGTGACTATTTTTAGTATCTAAAAATCAGATTTAAAAAAAAGGAATTTATTTTAAAGCATTAAATACTTACCACTCTCTTATTAGGGCGTTTTTTAAGAGATTAGAGCTATCTAAAGAAACAAATCAACATAAACCTTGGACAAGATTTTCAGGTCCAAAAAAAAGCTTAATTTGAAAGACAGTATATTAATCAAAATTTGTCCCTACTTCAAAATATAACTTAGGAACATAAAAAATAATTTAACGAGAACGAATGAAGCTAATAGTAACCTTTAAACAACCTAATCCAGATTTTGACCAAAAATATGCAAATCAACATCATGCAGGAAAAGAAAGTAACGAGAATATGAAACATCATTGGTCAAAAGGCTATAAGATAAGTGTTAATATAGACGAAGTTATATTGAAAGATGGTACTTTTTTAGTTGATAATTTGTTAGTCGATGAAGATAAAGTTGAATTAAGTCTGCCAAACATGAAAATCCTTGAGTGTGTGTCTAATAGTGCAGTTGTAAATAAGTTTGCTGTGTCTAAAGATTTATTAAAAAAAACACAAAAGACTTATAATGAGAAGTACGATATTATGAGATTTTATTTTTATTTGAATCCCCGAGAAGATTATGTTCAGCTAGGAAAAAATATATACCTATTAGAATCTGATATTCCTAAAGAATTATTAGAATTTAAATAGTTCAGAAATATCTACATTAAGGGCTTTAGAAACACTTAAAAGTGTGGTAGTAGTTGGGTTAGTTCTGCCTGATTCGATACGCCGTAGCGAGCCGTCATCAATATCTAACAAGTCCGAAAGCTCCTTTTGTTTAATTCCTTTCTCTTCTCTAATAGCAATAATGCGATTACCAAGTTTTTTTAAATATTTTTTTTCTTCTAAGGTTAAAGGCATTTCAACTTATTAATGAACGGACAAAGTATATTTTTGGCATCATTAAAAAGAGGGCTTAAATGCCCTGTGTGATATTTTATTTATATATTTGGGTTTGTTTTATGGTAACCCGAAAGGTCACTATTCATTTGAGGATTAAGTTTAACCCCAAAATAATACCGTGAAGAAAATATTTTTATTACTATTTGTTATTATGTTATTTGGTTGTTCATCCTCTAGTGATGAAAATGATTTGCAGTTAAGTAAATCCGAATTATTAATTTTAAATAGCCCTTGGAAACTAACCCACCATGAGGTATTAGAGATTACAGACCTTAATGGAACTAGCGTTACAAAATCTCAAATACAAGGTAGTCTTAATAGTGATACTGCAACAAGAATAATGATATTTAACGATGACGGTACTGGAACAACAGTTTCAGAATACCCAGGGAACAGTCCTTTATATGGAAATTTTACATGGACTATTCCTAACGGAAACAAACTTCAGATTAATGATAATGTAGCTGATTCCTTTACAGTTAATAATAACGAACTAACTTTTACAACTAGTAATGCTGAATATTATCAGTTGGGAACAGTTGTTAAATTCACAGTAAAAACTTTCTATAACAAGAACAACATATAGTATGGCATTTATATATATCGGTATTTTTATACTAATAGTGGTGGTTATTGTAAATATTTCTGATTCTAGTCAAAAACAAAAAACAAGACCCAAGTCGCAACCGCAAAGAGTTACTATGGATAGTATTGAAGCTACTATGAAGTCTCAGGAAGTTGCTATGAAAAAAATTGAGCAACTAACAGAAGCACAATTATATAAAGCCTTAACTTTTGCTATAGAAAATACCCCTGTGGAGATTCAAGAAAATCCTGACTACTTAAAGAAATACATGGATGCTTTTATAGACAAGCAAAAAGAAGTGATGAAGAACTCAATTTTTAGTACTCCAGACCTCATTTCTATTTTAAGTAAGGAACAGATTAACTACTCTATTAACGAAGCTACTAAAAGAGTAGCTAAACATTCTACTTATTTAAATAAGCAATAAATTAGTTACAAAAACTTCTGTTTCACATCTTTCTAAGATAAAAATAAGCAATTACAAACCTAAAATGCACTATTTTTTGATGAAATTAAGGAGAATGTGTGTTGATGTACCTCTATACTATGCAAAATAGGTGTTTATATACTTTTAAAAGACTAGAAACACTTAACAACTTTACTTTTAAAAAAGTTAATATTTAGTCCCAAAAAACATGCTTAATAATCTAATAATAAGCATGTTAAATTTAAATTATTTATCTAAATCAAATTATACCTTCTAATGGTTTTTTGTAGGTTAAAGCAATTAGTTAAAAACTTGGGATTTTAGTCCAAAAACATATAATAAAAGCTATTTTGCCCAAAATGGATTTTTAAGGGTAAATAAGGGTAAATTTCCTTAACAACTTAATATTTGACCAAACCGCATTTTTAATCTATTACCACCCCTGAAAACCCCTGTAATTAAAGGTTATTAAGAGATAATTTTAAGATCAAAAAATTGTTGATTTAAATAAGTGTTTGTTATGCTTTTTTGTAGGGTAAACAATATGTTCAAATTTACTTAAGTTACTGACTGTCTATGAACCTTCCCCCACACAACTTATACGATTTAAATCTTTTTTAGTACCCCTACCAATTGCTTTAAATTTTTTAAGAAACGCAAACTGTAAATGAAAATAAATTTGGTTTTAGTTTGCAAAATCTTCAACATGTTAAATATACTCTATTTTAATAACAATATTCATCAGTGTACTATATTTAGATTATAGTCTAACCATGATACATTTTAAAATTAATTCAACACTATTTTATTGATGTCAAATTATGCTAATAATTACCACCCTAAAATTAGCATACTAAATAAGTAAAATGTATATTTACCTAACACTAAATGTTTCACTATGAAAGCACGTTATAACCGCATAAGCACCGCAAACCAAAACATTGAAAGGCAACTAGCCAAAGAAAATCCAAACGAAGTTATATATAACGATGTTATTAGTGGTTCAGTTCCATTTGCAAAACGTCCGAAGGGTTCTGAACTATTTGAAGCTGTTAACAATGGTACAATTAACTATATCAGTGTCTCATCAATTGACCGTCTGGGCAGAAACACATTAGATATACTAAAAACACTTGAATTGTTCAATAATAAAGGTGTTACTCTTAAAGTTGATAATTTGGGTATTGAAAGCATAACCAACGGCAAACCAAATCAAGTATTTAATCTAATTATAAGTGTTATGAGTAATGTTAGTGAAATGGAGCGTGAAACACTTTTAGAACGTCAGCGTGAGGGTATTGCATTAGCTAAATTAAAAGGAGTTTACAATGGGAGAGTTAAGGGAAGTACCGAATCAAGAGATGAATTTCTAAATAAATATAAAAAGGTTGTTAGGCAACTAAATAAGGGTAAATCTTTACGAGATATTGTTGATATATGTGGCGTTAGCCTTGGTACAGTACAAAAGGTTAAAAGCGTATATTTAAAAGATACCAATTAGAAAGAATTAAACGAATATATAAAAATTTAAAGTACCAATACAGGCACTTGTTTACTATTAATTTGAAATAATATTTCATGAACAAATATATTTTTAGTTGACAATTGTTATGCTGCTATCAGATAGCCTTTTTGTTGACTGTAAACCTCTAGAACATCCTTCCACCGTCTTTTGATTGTACTTAGACTTAGTTTAGATTTTTCTGCTAACTCTTTTTGGGTCATTCCTTCCGTATATAATTTTATAACAGTTTTAAGACCTTTATTTACTAAAGACTTACCCCTCTCTTTGTTAAATATTTCTGTTTTTTCTTGAGGAGTTAAATCGTAATCTGGGTTCCAGAATATCTTTTCATATTTTTTGCGTCCCTTGAAAATTGAAGGGGATGCTATTACTTTATCTATAATATCTTCTATTTTCTGAAAAGACTCTAATCTTTCTTCAGTCATATTATAGACATGAAATAAAGGAGCATAGTAATGATAAATCTCGTTAGCAAGAGATATTAACCTGTCTTTATTTGCTTTAGTGCATACGTGATAACCGTTAAGAATACCTTTTAAAACTCGATAGAAGTGATTTATCGAGTTTGTTCTTTTAGTGGGTAATAATACCTGCATATACTCAAATTTACCTCTTAAAAAAGGCTCTCCATTAAAATCTTGACTATATAAAACGCTATTAATATTAGAGGTTAATACATTGCCAAATGGTTTGTGGTATATTTTTCTTTTGTTTGGCTCGAGATAATCTATTCTAATACCAGGTAAATTTATACCTAAAGTAAAAAGAGCATACAGTTCCTCTTTCGTATTGAAATCAGGGGAAATAATTTTACTCTCCATATTTTTAAAAGATTTATTTAATATTTTATGTAAAATTATTGCTTAAGTTACTTACTCGCAATTTCGTCACAAAAACCCATGATTCTCTACTAAATTAATAGGAATTAGGGGGTAGTTCAACTTTATATTATTATATATATACTGTGTGACACCTTCTTTATAGTCGATTTTATACTAAATCACTTTTATTTACATTCTTTAGTGGGTAAACTTCGGTTTTAGATACAAAAAAGCAAAAAGCCCCAAAAAAAGCCCTAAAGGTGGATGAAAAACGTGCCAAGGCACTAGAATTAACCACCTATTTAGATTAGTCTTTTTAAAGTATTATGTGCCAGTCCGTCCTAATTTTTACTTTACTTCTAATATTTTAAAGATTAGATGGCACGTAGATAGCTATACCTTTACTATCTTTTTTTATGTTTAGGTTTACCCAACTATGATAGGTTTATCTAAATGGCGGTTGGGCTATCAAGTATAAGAGTATTTTAAGAGTAGAGTTTTTAACGCCTATTTCCTATACCTATCACAATATGCTTATCTAAGTAATGTGAATTTAGCCTACAATTTTAGATTGGGAAATACCGAGGGTTATACATAAAAATCGTTGGTTTAAATTTGTTGCCAACAAATATTTTTACAGCACCTGTAAGTACAACTAAATGTTTCATGTATATTCTTTTTGTCATTCTCGCCAAGACGGAACCTATTCAAAAATAAGCAAATTTACCGTCATTGCGAGGATGCTTTAAGCAATCTGTTTGTTTTTTGTTTCCATATATATAATTACTTTTGAACTATGATAGACTTGAAACTCTTAGGGCATCTGGAAACTTTTTTAACCGAAGCACGCAAAGAAAAATTTGAAAAAGTATTAGCGCAACGCACCAAACATTTTACAGTGGCTACCGAAGATGTGTACCAATTGCATAACACCAGTGCGGTAATACGGAGTTGTGATATTTTTGGAATTCAGGAAGTTAATATAGTTGAAGAACGAAACTCAAAGCGTATTGATAGGGAAATTGCAATGGGTGCCCAAAAATGGGTAGATTTAAATCGGTTCCATACGGTGAAAGATTGTATTGCCGATTTAAAACAAAAAGGCTACCAAATTGTGGCTACCACGCCACATAACAACGATTGTGAACTGCACGAATTTGATGTAACAAAAAAGTCGTGTTTTTTCTTTGGAAGGGAAACGGAAGGCTTATCGGAAGAGGTTTTAAATGCCGCTGATTGTTATTTGAAAATACCGATGGTTGGTTTTACCGAAAGTTTGAATATATCGGTAAGTGCAGCTATTATTTTGCAACATGTGACGACGAAACTGAAGCAGACAAATATTGATTGTAGGTTAACGGAAGCAGAGTTGGTTGAAAAACGTTTGGATTGGATCAAGAAAACGATTAAAAGTTACGATGAAATTGTATCACGTTATTACAGTGAATGATTTTTTTATTACTTTTAAGTTTATAAAAATAAATGCGTTATGATGGCGTTGCTTTATGTTTTTATAGGTGTTGTAGTTTCGCTAATAATTGTTATGTTTATAGCCCCTCAAAACTTCGAACTGAACAGGAGCATTATTATTAGGAAACCTGTGTCTGAAGTTTTTCAATATTTAAAATATATTAAGAATCAGGACGATTGGTCTCCTTGGAAAAAGAAAGACCCTAACATGAAACAAAGTTATGTTGGTACCGATGGCAATATAGGTTTTATTTCTAAATGGGAGGGGAATAAGGACGTAGGGATGGGGGAACAGGAGATTTTAAGCATTACTGAAAACGAAAGTGTAAATTCTAAATTACGCTTTTTTAAACCATGGAAATCGGAATCGGATGCCTATTTGAGGCTTACGGAATTAAGTGTGTCGCAAACCAAAGTTACATGGGGATTTATGGGTAAAAATCCCATACCCTTTAATGTTTTTATGCTGTTTTTTAATATGGATAAAACGGTAGGGAAAGATTTTGAAGAAGGTTTGGCTAGTTTAAAACAAATTCTAGAAAAACAATAATTTACTAGAAATAAAAAAAGAAGCGATTTGCTTCCTTTTTTATTTAAATTTTATTTTCGGTTTCTATTTAAAACCTTGTATTCTTCATAACATTCGCTAATAGCATCCAGTATTTGAAGATCGTTTGCAGTTTGTATAAACCCTTTAGAATAATTGCACTGGCTAACAATTTCATCTAAATCAATCCGGTCAACTTGCAGTAACGCCATAAGCATTTCTCTATCAAAACGAGAAGCCAAAAGGTTTCTTATTTCATCATCTTCCTTCATCTTTTTTAACTTACGCATTTCGTTTGGATTTTTACCAAACATACGATGTAGAAAATCGGCAGGATTAAAAATAGACCCGATAATTTTTGTAATGGTTGATGATTTTCCAGCTTCATATCCGCTGGGTAAACCAGAAATACTATACCTGTAATTATTGTTAATTATTGGAACTTGTTTAATGTCTACTTCTAAGTATCCCGTTAATTTTAATTGGTTTACAATTATTTCTTCAAGTGCCAAGGCTAATTCGGTAAGCTCAATTTTAGAACTGCCAAACTTTAACCAATCGTTGGTAACACGTACTTTTATAGATTTAAAACCTAAATACGATAAATGTAGTGTATCGTTTACTTTTGCAACAATTTGAAAACTTCCTTGGTTATTGGTTGATGTCCCTTTTACTTGATTGAGGTTAACAATGTTGACATTTTCTAAAGGTTCACCATTAGATGAGTTTACAACAACTCCCATAACACTATTTATTTCTTGTGCCATGGTTATAGCCGAAATAAATAAACATATAAAAAGGAGTAGGTAATTCTTCATGTAATTGATCGGTTAACGTAAAATATCGTCATAAAAGTACTAAACGAAACACTAAAATCTAATTTCTAGGTTTATTTTGACTTAAAATTAACAAAAGCGTTTAATTAGCGTCTTGACCGTCTTGGTCTTGAAATACCCGTATCACTTGGTTTTGAATCGCCACCAGAACGTCTTGCAGCTCTGTTTGGTGCAGAACCGTTTGATTTGAAATCGCCACCAGAGCGTCTTGGTCTAGACTCGTCGCTACCTCTTCTTTCGCCTCTGTTTCCAGAATCACCTCTAGAACTAGATCTACGTTCTCCACCACCACGTCTTTCACCACTTTTTTTATCATCACGTCTTCCACCACCACGTCTGTCGTTGCGTCTTCCGCCACCACCACGGTTTTCAGAAACTTCAACATTTACAAAGCGTCCGTTGTGTTTGTAATCGGTAAAGAATGCTAGTATTTTATCTTTTAATTCATTTTCAGTATTGAAGAATGAGAAACTGTCTTTAACTTCCACTTTAAACACATCATCTCTACCAAGCTCTAAAACTTCTTTTAAGAAGTCTTTTAACTGCATCCAATCAAAACCATCTTTACTACCAACGTTTATAAAATATCTGGTAGAATCAGAACTTCCACCAAAATCGCGTCCACCATCACGTCCATTATCTCTATCACGCACATCAGCATCCGAAATATTAAGGTTTTTAGATTTTTGGTAATAATTGAAGAAACGTGTAAACTCAACCGAGAAGAATTTTTTAATTAATTCGTCTTTTGAAGTGTCTTCAAACAATTCGTTGATGCTTGCTAAATGTTTGTCTATTTCGTGATTGATTTCTGTATTGTGAATTTTATTGGCAAGCGACATTAACTGCACTTCACAAATCTCAGAACCATCAGGAATGTCTTTTTTCTCAAAAGCTTTATTGATAATACGCTCGATGCTTTTTATTTTACGTACCTCACTTTTAGAAACAATAACCATAGAAACCCCAGTTTTTCCGGCACGACCTGTACGTCCAGAACGGTGTGTATAGGTTTCAATTTCATCAGGAAGTTGGTAATTTATTACGTGTGTAATATCATCTACATCAATACCACGGGCAGCGACATCAGTAGCCACAAGCATTTGGATTTGGTTATTTCTAAACGATTTCATTACCAAATCGCGTTGGTTTTGGCTTAAATCGCCATGTAAAGCACCAGCGCTATAACCATCTTCAATTAAGCGTTCGGCAACTTTTTGTGTATCGTTTTTAGTTCTACAGAAAACCACCGAGAAAATATCAGGATTCGCATCTGCTAAGCGTTTTAAAGCATCGTAACGGTCTCTGGAATTTACTAAATAATACTCATGTGAAACCTGACTTGTACTTTCGTTTTTATTTCCAACAGTAATTTCCTGGGGATTTTCCATGAATTTCTTAGCAATAACCGCAACTTCTCTTGGCATAGTTGCAGAAAATAACCACGTGCATTTATCTTCAGGTGTATTTGAAAGAATATCGGTAATATCTTCATAAAAACCCATATTCAGCATTTCGTCAGCTTCATCTAAAACAGCATATTCTATTTTAGAAATGTCAACTAACTTTCTGTTAATCATATCTTTAATACGTCCAGGAGTTGCCACAATAATTTGTGCGCCTTTTTTGACGTCTCTCGCTTGGTCCGTAATGCTAGAACCACCGTAAACAGCAACCACGTTTAAGCCCTTACAGTATTTACCGTAAAGTTTCATTTCGTTGGTAATTTGTAAACAAAGTTCGCGTGTAGGCGATAAAATTAAGCCTTGTGTAGTTCTGCTATCTACATTAATTTTGTGAAGCATCGGGAAACCAAAGGCAGCTGTTTTTCCTGTTCCTGTTTGGGCTAATGCCACTAAATCGGTTTCAGATTCTAATAAAATTGGGATTGCTTTGCTTTGTACTTCACTTGGTTTTGTAAAACCTAAATCGGTAATAGCGTGTAAAAGATCCTCATTAAGACCTAAATCTTGGAATGTGTTCATTCTGTTATATAAGTATTCGATTGTTTTATGTGGTGTTACATAAGAAGCGAATCGACATACTTAAACCTAACCTTCTAGTAACACATCCTCACTCTGAGGAATTATTTCAAGCGGCAAAGGTACACATTTATTTTAAATTTTAACTATGTTATGATTTCCTTATGAATTAAGGATAAGATCTTACCTAAAATGGGGTTTTGATTGTCTTTGTTCCAAATGACTGATAGTGTGGTTCTTTGTGGGATTTTAGTGAGTTCAATAAACTTAATGTTGGCATTATTTTCCGTTTGAAGTGACTTAGGGACAATAGAAATACCGAAATTGTTTTCAACCAATTTATAGATAGAACCCGCGTGTATGGTGTTATGTGAAACCAGCGGATTAAACCCGTTGCCATCAAAAATTTCCATCACTTTTTCATAGTAAGAAGCACTGTATTCGGGGTCGAATAGGATGAAATGTTCTTCTTTACACTGTGATAGTGTTTTAAAATTTGTAGCGTCAAGAGGGTGGTTTTTATGAAGTACCAAACAAAACGGTTCCTTTACAATAGGGTAAAGTTCCAAGCCTCTTGGTGCTTTTTCTAACCGAACAAACCCAATATCAATATCTTGAGCCAGTAAACCTTCTATTTGTTTATTGTTGTCCATCTCCTTAAGGCTAAACAAAATGTTAGGGTGCGTTTTGGTAAAACTTAATAGTAATTCGGGTATTATTTTTTGCATAGCCGAACCTACATAACCAAAGTTTAATTGCCCATCCTTGCCATCCTCCAGCAACTTCGCATGGTGTAAAATACCATCTAAACTTTTAAGGTTTTTGGTGAGTTCTGTTTTTAAATATAAGCCTACAGCTGTTAATTTTACGTTTCGGTTATGGCGTTCAAAGAGTTTAACACCTAAGCTTTCTTCCATTTCTTTTATTTGCCTGCTTAAACCAGGTTGCGAAATATATAGGATTTCTGCAGCTTTTCTAAAGTGCAAATGTTCGGCAACAGCCAAAAAATATTTTAAGTGCCTGTATTCTATTTGATAACCCATGATTATTAATTAGGTTAATAAATGGTCTTGTTGAGTATCAAATTTATCGATAATTTTGTAATGAACGTAGCTAATACGTAACTTTTTAATCAAATTATAAAACCATGTTTGTTTACGGAACGGATAGATTAACGGTAACTCATGTCATGGACATTGCTAATGGGAGTTTAAAAGGCGTCTTGTCTGAATATGTGATTTCTAAAATTAAAGATTCCAGACGAAAAGTGGAGATTTTGGCGGCTTCTAATAAGGCTGTTTATGGTATTAATACAGGTTTCGGGCCTCTATGCGATGTTAAAATTTCTCCAGACGAAACCAGTCTACTTCAAAAAAATCTTCTTATAACCCATGCCGTTGGTGTTGGAAATCCTATTGGCAAAGAATTATCAAAAATCATGATGATTTGTAAAGTACACGCTTTAAGCAAAGGCTTTTCGGGCATTCGCTTAGAAGTTATTGAGCGCATTATTTATTTTATTGAACATGATTTGTTACCCGTAGTACCCGAACAAGGTTCGGTGGGGGCTTCTGGCGATTTGGCACCTTTGGCTCATTTGTTTTTACCATTAATTGGTGAAGGTGAATTTTGGATTGGTAATGATATAGTTCCTGCAAAAACACTTTTGGAAAAGCAAGATTTAAAACCAATTCAATTACAAGCTAAAGAAGGGTTGGCACTTATAAACGGTACCCAATTTATTTTGGCACATGCTATTACAGGACTTCATAGAATGGCGTATTTGCTTGATTTAGCTGATATTGCTGGTGCCATGAGTTTAGAAGGCTATCAAGGAAGTGAATCTCCTTTTAAAGAATTGTTACACAGCATCCGTCCATTTAAAGGAAATTTGGAAGTAGCCAAACGCATGCGTATGTTGTTTAAGAATTCTAAAAATATCAAGTCACATAAAAATTGTGCACGTGTGCAAGACCCTTATTCTATGCGCTGTATTCCGCAGGTACATGGAGCTTCAAGAAATGCATACTATCATTTGGAAGAACTGACCAACATTGAAATGAATTCGGTAACCGACAACCCTATTGTTTTAAGCGACACCGAAGCCATTTCTGGAGGTAATTTTCACGGGCAACCACTAGCCATGGCATTAGATTATGCATCAATTGCCGCATCCGAATTAGGAAATATTTCCGATAGACGATGCTATTTATTAATTGAAGGCAAATATGGATTGCCACGATTATTAACAGCAAGTGGCGGCTTAAATTCAGGTTTCATGATACCGCAATATACCACAGCGGCTTTAGTGACCGAGAATAAATCTTTGTGTTTTCCACCTTCAGCAGATAGTATTCCTACCTCATTGGGGCAAGAAGACCATGTGTCTATGGGGAGTATTTCTGGACGTCAATTCAACCAAATATTAGGGAATATTGAAAAAATATTGGCCATCGAACTTATGTACGCTGCCCAAGCCATGGAATTCAGGCGTCCAAATACTTTTTCGGATATTATTGAGAAGAACTTTCGAATGGTACGCAGGAAAGTAGCAAAATTAGAAGAAGACCGCCTACTTAAAAACGATATAGACGCTTTGGTTACTTTGGTTAGAAATCGCGCATTTATAGTAAATTAAAGGATATATGACTTTTAAAGCAAACATATTACAAGGTATTCCAACGGAGTTACCACCGCCATATCGGTTTACGATAAATGTGAATCGCGCTCCCAAACGAAAGGATGTGTTATCTAATGAAGAAAAAAAACTAGCTATAAAAAATGCACTTAGGTATTTTCCTAAAGATTGGCACGAAGTGTTGGCTGTAGAATTTGCCCAGGAACTTCAAGATTTTGGTCGTATTTATATGTATCGCTTCAAACCAACATATAAAATACATGCACGACCCATTTCAGAATATCCAGCAAGGTCTAAACAGGCAGCAGCCATTATGCTGATGATTCAAAATAATTTAGATCCTGCAGTGGCGCAACACCCCGAGGAATTAATAACTTATGGAGGGAACGGCGCTGTTTTTCAAAATTGGGCGCAGTACTTGTTGACCATGCACTATTTAGCAATTATGACAGAAGAACAAACCTTGCATATGTATTCGGGACACCCTATGGGTTTATTTCCTTCTTCAAAAAATGCGCCAAGAGTGGTGGTTACCAATGGGATGATGGTTCCTAATTATTCAAAGCCAGACGACTGGGAAAAATTTAATGCCTTGGGTGTTACGCAATATGGGCAAATGACAGCTGGTTCGTTTATGTATATAGGACCGCAAGGCATTGTACACGGTACTACTATTACTGTTATGAATGCTTTTAGAAAAATTTTAAAAAGTGGAGAAAACCCCAATGGTAAGATATTTTTAACCGCTGGATTGGGAGGTATGAGTGGCGCACAACCTAAAGCGGGTAACATTGTGGGGTGTATCACAATTTGTGCAGAAGTAAATGCTAAAGCGGCTACCAAACGCTATGAACAAGGTTGGGTAGATGTATTGGTTGATAATTTAAACGATTTGGTAGCTTGTGTTAAATCCGCTCAAAACAACAAAGAAGTAGTTTCTATCGCCTTTATTGGTAATATTGTAGATGTTTGGGAACGTTTTGATGAAGAAAATATTTTTATTCACGTCGGATCCGACCAAACCTCTTTGCATATTCCTTGGACGGGTGGTTATTATCCAGTAGGTTTATCATATGAAGCATCCAACCGATTGATTCGTGAAGAACCAGAAGTGTTTAAAGAAAAAGTTCAAGAATCATTACGAAGACATGCGGAAGCGATAAACAAACATGTTGCAAAAGGCACCTATTTTTTCGATTATGGTAATGCATTTTTATTAGAAGCATCGCGAGCTGGAGCCGATGTGATGGCAGATAATAACATCGATTTTAAATATCCATCCTATGTGCAGGATATTTTAGGCCCCATATGTTTCGATTATGGGTTTGGACCATTCCGTTGGGTTTGTACTTCTGGGAAACCAGAAGATTTAGATAAAACTGATACAATGGCAATGGAAGTACTTCAGGAAATTATGAATAGTGCTCCTGAAGAAATTCAATTGCAAATGCAAGATAACATCACTTGGATAAAGGATGCAAAGAAGAATAAGATGGTAGTAGGTTCACAGGCACGAATTTTATATGCCGATGCTGAAGGGCGTACTAAAATAGCCCAAGCTTTTAATAATGCCATTGCCCTAGGAGAAATTGGCCCTGTGGTTTTAGGGCGTGATCATCATGATGTGAGTGGCACCGATTCTCCCTATCGTGAAACTTCCAATATTTATGATGGCAGTAAATTTACGGCAGATATGGCTATTCATAACGTAATAGGTGATAGCTTTAGAGGCGCGACGTGGGTATCCATACATAATGGTGGTGGCGTTGGTTGGGGAGAAGTGATTAATGGTGGTTTCGGCATGTTATTGGATGGTACAAAAGAAGCCGAAGCCCGATTAAAAAGCATGTTGTTTTTTGATGTAAACAATGGAATTGCACGTAGAAGTTGGGCAAGAAACGATGAGGCACTTTTTGCTATAAAACGCGAAATGGCACGTACACCAAATCTAAAAGTAACCATGCCCAATATGGTAGATAATCAACTATTGGAAAACCTATTTTAATGCGAACGCTATTTAAAAACATAAAGGAATTACTTCAAATTCGAGACGAATCGATAAAATTTGTTTCGGGGAAAGCCATGGTGGAATTACCCACCATAAAAAATGCCTATTTGTTAGTGGAAGATGGTATCATCAAAGAATTTGGTAGTATGGCGAATTGCCCAAAAACAGAAGTAAACAATCTGGTTGATGCCACTGGAAAAATGTTATTACCAACATGGTGCGATTCGCATACCCACCTCGTTTATGCAGGCAACAGAGAAAGCGAGTTTGTCGATAAAATTAAAGGACTTTCCTATCAAGAAATCGCCAATAAAGGCGGTGGCATTCTAAATTCAGCCAAAGCACTTCAAGAAACACTCGAAGACGATTTATACCAGCAAAGTAAAACACGTTTGGAAGAAATAATGGCTTTAGGTACGGGTGCGGTTGAAATTAAATCGGGTTACGGTTTAACTCTAGAAGCCGAATTAAAAATGCTGCGCGTTATAAAACGCTTAAAACAAAACTATCAATTACCAATTAAAGCCACTTTTTTAGGTGCACATGCCGTTCCTTTAGAATATAAAGACGACAAAGCGGGTTATATACAATTGCTTATCGAAACCATGTTGCCACAAATAGCCGAAGCTCAATTAGCCGAATACATCGATGTGTTTTGCGAAACGGGATATTTCACTGTTCAAGACACCGATCGTATTTTAGAAGCTGGAAAACAATACGGTCTCATTCCTAAAATTCACGTCAACCAATTCACATCCATTGGTGGCGTACAAATAGGTGTAAAGTATCACGCCCTTTCAGTGGATCATTTAGAGGAAATGCGCGATGAAGATATTCAAGTATTAAAAAACACACAAACCATGCCTGTAGCCCTACCCGGTTGTTCGTTTTTTTTAGGAATTCCCTACACACCCGCACGAAAAATGATGGATGCCGGTTTACCTTTAGCTTTAGCAACCGACTATAACCCTGGTTCATCACCATCAGGAAATATGAATTTTGTAGTATCAACATCCTGTATAAAAATGAAATTAACGCCCGAAGAAGCTATCAATGCCGCCACCATAAATGGCGCTTATGCTATGGGTTTGGAAAAAGTAGTAGGTAGTATAACCGTTGGTAAAAAAGCCAATTTAATACTTACCAAACCAATAAACTCGTATGGTTTTATGCCTTATGCTTTTGGTGCAAACCAAATTGATAAGGTATTTATAAATGGAATAGCAATATGATTTTTGGGCGTTTTAACACGCTTTCACTACTCGCTCCCTCCTGTGTCGGGGAGCTCAAACATGCCGTTCAATCGTTAACGCACCTGTTTGCTAAATTTATTCCATTGGAAAATAATTCACTATCTATTGTCATGTCGAAATGAGGTATGATTGAGACATCGCAAAAAGTTGGTAAATTTAAGCTGCATTTTGTTACACTAAATCTTTGAGATGATACAAATAATGAGATTTCTCCTAACGTCCAAATGGTATAGTTGACGACTCTTTACTTCCTTAAGTTCCTAATCCGTTCCAAAAGCGTAGGATGCGAATAATGCATAAACACATACGCGGGGTGTGGTGTTAAGTTACTCAAACTATTTTTTGAAAGTTTTTTAAGCGACGTAATAAGCGGTTCGCCTTTATAGGTGTTTTTGGCATAATCATCAGCTTCATATTCAAACTTTCTTGAAAACCAATTCATAATTAAACCTGTAATTTCCGAAATAGGTGAGTAGAGCAATCCAAAAGCAATCAACCCAATATGAAAACTTGGTATGTTTACACCCAAAGCATTCGATAATAACGGATTTGAAATAAACAACGATAAAATATAAAGTGTTAATCCGGTTAGTAAAATAGAAGCTGTTAAGTTGAAAATAATGTGTTTCTTTTTGTAGTGCCCCACTTCGTGCGCCAAAACCGCCACTATTTCTTCATCCTCCAAATCATTAATTAATGTATCATAAAGCGTAACGCGCTTTTCACTACCAAAACCAGAAAAATAGGCATTGGCTTTGGTGCTTCGTTTCGAGCCATCAATCACAAATATTTTATCGAGCTTAAACCCAACCGTTTCTGCATAGGCTGAAATTTTATCACGCAAACTTCCTGCTTCCAAAGGCGTTTGTTTGTTAAATAATGGGACTATGAGTTTGGAGTAAAACATATTCATAAATACGGTAAACACCGTAACCAAACCCCAGGCATATAGCCAAAAATAACTTCCGGTAGATTGGTAAAACCAAATAATTAAAGCTAAAATACTACCGCCTAAAACAATCATCATGAACCAACTTTTTAATTTATCTAGAAAGAAGGTTGTTTTTGTGGTTTTATTAAACCCGAATTTTTCTTCAATAACAAAGGTGCTGTAATACGAAAAAGGTGTGGTTAAAATGTCGCTACCCAGCATAATAATTCCAAAGAACACTAAAGCAATCCAAATGGGGTTGTCGCTATAACTTCTGGCAATAGTATCTACAAATTCAAAGCCATCAAAAAATAAAAATCCTAAAGTTAATAGTATAGAAAATGTTGAAGTCAGCAACCCAAATTTATAATTAGTTGCTTTATAGTTTTGCGATTTTTTATATTCCGCTTCATCATAAACATCTTGTAATTCTTTAGGAAGCGCATCGTTAAAATGTTTGGCATTTAAAGCATCTAAAATTTTATCAATTATAAAATTGATGATGATGATGGCTATGATGATGTAGAATAATGTTGTTGAAGTCATTAATATAGTATTCAGTTTACAGTTACAGTTTACAGAAATGTCACTTTGCGACTTAGCGAGCTAATTTTATTTAAAATTTCGTTGTCTTTTCGCTTCAAAAATAAGAATTCCTGCCGCAACCGATACATTCATGGAATCTATTTCGCCTTGCATCGGGATAATAATATTTTGCGAAGCATTTTCTAACCACTCATCACTTAACCCAGTAGCTTCTGTACCAACCACAATAGCAGTTGGTTTAGTGAAATCTTGTGTGTTGTAATTTACTGAAGCTTGTAAGGCAGCACAATAAATATGGATGTTTTCAGATTTTAAAAAAGTAATAATTTCAGTGGTTGTTCCTGTAGCAATAGCGTTGGTAAAAACACAACCCACACTAGACCGAATGATGTTTGGGTTGTATAAATCGGTTTTTGGGTTGGCTATAATTACAGCATTTATATTGGCAGCATCGGCAGTTCGTAAAATCGCGCCAATATTTCCGGGTTTTTCGGGTGCTTCGGCCACTAAAATCAATGGGGTTTTGGTGTTGAATTTTAAATCGGCAATTTTATGGTTTTTGCTTTTAGCAACGGCAATCACGCCTTCGGTAGTATCGCGATACGCTAATTTTTGGTACACATCGGCAGTAACCTCAATTAAGTTAATTTGTTGATTTGTTGATTTGTTGATTTGTTCCTCAGAAATTATTTCTGGATTAAATAACACACATTCCAACTCATAGCCACCTTTTAACGCAAGTGTTATTTCACGTTCACCTTCAATTAAAAACAATCCGCTTTTTTTGCGTTCGCGCGACTTATCCTTTAATTGAGCCAATTGTCGAATTAATGGGTTTTGTAAACTGGATATTAATTTTGTAGTCAATTATTTACTATGTTTGTTTCGCAAATTTACGTTATATGAAATGACCGTGATGTGCCAAATGCAAAAATTTATAAATATTTTCCTTTTGGCATTACCTATGTCTTTTAAAAACAATAAAAAATCATAGATGAAATTAAAAATTACTTTTTTGTTTATTGGCTTATTGCCTTTTATAGGTTTTTCTCAGATTGCAGGACCGCCGGCTCCTTGTGGTTATTTTGTGGAATATGCTTGTGATGATAATGAAGATGGTTTTGCGCAATTTAATTTAGTTGAATTATTTCCATTTTCTACTTTTTGTAGAGAAGATAAAGGAAATCCAGAAGATTATTACCCTATAGTTTATTATGAAACGAGTGAGGATATGTATAATGAAACGAATCCTATAATAAATCCGGAAACATACACCAACACATCCAGTTCACAAATCATCTATTACCGGGCTAATAAAATTTCACCAGATAATATAGAATATCTTATAGCGGAAAATTATATAGAAGTAAAAAGATTAGCTTATTCTATACCGGATTATGAACTGTATGGAACTACGCAAGGTGAATCTGTAGAATTTGACTTAACGAGTGTGAATTTGTTATGTATGGGTAATTCAAATGCAAATTATACTATTACTTACCATTTATCCCAGACGGATGCTAGTTCGGGAATAAATTCCATAGCGACTCCTTCAAGTTACTCAATTAATAATTCACAAGATATTTATGTGAGGGGAGAGCATAATTCAACCGATTATGTTGAAATGACTTCATTTGTAATAAGAGTTTTATTTGCAGTCGCTCATGACCCAGTCGTACCTAGCATATACAAGTGTGATTTTGATGAAGATAGGCAAGATGGTATTTATGTTATAGATTTAACAGAATACAATTCTGTAATTTTAGGGAATCAAGACCCTGAAAACTTTACAGTTTCTTACTATGCATCACTATTTGATGCAGATAGCAAGGTGAATATCTTGCCATCAATTTATGCTGTTAGCGATCAACAAACGATCTATGCTAGAGTAGATGAAAATACTATGGGGAGCTATGCGATAACTTCATTTGTTATTTCCATTTTCACACCTCCAATAGTAAGTTCATTAGATCCTTATGAAGTTTGTGATGATGATGGTGACGGAAAGGCTGTATTTGATTTGTCTATAATATGGGATATAATAAATAGTGGGGGGATAACTTATGATATGCCAATGTTCGAGAATTATGAAGATGCTTTAAATGGTGACGGAAACAGCCATTTAGGTTTTGCTAATGATTATTATAATTATACAAATGTTACTAATCCCCAAACCATCTATGTTAAGGTTGAAGATATGGACGGCTTTGGTTGTTATACTATTTTGCCACTTGAATTGGTTGTTAAGGATTGCTCTCAAGCAGGCGTTATAGAAGTCAATGCATTTCATGATGCCAACACCAATACTACTTTCGATACTAATGAAATCAAATTTTTAAGCGGAACACTTACTTACGAAAAAAATAACGATGGTATTCAGCATGTGTTATATACTTCAACTGGAATTTTTAATATCATAAGTGATGTAGAAACGGATACTTATGATATTGGATATAGTATTTATGATGAATTTCAGGATTGTTATAGTTTAACAACTTATTTATACGAAAATGTAAGTGTTACTAATGGAAGTCGCGTTAATTACAATTTTCCAGTTACCAAAATTAAGGAATGTAGCGATGTAGCAGTTTATTTAACACCCGTTAATCCTCCAAGACCAGGGTTTGATTATAGTACCAATTTGATAATACGCAATTTAGGGATTGAAACGATAAGCTCTGGCTCCGTGGAATTTATTAAAGATGATTTGGTAACGTTTAAAAGTGTGTCTTTTGTGGATTCAGGAAATTCAATCACCAATACTTCCACAGGGTTTATTTTAAATTTTAATAATTTACAACCAAATAGTGCAGAACATGTTGTAGTAAATATGAATGTGCCTGTTTCTGTGAATTTAGGAGATTTATTAACAAGTACAGCAACCTATTCGGTTGATGATTTAGATGTATCAAACAACATATCAATACTTACTGAAACCGTTATAGGATCTTACGACCCTAATGACATAGCAGAATCACACGGACCAGAAATTCTTTATGACAATTTTACAACCAATGATTATTTATACTACACAGTAAGATTTCAAAACGTTGGAACTGCCGATGCTATTAGTGTGTCTATCGATAATACATTAGATTCAAAATTAGACAAGTCAACCATTCAAATGCTTAATGCAAGTCACGATTATGTATTTACAAGAACTGATAATCAACTTAATTGGAAGTTTGATAATATACAATTGCCAAGCGAAAGTATGGACGAACCCAACAGCCATGGCTATGTATATTATAAAATAAAACCCACAGCAGGTTATAAAGTAAGTGATATTATACCCAATACTGCTGAAATTTATTTTGACTTTAATCCTGCGGTGGTAACCAATACTTTTGAAACGGAGTTTATTACAACTTTAGCAAGCAAGCAGTTTAATGTGGTTGATTTTTCAATTTTCCCAAACCCCACAAAAGGCTTGGTTGAACTAATATTCAATAACAAAACAAACAGTAAAATTCAGGTTGATGTATATAATATTCAAGGGAAATTGATTCTTAATTCCGAACATGAATTAAAAAATAAGGCGGTACAAATTAATGTGTCCAATTTGAAAAGCGGACTCTATTTTCTAAAAGCTTCAGATGGTTTAAATAACGTTACAAGAAAACTTATTGTAGATTAATTGGTTTTATACGTAATATCTAGTATAGTTACTTGACAAAAATGAAATCAATCTAAAATATAATGAAGAAAATTTTATTACTAGTGATAATTGCTTCCATGGTGTCGTGTAAACAATCATCAGAAGAAAAAAAGACACAAGAAAAAGCTATTGAAAAAGTAGTTATTGCTAAAAATTACCCTGAAAATATCTCAAAAGTATTTGAAGCCCATGGAGGATTAGATACATGGAACAAAATGCAAACTCTCGTGTTTACTATGCAAAAACCAGATGGCGATGAAATTACGACTACTAATTTAATAAACAGGAAATCGCTTATAGAAATGCCAAAACACACCATTGGATATAATGGGGAAGCCGTTTGGTTACAGTCTAAAGATACAGTGGTATATAAAGGAAATCCGAAATTCTATTATAACCTCATGTTCTACTTTTATGCCATGCCTTTTATTTTATCAGATGATGGTATTTTGTATGAAGATGCTGCTCCTTTGGTTTTTGAAGGTAAAAATTATCCAGGTATAAAAATTTCATATGAAGCAGGAATAGGAGAGTCGCCTGATGACGAATATATTTTATATTATGATTCTGAAACCTATAAAATGAGTTGGTTAGCATATACCGTAACCTATTTTTTAAAAGAGAAAGCAAAGGAATTTCATTTTATTAAATATAGCAATTGGCAAACCGTTGAAGGATTGTTATTACCACAAAAATTAACTTGGTATGATTATAAAAATAATTTACCAACCACAAAGCGCAACGATTTACCATTTGTAAACGTTAAGTTATCATTAAAAAAAACTAATAAAGAAATTTTTGAAGTTCCAGCAGGAGCTAAAATAATTGAGTAAAATTAAAAGTTTTTATCTTCAAAATAATTAACCAATAAAGCAACCACATAGCTATAACTCTCCATGCCTTTTGCTTGTTTGTTCGCTTTTAGGTACGAGCTATAGGTTATTTTAAAAAGTGGTTCTAAAGGGTTTTCGTAGGCATCCCAAAAATCACGAGCCTCTTTATAATTATTTAAAACACCTTTATTTACAGTTTGGTAAAGTTCATCAAATAGTGCTTCGTCACGCTTAGAAATTTCATTTAAACAAAAACGCAACGCAAAAGTATAGCCAGAGTAATTAAAGTAAATATCGTCGTGGTTTATAGCGGCTAAGCAACCAATAAAATTAGCTTCGTTTTCGGCAGCATATCCTAACTGATGTGCCATTTCATGCGATGTTGTTGTAGGAAACAAATAAACAGGAATCAAAGCATCAACTTGCGCTTCATTGGTTAGCGGATTTAAATACCCACTAAAACCCATATAAGTTAACGGATAGCTAAACAACGATTTCTTAACGCTTTTTGGATGGTATTCTAAATGGGGAAACGTGTTTTTTAAACGCTCATACCCTAAAGGTGCCAAATTTAAGATGTCCCTTTTGCTGTACGGAATATCAATTTTTAAAGTGTCATTTCCAGCAATTTCAAAGAAAATATTATTTGATTTTTCAATCAGTTTTTTCGTTACTTCAACCAGTTGTTCGGTGGTGTAATCGGTATTCAGATTCAAAGTTTTATGTAGAGGCAAGCGGTAATAATTCAGTCCCCAAAATAAATGAAACGCAAAATAGATTATAGACACAGCACAAACTACATCAACAATCCAGTGTTTCGTGTTTTTAATTAAACGTTTTCGGTTTACGTAAAACCACCTAATAATGTAAATAATGGCCAATGCATATACGAAATCACCAAACGAAAATGGCATCCAACCCAGTGAATATCTAAGAGTTTTAGAGATAAACGGGTAAACCCCTTCACTATAATACTCTTCAATAAACTCAGGATAATGTGATATCCATTTTATGAACAAGAACTGAGGAATCAATAAAAGTGCAATAACAAGTTTTGTGTTTTTCGGCATGCTTCAAAAGTAGTAAAAATTTGTACCTAATCGTCGCTGCATATTTATAAAGGTTTCTTCCTGCTTTCCGTTATATCTTTTTTTCGTACCTCAAAAAAGGATGCCACTTCAATCAGGAGTAACAGCCAAAGTCTGTCCCTTTTTGCTACCTTTGCAAAACTAAAATTAACATCATGAATTCAGAAATAAGACAACTACAACCTACACAACTTTGGAATAAATTTGCCGATTTAAATGCTGTACCACGACCTTCAAAAAAAGAAGAACGCGTTATTGCTTTTATAAAAAACTTTGGAGAAAATTTAGGGTTGGAAACTATTGTTGATGAAGTTGGAAATGTTATTATAAAAAAACCAGCCACCGCAGGTATGGAAAACAGAACTACTGTGGTCATGCAATCGCATTTAGATATGGTGCATCAAAAAAATAACGATACACAATTCGATTTTAATACACAAGGCATAGAAATGTATGTTGATGGCGACTGGGTTCGTGCCAAAGGAACCACTTTGGGTGCCGACAACGGTTTGGGCGTTGCTACCATTATGGCAATTTTAGAAAGTACCGACATACCGCATCCTGCTATTGAAGCATTGTTTACTATTGACGAAGAAACAGGAATGACGGGTGCTATGGGTTTAAAAGAAGGTTTACTTTCTGGTGATATTTTATTGAATTTAGATACCGAAGAAGACGACGAAATTGGTGTGGGTTGTGCTGGCGGAATGGACGTTACTGCAACCAGAACCTATCAAGAAGAAGAAACACCCGAATTTAAAATTGGTTTTAGTATCGTGGTTAAAGGTTTACAAGGTGGACACTCCGGAATGCAAATTCATGAAGGTTTAGGAAATGCCAATAAAATCATGAATCGCTTATTGTTTGATGGTTTTGAAAACTTCGGACTTCGAATTTCAGAAATTAATGGTGGTAGTTTACGTAACGCCATTCCTAGAGAAAGCACAGCTATTGTTGCCGTAGATGCTATTCATGAAGAAACGTTTGTAGCAGAAATTAACGAATTGGCAGAAACTATAAAAACCGAGTTAAAAACCATGGAACCCGATTTAAAAATTGAGGTTTCTAGTTGTGAAACACCTGAGAATATTATGGATTTAGGTGTTCAAGAAGGTTTTACACGCGCCTTATATGCGGCTCAAAACGGGGTATATAGAATGAGTGCCGATATTCCCGAGTTGGTTGAAACTTCTAATAACATTGCTAGGGTAGTGGTTAAAGACGGACAAATTCATGTGGGATGCTTAACACGTTCCTCGGTTGAAAGTTCTAAAATAGATTTAGCAAATACACTACGTTCTACGTTTGAGTTAACAGGTTGCGAAGTAGAGTTTTCGGGCGATTATCCAGGATGGACACCCAATATGAAATCACCTATTTTAAAAGTGCTTTCTAAAATTTATAAGGACATGAATGGGGAAGAAGCACATGTTGCAGCGTGTCATGCGGGTTTAGAATGTGGAATTCTTGGGCAGAATTATCCAGAAATGGATATGATTAGTTTTGGTCCAAACATTAAAGGAGCCCATTCACCCGATGAGCGTGCTCAAATTTCATCGGTTCAAAAATATTGGAAATTTGTTCTGGAAATTTTAAGTAATATCCCATTAAAAAATTAGTTTGATTAATATCTCAATCATTAATTAAGTTTAATGATTGAGATATTATTTAATTAATCCAAACTCCATGGTCGTAAATCCATTTAATTTTTCATAGGGTATTACAGACCATGTACTGTCATCACATTTTTTGTTGGTTTGAGATTGGTATTTTAAATAAAGACCTTTGGGAGTGAAATACCATTCTGGGAATTCCCAAAGCTTAACATCGTTATAATTACACTCAATTGGTTTTTGGGGAGTAATTTTTTCAGGATATAATTCTGTTAACAATGCCAATATTTTGGGACCAAATTCTTTATATCTATATTGAAACCACTCATATTCGCCTTTTTGTAATTCAGGTTGAGGTTTATTTCCAAACCAATACAAATCTTCTAAAATGATTTTTTTTGCATCAATCATCTTAAATGTTTCATGTTCGGTACTGTCTTCACCTTGGTCTCCATAGCATGCTTGATGTGTGTTTATTGAGAAGCTAATTAATTGAGGATTTAAAAAATGTACTTCAAAATTAGAAGTATAATTTCCTTTACTAACAGCATAAACACAAGAATATTTTTCATTAATCATATTTAGATGAATAGCCACTAACTTATCATTAATAGTATCTGCTATTATGTTTTTTTTTGGATTGTTTAACACTCTAAAAAAGGATATTTTAGAAATAGGATCTATGGTGTGTTTTATATAAATTCCTTTTGATATTTTTTCTTTTTTAATATCTGTAAAATAGACGTCTTGCGTTCTGTAGGCATTGAATGGGGTAATGACGTGTTTTTTTATGGCTGAGGTATAAGGATGGTTTAAAGCTTCAATTAAAATAGGCGTTAAAACAAAATTCACTTCTTTTCCATCTTTATACTTCCAGGTTCCGCTCCATATGTTTTTTTCTTTTTCAATTAAGTAAACAGAATCATCTATGATTGTTGTTTTTTTATCTTTGTCCCAGTGTTTTGAATACAAATTAAATTGTCCGTTCTCTAATATTTCACCTTCTAAAATGCTGTCATATTTATCTTTTTTGGTTATGTAACGAGCTGTACAATCTGTACCGTATTCATCTAATTGTATAGCGACCTCTGTTTCCCCAATTTTACCAAATAAGTAATATGTTTTTTCACGATGGGCATAAAGCGACATGATATTAAAATAAAGTAGTAGACTAAATATAAAGGCGCCCTTCATTTTTTAAATAATTATTATAAAGTTAAAAAGTAAAATACAGTTATTTTTTTTGCAAAATGAGTAAATTGCAGTGCAACTTAATTAAAATAATTGTAAAGAAGTGAATGAATTTGTGTTTTATTTAAAGCAAGGTATTAGTCATATTACAGACTTGCAGGGAATTGATCACTTAGTTTTTATTATTACACTTTGTGCTGTTTATCAAATAAGCCAATGGAAAAAAACGCTTATTTTAATAACTGCTTTTACTATAGGACATACTGTTACACTAGCACTTTCAGGGCTTAGTATTATTTCGGTTAATCAACAACTTATAGAGACTTTAATTCCTATTACGATATTGCTAACGGCAATTTATAATATTGTAAAAAAACAGACCTCCAAAAATCAAATACAGATAAATTACTTTTTAGCTTTGTTTTTTGGATTGATACATGGTATGGGGTTCTCTAATTTTTTTCGATCTATGATGATGGGTATTTCAGATGAATCGATAATAGTGCCATTATTTTCATTTAATCTTGGCATTGAATTTGGACAATTGGTAATTATTGGTCTGTTTTTGTTAATTAATTTCTTATTAACAAAGGTGTTTTCTATCCAACACCGCGACTGGAATTTAGTTGTTTCAGGTGCGGGAGGAGGCATTGCCGCAACCATGATTATTGAAGCTTTAATTTAAAGAAATAGTTTTGAAAAATATTAAATATATATTATTTATAGTATTAGTATTTGTTGGAGTATGGTGTGTAAATGCGCATGCCATAAAAATGACTACTGGCAAGCTAATTTTTGACACCCAACATAAAACTTGTGTTCTTACTTTAAATTTCTTTATTGATGATTTTGAAACTGAACTACGTAAAATGTATCCTCAGCCACCTTTTAACTATGAAAACCCAGGGTACGAAATGGAGGATACCATTTATAACTATATATTGGATAATGTAGCGATTAGGTTTGGTGAAATAAAATTGAAACTGAAGTTGAATTCCATCACGAAAATTGAAGATAATGTTTGTCAGGTTAGTTTTAAATCTGAAGTGCCTGATATTCAAAATTTTGATGTTTTCAATATTAAAAACACCCTATTGTTTTCTTCGTTTAATAAGCAATCCAACATATTACATTTGTACGTTAACCAAGAGAAAAGACAAATTATAAGGTTTTTTGCTACAGCACCTATAAGAACCGAAAGGATTTAATAATTTTTAGGGAACTGGATCGTAACCACTTCCACCCCAAGGATGGCAACTAAAAATACGTTTTATAGCCAACCAACCACCTTTTAATAAACCATGTTTTTGTAGTGCCTCTTTGGTGTAATGCGAGCATGTGGGTTGGTATCTACATGTTGCGGGCGTTAATGGGGATAAAAGCATTTGGTACACTTTTATCAAAAATAAAAACGGAGCAATGAGTAGTTTTTTCATGATGCTTTCGTTAACCTGAACTTGTTTCAAGCTCAAATTGGATTCTATATGTTTTGATGTGATTCTGAAATGAATTTTCAGAATGACGGCATAAACTAATTTACAGAAAACGTTGTGCCTTCTTTACCATCTTTTAGTTGAATGCCAGCTTCAGCCAATTCATCACGAATTTTATCTGATAAAGCAAAATCTTTATTTGTGCGAGCATCTTGCCTTAACCTAATTAAAATATCAACAGCACCCGATAATTTGTCGGTTCCTGTATTTTTTTTAGTAACGTTTTCTAGACCTAGTATGTCAAAAGTGAAAATGTTTAAGGTGTCTTTTAAAAGTGATAAATCTTCGGCAGTTAATGTTGCAGTTCCTTCTTTAACTTGATTGATGTATTTAACAGCTTCAAATAAATTAGCGATTAAAATAGGTGAATTAAAATCGTCATTCATAGCATTATAACACGCCTGTTTCCAAGATGTAATATCAATACTAGAAGTTATTGAAGGTTTTAAACTATCTAATAAATTAATGGCATCCATTAATCTGTAAAAGCCTTTTTCGCTTCCCAATAGGCCATCATCTGTTAAATCGAGTACACTTCTATAATGAGCTTGTGCAATAAAAAACCTAATAACGCTTGGAGCAAATGCTTTACTAAAGAAGTTGTTGTTTCCTGAAAGTAGTTCATCTGGATTTACTGTATTTCCGGTAGATTTGGACATGCGTTGTCCGTTCAGCTCCAGCATATTGGCGTGCATCCAATAGTTTACTGGCGATTGTCCTTTTGCTGCTTCATTTTGAGCGATTTCACATTCATGGTGTGGAAATTTTAAATCCATACCGCCACCATGAATATCAAATTGATCTCCAAGATACTTAGTGCTCATAGCGGTACATTCTAAATGCCACCCAGGGAATCCATCACCCCAAGGTGAAGGCCAGCGCATAATGTGTTGAGGTTCCGCTTTTTTCCAAAGGGCAAAATCTTGTGGGTTTTTTTTATCGCTTTGACCGTCTAATTCTCTTGTATTGTGAATTAAATCCTCCAATTTACGTTTGCTTAATTTTCCGTAATTGTTAGTTTCATTAAATTTATGAACATCAAAATAAACCGAACCGTTTACTTCATAAGCATAACCATTAGCAATAATATCTTTAATAAGTTCAATTTGTTCAATAATATGACCAGTAGCAGTAGGCTCGATGCTTGGAGGTAAAAAATTGAACGTGTTTAATATATTATGGAAATCTACGGTGTAGCGTTGCACTACTTCCATAGGTTCTATTTGTTCTATACGAGCTTTTTTGGTTATTTTATCTTCACCAGCATCAGCATCGTTTTCTAAATGACCTGCATCTGTTATATTCCTTACATAGCGTACCTTGTACCCAAGATGTTTTAAGTAACGGAAAATCATATCAAACGACATAAAAGTTCTCACGTTTCCTAAATGCACATTGCTATAAACCGTTGGTCCGCAAACATACATGCCTACATAGCCCTCGTTAATAGGTTTAAAATTTTCTTTGGTACCAGTAAGTGAATTGTAGATTTTTATTTGATGCTGCGGAAAAAGATGCATTGTAGTTTAATGTTAAGCTGTTTAAAACTTTGTTTCTAACTTGATGTAATCTAAAAATTCTCTACGTGTAGTTTCTTCTTTAAATTTTCCTCCAAACTCAGAGGTTACGGTGCTGCAATCAACATCTCTAATGCCTCTAGAATTTACACACAAATGTTTGGCATCAATAACACAAGCTACATCTTGGGTTTTTAAAACTTCTTGAAGTTCTTTTACAATTTGAATGGTTAAGCGCTCTTGTACTTGTGGGCGTTTTGCGTAATAATCTACGATACGGTTCATTTTAGATAACCCAACTACCGAACCGTTTGAAATATAAGCAATATGAGCTTTCCCAACTATGGGTAATAAATGGTGCTCGCAAGTTGAGTAAACTGTAATGTTTTTCTCAACCAGCATTTCACCATATTTATACTTGTTTTCGAAAGTTGAAGCGCTTGGTTTTTTCTTTGGGTCCAAACCTCCAAAAATTTCTTTAACAAACATTTTAGCAACACGGTTTGGTGTGCCATTTAAACTGTCGTCTGTTAAATCTAATCCTAGGGTTTCCATAATGTGGCGTACATCATCCTTGATTATATCTATTTTTTCTTCATTAGAAAGTTTGAAAGCATCACGTCTTAATGGTGTATCAAACGATGTTCCTATGTGGTCGTCTCCTAAAGATTCGAATTCTTCTATGTTATTTTCAATTTTCATCTATCAACTAAATCACGATTTTGGTCTGCAAAGATAAGCAAAACACTTTTCTTATGTTTTGTATTAACAAACAATTAATTTGCTTCCTTTTATTAATCGAATGACTTAAAAAAACAAAAGCCTGAATTTAAAAAAAAAAAATCAGGCTTTTTAAAATTCTTAAGATCCCATTTAAATATTAAAGCTTAAAGACAAGGTTATGTTAGAATTTGTTTTGTCAATTACGGCGGCATCGGTTAAACCTACATTATATAAAGGTGTTTCATTAGTACGATTCGCTTGATCGAAAGTAACATCAAGTTTAGTGTTTCCAAAATTGTAACCAATACCTAGCGAGTAGCCAGTTAAATCGCCTATAGTAACACCATCTTTATATGGGCTTTCTTCAAAACGATAACCGCCTCTTAAACTAAATTGCTTGATTTTATATTCGCCACCCAATCTGTAAGTAGAGGCATCTGTAAGTGCATTGCTAATTACTGCGTTTTGGTCTGCAAAAAAGGTGTCAGATTCTGGTTTAAACTTTGTTTTACTATAATCTTTTTTAGAATAATCAAAACTTAATAAACCTTGTGTTCCAAAAACATAAGCTAAACTTCCTGTTATTTTTGAAGGTGTTTGTAGTTTGTATCGTGGATATACGTTTACTGTTTGTGGGTTTATTCTAACAGGAGGGTTTGCATTGTCATAAGTTGAAAGGCTTTGACTTGTTTCTTCTTCAATAGAGTACCAAGTAGGCGAGTCGAAAGCAACACCGAATCTAAATTCAGGGCTTAGTTTTATGATACCTCCTAGTTGAAATGAGAATCCATTACCGGTAGTAGATAAGTAATTGTCAAAATCTATTCGGGTTATTTGTGAGCCGGCACTTGTATCTTCAATTAATGATGTTGATTTTTGATAATCAATAAAGTGAGAATTTAAATTTAAACCTAAATATAAATTATCTTCATATTGGGTAGCCATATTAAAAGATATTTTACCATTGTATCCTGTGGAAGTATAAAGATAATCATGCTCAAAATTGCCATCTACTAAATTTGAAAAGTATGTAGTGTTGGCATCATCATCAGCATCTGGTTCTAAAATATAAGATTCGAAACCTAAAAAAGCTTGTTGATGTGCAAAACCATAAACATTACCAATATCAGTATAGGCATCAGCTAAAGTTTCACCAGGTAAAGTGGAAATTTGGTCCAATCGTTTTCCATCAGCATAATTTAAAAAATATAAATCGATTGATTGATTGTTTGGGTTGGTTCCTACCGCATTCCAATTATCATCATAATTGTTTGTTCTGTCATACGCAACACCTATTGAAAATTTTCTCCAAGGCGAATTATTTCTACTTTCAAAAACAAAGGCAGCACCTCCTTGATTGATATCAAAATTGGAAGTGTTACTTGTGGTAAACCCGTTAAAATATTGGGTGTCGATTGAAGTGTCAACATTCGATAAGGTGAAAGAAGCATGACTTTGGCTAAACACAGCAGAACTTGCAGGGTTTATGCTAACAGCACTCATGTCGCCACCCAAGGCTCCAAAAGCACCACTTAAGGCTCTGAAACGAGCGGTTCCTTGAATTTCACTTTGCGAGTAGCGCAACGCATCACTTATATCTTGTGCGTTTAATGAGCACACCGATAGCATGCCTATAAATAGTAGGTTTAACTTTTTCATAGTGTATTTTTTTTGTTTTTTGAGATTTATCAACGTCTTCCGCCTCCACTTGAGGAACCAGAACTTCTGCTACTTCCAGAACTGCCGCTTGAAGATCTTGAACTACTGTTGCTTGAAGAAGCACTAGAGCTTCTACTAGGCGTATAAGTAGAATTGCTTGATGAAGAGGGGCTCGAGTATGTTCTTCGTGAATTATTACTGTTTGAAGGTGTATAAGTGTTTCCAGAGCTTCGTCTTACTGTGGAAGTAGAAGATGATCTGGTAGTAGAATTCGCAGAAGGAGTACTGTATGTTGTTCTTCTTTGGGTATTTGAATAAACACGTGTTCCGTTAGAATTGTTTTGTCTCGAATTATAGGCTGAATTTGGTGAACTAGTGTTCACACTACTTCTTCTGGAAGTGTTGTACTTCGAAGTGTTTCCAGAATTAACCGTATTGCCTCTTCTAGAAGTGCTATAATTATTATTGCTACTTAAGCTTCCAGAGTTGCTGCTATAATTGCTGCCTCTTCTACTGGTGCTGTAAGATACATTACGTCTATTGTAATAGCCGTTATTCCCGTAAAACCCATAATTATTATACCTATTATATCCATAGTATCTATAAGGATTGCCATAATATCCATAACCCCAAGGGTTGTAACCCCAACTATTGTAAAAACCACCGTAAAATCCTGAATTCCAATACGGGTCGTAATAGCCCCAAGTATTCCATCCTCTGTTCCAGCGATTATTCCATCCCCAGCCATACATAAATGGATCATTCCAACCCCAGTTATTCCAACCGCTATTTACATAGTTTATGGTAACATTGGTGTTCGTTTGTCCCCAGCCTCCGTAACCTTGGTAGTTATTAGTTAAAGAATCATTTTCATTATAGTTGTTACCCTCATAAGCATCTATATCGGTAAAAATCTCGTTGTTAGATGTCATGTACTCTGTTTCCAAAGATTTATTCTTAAAGTAATTTTGGTAATAATTACTGTTTGAATTCTGAGGTACTTCAACAACGGTTTCTTCATACTGTACGGTTCTAGTTGTGCTACCATAAATACCGTCATTATCTACACCAACATATTGATATGAACCACATGAGTATAAGCTAAATACTAAGCTAAGAATTGCCAAGTATGGCATTTTTTTTATTAAGTAGGTATTTAATTGCATATCTCTTGATTTTTATTGTTGAACATAACAAAAATAGTTAGTTTTGCTGAACTATTTTTTTATTTAACATAAGCACAATATTTGTGCCAAAACACATATATGAGTAAAAAACTTACTAGTAGGGCGGAAGATTATTCCAAATGGTATAACGAATTGGTTGTTAAAGCAGACCTAGCAGAGAATTCGGCGGTTCGTGGTTGTATGGTAATTAAACCTTATGGATATGCTATTTGGGAAAAAATGCAGGCAGAATTGGATAAAATGTTTAAAGAAACAGGCCATCAAAACGCCTATTTTCCATTATTTGTGCCAAAAAGTTTATTTGAAGCTGAAGAAAAAAACGCTGAAGGATTTGCAAAAGAATGCGCTATTGTAACACATTACAGATTACAAGCCGATCCAGATAAACCTGGTAAATTACGTGTAGACCCAGAAGCAAAACTTGAAGAAGAATTAATAGTGCGCCCAACAAGTGAAGCTATTATTTGGAATACTTATAGAAACTGGATTCAATCTTACAGAGATTTACCCATATTAATAAACCAATGGGCTAATGTGGTACGTTGGGAAATGCGAACCCGCTTATTTTTGCGTACCGCAGAATTTTTATGGCAAGAAGGGCATACTGCCCATCAAACCAAAGCAGAGGCCATGGCGGAAGCTAGATTGATGAATAATGTATATGCAACGTTTGCTGAAAACTTCATGGCAATTCCTGTGGTACAAGGTGTGAAAACCGAGAGTGAGCGTTTCGCAGGTGCAGACGAAACGTTTTGTATTGAAGCATTAATGCAAGATGGAAAGGCGTTGCAAGCGGGAACTTCGCATTTTTTAGGGCAGAACTTTGCTAAAGCTTTTGATGTTAAGTTTGCCAATAAAGAAGGTAAACAAGATTATGTTTGGGCAACTTCTTGGGGAGTTTCTACCCGTTTAATGGGTGCTTTAATTATGACGCATAGTGATGATAACGGATTGGTGTTGCCACCAAGCTTAGCGCCAAACCAAGTGGTTATTGTTCCTATATATAAGAGTGATGAAGAGTTTGATGCTGTTTCGAAAGTAGCTAAAAGTATTCAAAGTGAATTAAGAGCTAAAGGTATCACGGTTAAGTTTGATGATAGAGATACGCAACGCCCTGGTGCTAAATTTGCTCAACACGAATTGCAAGGCGTGCCTTTACGTATAGCTATAGGACCAAAAGATTTACAAAACGGTACGGTTGAACTAGCAAGACGCGATACTTTAACAAAAGAAGTAGTTGCTTTAAATAATTTAACCCAAACAGTTGAAAGTTTGCTAAAAGAAATTCAAGAGGCATTATTTAAAAAAGCATTGGATTTCAGAGATAGTCATATTACTGAGGTGAATTCTTTTGAAGAATTTAAAGATGTTTTAGAGAAAAAGACAGGATTTGTTTCTGCACATTGGGATGGTACTAACGAAACTGAAGAAAAGATAAAAGAACTTACAAAAGCAACAATTAGATGTATTCCTTTGGAAATGAAGGAGGAAAAAGGAGTCTGCATACATTCAGGAAAGCCTTCAAAAGGCAGGGTTTTGTTTGCAAAAGCATACTAATAATTTTTTTTTAAAAAAGTTTGCGTAGCTATTGTGACATTTAAAAATAGTTGTATTTTTGCATCCGCAATGGAAACGTTGTAAGTTATTTGAAAAAATAGTTGAGCAAATTTTAAATTTTTAAGTTGTACATTTAAAAATTAAATTTATCTTTGCACACTCAAAAAACAAATGGCCCGTTCGTCTATCGGCTAGGACGCCAGGTTTTCATCCTGGTAAGAGGGGTTCGATTCCCCTACGGGCTACAATTTTTAAAAAAAAATAAAGTATAAAATGGCAAATCATAAGTCAGCATTAAAAAGAATAAGAAGTAACGAAGCTAAGCGTTTGGTTAATAAATATCAGCATAAAACAACTCGTAATGCTATTAAAAAATTACGTGAGTTAACTGATAAGAAAGAAGCTGAGGCATTATTTCCTTCTGTAGTTTCTATGTTAGATAGATTAGCTAAGAAAAATGTTATTCATTTCAATAAAGCGGCTAACCTTAAATCTGGTTTAGCTAAGCATATTGCTGCGCTTTAAAACTTTCATTTTTAAAAGTATTTAAAAGCTTCTCCATATCGAGAAGCTTTTTTTATGAACTTTTTTTATGCATATGGCAGTGTCTGTAGAATTATTTGATTAGTTAAAATAAAATGTAAAATCATAGAATAAATAGCCGTATTTGATTTCTAAAAATCTAAATTTGCAAATACAATAAATAAATTATTCACATAAATATTACCCTTTTGGAAAATAAAGCAGCACACAAATTAATTGATAAAATCCTGAATGATCTTGATAAAACAGGTATTAACACAGATGCATTAATTAACGATATTAAAGAGTTAAGAGCTTATGCCTTAGAAGAGCAAATTCCTTTAGTAGTTAAGGTTTTAAGACTTGCTCATGAGCATATTGAGGAGAATAACTCTTTTTTAATACCGATGCTTGTTGATGAAGAAGATGGAGATGTTGGGAATGACGTAGAAAACGAACCTGTTGAAAGCTTGAAATACTTAATTGCACTTATAAAAAATCTGAATAACAAAATTAATATATCAGACTTAAAAGAGTATAGAGATCTTTTAAATCAATATTAGTTAGAAGTCATTTCTGAATTAATAATTAAAAAGCCTTAACAGAAATTAGTTAAGGCTTTTTGGTTTAGTTTAATGTTTAGTTAGTATGCTATCCATTCATGGATATTAAAAATTCTTCGTTGTTTCTGGTTTGTTTAAAACGATCATTGATGAACTCCATAGCTTCAACAGGGTTCATGTCTGCAAGGTATTTGCGCATTACCCACATGCGTTGTATGGTGTTTTCATCTAGTAATAAATCGTCTCGACGCGTGCTTGATGATGTTAAATCGATAGCAGGGAAAATACGACGGTTAGAGATTTTTCTATCCAACTGTAACTCCATATTACCTGTACCTTTAAATTCTTCAAAAATTACTTCGTCCATTTTAGAACCTGTTTCAGTTAAGGCCGTAGCTATAATGGTTAAAGAACCGCCATTTTCTATATTACGAGCTGCACCAAAGAAACGTTTAGGTTTGTGTAAGGCATTAGCATCTACACCACCACTTAATATTTTACCAGAAGCAGGTTGAACTGTATTGTAAGCTCTGGCCAAACGTGTAATAGAATCTAAAAGAATCACTACATCGTGTCCGCATTCTACCAATCGTTTTGCTTTTTCTAATACAATATCGGCAATTTTAACGTGTTCGTGCGCTTCTTTATCAAAAGTTGAAGAAATAACTTCACCACGTACGTTACGTTGCATATCGGTAACCTCTTCTGGGCGTTCGTCAATCAGTAAAATCATTAAATATACTTCAGGATGGTTGGCAGCAATAGCATTGGCAACATCTTTAAGTAACATGGTTTTACCAGTTTTTGGTTGCGATACAATCATACCACGTTGTCCTTTTCCAATTGGTGAAAACAAATCCATAATTCGTGTAGAAATAGTGCTTTGCTTTTCAGCTAAATTGAATTTCTCTTTAGGAAATAATGGTGTTAAATGTTCGAAAGACACACGGTCTCTAACAACCTCAGGTTTTTGTCCATTAATTCTTATTACCTTAATTAATGGGAAGTATTTCTCACCTTCTTTTGGAGGTCTTACGTTTCCAAGAACGGTATCTCCTTTTTTCAAACCAAAAAGTCTGATTTGTGATTGCGATACATAAATATCATCAGGAGAAGATAAATAATTGTAATCTGATGAACGTAAAAAACCATAGCCATCTTGCATAACATCTAAAACACCTTCGCTTTCAATAATAGCATCAAATTCATAATCTGGCTCGCGGTAACGATTTCTAGTGTCTTTATTTCCCGCGTCAACATTAACGTTACCGTTCTTTTGGTTTTTATGTTGATTTTTTTGAGGCTGATTCTGGTTGTGTTCTCTTTTTTGATTAGCTGGTTTTTGTTGATTGTCATTGGTGCGCTCATTCTGAACTCTAGGTTTAGGAGCATTAACAGTTTGTTTAGTTTCTTGAGGCGCTTTCTCTGTTTTTTCAACAGAAGAGGCTGCTTTTTCAACTATAGGTTTTTGCTCTTGTTGTTTTATGGGCGTATTTTTAACAGGCTTTACAACGCGTTGTCTAGGTCTTTTTGTTTCCTTTTTTTCAGGAGTATTAACTGTAGGTTGTGGTGTTGGTTCTGTTACAGCTGCTACAGCTTTTGGGTTGGTAGCTTGATGATCTAGTATTTGATAAACTAAATCTGCTTTTTTTAACGAACGATACTTTGGGACGTTCAATTTTTGTGCAATCTCCTGTAAGTCAGAGAGCTTCTTTTCGTTTAATTGTGAAATTTCAAACATTGATGTTTAATATAAATGTATTTTGAATAAAAATTTGAGTTATTCTGAAAAAAAATGAATTTTATTCTGAAGAATTAACAACCTCTCTTAGTGGTTGTTGAGAATTATTACTGCAATTATACAACTTTATTTTAATTTTTTGCATTTATTTTACAAAAGAAACTATTATTTTTGCCATCTAGTATTTTACATTTATATGTTACAACGCATCCAAACGGTTTACCTTTTAATCGCAGCAATAATATCCGCTGGGTTAATATTTGTATTGCATTTATGGGTAACCAATGCCGATGTAATAGTATATGCAAAAGATAATTTGTTGTATTTAAGCATGTTTCTTGGGTCGGCATTATTATCTATAATTACCATATTTAAGTATAAAAACAGGAAGTCTCAATTTATGTTGGGTCGACTTAACATCATATTAAACTTTATTTTACTAGGATTTTTTGTGTATCAATCTCTAAATGTATCTGGAGAAACGGCGGTTTCTGAGAAAGGTATTGGGATGCTTCTTCCTATTGTTTCTATCGTGTTATTGGCTTTAGCCAATAAGGCCATCAAGAAGGACGAAGAACTCGTAAAATCTGTAGATCGATTGCGATAAACCTAACATCTTAGTAGTATTAGTGCGTTAAAACCCAAAGTGAAAGCTTTGGGTTTTTTATTTTTATAATTTGGGCGTTTACCCTAAAGGGTCGGGCTATCCGTTACAAGTCCGCGCTCCTACGTCGCTGTGGGCTTTCCACTTCTATCCCTAACGCAACTATCCGCCTGTTTAAACCTTTAATCAATGTGCCGGTATTTCTGCGAAAGCAAGAGTTAAAACCCAATTTACATAAACAAAAAAGTCTGGAAATTTTCCAGACTTTTTAAACTTTTACCGAAGTAAAAGACTATTTTATTTCAACAAGTTCTAAATCGAACGTTAAATCTTGCCCTGCTAATGGGTGGTTAGCATCTATAATGATGTGTTCTTCATGAACTTCTGCTACGCGAAATTGCACTTCAGATCCATCAGGGTTTTTTGAAGCTAATCCCATACCAACTTCAGGTGCCATGTCCTGTGGTAATTGATCTCTTTTTACTTCGTGAAACAATTCTTTTTGTACCTCGCCGTAAGCTTCAGCAACAGGAATATTAATTGTTTTTTTTTCATTAACCTTCATGTTTACCATGCCTTTTTCAAAACCAGGAATCAACATGCCTTGTCCTAAAGTTATTTCTAACGGTTCTCTTTCTAAAGAACTGTCAAAAATTTGGCCATTGCTTAATTTTCCTGTGTAATGAACTCTTACAGTATCATTCTCTTTTACTTGACTCATAAATAATTATGTTTTCTATTTTTAAATAGCCACAAAACTACAATTAATGAATAGAACAGCATAATTTGAGCCAATTAATGCTGTTATTTATGGGAATATTAACATTAAAGATGAGGAAACTGACTTAAAAAGTTGAATTATTAGTCATTGCGAGGCACGAAGCAATCTTTTTATTATTAACTCTAACTCATGAGAAGGCTTCGTACCTCGCCATGACGTAAAGAATAAGGTTTTTAGTGAGATTCGATAAAGGGATAACGTAAATAAAAGATTTATAAACTACTTAGGAAACTCAATCACTTCCAAATTATCAATTTTAGTACCATCGATAGTAAAACGAAGCATCGTACGCACTTTATGAAATCCATGTTTGCCAACAGCACCCGGATTTATGTGTAGTAAATTCAGCTTTTTATCAGGCATCACTTTTAAAATGTGTGAATGCCCACAAATAAATAGTTTTGGAGGGTTAGCTCTAATGTCTTCTCGAACTCTTACGTTATAAGCACCTGGGTAACCACCTATATGGGTTATCCAAACATCGACCCCTTCGCACATAAACCGATTGTTTTCGGGGAATTCGCCTCTAATTTTAGCCTCGTCAATATTTCCATAAACAGCTCGCAACGGTTTCAGCTCTTTTATGGCATCACTTACTTTTAAATCGCCAATATCACCTGCATGCCAAACTTCATCGGCTTGTTTTACGTATTTTAAAATAGCGTCATCTATATAACTATGCGTATCGGAAAGTAAAAGTATTTTTGTCATTAATTTTATTGTAATCTTTTAATATATAATTAAGATTGTTGCCTTACTCATAAATTCTTATTTTTATTATATGGAATTCGTGAATCTTCGATTTCGCAGGAACAACAAAACTGTCTATATTTGCTTTTTCAACAAAAGTATAAAAACAAATTGCGATATTTTATAGAACTTTCTTATAATGGCAGTGCCTATCATGGTTGGCAAAATCAGCCTAAAGCAATATCTGTACAAGAAGTTATTGAAAATGCATTGTCATTACTTTTAAAAGAAACTGTTTCTATTATGGGAGCGGGCAGAACGGATACAGGAGTTCACGCCATACAAATGTTTGCGCATTTTGATACGGATGTTGAATTTGAAGTAGATGATTTAACTTTTAAACTCAATTCCTTTTTACCAAAGGATATTGCTGTTCATACTGTTTTTAAAGTAAAAGCAGATGCACATGCGCGTTTCAACGCCTTAAGTAGAATGTATCTCTATAGAATTACGTTGAAAAAAAACGTATTTAATTTTGATACTGCTTATTACGTAAAGCAAGATTTGGATGTTGATAAAATGAAAGAAGCTTCAAAAATTCTATTTCAGTATAAAGATTTTCAATGTTTTTCAAAAGTAAATACCGATGTAAAAACGTATTATTGCGATATTATGGAAGCAGAATGGTTTTTTGATAATGATGAACTACACTTTATAATAAAAGCAGATCGTTTTTTGAGAAATATGGTACGTGCCATTGTTGGCACAATGGTGCAGGTTGGTTTAGGAAAATTACAAGTTGAAGATTTGCACGCCATTATAAATTCTAAAAACAGGAGTGAAGCTGGTTTTTCTGTACCTGCACACGCTTTATATCTAACCAAAATTGAATATCCAAACGATATAAAATATAATGACTAAAGCAAAAGAAAACATTTTTGATTTCACATTATTTAAACGGCTGTTTCAGTATATAAAACCCTACAAGGTTATCTTTTTTGGGTTACTTGTTTTGGTTATTTTGTTGGCTATTTTATCAACAGCAACACCTTACATAACTAAATACGCTATTGATAATAGTATTGCGGTTAAACAACAAAAAAGCTTTCTGTTTTACGTTGTTATCATGTTTGGAGTTTTAATTTTTCAAACTATTTTTCAGCTTGCTTTTATTTATTATGCTGCGTGGTTGGGACAAAATTTGGTAATGGATGTGCGTGTAAAATTGTTCAACCATTTGCTGAGTTTTAAAATGAAGTATTACGATAATTCTTCAGTAGGTGTTTTAATAACCCGCTCAGTTACCGATATGGAACGTATTGCCGATATTTTTGGTCAAGGATTATTTACCATTTTTAGAGACTTACTCGCCATGATTGTTGTTTTTAGTGTGATGGTTTACATTAACTGGCGCTTGAGTTTAATCGTTTTTATTATGCTGCCATTATTAATGTATGCCACCAGAATTTTTCAAAAGTATATGAAAGTGGCTTTTGAAGAAGTTAGAAATGAAGTCTCAAACCTAAATTCTTTTGTGCAAGAGCGCATAACAGGCATGAAAATTTTGCATCTGTTTACACGCGAGAAAATTGATTATAAAAACTTTGTTGATATTAATGAGCGTCATAAAAAAGGTTGGTTAAAAACGGTTTGGTATAATTCCATTTTCTTTCCGTTAGCCGATTTGGTATCGTCTATAAGTATAGGTTTAATTGCTTGGTATGGAGGTTTAACCGTTGTTTTAAAAGGAACAGAAGTTTCTCAAGGTGATTTGATTGCATTCGTAATGTTTATCCCGATGTTGTTTAGGCCGTTGCGTCAAATGGCAGATAATTTCAACACTCTTCAAATGGGTATGGTGGCAGCAAACCGTGTATTTAAAATTTTAGATACCACTTCGCATATTGATGATACAGGCACACATATAGTAGAACATTTTAAAGGAAATATAAATTTCGATAAGGTGTTCTTTAATTATATTGAAGATGAAGATGTTTTGAAAGATGTGTCTTTTGATGTAAAACCAGGTGAAACGGTTGCTATTGTGGGTGCTACGGGCGCAGGGAAATCGACCATTATTAATTTATTAAATCGTTTTTATGAAATTAAAGATGGCGTTATTTCTATTGATAGCATAGATATAAGGGAAATTACTTTAGCATCGTTGCGCACCCAAATTGCTGTGGTGTTACAGGATGTGTTTTTGTTTGCCGATACCATTTTAAATAATATTACCTTAAACAATCCTGAAATTACAGAGGCAGAAGTAATTTTAGCAGCTAAAGAAATTGGCGTACACGATTTTATTGTTAGTTTACCAGGTGGCTATCATTATAATGTGAAAGAGCGCGGGGTGATGCTGTCTTCCGGTCAGCGTCAACTTATTTCGTTTTTAAGAGCTTATGTTACTAATCCAAGTATTTTGGTTTTGGATGAAGCGACTTCGTCTGTAGATTCACATTCTGAACAACTCATTCAAAATGCTACTGATAAAATGACTAATGGAAGAACCTCTATTGTTATTGCCCACAGATTGGCCACTGTTAAGAAAGCAGATAAAATTATTGTGATGGATGCAGGTGAAATTGTTGAAGAGGGCACGCATGCTCAGCTTCTTAAAAAAGAAAATGGGTATTATAAGAATTTATATGAAGTACAGTTTTTAAAAGAAGAAGTGATTATTTAAGCTAAGTCTTTTTTAATCAATAAATTAAGTTGGGTGTTGTCTTCAAAAACTACAAACTCACCATCTTTAAAGTAAGAGATGTTTCCTGTTTCTTCACTAACAACAAGTGCTAAAGCATCTGTTTTTTCAGTAACTCCAATGGCCGCTCTATGGCGTAAACCAAACCGTTTTGGAATCACTTTTTCGTTATTTAAAGGTAGAATAACACGCGTTGCTTTTACAATATTATTGCTCACTATAATAGCCCCATCATGTAACGGACTGTTTTTAAAAAAGATGCTTTCAATAATAGGTTGTGTTACTTTTATATTCATTTCATCACCACTAGCACTTAAAAAATCTAGATTATTATTACGTTCAAAAACAATTAATGCACCAGTTCTGGAGTTTCCCATTTTAATACAAGCTGATAAAACAGCATCTACATTGGTTTCGTCGCTAGTTTCGGTTTTTAAGAATTTGAATTGTTTGAAAATTTTCCCGCGTTTGCTAAAATTAGTTGAACCAACCATCAATAAAAACTTTCTAATTTCAGGTTGAAAAACAACTATTAAAGCAATGATTCCCACTTTCATAAACCCACCAAAAATTCCCGAAAGCAGTTCCATGTTTAAGAAATTGGTAAGTTGCCAAACCAAATAAATAATGATGATGCCAATAAAAATATTAATGGCTACAGTACCTTTAACAAGTTTGTAAATATAGTAGAGTAGCAGCGCTACTAAAATAACATCTATAATATCAACTGCAGAGAGTTTTAAAAGGTCATTAAAAATTTCCAAGATAATATGGGTTTTGGTAAATTTAGTAAAATATGGTTAATTGGAAATTATTTCTTCGTTTGATATTGATATATTATTTCTTTTCATCTTTTCTAAAAAAACCTTGAAAGTTATATAATCTTGAAATAATAAATTTTCATCAAAAATGATATCTATTGGATTTGTAGATTTATCAAAACCAAAATCATTAAATTTATTAGAGAAATCCTTCCAATTGAAGGTTAACAAATTTCCACAAAAACCATCCGAACTTATAATAGTAATAGACTCTAAAGATTTAAAATTAATAGAAATATTAATATACAACGAATCGGGAGGCTTTTCATCAAAAGGATAAATTTTGTAAACCACATTCGTAAACTCAATAAACCCTAAATCCTTTTTGCTTATATCATTACAGGTAAAATAGTTTTTAGCATTTTCATTTTTATGTTCAGACTTTTGTTTCTTTTCTTGCAGAAATTTAATTTTAGGAATGACTTGTTTTAATGTTAAACGTTTGTCCACATTTACCAACCAATTAGTAGTGCTAATCAGGTTTTTTCTGTTTAACTCAATACTGTCCACTTCTGTTTCATTATAAAATAAATAAGCAGCGGAAACATCGTTGATTTCAGAGATTTCAGAATGGTTTATTTCTGGTAGTTGAACCATCTTATCTTTTCCGCAAGAAAAAATAAATAGTGATGCATATAAAATTAAAATATACCGCATGTTAAATATTTAAAGATTCAACAAGTTTAACGGTTTCCATGGCTTCTTTTACATCATGAACCCGTAAAATTGAGGCTCCTTTTTGCAATGCAATGGTATTTAAAACAGTTGTGCCATTTAGTGCTTCATTAGCTGTGGTTTCTAAAGTTTTGTAAATCATAGATTTTCTGGAAACTCCTACCAAAATAGGTTTTTCAATCATTTTAAATAATTCCAAATGGTTTAATAACTCGTAATTTTGCTCTAAATTTTTCGCAAAACCAAAACCTGGGTCTATAACAATATCAACAATTCCTAATGATTTTGCTAATGCAATTCGTTCAGAAAAATAAAATAGAATATCTTTGGTTAAATTGGAGTAATTGGTGTGTTGTTGCATTGTTTGTGGTGTGCCTTCCATGTGCATCATAATATAAGGTACATGCAAATTAGCCACGGTTTGCAACATGTTTTTATCTAATTTTCCAGCAGAAATATCATTTACCAAAGCAGCACCAGCTTCAATACACTGTTTTGCAACGGCGCTTCTAAACGTGTCAATGGAGATTAATGCTTTTGGGAAGTGTTTTAAAACCGTTTCAATAATAGGTAATATGCGTTGTAGTTCAATAGATTCACTTACAAAATCGGCATTGGGTCGCGAACTATAAGCACCTATGTCTATAAAGGAAGCACCTTGATTCAGCATTGATTCAACATGATTTAAAATGGCAGTTTCATTTTTAAAATGGCCACCATCGTAAAACGAATCGGGGGTAATATTTAAAATACCCATCACTTTTGGTGATAATAAATCAATAAGATTTCCTTTGCAATTAATGGTCATATTTTTTTATGCTACTAACGGACGAACGTTTTTTGGGTTTGAAGTAAATTTAAAAAGCTCTCAAAATTAAGAATTCAGCATTGGTTTTGTGCTAAAAAAACAATTATTTGTGTATTCGTAGTAAGTTTAAAAAACAATTGAACTTTCAACTTTGAACTTTGAACTATTTAAGCGAAATTTACGCAAAATTCATTTTATTACATGCAAGATACTTCAAAACAATACGATGCCGTTATAGCTACCTGTAAAAGTTTATTCAAAAAAAAAATGTCCGATTATGGAAGTGCTTGGCGTATCTTGCGCTTGCCATCACTTACCGATCAAATTTTTATCAAAGCGCAACGTATTCGAGGATTACAACAAAATGCCGTTAGAAAGGTCGACGAGGGCGAGGTTAGTGAGTTTATTGGTATTATAAATTATTGTATTATGGCTTTAATTCAGTTGGAAAAAGGGGTGGTGGAGCAACCTGATCTATCAGCCATTGAAGCTACCGAATTATATGAAAAACATGTGGCCATTACCAAAAAATTAATGGAAGATAAAAACCACGATTATGGCGAAGCATGGCGGGATATGCGCGTAAGCAGTTTGACTGATTTGATTTTACAAAAACTATTACGCGTTAAACAAATTGAAGACAACAAAGGCAAAACATTGGTTAGTGAAGGTATTGATGCTAATTACCAAGATATGATTAATTATGCTGTTTTTGCTATGATTCATTTAACAGAATAACATGAGAATATTAGTAAGCTTATCAAGAATTTTAGTAGGTGTTTTGTTCATCATTTCAGGTTTAATTAAACTTAACGACCCGCTTGGTTTTTCATATAAATTACAAGAATACTTTAGTGTAGATGTTTTAAATATGCCGTCATTAGAGCCGTATGCCTTAATTATTTCGGTATTAGTGGTTGTTTTTGAAGTGGTTTTAGGTGTGTTTTTAATTATTGGATATAAACCAAAATTCACAGTTTGGAGTTTGATGGGTATGATTGTGTTCTTTACGTTCTTAACTTTTTATTCGGCGTATTTTGATAAAGTTAAAGATTGTGGCTGCTTTGGTGATGCTTTAAAGCTAACTCCATGGGAAAGCTTTACCAAAGATGTTATTTTATTAGTTTTAATCCTTGTTTTATTTATTGGATTAAAGTATGTAAAACCTGTTTTTGGTAGTTTACAAACTACTATTTTGGCACTTTTGAGTTTTATTTTTAGTTTTTGGTTGGGGTATCACGTACTTATGCATCTACCTGTGGTAGATTTTAGGCCCTATAAAATTGGGAATAATATTTTAGAAGGTATGTCTACGCCAGAGGGCGCTCAAAAACCCGTTGTTGAGTACTATTGGAAATTTAAGGTTAATGGTGAAGAACAAGTAATAACCACTGATGGTTCATATCCAGAGGTAGCAGGTGATTTTATAAGTGTTGAAACTAAAATTATAGATGAAGGATACAAACCTCCTGTAGTAGATTTTTCAATAGAAAGTGATGAAGAAGATTTAACCCAACAATTTCTTTCAGAAGAAAACCTAATTATTGTAGTTGCCTACAATTTAGGAACTATGGAAAAAGAGGGTGCAGAAAAGTTAAAAGCCATGTCTGATTCTGCTTTGAAAAAAGGTTATAAAGTAATTGGCTTAACAGCATCGGGTGAAGATGATAAACAGAAAATAAATAAACTTTATAAATTGAATTTCACTTGGTATCTATGTGACGAAAAAGCCCTAAAAACCGTAGTGCGCTCAAACCCTGGAATTTTAGAGTTAGATAAAGGCACCATAAAGCAAAAAGTACATTGGAATGATATTGATGAATTAAAGTTATAAAGTAGAAAAGTTAAAAGTTTAAAAGTTATTTTAGCCAAACACCAAACACCAAACACCAAACACCAAACACCAAACACCAAACACCAAACACCTGATAACCTATCTTCTAAATAAAATCACTTACGCATTACTCACTTTGTTTGGGGTGGTTACTGTTATTTTCTTTTTATTCAACGTGCTTCCTGGCGACCCTGCACAAATGATGTTGGGGCAAAACGAAGGCAGCGATCAATTAGCCATTGTAAAACAAAAATATGGTTTCGATAAACCTATAAGTACACAATATTTTTATTATTTGAACGATTTGTCTCCCATATCCTTCCATTCAAATAAAAGTCAGGATTATACATTTTTAAAAACAGGTAAATATTCTGCCTCAAAATTATTCTCTATAGGAAATACAACAACAGTTTTAAAGTTTCCTTATTTACGCGAGTCGTTTACAAAACAAGGTAAAAAAGTGAGTGCAGTTTTAGGTGAAACACTTCCAAATACGTTTGTGCTAGCGGTTTCGGCTATAATAATAGCCATGGTGGTTGGCATTTTTTTGGGCATTATTTCAGCACTTTATAAAGACCGTTGGATTGATAAAACCATACAAATATTCAGCACCTTTGGTATGAGTGTGCCCTCGTTTTTTAGTGCCATTTTATTTGCCTGGTTCTTTGGTTTTGTATTGCACAAGTACACAAATTTGGAAATGACAGGTAGTCTTTATGAGTTAGACGATTTTGGAGAAGCCAACCATATGCAACTCAAAAACCTCATATTGCCAGCTATTGTTTTGGGTATTCGCCCGTTGGCGGTGGTTATTCAGTTAATGCGTAACTCGTTATTAGAAGTTTTTAATCAGGATTATATTAGAACTGCCAGGGCCAAAGGGCTTAGTGAGTTTCAAATTATAAAAAGACATGCGGTTAAAAACGCATTAAATCCTGTAGTTACAGCTATTTCTGGATGGTTTGCTTCTATGTTGGCTGGTGCTGTTTTTGTAGAGTTTATTTTTGGATGGAATGGTCTTGGAAAAGAAATAGTAAATGCTTTAAACACATTAGATTTGCCCGTAATTATGGGTTCGGTGTTAATAATCGCGTTATTCTTCATAATTATTAATATTTTTGTCGACATCATTTACGTTTGGTTAGATCCTAAAGTGAAGTTAGAATAATTCCTGTTCAGACAGGAATCGCATAAATTGAAAACATGAAATATATATTAATATGCTTTCTTAGTATTTTAAGCTGTAAAGCACAAGATGTGCCTACCAAATTTTCGGAAGCAGCATTAAATGATACATTTGTTACACTCCGAGGCAATTCTATAAGCTTTAAAGACATTTTAGAAGTTAATAAAGGAAAAACGCTGGTGATAGATGTTTGGGCATCTTGGTGTAAAGATTGTATTGGTGGTATGCCTAAAGTTAAAAGTTTGCAAAAAACAAATAAGAATGTAACCTATCTATTTTTGTCTTTGGATAAAACCCAAGAGGCATGGAAAAGAGGCATTAAAAAATACGATGTACAAGGACAACATTATTTTATGCAATCTGGCTGGAAAGGCCCTTTTGGTGAATTCATTCAATTAGATTGGATACCAAGATATATGGTTGTAGATGCAGATGGAGCCATTAAATTATTTAAAGCCATTGAGGCCGATGATAAAAGGATCAAAGAAATTTTATAGAAACTTAATAAAATCCCTTCATTAAAAGGTAAATTAAAAATGAGAAAACAAATTGTTGCAGGAAATTGGAAAATGAATAATGATTTAGCGCAAACGGAATCATTAATTACAGCTTTGAAAGCAAAATCGAAAACATCAAATGCCGAGGTTATGGTCGCTCCAACCTTTACAAACCTTTTTCAAGCCTTTCAAGCGTTAAAAGAAACTGAAGTAGAGGTAATTGCGCAAAATATGCACTTTGCAGCTAATGGAGCTTATACAGGAGAGATTAGTGCCAGTATGCTTAAAAGTGTAGGTGTAAAAACCGTTATTTTAGGACATAGCGAGCGTCGTGAGTATTTTGGTGAAACAGATGCTATTTTAGCTAAGAAAGTAGATGCAGCATTGGCGAACGATTTACGTACTATTTTCTGCTTTGGTGAAGTGTTGGCCGATAGAAAATCAGGTAATCACGAAGCAATTGTAGAAAGCCAAATTAAAAATGCTTTATTTCACTTAGAAGCATCTGCCTTTAAAAACATCGTGTTGGCTTACGAGCCTGTTTGGGCCATTGGAACCGGCGAAACCGCTAGTCCAGAGCAAGCGCAAGACATGCACGCTTTTATCCGTAAAACTTTAAACAATAAATATGGTACCGATGTAGCAAACAGCGTATCTATTTTATACGGTGGAAGTGTAAAACCAAACAACGCACAAGAAATTTTCGGAAAACCAGACGTAGATGGTGGCTTAATTGGTGGTGCTGCGCTTAATGCAGACGACTTTTTTGCTATTGTAAACGCATTTTAAGTATATAATTATTTGGGCGTTACCGCAAGGGTCGCGCTATACACTGTATCTTTTTGGCGCTTTAGGGCGCCAAAAAGGATGCCGTTTCTATCGCTAACGCAAATCACAACAAACAACCATATTCGTAAATCATCATGTCCAATATCATTTATATAGGTTACGAATTTAAAGTAACACCATTACAACCCGGAGTAGAAATCCTTATAGCAGAACTTGGTTATGCAGGTTTTGAAAGCTTCGTAGAAACCGAAGAAGGTGTTACGGCATACATTCAAAAAGAAGAGTGGAACGATTCCATACTTGATGATGTTCAAATATTAAATTCCGAAGAAATAAAAATAGATTTTACCTTCAGCGAAATAGAGCAAACCAATTGGAACGAAGAATGGGAAAAGAATTTTAATCCTATTGTAGTTGACGATGTTTGTTCGGTTCGTGCACCATTCCACGAAAAGCCAAATACCCAATACGATATCATCATCGAGCCAAAAATGAGTTTTGGTACTGGGCATCATGAAACCACCCATATGATGATTCAGCATATTTTAAAAAATGATTTCACCAATAAATCGGTTTTAGATATGGGTTGCGGTACAGGTGTTTTAGCCATTTTGGCTCAAATGAAAGGAGCAAAACCTGTTGATGCTATCGATTATGATAATTGGTGTTATTTGAACAGTTTAGAAAATGTAGAACGCAATAATTGTGAAAACATCACAGTGATAGAAGGCGATGCCAGTGTTTTGTCAGGTAGAAAATACGATATCATTATAGCCAACATTAATCGTAATATTTTACTTAACGATATGGAAACTTATGTGTCTTGTTTAAATAAAGGAGGACTCTTGTTTTTAAGCGGATTTTATAACGATGACATTCCCGTTATACAAGAAACGTGCGAAAAGTATTTGTTAAAATTTGACAAAAAATTGGAAAGAAACCATTGGGTTGCCTTAAAATTTTTAAATTAGTGTAAAATGTCCCCTCGAGCGCAGTCGAGAGGTATAACTTTTAAAATTTGATTATGAGTACTCAAGAAAAAACATTAGAAGAATTATTATTAAAAGAAGCTGTAGAAACCCAAAACGAGATTGTGTTGTTTAATGACGACGTTAATACCTTCGATCATGTAATAAACACACTTATTTATGCCTGCGAGCATACTGCAGAACAAGCAGAACAATGCGCATTGTTAGTTCATTACAAAGGAAAATGCACTGTTAAAACAGGACTTTACGATGATTTAAAACCACGTTGCAGCATGTTGCTTGATGCTGGGTTAAGTGCCGAAATTATATAGCTTAATGTGGTAGTTTGTCTTTCAGAACGCCATAAATAAAAGTACCTAAAACGGCAGCGGCAATTACTATAAGCATGCTGTAAACACCAGTTCCCAGTAAAATATACATGGGGCCAGGACAAGCACCAATTAGCGCCCAACCCAATCCAAAAATAGTACCACCTACAATATATCTTATCAATCCATTATCCTTTTTTGGAACGAAAATTTCTGCTCCTTTGATGCTTTTTATATAGCCTTTCTTTGAAATTTGAAGAAATAGCACTCCAGAAGCAATAGCAGTTCCAATAATACCGTACATGTGGAACGATTGAAAACGAAACATTTCATAAATACGATACCAGGATACGGCTTCAGATTTAACTAAAACAATTCCAAAAAACACGCCTACTAATAAGAATTTTAAATACTTCACTGTCTAAAAAATTAAGGGTAAAATAAAGTTTGTCATTATCAAGCCGCCAATAAAAAATCCGATAACGGCAATTAGAGATGGTTTTTGTAAGCTGCTTAGTCCTGTAATGGCATGCCCTGAAGTACAGCCGCCAGCATAGCGGGTTCCAAAACCTACCAATAATCCACCAATAATTAATAATAGTAAACCTTTTACAGATCTTATGGCTTCTAGGTTGTACATTTCATTAGGGACTAAACTTGAACCAGCATTTTTAAAACCCATGTGTTGTAGTTCTGTAACGGTAGTAGGGTTTAAATTGGTTACACTATCGTTTGATAAATAGTGGGTAGCTATAAACCCGCCAATAATAGCCCCTGCAACAACTGTTAAGTTCCATGATTGGTCTTTCCAATTGAATTTAAAAAAGTTGGAATATTTATCGGCACCCATCATTGTACACATAGTTCTTAAGTTTGAAGACATGCCAAATGTTTTGCCAAAATAGAGAAGTAGTGCCATAATGATGGCTATAAGTGGACCCGAAATATACCAAGGCCACGGGTTTAAAATAAAATTCATAGCTGTTAATTTAAAGCAAAGGTAAATAGAAGTAAAACTTAGTTTTGTAATAAATGTTACTTAAGTTGTATTTCTATTAAAATTACTATTTATATAAGTATAATTATAAGAATAAAAAATGGATTATAATATTGAAATAAATTTGGTGATATTTTAATAAAATTATTATATTTGCACCCACTTAAAAAGGCCTCGTGGCGCAACTGAATAGCGCACTTGATTACGGCTCAAGAGGTTACTGGTTTGAATCCAGTCGAGGTCACAAAAGTAAATAAGACTTTCAAGAAATTGAAGGTCTTTTTTTTTATCTAAAAAATTAATCTAATGCATTTTTTGTTACAAACCATCTCCATCCAATAATGGCCATTTGAAGTTTGGTTGCTTTAGCTAAATCCAATTGTCTCCGTGAGTAACTGGGCAGTGTTAGTTTGTTAAGCTTTGCTAAAAATTTAAATACGTACTTTTTCATTTTTTATAAACCTTCTTAGATACAAAAGTAATAAAACTTATTTTAGACTAAGTTTTACGCTTGTTGGTTTATATAATGAACATTACTTGAACGATTATTAGTTTGTCAAGTGTTATGATAATTTAAGGTTAGTTAATAGTTTAACAATGTCATTGTTTTTTTTTGAAGATGCATTTTTGCAATAATAGAGACCTGATGGATTTACTAAAATCGACATAATTTAACAATTTTATTTTTTTAGTTTAATTGTGATGTAGTTAGATAAGTATTTTGTCAATTAAAATATTTCCAAATCCAGTATTAGGGTTGTTTTCATAAATAGCATGAAAAGCGAAAGTACTGTAGGTGTATTTTCGTTAGCTAACGGAACTGGGAGCTCTGAATTATAGTTCAAATAAAAACTTCAAAGTTTTAACTTCAAGCTTTTAACTTTCATTTATCTTCGCAAAAAATTAAATTAATGAGTGTAGTTTTAGTTGTTTTAGGTTTTGCCTTACTGGTAGTAGGTGGCGAGTTTCTTGTACGGTCGTCTGTAGCTTTGTCATTTAAATTTAAAATTTCTAAAATGGTGATAGGGATGACGGTAGTGTCCTTTGCAACCTCTGTACCAGAATTATTAGTGAGTTTACAGGCGGCATTATCAGGTTCACCAGCTATCGCCATAAATAATGTCGTGGGTTCAAATATTGCCAACATTGGGTTGGTTTTAGGTATTACGGCCATGGTAGGTAGCATATCTGTGGATAAATCTTTTTACAAGCTTAATTGGCCGGTTATGATGGTTTTCTCCATTGTTTTGTACTATTTTCTTAGAAATGACAATATGCTTTCTGCTTTTGAAGGCATAATACTCTTTGCGGGTATTATTTTGTTTTTAGTTGTATTAATTAAAAGCACTAAAAAAGATGCAATTATTGAAGAAGTAGATGATACTCTAAGCATTGTTTCAAATTTTAAAATATTTATTTGGTTAGCTATTGGAGCTGCTGCTTTATATTTTGGTAGTGATTGGTTGGTTAAGGGGGCTAAAGAAATAGCTTTGTCCATTGGTGTAAGTGAAGCTGTAATTGGTGTTTCTTTAATAGCAGTGGGTACTAGCGTTCCTGAATTAGCAGCATCGGTTATAGCAGCGGCGAAACAAGAAAAAGCCATTTCGTTGGGTAATTTAATTGGGTCTAATATTTTTAATATTGCTACCGTTTTAGGTTTAACTGCCATAATAAAGCCAATACATGTTACAGAACCGTTAATTCTTTCTCGCGATATTTTCTGGATGTTAGGGTTTGCCTTTATACTAATACCAATAGTATTTCTTGGGAAAAAGTTTGAAATTAACAGATTTAAAGGTTTCTGTTTGGTATTTGCTTATGGAATATTTATGATGCTGTTATTTACGCATAAATAGTAATGAGGAATAATTAGAAATAAAAAGGGTTTGCAATTAGCAAACCCTTTTTATTATAACATTTATTTAAAAAAATTAAATCTTAGCAGATTTAACAGTTTCAACAATTACTGCTGCAATTTTGTATGGATCTCCATTAGAAGCAGGGCGTCTATCTTCTAACCAGCCTTTCCAACCTTTATTAACTGCGATTAATGGAATACGAATTGAAGCGCCCCTGTCGGAAATTCCCCAAGAGAAATCGTTAATTGAAGCTGTTTCATGTTTACCAGTTAAACGTTGATCGTTAAACTCACCATAAACAGCAATATGTTCTTTAACACGAGGTCTGAACGCTTCGCAAATCTTAGCATAAACTTCTTTGTCTCCACAAGTTCTTAATGTAGAGTTAGAGAAGTTGGCATGCATACCAGAACCATTCCAATCCATGTCTTTACCAAGTGGTTTAGGGTGGTATTCAATATAGTATCCGTATTTTTCAGTTAATCTGTCAAGTAAATATCTAGCAATCCAAAGTTCGTCACCAGCTAATTTAGCACCTTTTGCGAATAATTGGAATTCCCATTGTCCACAAGCAACTTCTTGGTTGATACCTTCAAAGTTTAAACCAGCTTGAATACATAAATCGGCATGCTCTTCAACTAAATCTCTACCATGTGTGTTTTTTCCACCAACTGAACAGTAGTACATGCCTTGTGGTGCAGGATAGCCACCAACAGGGAAACCTAATGGTAATTGTGTTGCTGTATCCATTATAAAATATTCTTGCTCAAAACCAAACCAGAAATCATCATTGTCGTCATCAATAGTAGCTCTTCCATTAGATACGTGAGGTGTTCCATCAGCATTCATAACTTCAGTCATTACTAAATATCCGTTGATACGCTCTGGATCAGGATAAATTGCTACAGGCACCAATAAACAGTCCGAAGATCCACCTTCTGCTTGTCTTGTAGAAGATCCGTCAAAAGACCAATTTCCTATTTCTTCAAGAGTTCCTTTAAAGTTTTCATGCTCTTCTACTTTGGTTTTGCTTCTCATGTTCTGAGTTGGGAAATAACCGTCTAACCAAATGTATTCTAATTTAATTTTTGCCATAATTTTTAAAATGAGAAATTAATAATGTTTCAACAAATATATATTTTTATTGAGATACTTCATGTTTGCAGGGGTGTTAATGTGAAAACATAAGTTATTTTTATTTATACCCTATTTTTTTAAGGCATCTATTAAAAAAAGTATATTTATTTATATAAAAAATGAAAAATTCTTAACACTATGAAAACATATTCTTTATGTTATATTTACGATATTATTACTTTTGTAAAAAAAATCAATAACTTAATTATATAGAGCCAATGTCTACTTTAAGATTTCATGCTATTAAAGAATCGCTTGCTAATAAGCCTGTTTTGGTTGAGGAGAAAGAACGTCGCTCCGATTTGTTTGGGAAAAACGTGTTTAACGAAAATACCATGCGTCAATATTTAACTAAAGATGCCTTTATAGGTGTTATGAATGCTATTCAATACGGTAAAAAAATTGATAGAAATATTGCAGATCAAGTATCGTCTTCCATGAAAGATTGGGCATTGTCTAAAGGAGTTACACATTATACACATTGGTTTCAGCCGTTAACAGGAACAACAGCCGAAAAACACGATGCTTTTTTTGAAACCATTGGTAATGGTATGGCTATTGAAAAATTTGGTGGCAGTCAATTAGTGCAGCAAGAACCCGATGCTTCTAGTTTTCCAAGTGGAGGTATTAGAAATACTTTTGAAGCTAGAGGTTATACTGCTTGGGATCCCACATCGCCCGCATTTATTTATGGTACAACACTTTGTATTCCAACTATATTTGTAGCTTATACGGGTGAAGCGCTAGATTATAAAACACCTTTGTTGAGGGCCTTAAATGCAGTTGACAATGCGGCTACAGATGTTTGTAAATATTTTGACAAAAACGTTAAAAAGGTGACATCTTCGTTAGGGTGGGAACAAGAGTATTTTTTAATAGACAGATTGCTTGCAGCCAGTAGGCCAGACATTACATTGACAGGCAGAACTTTATTAGGTCATTCATCTGCAAAAGGGCAACAGCTTGACGACCATTATTTCGGGTCTATCCCAAATAGGGCATTAAATTTTATGCGTGAGCTGGAAACCGAATGTATGCTTTTAGGTATTCCGGTTAAAACGCGTCATAATGAAGTAGCTCCAAACCAGTTTGAATTAGCGCCAATTTTTGAAGAAGCTAATTTGGCGGTAGACCATAATTCATTATTAATGGATATTATGGGGCGGGTGGCATCGCGTCATAACTTAAAAGTGCTATTTCACGAAAAACCATTTGCAGGTATAAACGGTTCTGGTAAACACAATAACTGGTCGCTTTCAACCGATACAGGTGTTAATTTGTTAGCTCCCGGAAAAACCCCAATGAGTAATCTGCAGTTTTTAACCTTTTTTATAAATACCATCAAAGCTGTTTATGAGAATGAAGAATTGTTAAGAGCCTCTATAGCATCGGCTAGTAATGATCATAGATTGGGTGCCAACGAAGCGCCACCGGCAATCATGTCGGTGTTTATTGGGCAGCAACTAACCAAAGTTTTAGAGGAGTTAGAAGGGGTTACCAAGGGCAAGTTATCACCAGAAGAAAAAACCGAGCTTAAACTAAACGTTGTTGGTAAAATTCCAGATGTTTTACTGGATAATACAGATAGAAACAGAACCTCACCTTTTGCATTCACTGGTAATAAATTCGAATTTAGAGCCGTTGGGTCTTTGGCAAATTGTGGTAATCCCATGACGGTTTTAAATACTATTGTGGCGAAACAATTAATAGATTTTAAAAAAGAAGTAGATCTTTTAATTGATAAAAAAGGACTCAAAAAGGATGAAGCTGTTTTTAATGTGCTAAGGGAGTATATAAAATCTACAAAAGCTATTTTGTTTGAGGGCAATGGTTACGGAAAAGCTTGGGAAGATGAAGCTAAGAAGCGCGGCTTAAGTAATAATAAAAGCACTCCTGAAGCTTTGAAAGCTAAAATTTCAAAAAAATCAATAGCATTGTTTGAAGACATGAATGTGATGAGTAAAATAGAATCGGAAGCACGTTACGAAATTGAAATGGAAGCCTATATTATGCACATTCAAATTGAAGGTAGGGTGTTAGGTGATGTTGCTCGTAATCACATCGTTCCAACCGCTGTTAAATATCAAAACATTTTAATCGAAAATGTAAAAGGTTTAAAAGAAATTTTTGAAGAGAATTATAAAGCCGTATCGCAAGAACAAATCAATTTAATTGAAGAAATATCCAGTCATATTAAAGGAATAAATGCCACGGTTACAAAAATGACAAACGAGCGTAGAAAAGCAAATGCTATCGAAAATATTGAAGAAAAGGCACTAGCTTACTGTTACCAAGTAAAGCCGTTATTCGATGATATTCGTAAACATTGCGACAAATTAGAACTGTTGGTTGACGATGAGATTTGGCCATTAACAAAATACAGAGAGTTGCTGTTTACCAGATAATTTGGGCGTTACCACAAGGGTCGGGCTTTTCGTTACAAGTCCTCGCTCGTACCTCGCTGTGGGCTTTCCACTTCAATCCCTAACGCTACTCAACATGAAGGTTAGTAACAAATAATAAAATCCCGTTGTAAAAAGCGGGATTTTTTAATTCAAAAAATTAACTTTGCGGCTCAATACAATACTATGGGTCAAGAAGTTTCTAAACGCTATGCACAACGTGGCGTTTCTGCATCAAAAGAAGATGTTCACAATGCTATTAAAAACATAGATAAAGGATTGTTTCCAAAAGCATTCTGTAAAATAGTTCCGGATTATTTAACAAATGATGATGATTATTGTTTAATAATGCATGCCGATGGTGCGGGCACAAAATCGTCACTTGCATATATGTATTGGAAAGAAACAGGCGATATTTCTGTTTGGAAAGGCATTGCGCAAGATGCACTAATAATGAATATAGACGATTTGTTGTGTGTAGGTGCAACAGATAATATTATGCTATCTTCAACCATCGGGAGAAATAAAAATTTAATCCCAGGTGAAGTGCTTTCAGCAATCATAAACGGTACCGAGGAATTAATTTCAGAATTAAAGAATTTTGGTGTTACCATTCATTCAACCGGTGGTGAAACAGCCGATGTGGGCGACTTAGTGCGTACCATCATCGTAGATTCTACGGTAACAGCTCGTATGAAACGTAGCGACGTTATTGATAATGCCAATATTAAAGCAGGCGATGTTATTGTAGGTTTAGAAAGTTTTGGACAAGCGTCTTATGAGAAGTCGTATAACGGTGGTATGGGAAGTAACGGATTAACCTCTGCGCGTCACGATGTTTTTAATACCTATTTAGCACATAAATACCCAGAAAGTTTTGATGCTTCTGTTCCAGAAGATTTGGTGTATTCTGGAAATATAAGATTAACAGATGCTGTGGAGGATTCTCCAATAGATGCAGGTAAATTGGTGTTGTCTCCAACACGTACCTATGCACCTATTATCAAAAAAATACTATTAGAATATAGTAGTGACCAAATACATGGTATGGTGCATTGTTCTGGTGGGGCACAAACTAAAATTCTTCATTTTGTTGATGAATTTCATATCATAAAAGATAATATGTTTCCTATTCCACCATTATTTAAGCTAATACAAGAACAATCAAAAACCGATTGGAAAGAAATGTACCAAGTGTTTAACTGTGGGCATAGAATGGAATTGTATGTGTCTCCGGAAATTGCAGAAAATATCATTAATATATCGAAATCTTTCAGCGTAAATGCTAAAATAATTGGTCGTGTTGAAGCGTCAAAAACCAAAAAGCTTACAATAAAAAGTGAGTTTGGAGAGTTTAGTTATTAAATTTTTGTCTTTTTTTTATTAAAACGGAATAGTTATTGATGAAAATGCTAATTTGTAAAAACCAACCGAATACATTATTATGAAGCATGTTTTATTAGTCGCTGTTTGTTTCTTTTTTCAGCTTGCACAATCTCAACCAGATACTTTATTTTTAAGAACAAAGGCACCAAAATACGACGGTCCAGAATGGATTCAAAAAAATAAAGCTTCGGTAAATTTAAACGAAGTGGCTTTTGTAAATTGGAATTCTGGGGGTAGCAATTCTATTTCTGGACTTTTTGGAATGGAATCTTCAGCTAATTATACCGATAAGTATTTTTCATGGAGAAACAATGCAGTAATGCGTTACGGTGTTAATAAACAGCAAGCGAGAGAACTTAGGAAAACCGACGATTTATTTGAATTAAATTCAGATATTGGTTTTAAGCCAGACAGTATAACAAATTGGTATTATTCTGCAAAACTTAATTTTAGAACCCAATTAGCAAACGGTTATAAATATCCAAATAAAGATACGCCAATTTCAAGATTGATGGCTCCGGGTTATTTGTTTTTTGGAGGGGGTATGGAATATGGTAAAAATATAGACCAATTATCTTTTTACTTTTCACCATTAACATTAAAAGCAACATTTGTATTAGATGAAGATTTGGCAAATGCAGGTAAGTTTGGTGTTACGCGTGCTGTTTTAGATAGTGAAGGTAATATTATTGTTCCAGGAGAACGTATTAGAAAAGAGGTAGGCATTTTAATAAATAATAGCTACGAAATGGAAGTTGCAACAAATATTAAAGTGAAGCAACAGGTGAGCCTTTATTCCGATTATATAAATAATTTTGGAAACGTAGATGTAGACTGGAGGCTTGACTTCGATTTTAAAGTAAATAATTTTGTAAAAGCGACACTTGGTTCACATTTAAGATACGATGATGATATTAAAACTACAAAACCATCTGATATTGAAGGTGAGACTGATGAGGCTGGAGCTAAAGTACAGTGGAAACAGTTTTTAGGCATTGGTTTCGCTGTAGATTTTTAATTAACCCCTTACTTCAGTGTTAAATAAATTTGTTAACTTTTTTATGTTGATAAATTTTTAATAATCTAAAAATCAATATTTTATATATTTTTTGTTGTAAACTTTATGATTTTTATCATGTTTTAAGTGTTATTTTTTTTGTTATTTTATGGTTTGTATTTTTAGCAACCATAAATTATAATAACAATGAATCCTGAACTAACCAAAACACTTCCTAAAACCTATACACAAGATGAAGCTTTCAATGCTTCTTTAAACTATTTCAATCAAGACGATCTTGCTGCACGTGTTTGGTTAAATAAATATGCGCTAAAAGATTCTGAAGGGAATATTTATGAGTTAACCCCAAATGATATGCATCGTCGTATTGCTAAAGAATTAGCAAGAGTTGAAGCAAAATACGCCAATCCATTATCTGAAAACGATATTTTTGATTTAATAAAAGACTTCAAATACATCGTTCCGCAAGGTAGTCCAATGGCAGGTATTGGCAATCCGTACCAAATTGCATCACTTTCAAATTGTTTTGTTATTGGGAATTCCGGTGGTTCCGATTCCTATGGTGGCATCATGAAAGTAGATCAAGAACAGGTACAACTCATGAAGCGTCGTGGTGGTGTTGGTCATGATTTGTCACACATACGTCCCAAAGGCTCTGCGGTAAAAAATTCCGCATTAACCTCTACGGGCATTGTACCTTTTATGGAGCGTTATTCAAATTCAACTAGGGAAGTGGCGCAAGATGGACGTCGTGGCGCGTTAATGTTATCGGTATCTATCAATCACCCAGATTCTGAAGATTTTATTAATGCGAAATTAGAACAAGGAAAAGTTACAGGTGCGAATGTATCCGTTCGAATAGACGATGCGTTTATGGAAGCGGTTAAAAACGGCACTGAATACACTCAAAAATATCCCATTTTCAGTAGTAACCCAAAAGTATCAAAAACCATTGATGCGAATTCGTTATGGAAAAAAATAGTTCATAACGCATGGAAATCTGCTGAACCAGGTATCTTATTTTGGGATACCATTATTAATGAATCGGTACCAGACTGTTATGCCGATTTAGGTTACAAAACCGTTTCAACAAACCCATGCGGTGAAATCCCGTTATGTCCTTATGATTCTTGCCGATTGTTAGCAATCAACTTATTTTCATATGTTGAAAATCCATTTACCGAAACTGCTAGTTTTAATTTCGATTTATTCAAAAAACACGTGGCAGTAGCACAACGTATTATGGATGATATCATCGATTTAGAGTTAGAAAAAATTGATAATATTCTTCTTAAAATAAACGAAGATCCAGAGCTAGATGAAGTAAAAGCTACCGAACGTAATTTATGGATTAACATAAAAAAGAAAGCCGAAGAAGGTAGACGTACAGGTGTTGGTATTACTGCTGAAGGCGATATGTTGGCGGCCTTAGGCATTAAATACGGCAGTGAAGCAGGTAATGCGTTTTCGCTTGAAGTGCATAAAACCATTGCTATTGAAGCCTATAGAAGTTCGGTACATTTAGCAAAAGAGCGCGGTTCGTTTTTAGTTTTTGATGCTGAACGCGAAAAAAACAATCCGTTTATTCAACGATTAAAAGACGCCGATAGCCAACTATATTATGAAATGTTAGAATATGGCAGAAGAAACATTGCGCTGTTAACCATTGCGCCAACAGGAACAACCAGTTTAATGACGCAAACAACATCGGGTATCGAACCTGTATTTTTACCGGTTTACAAACGCAGACGCAAAGTAAATCCAAATGACAAGGAAGCCCGTGTAGATTTTGTTGATGAAGTAGGAGATTCGTGGGAAGAATACGTAGTGTTTCACCACCGTTTTAAACAATGGATGGAAGTAAATGGTATTGATACAACGAAAAACTACTCACAAAAAGAAATTGATAAACTAATTAAAAAATCGCCTTACCACAAGGCAACGTCTAATGATGTTGATTGGATGAGTAAAGTAAGCATGCAAGGCGCTATACAAAAATGGGTAGATCATTCCATAAGTGTAACTATTAATTTACCTAACGATGTGAATGAAGAATTGGTTGGTGCGTTATACTTAAAAGCTTGGGAAGTAGGTTGTAAAGGAGTAACTGTTTACAGAGATGGTTCTCGCTCAGGGGTGTTGATTTCAAATGAAGAAAAAGAAGAAAGTACAGAAGCGTCATTAACTACATTTCCAACAAAACGTCCGCAAACCTTGGAAGCTGATGTGGTTCGTTTTCAAAATAGTAAAGAAAAATGGATTGCATTTATTGGCTTAATTGATGGCAAACCGTATGAAATATTTACAGGATTGGCTGATGATGAAGATGGTATTTTAATACCACGTTGGGTTAATGAAGGTGTTATTATTAAAAACAGAAATGAAGATGGTACATCGCGTTACGATTTTCAATACAAAAATACCCGAGGTTATAAAACCACTATTGAAGGCCTATCTCATAAGTTTAACCCAGAGTTTTGGAACTACGCCAAACTTATTTCAAGTACGTTACGCCACGGTATGCCAATTGATAAAGTTGTCGATTTAATTAATAGTTTACAGCTAGATAGTGCTTTTATCAACTCTTGGAAAAACGGTGTAGGTCGTGCCTTAAAACGCTATGTGGAAGATGGTACACAAGCCAAAGGCTATCAGTGCGATAATTGCAAATCGGAAAACTTAATATACCAAGAAGGCTGCTTAACGTGTAAAGATTGTGGCTCTTCTAAATGTGGATAGTGCTTTTTTATGATGTTTAAAAAAAGGAAGTTAATTTTATATTGGCTTCCTTTTTGTTGAGTTTCTGGAGTGATCGTTTAACGTGTTTGTGTATGGTTAGTTGCGTGTTTAAGCAACTAATTTAGCAAACAAATCACAGATACAAAATTCCAGCGGAATTTTCGTAAGTAAGCTCTAACTAGCAATTAATTATACACGTCTTAAGTTTGTCTTTTAGTTAAATTTGAATTAAATCAGAAAGAACAAAAGAGAGG
>NZ_JAZHYP010000004.1:0-314570 GCF_039650365.1 Mariniflexile soesokkakense | reverse complement strand
AGGAATCACGTATTGAACGAATAAAACAGGATTCAATAGCCAAAGCTAAAGAAGATGAGAAGCTAAAAATTAAAACTCAAAAAGCTACTGAAAGAGATTATAAAGCAGAACGCATTGAAATATTAAAACAGGAAGCTATTGCACAAGCTAAGGAAGAAAAGGAAAAAAATGCGATTAAAGAAGCTAATAATGAAACTATTATAGATAAAAAAAAGGAAAATGAAAAATTAGAAAGGATTAAGTTAAGAAGTACATGCCATTATGCAATGAATGAGTACGATGAAATTGATAGAATAAAGATTGTTAGAACAGATCCGTATACAATTAATGACAAATTAACTATTGAGTTATTTAAAAGAGGGAGAAGTATAAATGTTTTTTTTAATTTAAAGGAAGATTTGGGTTGTGCAAGTTATTTGCCATCGAACAGGTCTTACGTAAAAGTTAGACTTGAAAATAACCAGACAATTTCATTATACCATTCTTGGGACATGAATTGTGGAGATTATAGTTTTAAAGGTGAGATATCCAAGTCGCAAATGGCACTATTAGCAAAATCTCCAATTAAATCCATATTACTTCGAGGTACAAAAGGTTCACGTGAAGTTACAAATATAGAATACAAAGAGTTTTTTATTGACAAGTTAAGTTGTATCGAGTAATATGGGTTTAGGTCACTTTTAAAGTTTTTATTACAATTTTATTGCCTTCTTGATCTGTAGAAAAAAATAAATAACAGTTTCCCCCATCTTTAATTCGTAACTTTTTACGTAATTGGTCTACCGTTTCGGGGAAATTCCGAGTCGAAATGTTAGCTTTATCAATAGCAAGTTTTTTAAAGTCTTTTTTGTTATAAGGAATAATATCTTCAATTTTAAAACACCTTCCAGGGAAATCTATCAAAGTATCGCTTGTGTATAAATGTGAATGTTTGTGAAGTTTGAAAACGTTTAATTGGGTGGAAATAGAATCAAAACCACCTGCTTTTAAAACTGCACTATTAGGTTCGAATAAATATGTAAGTGGTTTGCTGTATGTTGAGGTTGCTGTTTTTTCATTTTCTAAAGAAAAGTTAAAAAACTCATTATCATATTTTTTAAGATTGATGGTTTTTATTGAAATATTTCCAGTAAAACCGTTTTCTAAAGTCCAAAGTAATTCTTTTACTTCATTATTTACAGCTACTACATGAATGGTTTTAACATATTTTAGCTCGTTAATCCCCACTAAAAAATCGAGTAATGGAGATGTTTTTATTAAAATATTTTTTGAATGTTGAAGCAATAAATCGATATGTTCTGGGACGTTGGGTAGGCAATCGTTAAGGAAAAAAACTTTTCCTTTGTTATCGTGTCTTCTTGAAGGATCTATATAAATCCAATCACATGTTTTGTTGCTGGTTTTTAGATACTCTATACCGTCAACAGTATGTGTAGTAATATTTTGAACAGTTAATTGCTTGTAATTGTGAGTTACTATTTCAGAAAGGTCTTTGTTGATTTCGCAATGTTCAACCGTTTTAAAAGCTTTCGAAAAATAATAAGAATCTACTCCAAAACCACCTGTTAAATCGAAGATTGATTCACCGCTAATTAAGCTTGATTTATATTGAGCTGTTATTTCAGATGATGTTTGCTCAATATTAAGTTTGTTTGGGTAATAAATTTTTTTGGTATCAAACCAAGTGGGTAGTTTCTTTTCGCAACGCTTTTTAGCTTCAATTTGTTCAATTATTTCTTTGGTTTCTATATTGGGGAAGTTTGTTCCTTTTAACAATAAAGAGGTAATACTAGAATTTAAATTTTCATTTATAAATTCTTGAATTTCAGTATTTAAAAGAGACGTGTTCAAGTGTAATTATAAATCTTTAGTAAGTTTTTTTACAATTTTGTTATCAGATAAAAACTCTTTTAAAATTACCTTAATGGCAGTGTAAACAGGTACAGCAAGTATTAGTCCAATAATGCCAAATAGTATACCTGCAATTAAAATAACCAAAAATATTTCTAAGGGATGTGATTTTACGCTTTTGGAGAATATAAAAGGCTGACTGAAAAAATTATCGACTAACTGTCCAATTATAAACATAATAAACACCCAAAATGCTTTCGGTAAAATCACCTCGCTAAAATTTTCGCCAAGGTTACTTGTCATGGTTAGGGATAACATTAAAAAAGCACCAACCATGGGGCCAATGTAAGGAACAAGATTAAGTAAAGCGCATAAAAAAGCAATAACTATAGGATTTTCTACATCTATAATAAGTAAGCCAATGGTGTAAATAACAAATAGAATAAGGATTTGAAAAATAAGACCTACAAAGTACCGTGATAGTAAATCTTTGATTTTTGTTATAGAATTTTTCCAACGGGTTTCTTTACTGTCTGGAATTAATGTAAGCACACTATTTTCAAATAAAAGGCTGTCTTTTAAAAAGAAAAAGGATATGAACAGCACCGAGAACAATCCAATGCTGAAACTTCCAAGTCCATTTATTATTGAATTTAAAAAATTGGGAATTAGCGAATAATCTATTTTAGATAAAAGGTTTGACTCTTTTATAGATTGCTCTAAATCAACTTGGTTTAAATTGAAATAGCTTACAATTTCTATATATAAATCTTCAATATTGCTTTGAAGTTGATTGATATTCAGTAGAGATAAATTGTGGCCTTGTTTTACTACTAAAGGAATAAACAAACTAACTAAGCCTATAAACAAACTTATCAGGATAACCATGGAAACAATTACGGCTAAAGTGTTCCTGAGTTTTAACCGGCGCTCTAAAAGCAGTACAATGGGTCTGCCAATCAATGAAATAACCGATGCGATAGCAATATAACCGATAACTGATTGAATTTCATATAAAAACAATAATAGCAGAGAAACACCTAAAATAATGGCTACTGCTCTTAAAATACCGTTTGATATTATTTTTGAATTCAATTGAAAGATTTAATGAGTAAATATAATACTATTTATTGTCATTATGAGGGGTAGAGGCGTAATCTGGAAAATTGACTTTTTTGTTTAAATGCAATCATTTTAATTTAAAAAAGGCATCAAAAAAAACAAAGAATCCTATAAGATTTATAGGATTCTTCAGGGATTTAAAATACTTAACTAACTCGTATAATTAAAGTATGTGTTTTTGCTTTATTAGTTTAAAAATTTAGGTTTTATAACCAACATAGCCCACGCCCAGTTTTGTACATCGGCAGCATTAGACTCTGTAATACCTTTAAGTTCGTACATGCCATCGGCAGCAAACATTTGAGAATATCCAAGTACTAAACTGTAACCTTTGAATTTCTTAGAAAAAACCAAATCTAATTCTGTTCCTAACGATTTTTCACCACTGGTTAATTCTTGCTCGCCACTAAAGTTTAATATATTTACCGATAAATTGGATGTTTCGCTTAATTTGAAATCTGCACCAATATGCACATCAACTAAACCAATAGTATTGGCATGGTTACCTACGTAGAAATAATCCATTAAACCATTGAATTTGTGGTTGGTTCCGTAAAGTGGGAAGAAAGCTCCAGTTTCTCCTGCACCTGCATCATTTCCACTAATAACTTCAACTCCTGCTCCAATGCTTACTTTTTCAGATACTTTATAAGATAAATCTAGACTTAAATCATATGCACCTTTTACATCTACTTCACCTAGTCTTTCTCCTGTTTGAATAAATGCATTCGCAGCAAGTCCAAAAGATCCTTTGTTATATTTTAAGTGTGTCCCAAAAGTTTGAAGATTAGAAACTCCAGGTGTTCCATTTTGATAACCAGTATTCATTGCTAAAAGGCTTCCTGTAAAATCACCAAATTTCTTGTTTAAATGCAGCATTTGCATTGTTTTATACGAAAAAAGCGGTGTTGTAGAATATAAATTTCCCGCTGCCGCTAAATTATCTTGATTGAAAGCTAAAGCAAAGTCTAGAGCAAACCCATCTTTGGTATATTTAATTAATGCAGCATCGTGGTTACGACCTTGTTGTGCCCAATCTAGACCCCCTAAAATACGTTGGTCATCATAAGATAATACTTGTCGACCTAGTTTGGTGGACCATCCTTTACCTAATTGTAATTCTGCCCATGCTTCAAATAAATCGAATTTGTTGCTTATATCGCTATGGATAATTTGTGGATTTTCACCCCAAAGTAAAATATCCTGAATACTCATATAAAATTTATAAGATTCAGTTGAATATCCTGCATTTAATCGGGCTCTTGTTACCGTAAAAAAGTCTGGTTCACTTGCTTCTGGAATTAAATTTCCAAATCCATGAAGATATTCGGTTCGTGGTCTAAATTCTCCATCTAAAGTAAATTGTGCTTGCGCAAATTGTATGCACCCCAATAATAGTCCTAAAATTACGTATTGTTTTTTCATTTTTTTTTTGATTTTAATTTTTAATTGTTTGGTTTTTAAGGTATTTAATGTTCTAAAAAATCTATAAGATGTTTTCTGTATTTATAATAGTCGTCATGTTCTAATACTGATTTCCGGGTTCTTGGTCGTTCAAAATCTATGCTTAAAACATCACCTATTTTCGCTTTGGGTCCGCTGGTCATCATCACAACGCGGTCTGCTAAAAAGATAGCTTCATCTACATCGTGGGTAATCATAACAGCTGTAATTTTCTCTTTGTTCCATATTTCAATAAGGATGTCTTGTAGTTCGCCACGGGTTAAAGAATCCAACATTCCGAAAGGTTCATCAAGTAATAGAACTTTTGGTTTTATGGCGAATGCTCTTGCAATTCCAACCCGTTGTTGCATCCCTTGAGATAGTTCCGAAGCGCGTTTATTAAAAGCAGCGTCTAATCCTACTTTTTGTAAATAGTATTTGGCAATATCATTACGTTGTGCTTTGGTAGCATCAGGAAAAACTTGGTTAACGCCTAGCAATACATTTTGAAGTGATGTCATCCAAGGCATTAAACTGGGTGATTGAAAAATAACACCTCTATCAGGGCCTGGGCCTTTAATATTTTTTCCTAATACTGAAATATTGCCTCCAGAAATTGCATTTAGTCCCGCAATCATAGATAGCATGGTAGTTTTGCCACAACCAGAGTGTCCAATAATGGTAACGAACTCTTCCTTTCTTATTTGAAGATTCAAATCTTCCAATACGACATAGTCACCTTTTGGTGTTGGATATACTTTCTTAAGGCCTTTTAAATCCAACATAACCTCATTCGAAGGGAAAAGTCCATTGTCATTTATAGCTGTACCTTTATTTGCTGTTATTATACTCATCGTTTTCTCTTATTAAAATCGGTTTACAAAATCTTTAGGGGTTAACTCCGGTAATGCATATTCTGTTTTAGATACCGATTTACGCTCATTCCCAATATCCATCAAATACTCAATAATAGCATTTCTGGTTTTTTTGAAATTAGGATTATCGTTCATTTCCGTTTTATCTCTTGGACGATCAATATCAATTTTAAACTCAGGACCTAATGTAGCGTTCGGTCCTGGACGTAGCGGAATAATGCGGTCTGCCATATAAATACCTTCATCTACATCATTCGTAATTAGCAACGCAGTACGTTTTTCTTTACCCCAAATATTTAAAATTTCGTCTTGTAAATTTCCACGTGTTAAGGCATCTAAAGCGCCTAGCGGTTCGTCCATAATTATCATTTCGGGTTTCATTGCTAAAGCGCGAGCAACCGCAACACGCTGGCGCATACCACCTGATAATTCTTTTGGGCGTTTGTTAATAGCATGCGATAAGCTTACCATATCTACATACTCTGCCACAATACCGTTTAGTTCTTGTTTGCTTTTTTTAGGAAACGCCTCCTTTACAGCCATATAAATATTCTGCCCAACCGTTAACCACGGTAGTAACGAGTAATTTTGAAAAATAACCCCACGCTCATGGCTTGTTCCAACTACTGGCTCACCTTTAAACAAAACTTCACCATTTGTGGGTTGTAGTAATCCGTTTATCAAGTTTACCAATGTTGTTTTTCCACTACCTGTAAACCCCACAATAGCAACAAACTCACCTTCTTCAATAGACAAATTAATGTTCGAAAGCACTTCGGTAGCATTATCATCCTTTCCGTAGGTTTTGTATATATTATTTAATTCTAAATATGCCATTTTTTGTATGTTTATTTGTTGATTCGTTTATTAGCTGAATTGTTTATCTTGTTGCAATTACACAATTAAACATTTCAACGATTCCACATATTAAATTAAATTCCATCATTTTTATTGAACGAAATCATATTCTGAACGGTTAGCATAATTCGGTCTAACAAAAATCCAATACCACCAATAACAAACATGGCAACAATAATTTTTGAGTTGGAATCTATTGCTCCATTTTGAAATTCTTCCCAAACAAATGATCCTAAACCAGGACTTTGTGCCAATAATTCAATAGCAATAAGTACCATCCAAGACACTGAAAGTGTGATTCTTAATCCTGTAAATATGAGAGGTAAAGCCGATGGTAATATCACTTTAAACACTTTTTGAAAGGTGCCTAATTTCAATACTTTCGCTACGTTTATATAATCTTTATCTACTGATGAAACTCCCATAGCAGTATTTACTAAAGTGGCCCACATAGAACATAAACCAACACTAATAAATGAGATGATAAAAGCACTATCAGATTCGGAGTTTTTAGTTAATGTTTTTACAATCATAAAAACTAATAATAACCAAACTACAGGAGATACGGGTTTTAATATTTGAATTAACCAGTTTACCGAACTTCTTAAGGTTTTGCTAAGCCCAATCACAATTCCTATTGGAACTGCGATAATCAAAGCTAACAGAAAACCTGCAAAAACGGTTTTTATACTAGTGAAAATCTGGTCTACAAATGATGGTCTTCCTGTATAAGTAATAGCATCTTTTCCTTCCGCCAAACGTTTGGCGTTTAAAGCAGCCGTTTTTTCAATAAAAGTTTCTTTATCAGCTCTAATAACGAAATGGTCATCTAATAGAGTTTGAAAAGAAGCCCAAACTTGAGCAGGAGATGGCAATGTGTTTGGTTGGCATTTTATAGCTCCCGATGCTATACAAGCTCTCATGGCATCTGCAGCTTCCTGCCCTTGTTCGGTTAAAGCTTTTTCAATTTTGTATTCAGCTTCTGTATTAAATAGAGCTTTAGCTCCCATGTGCCATAATCCTATAAATAAGAATATGGAAGCAAGAGGCACGACTACTTTTCGTAAGAAGTTTTTAAAATCTTCTTTTTCAATCTTCCCAGTGAATATCGATTTTAATGTTCCTAAAAACTCGAATCCCATAAACTTGGTTATTTTATCTAATGTGATGCTTTGCTTCATGATTACTAACTTTTTGTAAATTTTATTTTTTATCCTTATTTCCTATCGAGAAACTATTGATATATCCTATTGGGTCTTTTGCGTCGTACTTGGTACCATCAATAAAATCGGTTGTTGCAGGTTTGAATCCATCTGTACTAGGTACATCGCTTGCAGGAATTTGTCCTTCAGCTACCAATAAATCGGCTGCTTTTTTCCAGATATCTGGTCTGTAAATCTTTTTTATAGTTTCAGCATACCATCCTTCTGGTTTCGCATTAGGAATTTGACCCCATCTACGCATTTGTGTTAAGAACCAAATACCATCAGAGTAAAAAGGGTAAGTAGCGTTGTATTTGTAGAATACGTTAAAGTCTGGCATGGCACGTTTATCTCCTTTTTCAAATTCAAAAGTACCCGTCATGGAGTTTGCCAAAACAACTTCATCGGCACCTACATATTGAGGCATTGATAATATTTTAACTGCTTCGGCTCTGTTACTTGGTTCATCTAACCATTTACCTGCACGAATTAACGCTTTGGTAACTGCTATGGCTGTATTTGGGTTTTCTTCAACAAACTTTTTTGTCATTACAAATACTTTCTCTGGGTTGTTTTTCCAGATGTCGTAGTTGGTTACAACAGGCACACCAATACCTTTAAATACAGCTTGTTGGTTCCAAGGCTCCCCTACGCAATATCCGTAAATAGTACCTGCTTCTAAGGTTGCTGGCATTTGTGGTGGTGGTGTAACAGATAGTAATACATCGGCACCAATTTGTCCTTGTACATTATCGGCAGTGTACATACCAGGGTTGATTCCTGCTGCGGCTAGCCAATATCTAATTTCGTAATTGTGTGTAGATACCGGAAAAACCATACCCATTTTAAAGGCGTTACCTTTGTTTTTATATTCAGTGATCACTGGTTTTAAAGCATCTGCTTTTATTGGGTGAACTGGTTTACCATCTGCACCTTTTGGTACATTTGGCTTCATTTTAGACCAAACATCGTTTGATACTGTGATTGCATTTCCATTCAAATCCATAGAATAAGCAGTAACTAATTCCGCTTGTCTACCAAAACCAGCACCTGCAGCAATTGGTTGTCCTGCTAACATATGAGATCCGTCTAACTGACCATCGATAACACGATCTAAAACATTTTTCCAGTTTGATTGTGCCTCAACAGAAACAAACAATCCTTCATCTTCAAAAAATCCTTTTTCTTTTGCAATGGCTAAAGGTGCCATATCGGTTAATTTAATAAAACCAAAAGTTAATTGTGGTTTTTCAATGTCTAATGTTTTTGTTTTTGAAGTTTCGGTAGCGATTTCTTCAGTAGATGCTTTTTTTTCTTTTCCACCGCAGGCGCCTAGTAGCAATCCAAGTGATAAGATCCATGTTGATTTTGTTAGTAGTGATTTCATATTATCTAGTTTTAATATTTTTAATAAGTATTAGTACTTAATTACATGGCAAATATATAAGTAGTATTGTTTTTATTCAATGAGATAGAACATGTAACAATAACCTTTTATGCATATATTTAAGATATAAATAGCATAAAAAAAACTGCTATAATGCAGTTTTTCATTGTAAAACCCTGATAAACAATTATTTGTTATTACTTAGTTATTTAAAACTTGTTTACGTACTAATACGTAAAATTGATTGTTTTCGCTTGGTTGGTTAGATAATTAGGTCTTTAGGTATTGAGAAATATGTATTTTTTTGATGATTTTAAAGAATTAAAATGGACCTTTATTATGGTGAAGGTTATTTTTTATTTATTTTTTTTATCCAATCCAATTGGGTTAACCCTACATATTTTTTGTTATTACCATAAGGATCTGCTCCTCCTTTTAAATAAGCTTGAATAAGCTTCATAGGAATTGTATCTTTTAATTTAACAGGGACTTCGTATGTGTGATTACCATGAAAATCATGACATTCAATACAGGTAAGCCATTGTTCATTAGCAATAAGTGTTTTATGTGGAATGTCTACAGGGTCGTCTTCAACTTCTAAATCTTTATGGCAGTTCATGCAGTAGTTCATACTGACTGAAGCTACCGTTACTCGTTCACCTTTATGTTCAGTATGGCAAGTGATGCAAGTTGTTGCATTTATTTGTTTGATAGCATCACTAAATCTTGGTTCTGTAAATCGATGTGTAGGATGCCTGTCATTAGGTCTATCATGGCAACTTAAACAGTTGTTAACTGTTACATCGCTAGTTCCAAAATCAACCCCGTTTTTACGCATCCCAACGGAATGCTCTATATTGGATTGTATTTGTTGTAGTAGATTTCCTTTAGCATCTGCATGACATGCTATACACGAAACATCGGCATGACCAGAATTCATTGGACCCAATGAAATATATTTTTCAGAAGATTCTAAGCTAAGAAAAAAGAATAGAAGACCTCCTATGGTCAGACCTATAATTCCACCAATAAATTGTCTCTTTCTTAATGGACTTACTTTAATCATAATAATTTGAATTACAAATTGATGGTGATTTTTTTACTTTTAGGGTAACTTATACAAGTAAGGATGCTTCCTTTGTCAACTTCTGGTTGTGATAAAAAGTGTCCTGCGGTCATTTCAATTTCACCAGAAACGCAAACAGCTTTACAAGTTGAGCAAACTCCAGATCTGCAAGAGTATGGCAAGGCAATATTGTTTGCCATAGCTACTCTTAATATAGATTTGTCTCCAGGGACCTGTATTTGATATGCTGTGCCATTGAAATTTATTTCTACATTACTAATAAAATCATTTCCTGAAACTTTAACTTTAGGCTTTTTAAATACTTCAACAATGATTTCATTAGGTTTTACATTGTTATTAGTTAGTATTTCCTTTGTTTTCTCCATGAATCCGAAAGGGCCACAAATCATATAGACATTATTTTCAAAATTAATGTGGTATTTGTTTAAAATTTTATCATATAAGTCTCTGGTAGCTAATCCTTCATGGTAGTTTTCATTAGGTTCATTGTTATTAGCTAAAATATGATCTACATTAAATGTATTAAAATAGGTTTCTTTTAAAGCTAATATTTCCTGGTGAAAAATAATGGACTCTTTGTCTCTATTAGCATAAATCAATAATACTTTCGATTTAGGTTCTTTTGTAAGAATCGATTTAACTATAGAAAAAACAGGTGTTATACCACTTCCGCCAGCAAAAAGAACATATTGTTTTTCTTCATTTATTTTAGGCTCTACATAAAAGCTTCCTTGTGGTTTATCAATTTCAAGCGCATCACCAATTTTTAAATTTTGGCATATAAAATTTGAAACTAATCCTTTGTCAACTTGCTTTACGGTTATTTTTAGATCTTTGTCGGTGTAAGGGTTGCTACTAAAGGAATAGGATCGTTTTTCTACTTTGTTATTTATGGGAACATGTAGGGTTAAAAACTGACCTGGTTTATATTTAACTTTATTAAAAAAATTACCGTTTTTAAAAAACACACTAACGGCATCATTAGTTTCTTTTTTTATATCTTTTACAACTAACTTCATTTATTTTTTAGTTTTTAAGCTTTATTTATAGTAAAATACCATGCTTATATGAAAAACCATTAGCAAAGTAATTACCATAGAAAATGCTACGTGAGTAATCATCCATCCTTTAAATAAAACCTCGTTAGTGGATTTTATAACATCTAAATTAAAATAACCTATAAAGTTGTTTATGATAAAAATATAGGTTAAAAGCATGAGGTACCCATAGCCAAAACTCATACTATGCATGTAAAACAGCAACGGACTTAAAGCACCAAACCATTTATGAAGATTAGTAACTTTAAAAGAATATTTTTTTAATTTATTTATAATTCTGCTAAAAGTTAATAACCATTGAATTACAATAAATAGTGCTAAACCAAGACCAGACCACCTTTTATAAATCTCTTCTTGTTGCATTTTGTATAACCATTCCCATTTTAGACCCAGAATAAACTGCGTCAGGTATAGAAATAGTAATAAAAGACCAATACTTGTTAATTTATTAATTTTCACTTAATAGTATCTTTTGGTTTATTAAGAAGCTATTTTACTTTTTCTTTTTAATATTGAATTATTTGAACGATAGCAAATTTTTCATGGTTCCAAAAGAAGACAGTTTTCGAACACTATCTAAAAATACTTCTGGTTTTGGTAAATAATTACCTTTAGAAGGCCACTTGTCTCCAATTTCAGGCTTCGTACTATTTTTAAAGCTTTCAATTTCATTTAAGTATTCAATATAGGTGTCTACAGTGCCTTTAGCGTAGGCATTTAGTACCTTAATAGCATCTCCATAACTTAAAGAATCAGCTGGGTATTGCCATGTTGTAGAGCCCATAACATCTCCTAACTTCCAATCTGTTTTAGATGTTTGTTTATGATCGTTGTGGCAGGTAACACAAGCATCTGCACTGGCTAAGTCGGCAAACATAGCGGTGTGTAATTTTTGTTCATCGTCATAAAAAAATTGTGGTTTTTGATCTTTTTTGATCTTTTCAAATAAAACGGCTTGTTTGCCTTTAAGTTTATTTGCATTGTTAATTGGAAAGTCTGATCCTAAATATAAACCTAATGGGACATCACCTTTTCTAATACTAGTAGCTATGCCTCTTAAGAATAGTGCTGGTAGAGGGCCTGCCTCTACATCATTTTTTCTCCAATCCTCATCAAACTTCATTCCTTGTTTTTTTCCTTCTCCAACAATTGCTTTAGTATACAGTGTTCTGGTAATATCATTTTCTTTTGATACCATTTCCAAAACCTCGTCAACAGAAAAAACTTTTTCAGCAGCTGCAAGTTCTTCTTTCTCCTCAGGTACACCGCCGCAGGCATTTAATATTAAAGAGATAACTACTAATGAAATTGTTTTTATAATCGAATTATTTATTAAATTTTTCATAATTGTTTTAGTTTTTTAATTAATATTAATAAGAAGCATCTATCATTACTGTAGACATGGTACCATATACGTTGGTCCAGGCATCTTTAACTTCTGGTGTAAAATCGTCTCCAAGCCCTATTGCAAGGGTACTTAATAATGCGGAGCCTACAGTATTGTAATGCGATGGTTTTACATGATACTCTACATGACGTTTCCCTAGATTTTGTAAAACAGGAACTAACATTTCTAAATTGCTTAATCCTGCAACAGCACTCGATAACATCATCATTAATTTATTGCCCTGTTCTACCATAGCCTCGTCACTTGAAGGAAAAAGAGGTTTTAGTGCTGGATCTAGTTCAAATAATTTTGTATAAAATATTTTTGCAGCAGTTGGTGCTATTGGTTTTACTTTTTCAAAAGATTCTTGTACCAGTGTAATTGTTTTTTGTTCCATAATATCAGATCGTTTTTAATATTTTTTATGTAAATACTTATATCTCTAAGTATTTATCAAAAATAATAGAACTCATTATTAATTAATATGCTATAAAACAAGGCTATTTGCTTTTTTTAACACCTTTTAAACTGATATTTTTATTATAAAAAGATGATTTTATACCATAAAAAAACCACCAATAAGGTGGTTTTTTGCTATTAATCTATATGTAGTATAGTAATTTACGTAATTAATACTTACTCTAGCTTCCTAAGTAATAATGATGCTCTTCAATTTCTTGTTTAAGTACTTTTTCATTTAAAAGCCCAATCCTTTTTCCGTTTGCCGCAATAAGTTTTTCCTTTTTTAAAGCGGAAAATATCCTTATAACTTGCTCTTCAGTGGTACCTGCATAATCTGCATATTCTTTTCTGCTTAAAGGTAAGTTTAGAAATCCCCTCACGTCACCAAATTTTCTATGAATATATAGTAAGGAGTCTATGACGCGTTCTCTTACAGTCATTTGAGAAATAGATTTAACTTTCGATTCACTTTTATTGAGTTCGTTGGCGTAAAAAAGCATAAAATCGTAGGCAAATTTTGGATTGTTTAATAAAGCATCTTGTAAATTTTGTTTTGAAAAATAGCATAATCTGGTGTCTTCTAATGCGATAGCGCCAATTGAATAGTATTCTTCAGTGCCAAAACCACGATGTCCAATAATTTCGCCTTCTTTAGCAAAACGAACAATTTGTTCCCTGCCGTTAATGCCGGTTCTAAAAACTTTGACTTTGCCTCTTAAAACAAAAAATAAGCCGTTTACTGGGGCGCCTTCCATGATAAATTGTTGCCCTCTTTTACATCTCAAATTATTTTTTTCATTAATAATGGGAGAATTTTCTAATGTTGTTAAGTTTTTTTTAATGAGACAGTCCTTGTTTTCACAAGACAAGCAAGATGTGTTTTCTATAACACGTTTTCGTATTATTGTATTGGATGTATGTGTGATTTTAGTTTGCAATATAGGTGTTTATAAACCAAAAAATGGTTGATTGATTCCAAATATACGTATTAATACTTAATTTTGTGTTTTTAATACGTATTTTTATGGGTTTGATAAAATATTAATAATCTTATTGTAGAGAATACAAAATAAACTCTCTATTTTGGGAACTACGTATTTATGCTAAATTATACTATTTAAAACAGTGTTGTAAAAATTTATTCGTTATATTTGTAAAGATATAACGAAAAGTAGTATGACGTCCATTGAAGAAGCCATTCAGTTTGTTAAAGAGCATAGTAAACCGCTTTTAAAAAGCATATACAAAACTGTTGAAAAAGCAGGAGGTTATGAACTTTTTGAAAATGTTGATTCTCCTATAAATATGCCACCGTTTAGGCAATCGGCAATGGATGGTTATGCTTTGAATTTGCACGATAACTTAACATATCAACTTATTGGAGAGGTAAAGGCAGGAGATGTGCGTCAAACTATTTTAAAACCAGGAGAAGCTGTACGCATTTTTACAGGTGCGCCAGTTCCAAATTCTTCTAATGCGGTTGTGATGCAAGAAAAGGTGATTGCTAATGGGGATAACATCAGCATTGAAAACAAAGTTGAAGTTAATATGAATATTCGCCCATTAGGGGAGCAGGTTAAAAAAGGAGAACAAGCGCTTGCTAAAAATACGAAATTGACACCTGCAGCCATTGGTTATTTAAGTTCTTTGGGTATTTCAAAAGTTAATGTGTTTAAGAAACCATCTATTGCTTTAATTACCACAGGAAATGAGTTGGTGGAAGCTGGCTCCGAATTAACTTACGGAAAAATATACGAGAGCAATTCTAAAATGCTTTTAAGTGCACTTTACAGTTTGAAATTCTACGATGTTACTATACATAAAGTTGAAGATGATTTTGAAAAAACACAATCAAAATTAGATACTGTTATTAATGAAAACGACTTGGTAATTATAACCGGTGGTATTTCAGTGGGTGATTATGATTTTGTTGGAAAAGCTTTAAATACATTAAGGATTACCGAGCATTTTTATAAAGTAAAACAAAAACCAGGGAAGCCTTTGTTTTTTGGAACCAAACAAAATACAGCCGTTTTTGCGCTCCCAGGAAACCCAGCCGCTGCGTTAACGTGTTTTTATGTTTATGTGTATATCACATTACAAAAAATGATGAACCATCAAGACATTGAATTACCGCGTGTAAACGCAACCTCAATTTCTGCCTTTAAAAAGTTTGGTGACCGACCACAATTTTTAAAAGCGATACATATTAATGGTTCTGTTGAAATTTTAGAAGGTCAAAGTTCTGCCATGCAGCAAACCTTTGCCTTATCAAATGCGTTAGTATTTATGCGTGAAGAAGTTACTAATATTGAAATTGGAGATACCGTAGAAGTTATTTTGCTCCCAGTTTAAATGAAAACTTATGAGTTATAAAATAAAAAGTAGAATTTGGATTGAATGTAACGAACATGTGTTGCTCGGTGAAGGGCGTGTTCATTTATTAAAGGCTATCGACGAAGCAGGCTCGTTATCAAAAGCAGCAAAAGCCTTAAATATTTCTTATAAAAAAGCGTGGGGGCTTCTTGACTCGGTAAACAAATCGGCGAAAAAACCAGTCACTATAAATTCGACCGGAGGAAAGGGTGGTGGTGGCGCCGAATTAACCGAATACGGGAAATCGCTAATTCGGGTTTTTGATGAAATCAATCAAAATTGCTGGAAATTTTTAGATAAACAATTAGCTAAAATAGAAAATTTATAATGTTAGGAACCCAAAACATAACCTTCTTTCTAATGCTACTCCCCATAGTATCATTTTTATATGCGAGCGTAGGGCATGGTGGTGCTAGTGGGTATTTGGCTTTAATGGCGTTGTTTTCGTTTTCACCTGAAACAATGAAGCCAACAGCGCTTTTATTGAATCTTTTTGTGGCAGGTATTTCGTTTTACTATTATTACAAGGAAGGGTATTTTAATAAAAAACTATTTTTCTCGTTTGCAGTAACCTCTATTCCTTTTGCTTTTTTGGGTGGTACTATAGAAATTGATGCGTCCATATATAAAAAAGTATTAGCTATTTTATTGGTGTTTGCCATTTTAAAAATGCTAAACGTTTTTGGCAAGGAAAGCGAGTCTACTAAACAAGTTAAGCTTTGGCAAGGATTTTTAGTGGGTGGTGTTATTGGCTTTTTTTCTGGTTTAATTGGAATAGGTGGAGGCATCATTTTAACGCCACTTATATTATTGCTCCATTGGGGAAATATGAAAGAAGCGGCGGCAGTTTCGGCGTTGTTTATTTGGGTTAATTCTGCTTCTGGACTTGTAGGGCAAGTAAGTAGCGGTGTGCATATAGAAAGCGATACCTTTGTTTTAGTGGTGGTTGCGTTAGTAGGCGGGGTGCTTGGTGGTTATTTAGGAAGTAAAAAAATAAATAACCAATCATTACGATATATTTTAGCTTTCGTGCTTGCTATTGCTTGTGTTAAATTAATAATCACATAAAATAATGGATAAAAATGATATAACAGGCATTATTTTATCTGGCGGAAAAAGTTCACGTATGGGCACCGATAAGGGCTTTTTAATGTATGAAGGCAAATCTTTTGTACAGCATAGTATCGACGCATTGAAACCTTTAGTTTCTAATACCCTTATTGTTTCTAATAATAAAGCGTATGATGTGTTCGGATTAAAAAGAATTGAAGATGTTATTGAGAATGCAGGACCATTAGCAGGAATTTATTCGGGGTTGAAACAGTCCTCAACAGCTTATAATTTAGTTTTGAGTTGCGATATTCCGTTAATTTCAACTATAATTTTAAAGAAGTTAATACATGAAATTGATGTTGAATCCGAAGTCATTCAAATAAAAAGTCACGGAAAAGAGATGCCACTTATTGCACTTTATAATAAATCCTGTGAAACTGTGTTTTTAAAACTTTTAAACGAAGGCGAACGGCGTTTGCAATTTGCAGTAAATCAATGCAAAGTGAAGCAAGTAGTATTAACCGGTGAAGATGTACTATTCACACAAAACATCAACACACCAGAAGAATTAAAAGAGATTATAAAATGAATATTAGTATAAAATATTTCGGGCTTATAGCTGAGGTTACTCAATGTGAGAAAGAAATCATATCTTTTTCAGGAAGCACCATATCTGAATTTTTAGATGTTTTGCATTCTAAATATTCAGCACTTAAAAATAAAGATTTTCAAGTGGCTCAAAATCAAGAGTTGGTTTCATTGGAAACTAAAGTAAGTGGAAGTGAAATTGCATTATTACCACCTTTTGCTGGTGGTTAAAATATCCTGCAAGGTTGTGATAACCTTGTATGTATAAAAAAAATGTACCTACTCTTACAAGGTTTTTAAATCTTGCATGTTGGGTAAATATGAAAAATGAATAGATACAGCAGACATATCATTCTTTCAGAAATCGGGCAAACCGGTCAAGATAAAATCACGAACGCCAAAGTATTGGTGGTTGGTGCGGGTGGACTCGGGTGTCCCGTGTTGCAATATCTAACAGCAGCAGGTGTTGGAACTTTAGGGATTATTGATTTTGATATAGTTGAAGAATCAAACTTACAGCGTCAAATATTATTCGGAACATCTAGCCTAGGTAAAAATAAAGCAGAAGCAGCAAAAAACAGATTAGAAGATTTAAATTGTGAGATTTCAATTACCGCTTATGCTAAAAAACTAACCTATCAAAACGCATTAGAATTGTTCAACCAATATGATATTATTGTTGATGGTACCGATAATTTCGAAGTGCGTTACCTTATAAACGATGCCTGCATCATCACCAATAAACCACTTGTTTTTGGCGCGATTTACAAATTTGAAGGTCAGGTCTCTGTTTTTAATTATAAGAATGGTCCCAGTTATAGGTGTTTGTTTCCCAATTCACCACAAAAAAATAGTGTTCCTAATTGTTCAGAAATAGGTGTGTTGGGTGTGTTGCCTGGAATTATCGGTAGCATGCAAGCCAACGAAGTTCTGAAAATTATTTTAGAAATAGGTGATGTGCTTTCAGGAAAATTTCTTTGTTACAATGCTTTAAATTCCCAAACTTCTATTTTGAAAATTAATAAAGCGGATTTAGAAGTAGCTAAGGTTTTAAAAGAACAGGATGGTTTTAATAAAAAACAATTAATTGAAAATTGTGAGTTTGAACCTCATGAAATTTCTATTAATGGTATTTCAACATTTGAAAACATTCAGTTTATAGATGTTCGAGAAATACATGAACTACCAAAAATTAAAACTTCCACTTCAATTCCTTTAAGCGAACTTAAAAATTCAATAAATAAAATAGATTCTGAAAAGCAAAAAGTTATTTTTTGCCAATCAGGAATAAGAAGTAAACAAGCGGTTTCAATTCTAAATAAATTAAATATTAGTGATTGTTTTAGTTTAAAGGAAGGCGCTTCGGAGATAATTAAACGTATAAAACACCTACAAGGTTCTCAAAACCTTACAGAGAAAACAAATAGAAAAAATGACAGATAAAAAACCAAAAAGTGTGTTTAAACAAGGTGCTATTTCTTCAGAATTTATTGGAGAATCTATCGCCAAGCACCAAACAAAAACAAGTATTGGTGCTCACAATATTTTTTTGGGTCAAGTACGTGGCGATATGATTGATGGCAAAATAGTTTCGTCTATTGAGTACACAGCGTATGAAGATATGGCTAACCAAAAATTTCACGACATTAGAGAAGCAGCTTTCGAGAAATTTCAATTAACCTGTATGCATATTTATCACAGTTTAGGAATAGTAAAAGCAGGAGAAATTTGTTTATTCGTATTCGTGTCTTCGCCAAGAAGAAAAGTGGTTTTTGAAGCATTAGAATTTATAGTTGAAGAAATTAAAGCGCATGTACCCGTTTTTGGAAAAGAAATTTTCGAGGATGATACGCATCAATGGAAGGTAAATAATTAAGTTATGGTAGATATCACACATAAAAACACCACACTACGTACTGCAGTAGCCCAAGCTATTGTAAAAGTAAGCAAACCAGAAACCATTGCAGCTATACAAAACGATCTGGTTCCGAAAGGGAATGTGTTTGCCATGAGTAAAGCTGCGGGTTTATTGGGTGTAAAACGTACGCCTGATATTTTACCCGACTGCCATCCGTTACCTATTGAATTTACAGGTGTGGAATACGAAATAAACGAATTGGAAATCACGGTTTTGTTTACTGTAAAAACCATTTATAAAACTGGGGTAGAGGTTGAAGCGATGCATGGCGCCAGTGTTGTTGCGTTAAATATGTACGATATGTTAAAGCCTATTGATAAAGGTATTGAGATTCACCATATAAAACTATTGCATAAAAAAGGAGGGAAATCTGATTTTAAAAACCGATTTAGAACAGATATTACTGCAGCTGTAATGGTGTGTTCCGATACCATTTCGGCAGGAAATAAAGTAGATAAAGCTGGGAAAGCTATTATTGAAAAACTAAAAGCTTGCGGTATTCAAACCGAAGCTTATGAAATTATTCCGGATGAGTTGGAAATGATTCAGGTTAAAGCCAAACAGTACCAAGAAAATGGTGTTGACTTAATTATTTATACTGGGGGCACAGGGCTTTCAGCACGTGATGTGACACCAGAAGCGTTGGCACCTCTTTTAGATAGACGCATTCCTGGAATTGAAGAAGCCATTCGTAACTACGGACAAGATAGAACACCTTATGCGATGCTATCAAGAAGTGTAGCCGGTACTATTAAAAATACTTTGGTGTTGGCACTTCCAGGATCAACTAACGGAGCCAGTGAGTCTATGGATGCTATATTTCCATCGGTATTGCATATTTTTGGGATACTGAGAGGAGCGAGACACGATTAGCTTATAATGAAGAATGAATAATTGAGAATGAAAAATGAAACCCCCATATTACAAGATTTACATGGTAGACATCATGGGTATTTACGCATTTCGTTAATAGAACGCTGTAATTTACGCTGCTCGTATTGTATGCCTGAAGAAGGTGTTCAGTTATCGCCTAAAAGCCATTTGATGACTTATGAGGAAATTTACCAAATAGCCAAAATCTTTGTAAAACATGGCGTTACAAAAATAAGATTAACAGGTGGCGAGCCATTGGTACGTAAAGATATTCCTGTTATTTTAGAAAAATTAGCGACGCTTCCTGTAGAATTATCAATTACTTCAAATGCTGTGATTATTGATAGGTTTATCGATGTTTTAAAAGTGAATGGAGTTAATAAAATCAACCTTAGTTTAGATTCATTAAACCGTGAAAAATTCAAACATATCACACGTCGCGACCAGTTTGACATCGTTTATAAAAACATGTTGCTATTAGTAGAAGAAGGCTTTAAAGTGAAAGTGAATGTGGTGTTGATGAAGGGATTTAATGAAAATGAAATTATCGATTTTATCAACTTAACCAAAAACTTACCTATTGTAGTCCGCTTTATAGAGTTCATGCCGTTTGATGGAAATAAATGGGATATGGGTAAAATGGTTTCCTATGCAGAAGTGATGACCTATGTAAATGCTTCTTTCACCGAAGAAAATATACAACGCTTACAAGATGCTCCAAACGATACTTCTAAGAATTATAAAATTTCAGGTTATAAAGGTAGTTTTGCTGTGATTAGTTCGGTTACCAATCCGTTTTGCGATTCGTGTAACAGATTGCGGTTAACTGCAAATGGACAGCTGAAAAACTGTTTGTTTTCTTCCGCAGAATCCGATTTATTAACGACGCTTCGTTTGGGAAATGCTATTGAGCCTATTATTCAAAAAGCGGTACAGGCCAAGTTTAAGGTGAGGGGTGGTATGGATACACTCAAAAAACTTCAAGAGCCTAAATTGCATAATAACAACCGAAGTATGATTACTATTGGAGGGTAGTTTTTTTTTTTGTTCATGCGTTGATTTGTTGATTTGGGTGGTTTGAAACTATTGTTAATTTTTTGAAACTAATATTCAGATTAAAAGATACATTTCTTACATTTAAGCAGTAAACAATTTATATGCTTAAAAAAGTTTTTGGAAGTGCTGTTTTTGGTGTGGAAGCTACAACCATTACAGTTGAAGTGAATACCGATACTGGTATTGGATATCATTTAGTTGGTTTGCCCGATAATGCGATTAAAGAGAGTAATTTTCGTATCGCAGCAGCGCTTCAAAATAACGGTTATCGAATTCCAGGAAAAAAGATCATCATCAACATGTCGCCTGCCGATTTACGAAAAGAAGGTTCTGCATACGATTTAACTTTGGCAATAGGTATTCTAGCTTCTTCCAACCAAATAAAAGCTGAAGAGTTAGAGCGTTATATTATTATGGGCGAATTGTCACTTGATGGCACGTTGCAACCCATAAAAGGCGCCTTGCCCATTGCGGTAAAAGCACGACAAGAAGGTTTTAAGGGGTTTATTCTACCGAATCAAAATGCCAAAGAAGCAGCCATTGTAGATAATTTAGAAGTTTACGGTATTGATAATATTAAGCAGGTTATTGATTTTTTTGATAAAGGAGAACCGTTAGAGCAAACCATTATAAATACCCGAGAAGAGTTTGAGAAAAATTTAGATTTTCCAGAACATGATTTTTCAGATGTAAAAGGTCTAAAAAGTATAGTTTTATCTTATTGAAATTTAATTATTTATAATATTATAATATAAAATCGTACAACAATCGTATAACTTTATTGTCTTATTTATACTAAAGAAGTACACAACCATTTATTACTTTTTAATTTCCGCCTTTTCCATAGTTGCATTTATCACACAATGTTTGTAAATTCTTCTTTTCAGTTTTACCGCCTTTTGCAACAGGAATTATATGGTCAATGTGTAATGTAGCTCCGTTTTTTATTCCTCTTCCACATTTCTGACAAGTACTTTTGTCTCTAGTCAAAATTTCGTGTCTTAATTTTGGTCGAATTTCCCTATTGTATAATCCTTTTTCGTAATCCTCATATTCTACTTTTCCAAGATATTCGAATTCAACATCGTAATTCACAGAATATATCATTCTGTTTTCTGACCCTTTTTTAAAATTCATAGTCAATCCATCCTCAAAAGTATAAACCAAATGTTCAACCTTTATTTCTTTATCTACATTTTCAATATCGTATAATTCACATATTTCATCAGATATAAATTCAGTTGAAATCATATCAATTACAAAATATTTCTTTTTGTACAAGATTGCGTCTCCTTCTTCTAATTCGTAAGCTTTTTTTGTTTTCATTCAAATTATTTTTAACACTTTTACTCACACTTGTTTTCAATTTTTAATCATAAGCCAATTCTTTTTTGAGTTGAAAAATTAAATCGATGAATAGGTAAGCACCCTTTTTACTTTTGAAACTAAAAGCTACTCCAGAATTCTGTTCATTATCTTCTGTGTTTTTTATACAATTCCATTCACATTCGAATGATACTTTTCCTATAATTTTTGTACCCTGATATATTTTCTCGTCAGGTTGGTAAACTTCTTTTGTCTTTTCGAGAGGTATTTGAAATCCTTGTATATCTAATATTTTTTCTTGTCTATTTAAAAAAACTTCTTTCAGACTAGGGTCTGCTCCATAAGTAGTTAAATTCTGATTTAATTTATCAATGATGTCTTTAATTTCGTTTTGAGAATAGGAGGTTATTCCAGATATAAATGTTAAAATCAATAAAATGGTTTTCATCAGTTTTGTTTTTTAGTATATAGGTAAATGTTTATGTATCTCTTAAATTAATCTTTATTTCTTCCTTCCGATTTCCTTTCAAAAATTCTTATACACAAACAATGCGACTCACATTGTTTTAGGATAAACTAGTTTTTTTTATATTTGGTTTTATTCGCAGATTTTTTGTCTATCAATATATTCGAGGAAAAAATTATGAATTTTCCTTTCTTGCCCATTGTCAAGTTGATTAAATAAGTCTTTAATAGCAATAAAAATTTCTTTTAAATTAATTAAATCATAAATTTCTTTATCTCTGTTTTTTATTAATTCAGAAGAGTTAAACTTTTTAGATTTCCAGTGAATTAATTTATTTCTTGTGGATATTAAGTTTCTTAACATTTCGAATGATTTTCTAGACTTATCAATTTCTACACCAGAAATAATTTTGGGAATAATAATCCATTTTGATACTGTATCTAATTTATCTAAATATTTTGATGTGTAGGAGTCACCTTTATTTCTTGCGCTAAAATCGTAAATATATGATTCTAAGAACATTGATAAAAAAATTACGCTTATCACAAAATTTTCCCCCATTTCATTTATAATAATCCTATTTTTTTCAAAAATTTCAGCACTTTCAAATTCATTTAAACTCTCATCGTCTTTTTTTAATTTTCCCTTTTTTGTTACAAATTCAATATAATTATCTACACTTATTTTTAAATAAGAAACACTAAGGTTATCTGTTCTAGCAAAAGAATAATCTATTTTCTCCATTTTTTAATTTGTGGCTAACATTGAAAAATAGACAATTGTCCATTTTAATTTCCTTTTTTGTTCAAATATTTATTCACATCGTCTTTACCATATAGAAATGTAACATTTCGTATAAGATTGTCATAAAAATTCGGATTTTCATCATAAAACATAGTTGGAACATCGAGACTAAATGTATATGATAGATTACCAATCAAAGTTTGATAAACTATTGACGTGTTATAATATTCTAAATCTAATTCACGTACTAAATATTTAAACTCTCTTTTCAGCGTAGTTTTGTTTTTTAAATACGTTTTACTTGCTTTAAAATCCTCTGCTTTTGAATTAAATTGTTTTGGTATTAAAACTTTATATGTATAATCCATTTTTTCTTTTTGGATTTGATACATTTCCCAAATATCAGGTGTTTTTTCATTTTCAGCCACTTTTAATTCAATAACATTAATTGCAAAAGTAATAGCTGAATCTGGTTGAAAAGTCCGAAAAATTGTATGTTCAGATACTCCTGCATCTGAAGACCAATGATTTGGTGCATCGAATGATACTTTGTATTTATAGTTAGAGTATAAATTTGTTATCGAATCAAAATGTTCGGTATGTTCAGGTAATAAATCAGCGTCTTTTTGTTCTTTGTATGATTTTTCAAAATCGTCAGTTACGCCAGCTTTCTTTTTATTCTCTTGGCAAGACGCTAATGTTATAGTAAAAAACAAGAGTAAAGTAATGTTCTTCATAGTTTGGTTTTAATTGTTGCTAACAATTGGATATAGACAATTTTCAATATCCACATTATAACACTAAAAGTATAAATCTTTTTTATAAACATTTACAATATACTATACTATATACATAATTACCAACTTCAAAACTCAATAAAAAAAAACAATAAACCTTATTTAATAATTTTAGATTTTATAAAAATCCTTTCAAAACCATAGCCACAACGCACATTTTAGACCCCCATCCCCTGTATGCTCTCATATACACCAAATACGGTTATTTAATGTAGGGTTACTATATAGGGTAGTGTTTCAACTTGCTAATCGTTGGACTTGTACGGCTTGGAACTGTTTACCACGGCTTGTTTTAAATCCGTGTTCGTTTAGTTGGCTTGCAATTTGGCTAAACTTATAGCCTTGCTTCAATAATACATTTATAAATGCTTTGGCTTTGGTGTTATTCGGGTTTGCTTTGGCTTTTGCTTTATTTGTGGCAACGCCTTTTAAACGTCCAGCATCACTAAAATTTTGCGGTTTACCCAACTTAACACCTTTTTTCTTTAACTCGGCTAACGCTTGTTTGGTACGTGTACTAATCAAATCGGCTTCGTGTTCAGCCAGCGCACTAAAAATATGAATGGTTAACTTATTTGCGTGTGGCATATCTAATGCCTTAAACTCAATACCGCTATCCATTAATTTAGTGATAAAATTTAGATTACGTGTTAAACGGTCTAGTTTTGCAATTAGTAACGTTGCACCCGTTTGTTTACATACTTCAATTGCTTTGGTTAATTGTATGCGTACCTTTTTATTAGTACCAGTTTCTTTTTCCACAAACTCACTTACAACCTCATCACTAGATTTTAGGTATCTGTTAATAATGGTTTGTTGAGCATCTAAACCCAAACTTTGTTTTTTCGTGGAAACTCTGCAATAAGTAACGTATTTCATAATCTAATTTTTAGCTGAAACAAAGATAATAAAATATTTTACATTACTAGAATGTTCGTTGTAGTAATGTAAAATTTAGGTAAAATATGTTTTTCCACTCTAAAATGATTATAAAGCAACAAAAAAAGTAATAGATTTTATTTATGGTATTGTAGGTTTGTTATAGGTTTTTCATTGTCCTTTTCGTAAACACCCTTTTTAGGTACATTGTAAAACACTTGATTTTGTAAGGTGTGAGAGCCAAACTGTTAAATTCTGATATATACATAAGGCGGTTTAACAGAACTCAAACTCTTAGGAGTGTTTTAAAGATAATTTATTATGAAAAAAAGAAAATATATTAAGATACCGTTACCTAAATGGACGTGGTGGCAATTTAGTTTTGTGGGTGCTGTTTTTATTTTAGCACTTAAACCTAGTACTAGCATATCGGGATTAATCCAACTTATTGAAACTCTAACTAAATTAATCAAATAATTGTACCCATTAAAAAGTGGCACGTGCTTAGCGGTTGTTCTTATAGTACCTACTTCTTAGCACGCCCCACTTTATTTATACACTTTTCCAGTATTTATAAGGGTTTTAAGCGTTTTAGCTTAAAATTTGATGGCGGTACGTATCATATTGTCCGCCACGAACTAACTAGCCAAATCAATGTAATTGGTTACAAATCCAATACCGTTATGCGGTGCATCCGTTGTTAAACCTTGGTACTCGGTACTATCGTTAAATAATTCCACGTGGTACACATAATCTTTTACCACCGTTGGTAATATTATATTGTGTTTATCAACTAATTCTAACGGCATAATTATAGCATCGTGGAAACGGAACGTTTTAAACGGTAATATGTTTTGGTAGTTTTCCATTAGTATTTTTTCGTTAGCTGTCATAACCTCGTAAAAACTACCTTTTTCTACACTTGCCGTCATACGTGCTAATTTAGTGGCGTTAGCGTTACAGAAACCAGCATCCAAATAAACTTTTTTAGCATTTGAAACCGTTGCATAATGGTTATTTAACTGACTATTAAACAATTTTTTAGCTTTATTTCTAGTAATCCCACGGTTAAGCATCAAATTCGGGTACACTTGTAAACCTACCTTAGTATTTAACATATTATCGACAATTTGCGGATTTGCGCTAGTTAAATCGATACCTATCATTTTAATTGGTATTATTTCACGTAACGCCTTTGGTGTTTGTGTTAACGGGTTGTACTCACGGTTTTTATTTTCCGTCCTTTTACCAATTTTACCGTTAGTTAATAGGAAAACTAAAACGTTAATCATTTTTTGTTTAATAGCTTTACGTGTATTGTGGTTAATATAATCGCCTGTGGCATCGAGTTCCTTAAATACCGTTTTACTAATCTCGTTTAACCAGTCGGTTTCGTCGTCGGTCAGGATTACATTAACAGTTCGTAATTCCTTTACAATTAAATTTTTAACAGTTCTATTGCGTTGGTTTTTATCACTTACTAGCGGTTTGTAAAAATTCACGTTGTGGAAATATTCGTATAAATTAATTTCACGCTCGCTATTTTCGGGTAAAATGCTTGCATTTATCCTGTGGCACATATACAAAAATTGCCAGTCATTTGTTAAATAGGTATCGTTTAACAATTTGCTAACCACATCGTTAAAATATAAACGCTTTGCTCGGTCGTTAACCACATCTGTTAATTGATTAAAATAGTAACGTGTATCAACATTTGCACGTATAAACAAATCCATACTTTTATAAAACTCGTTAGCGTAAACACGTTTATTATTTAGTTTATCCACTAGTTCCGCATTCGTAGATTTTAACAGATATGCGGTTAGGTACTCAAACGCTAAACCAGTACTAAAACTACCGTTATCTTTGGTTTTTAAATTGTATTTAGCGGTTTTATAGCTGTTGAGCAATACGTTAACATTTAGTTTCAACAAATTGGTTAAACGTTCCTTAAACGGTGTCGCATTGCTGTATTTTTCCAGTTCTACGTTACTACTAACATAATCGGTAACGATAAAATCAGCATCGTTTAAACATTCCAATAGCACATTTTTGTTATACAATTGGTAATTTATCACTTTGTTAAAAACTGGTTGCAGTAACAACGCCCTGTTAACGTGTAACTGTGGTGTTATTTGTTCGTAGTCCGCAATTTGCGTGTAATAGGTTGCGCCATGCGCCACCGTATTGTAGTAACTTAAATCGTTATTATATTTGGTAATTGCGTTAGTTATTTCAGCCGTTGAGGTTGGGTAACACGTTTGTTTTTTCGTGGTAACATCATACTTTGCTGTAACGTTCACAAACAACGCATTTAACACAGTATTACGGCAACGCCCGTATGCCTGTATAATATCATTAACACCAATTTTATACGCATCTGTACATTGGTTAGATACTATGCAAATACTAACATCTTTTTTAATGTCGAATCCAGCAAAATATGCACTAGAGCATACAAGTAAATCACAATCCGTTAACTCGGCATCGTTAATATTATTGGTGCGGTCATACGGTGCAATTTTTATCGCTAGATTTTTACCAACTAAGTTTTTAACGTTTTTAAATTTATTGCTGACGTGGTAATTTTTATCATTTGTAAATAAAACTACCGTGCGACCTTTAGCGTTTTCGGTTTGGATAAATTCGTGTACGTCTTTAGCGTTATAACTAATTTGCAGTTGCTTTTTTGGTTGGTCGGCTCGGACTAAGTTGTAATATTTAGCATCGTTGGTAAACACATCTAAATTATCATAGTTCGGTGTTGCTGTTGATAATTTAAACGGTGCGTGCCATTCGTTATATACCAGCTCCAGAAATTCCCCCATTTCATTGCGAAAATCGGACGTTGTTGTATATGCGTGGTATTCGTCAATAAAAATAGGAATCTTAACCAGTTGGTTATATAGTTCCGTATCGGTGTTACGTAGTTTAACTATTTGGTTAGGTGTGCAGTTAATTATTAAATTCTGCAAATTAACTGGTGTTAACCCCAAATAATTGCTAACATTACGCCACGAATTTAACGAGTTTTCTTTTTGCGAATCCGCATATATAAAAACTTGTTTATGGCTTTTGTATAAACCTTTTCGTTTGCCTGTTATCATTCCAGTATTCGGACTAATTATTAAAACGTTGCCACCTTTATAATCTAGTAAGGCACTTGTGCCACCAATTCCAGTACTACCTTTTATTATGTAACTATTGTGTGTGAAATCGGTCATAACGTCTAATGCTCGACCATTTACATATTTGTTTTGAAATTTAATTGTTTCAACATCATCATTATACATTTATCGGTTAAATGTATTCGGAAAACCATTTTTAAATACATTGACTTTTTACAGAATTTTCATATATTTAATATAGAGTGGTTTTCTCGGTCTGCACGCTCATTTGCTCTAACAAATGGCTAACTAGGTGCAGTTATAATAAAATGGTAAAAGGATAGTTTTAGAAGTTTGCGCTTTGGCTATCCTTTTTATTTGCCACCATTTCAAGGCATTTAATATCTGTTATTCCACTTTAATAACGTAATCGTTATAAATGGTTTTAAGTCGTTTCAACGTTTGCGAACGGCTCGAAGTTATAACGCTGTATTCCTTACTCCCAACGTTTCCCTCTAACGGTTGTATAGTATTTAGCCATACGTTTTTTATTGTCCTAAATGCTTGTTTCGTGTCATTATAGGTGTTCAAAAACAATAACAACAAAAAAGCATCTTTTCGCTCCTGTAAGGTTAGTTTTTGGTAATCCGTATTTAAGCCATACGTGGCGTTTTCTCTAGGTAAATAAATCATAAATTTGAGTTTTTAATAAAATGTTATATGATTAAATATGTGCAATTCTCAAAAAAAGTCAATAGGTAAAATGATTTTTACGAATAATTTATTAAAAAGTACTTATTTGTAAATTATTATTTGTTTTATCGTATTATTTGTGAATAAAATGCACTATTTTATTGGTATGTGTACGGTTATAACCATACTCGTTTAGTTTAGTATTTCCTTTTCCTATGGTTAAATCGATAATATACCCCCTCCGTGGGTGGTAGGTTTTACAATTGGTCGCAGATTTAAAAGTTATCGGTAACTTTTCTTACGTTTACTATATAAAAGTTAGTACCCATTGAAAAAGTTAGACCCGTTCAGAAAATTTTTATAATTTTTTTTAATATTTATTTGAAAGAGAAAACTATGATACTAAAACTAACTGTAAACCAATTTAAGCAACTTTATAACATATATGGCATAACGCACCCGATTAACGTAAAAAGTCGTAAATTAGCCACAAAATTAGCCCACATAATAAATGCTAGACCCCAACGAAAATAAATATAAATACGATGCTCGTTATTGGTGGATTTCCACACCATTGGCAAGGCGTGTTGTTTTTGTTCTAATATTGGTGGTTGTGGTTTTTGCGGTGCTAAACGAATATTTTAATTTGGTTTATTAGTTGGTAAAACTATTTGAAAGGTCATCGTTTATATTCAATAATCTTGCATTTGGTAGCTGTGATATGTATGTTTGAGTTGTGGCTAAATTAGAATGTCCTAACGCCTTACTTACTGCGACTACATCCGCATCACTATTTAAAATTAACTGCGTATAGGTATGTCGTGCAACGTGGCTACTTAAATTTATTTTAATCTCGGCTTGCTTTTTAATTTCTTTTAATAATCCATTGTAGTAACTGCGTGTACCTTGTAAACGAGAATATTGTTTGTCGGTCAGTTCCTCGCCATCTTTATAATTTTTAAATAGTTCATCATTTGTGAAAAAATGAAACACGAAGTCGTTAGCGTGGTCGCCTTTGGATAAACTATTTATGAGCGTTGCAAATTCATTATGTATTTTAGTTTTAACTTCATTTAGTTTACCCTCGAACATTCTTATAATTTCCTTTTGTCCTAATTCCCAACCTAAACGAGTGGCTTCTTTTTTATTCCCGTTATCACTATCCAGTAATTGTGTGATTTTATTAATCTCTTTTTTGCTATCGGTTTCCGCTAGTAACTTTTTTGCTTTAGCAATTTCATCGTTATAACGTTCGTTGTGAAACTCCAAATCGGTAACACGTTCAACAATAGTTTTATCGTACTGTTTTAAGCGTTTTAAGAGTAGTTTACACGATATTTGAGTTAGTTTAAGAGTAACTTTTTTCTTACTCTTATATTGTCTGTAATCAATTAGTATAACACCGTTAGTAACTTCAAAATTAGACCATTTCAAAAGTTGAACATCGCTAACACGCATACCTTGACCGAACAATTGAAATAAAAATATACTTGCAATTTCGTTGAGGTCAACATTTAAACTATTATACCGTTGTATTCTGTTATCTTTAAAATCTGTATTTAACAATCTACTAACTTCATCTTTGGTTAATGTTTTATGCTTAGTGTCTGTGAATTTTAGCTTAAGTAATGCAAAAGGATTATGATAATAATTTACAATACCGCTTTTGATACCTTTGTTAATCATAGCTTTAAAACTTTTCATATTATAGTTTGCGGTATTTTGAGCGCACCCAGTATTACGCATATAACTATAAAAACCTTGTACGTGGTCAGTATTCAATTGATGAAATTTTAAATCATCTAAGCCAACATTGTTTAAATAACCACTAAATCTATTTTTAACATCTTTATATTTTGCTCTAGTTCCAGAGTTTACGGTGTTCTCTATAACAGAATTGTAAAAACTAATAATGGTTTTATTGTTGGTTTGTATGGCTTGCTGTGGTGTGTCGTACTTGCTTAACTCCTTTAGGGTTTGCTCAATCTTTTCGTTAATTGCATCTGCGTTATCTTCATTTTTAGAAACCCGTTGTTTATCTTCTAACCAATTACGACCACTAATTTTAATACCTAAACTTTTTATTTTAGTTTTACGATTCTCAATAATTCGTATCTTTAAAAAACCTTGTTTATCATTTTTTTTAACTGGTCGGTATATTATTTTAATGCTCATTTTGAAAGTAATCCAATTGTTAAATCGTACAACAATTGTACAACAAATAAATGAAATACACTAATTGTGATACATTGTTTAAATTATAAGTCATTGTAAATAAGTGTATTAATAATTATATTTCTTTGTTTTTCCATTGTAAAAGGGCAGGAAGGTATTAAACGTTGTATGGAAATTGCGGCAGCAGGCGGACACAATATTATTTTAATTGGACCACCGGGTGCAGGAAAAACCATGTTAGCCAAACGTTTACCAAGTATTTTACCACCCATGACACTTCATGAAGCGCTGGAAACCACGAAAATCCATTCGGTAGTTGGTCGTGTAAAAGATTCAGGTTTGATGGCACAACGTCCGTTTCGTAGTCCGCATCACACTATTTCAGATGTCGCATTAGTCGGAGGAGGTGCGTTTCCGCAACCTGGAGAAATTTCTTTATCACATAACGGCGTATTGTTTTTAGATGAGTTGCCCGAATTTAAGCGTGGTGTTTTAGAAGTATTGCGACAACCTTTGGAAGATAGGGAAGTGACTATTTCGCGTGCAAAGTTTACGGTCACCTATCCATCTTCGTTTATGTTGGTGGCAAGTATGAACCCAAGTCCGGGTGGTTATTTTAACGACCCTAATGCGCCTGTAACCTCAAGTCCTGCGGAAATGCAGCGTTATTTAAGTAAAATTTCTGGGCCTTTGTTAGATAGAATAGATATTCATATAGAAGTGACGCCCGTACCTTTTGAAAAACTATCGGAAGATAGAAAAGGAGAGACGTCCGTTGACATAAGAAAACGAGTAACACGAGCCAGAGAAATACAAACCGAACGCTTTAAAGAAAGTGATGCGGTACATTACAACGCACAAATGAACACAAAACAAATTAGAAAATATTGTGTTTTAGACGACGCTTCAAAGCAATTATTAAAAACCGCAATGGAACGTTTGAATTTATCGGCACGAGCTTATGATAGAATTTTAAAAGTTTCCAGAACCATTGCCGATTTAGAAGGTGTTGAAGAAGTAAATGGCTCACACATTAGTGAAGCGATTCAATATAGAAGTTTGGATAGAGAAGGGTGGTTGGGGTAGATTAAAAATATTAATTTTATTACATGTTTAAAAAAATGGATAAATTATCAGTTTTGTATGCAATACTTGGAGGCATATTTGCTTTGCTATTTACACTTCGCCAAATGAAAGTGTCAAGTGATAAGGATTCAAAGGATGATAAATTTAAAGAAAGTTTAAATAACAATATTAAAGAGATAAAAGATAGTGATAAAAATTTTGATGATGTTTCTAAAGAATTTAATAGGCAAGGTCGAAACATAGATACATTAAATAAAAGTATAGAAAATTTAAAAACTATTAATTCAACAACCAATATTCTTCCCTCTGAAAAAGACCCTATACTGCGAGTACAAATGGCAGGTAAAGGAATTTATCTAGAGGGAAATCCACCGTCTCACTTTAGGCTTCATTTTCGGAGTGACGATGCCGGTTCTACAAATTTCAATATTAAAACATTTGTATTGATTATATTTAATTCCGGTAAATACGTTTTAGAAGAACCATCATTATTTGATAAAGACGATAAATTTTCTAGCACTTCTTTAGCTATGAAGCCTATAACTAGCACAGTCAAGGATGTAAAATTTTTATATTTTTATATTACTGGAACATATTCTAATTTGAGCATGTCAAAAAATTATAGTATTAATGAAGTTTACCGCTATCAATCTGATACAAAGGAGACTTGGGGTGTAGTTCATGACCAAATGAAAAATGTTATAGATGAAATAAATAAGATTTTAAAAAAAACTAGATAAGAATTAATGCCTTCATTTTAAATTTGGTGATTGCAGTAAAGTTGAAAAATAATAATGAACTATATGTCCGAATGGGTAATTAAAGTATCAAGAACTATTGCAGATTTAGAAGGTGTTGAAACTGTTAATGGTTCACATATTGGTGAAGCGATTCAATACAGAAGCTTAGATAGAGACGGGTGGTTGGGTTAAACTCCTGCCTTTCGTCAAGCTCAAGATAAATTACTGCTGGAATTTCTCCTGAGAAAATTAAAAACTAATCTTTAACCCCACTAGCTAGAAGATCGCGGTGGACAGAGGTAGTTTTAAAGATTAAATTTCACTTTGTTGTTTGTTTTTTATGAATTTAAAAAGTTTTATTCTAATTATACTTATTTCAAATTTGTTTGCTATTTCTTTTGCTCAAAAGAAACTTGGACTTTATGGAGATTACGAAAGAGACACCCTTCAAGGCAGGAACTTTGGAGATTTTATAAAGCCAAAGAAAACAGTTTATAATTATTCGTTTTCTGAAGTTGATATTGTTCCAACTTTTACTAAGAAATGTGCGGGATTAGATAATAATAGCGATAAAGAAAAATGTTTTGGTGATTATTTTTTTGAAATATTAAGAAAGAGAATGCAAATTCCTGATGGGCTTAAAGAGAATAGACCTATTATAGTGGTAACAAAATTTACAATCAACGAGCTAGGTGAAATTCAGGATATCATTATTTTAGAAAGTAATGATTATACTGGCAAGGTTAAAAATATCATCATTAAAGTTTTAAATAAAATGCCTCAAATAAAGCCGGCAATGATAAATAATCAATTTGTTAAAGTAAACTATAGTTTCCCTATTAAAATTTCATTATAATTTATTGCAAGAAATTGAATCTAAAAATTTCATTATACTTTTTCAACTAAAATTCAAAATGAAAAAAATCCTCCAATTTCTGTTTCCTAATTTGTTTCCTCCAGATTTAGTAGGAAAGAGAACTGTTGTAAATTTAAAAAGCGATTTGCGTTCACAATTAACAAATGATAATTCAAAAGAAACAGAAATTAGCTTTAAACTTGAAGCTGGGAAAATTCAAACTGTGAACATGCCTAACGTTAGGAATCAAGATAATTTTGAAGTTATAGAATGGCTTTGTAAGGTTGGAGATGTTGTAAAGCGAGGTCAAATAATTTGTGTTTTAGAGAATGAAAATATTTCTATGGAATTTGAAAGCTTTACTGAAGCAAAAATTCTTTATATATGTGATAAACACATCGTTTTATATGAAGGAGACGTTTTATTCAAATTACGTGGAGTTTGAAAATTGAAAACCCGCTACCGATAAGTATAAGTATTTAATATATAAAAAACAATTTTCCTAAACTGCAGGCCTTATATCAACAGCTACTTTCATCTTATTTTTACCTGTGCTATAAATTACACCTTTTAGTGGTGGTACATCGTAATAATCGCGTCCCCAAGACACTGTAATATGTTGGTTTTTTGGAATTTGATTGTTTGTCGGGTCAAAATCTACCCATCCAAACGTAGGGATGTAAACAGAAAACCACGCATGCGATGCATCGGTACCAACCAATTTTTCTTTTCCAGGAGGAGGCAGAGTTTCAATATAACCGCTCACGTATCTTGCAGGCAACCCCATAGAACGTACACAGGCAATAGCAATTTGTGCAAAATCTTGACAAACCCCTTTTTTCTCTTTCATTACCTCATGTATTGGTGTTGCAATGGTGCTAAAACCAGCATCAAATTTAAATTCAGTATAAATACGTTGCATCAACTCATATGCAGCTTCAAAAACAGGTCGGTTGGGTTTGAAAGACTGTTCTGCATAGGTTTTAATATCTGCTGAAATTCTGGTGATAAAAATAGATTCTAATATATATTGCTTAGCCTCAATGTTATCGGGACTATTTGCTTTTAATGTATGTATTGCTTGTGATAAAGTTATTGTTTTGCCAGAAATTGAATTTTCAATATTTGGTTGTAGTGTATAATCTCGGATTACTTTACTTATGGCATTGACTTTTAATTCAGTATGGTGTTTTTGAATGGAGAAACGCGTAACGGTGTTACCAAAAAAATCGATACGTTCTGAAATTTCAGAAGGTGTGGGGCTAATTTCAAGGGTGTATTCCTCTAGAGTTTGCCCTAACATGGTTTTAGGCTTTATGGTTGCAATATTATGGCAAAAGGTAACGCCACTTTCGTAATTATAACTAGTGGTATGCGATAATTGGAATTTCATAGTTAAAAAGGAAAATTTTGATTGACCAATTGTTTTTGTTGGTAAGCATGATTAAAATAAGTGTTAGAAATTGCTAAAGCAGTTTCGTGCAATAGATCGCTTAATTCTGAAAGTGTATCATCTAAATTTTGCCTTAAAATGCCATTAGAATCTTGTTTTAATAATGATTCAATTTGTAAGCTTCTAATTTTAAAATTGGCTTCTGAAATAAATTTTTGGCAGTCGGTTGCTTTTCCGGTAACTTCAGAATGAGGTAATCTATCAATATCTTTCTGAATTCTTCTAAGTTGATAGGTTAATGATTTTGGGTACTCCTTATCTAATAAAATTAGATTTATAACATTTTCAATACTTAAATAAGAGCGGTAACTGTATCGGTAAATATTTAAACTTTCGTGACTTGTTAATAAAGCTTCTAAAATTTCGTATTGTGGCTGTTCTTTATAATTTATAACTAAAAGCGAGCGACATTTTTCAATATTCATTGTGGCTTGTTCGGTTTGCAATCCAATAAAATATAAAAGTAATCCTTGGTCAACTAAAATGCTTTCTTCAATAAGTCCCATAAATGCAATGAGCCTTGTTATAATTCTATCGAGCACTTTTATAAGTACAGCGGTAGAAGTTTTATCATCTTCATCTTCAAACCTCGTCCAAATTTTTTGAATGCCATCAAAAACCCGCCACATATCTTTAGACCATAAATTTCTTAGCGAGTAGTACGAATTATTAAAACTGGAAAGGGTTTGCGCAAAGCTTCCCATTCTATCTTTATCAGTCATTAAAGACAGAATTTCTTTTAAAGGGTCTTTTAAAGCCTCTTCACCTTCTTCACCAATAAAACCAGGGAATGTAGAGGTAATATTTGTGACCGATTGAAATAAACAAAGCAAGCTTTCAGACTGGGTTTTATGTTTATTATACTGCTCGTTACTCATTTTGTTGAGCACAGTACGTAAAAAACGGGCAGTAACTAAGGCTCTGCCTAAATACCTTCCAGACCAATATAAGTTTTCGGCGGTATTACTTGGTAAATCGTTGATGCCAGAAATAGAGATTCTACAAGTACTATCCCATGAATAATTTTGAATATTGGTTTGTGGCTCGTCGGTAACAATCCAAAAATCTTTGCTCACACCACCACGTTGGTTTGATACAAATAAGTTTTCGCGTTCTGCAGCTACACGTACCAATCCACCAGGCATTACCGAATAGCCATCTTTTTTCGCAATAGAAAATGTTCGACACATCACTTTACGAGGTTCCAGCTTATCTTTTACAAAATCGGGGGCTGTTGAAAACGATATTTTTTCTTGGGCAACAAAACTATAAGGATTTGAAAGAATTTCCTTTTTTAAGTTTTCTAGTTGACTTGGTTTTAAGAATTCACAGAAAAAGATACTTTCTCGGTTAGACCTATCAATACGTTTTACAACCAAATTGGTTAGGTTGTTTAAAACATAAGTGCGTTCTTTTTCTTGTCCACACCACCACGAAGCTATTTGTGGTAAGATTAATTCTTCTTTAAAAAAGTATTTACAAATGGCGTTCATAAACGGAATTAACCCAGAATTTTCTAAAACGCCACTACCTATGGGATTTACAATAGTTACTTGCTGCTGCCTTACTACGTCTAGTAAACCGGCAACACCTAAATAAGAATCTTCACGAAGCTCTAAAGGATCCATAAACACATCATCTACACGCCTTAAAATAACATCGACCTGTTTAAGCTCTTTTAAAGATTTCATCCAAACTTTTCCACTTCTAACCACTAAATCGTTTCCTGTTACCAAAGGATAGCCTAAGAACGATGACATATAAGCATGCTCAAAATATGTTTCGTTTAAAGGACCGGGCGTAAGAATAACAATATTTGGGTTGTCTTTATTTTGAGGAGCAGCATCTAAAAGCATTTGATTAAAGTCGAAAAAGAAATGTGATGGTTGTTTCACATGGATGTCTTTAAAAATATCGGGTAATATTCTACTTGTTGAATACCTGTTTTCTAACGCATACCCCATACCCGAAGGTGCTTGGGTTCTATCATTCACCACCCACATGCGTCCATCAGGTCCACGAGCTAAATCGGCAGAATGTATTAATAAATGTTTTGCTGTTTTATATTGAATTTGGTCGCATTGTCTTAAAAAACCTCGATGTGCATAAATAACTTCAGGCGGGATGATGCCATTTTTTATGAGTTCGCGCTTACCGTAAATATCTTTTAATATAAGGTTTAATAATTCTGAACGTTGCTTAATGCCTTTTTCAACAGTTTCCCATTCTTTTTGATGAATAAGAAAGGGAACTATGTTTAACTCCCAAGCACGATGCATCCCTTTGGGGTCGTTATAAACATTGTAGGTTACACCGTTTTCATCCATTAACCAATCCATCTCATTTTGTTTTGAGATTAGGGTGTCGATGCCCATTCGGGTAAGGTTACTTAGTAATTTTTCCCAATTGGGATTTATGGTCATGTTAGATTTTAGAACTTCGTCATAATTCTTAAAATCGGAAAAATAATTTTTAAAAAGCGTGTTATTGTCAATCGGCATCAATCGGTTATTTTTTTCTGAGGTCTAAGGTATAAGGAAATTCGAAATTAACGGGTAATTCTTTATAATTAAATTTTTTGGAAGCTTCAGATTTTTTAAATGCTCTGTCCGAATTGGTCTCGTTTTGGGCAATTGTTTCAACCTCAGTAATATCACCTTGCGTATGGCCTTGTTCCCAAAAACGATTGATACGTCTGGATTCTGCTTCATAACTATTCACAGGAAAGGTTTCATATGAACGTCCTCCTGGGTGGTTCACAAAATAGGTGCAACCACCAATAGAATGTTTGTTCCAAGTATCAATAATATCGAAAACCAAAGGCGTATCAACATCAATAGTAGGGTGTAATGACGAATGTGGATTCCATGCTTTGTAGCGAATACTAGCTACATATTCACCTTTAACCCCCGTACTATTTAAGTGAACTTTAATACCATTGCAAGTAAGTACGTAGCGTCCTTCAGTAAAATGCGATACTTTAACTTGAACACGCTCTACAGAAGAATCAACATATCTGGCAGTGCCGCCACCAGTCATTTCCTCTCCTAATACGTTCCAAGGTTCAATGGCAGCACGCAATTCTAAATGAATATTGTTTATTTCTACCATACCATGAAGTGGAAATCTAAACTCGAAAAACGGATTGAACCAATCTTCCTTAAAGGGGTATCCAGCTTTGTTAAGTTGGTCAACAATATCTTTAATATCTTCTCTTACATAATGTTCGGTTAAGAATTTATCATGCAATTCGGTGCCCCAACGTACTAAATTGTGCTCGTAAGGTGTTTCCCAGAACCAAGCCACCAAGGTTCTAACCAATAAATTTTGCATTAAACTCATTCGTGGATGCGGTGGCATATCAAAAGCACGTAACTCTAAAATTCCTAATCGACCAGAGGATGAATCGGGTGAATATAATTTGTCAATGCAGAATTCTGCTCGGTGTGTATTTCCTGTTAAGTCGGTTAATAAATGGCGAAATAACCTGTCTGTTAACCAAAAAGGCACGTCTCCATTTTTAGGTATTTGGCTGAAAGCAATTTCCAGTTCATATAAATTTTCCATTCTAGCTTCATCTATTCTTGGAGCTTGACTGGTAGCACCAATAAAAGCGCCTGAAAATAAATAAGAAAGACCTGGGTGATGCTGCCAAAAAGTCAACAAGCTGCGCAATAAACTTGGTTTGCGTAGTAACGGACTATCGGCGGGAGTTGTACCACCTAAAGTAACGTGGTTACCACCGCCAGTTCCTGTGTGTTTGCCATCGAGCATGAATTTTTCGGTGCCTAAACGTGCGTGTTTAGCATGATCATATAATTTGAATGTGGTGTTTGTAAGCTCTGACCAGTTTTTAGATGGATGCACATTAATTTCAATAACACCTGGGTCGGGCGTTATTTTCAAAGATTCTAAACGATTATCTTTTGGGGCGCTATAACCTTCTAGAATTATTGGGATATTTAGTAAACTTGATGTGGCTTCGATGGAAGCTATAAGGTTTAAAAATACTTCGGCTGAATCTGTAGGAGGTAAAAATAAATGAAGTTTTTCATCTCTAACTTCAGCACATAATGCTGTTCTTATGAAAAAATCTTCATTATACTTCTCTGATTTGTTTTTTAGAAACTTTTCACGTCTTACTAAAACAGAATAGAAATATTGTGGTAATTCTTCTTGTTTTGAAAATTGATCAGGTTGATAAATTGGAAAATCTTGTTGCTTTGGTTCTCTTAGAAGTGAATCAAGAGGCAATCTCAACCCTACTGGTGAATTACCAGGAATTAAAAATATGTGTTTACGCCTAAAAGTCCAATTACAGGTAAACCATTTATTTTTATAATTGTTGATAGGGACCACATAGCCAACAGGTTTTGTAGTACCATTTTTTAAAATTTCTTTAAGTTTGTTTTTAACCAGCATATTACCGTCTTCTTGAGTCGGGTCAATATCTATTGGTAATTTGCCCTCTTCCCAAAGAAAGTAGAAGCTGTCTTCGTAAACAGGTTTAATAGTTTTATCTGTGATGCCTAAAAACGTTGTTAATGTTTCTAAAAACAATTTATCAGCATCTGCTGGTAATTTTGTGTTTTTGGAAAACAAACAAAATAAGTCCTTATTTTTGTTTCTCCACATGGCTTTACCATCTTTTCGCCAGCATAACTCAATATTCCAACGTGGTAAAGGCTCACCCGGATACCATTTTCCTTGTGCTTGGTGAATAATACCATTTTCGCTAAACTCATCATATAATCTTGCTGAAAGGTTTCTGGCAAGGTCTCGTTTGTGGTCTCCATCGGCTTCAGTGTTCCATTCTTCTCCTTCCATATCATCTATAGAAATAAAAGTTGGTTCACCACCCATTGTGAGTCTTACATCTCCTTTTATTAAATCTTTCTCCACCTCAAAACCTAATGCATTTATAGCATCCCATTGTTCTTCGGTATATGGTTTGGTTACTCGGGGCGATTCAAAAATACGTTTTACTGAATTTTCAAAGAAGAATTCTGTTTCACAAACATCGCTCATTCCAGATACGGGTGCAGCGCTTTCGAAAGAAGGTGTACATGCTAATGGAATATGTCCTTCACCAGCCAATAAACCAGAGGTGGCATCAAAACCTATCCAGCCAGCACCGGGAAGATATACTTCTGCCCAAGCGTGTAAATCTGTAAAATCTTCTTCAGGTCCTGATGGCCCGTCCAGTGATTTCTCATCCGATTTTAATTGTACTAAATAGCCCGACACAAAGCGAGCGCCAAAACCTAAATGGCGTAAAGCTTGTACAAATAACCAAGCATAATCACGACAAGAACCGCTTTTTATTTTTAAGGTTTCTTCACATTTTTGTACACCTGGGTCTAAACGAATGTTATATTTTAGATATTCATATATTTTCCTATTGATATCAATTAAAAAATAGATGGTTTTTCTAGGTGTTATATCTATTGTTTTTATGAAATTTTTTAAAAGTTCTCCACTTTCAGTGATTTCCAAATAGGGAAGAAGCTCTTTTTTTGTTATGGCATCATATTTAAAAGGAATTTCTTCCGCATACTCTTCAACAAAAAAATCAAATGGATTTATGGTTTTTAAATCGGCAATAATTTCAACTTCAATAGACAGTTCCTTTGTTTTCTCAGGAAAAATAACACGTGCCAAATAGTTGCCAAAAGGATCCTGTTGCCAGTTAAAAAACTGATTTTCTGGCTTTATTTTTAACGAGTATGCTTCTATTGGGGTTCTACTGTGTGGCGCAGGACGTAACCTGAAAATATGGGGAGATAATGATACCGAACGATCATATTTATATAATGTTTTGTGTGAAATAACAATTTTTAAAGCCATATTTATTTTTGTAAAATGAAATACAATTTAAGTGATTTTTACTTGATAAATAAGCGAACTGATAAAAAATGCAAAAGAATATAAAATGCTTATTTTTTTAAATTTAAATTGGTGTTTCAATAATTTTGTTGTGTGTTTTTTAAGATAAAATCCAATTAATTTAAGTAGATAATATTAATTGGCTTAATAAAACTTAAATAGATATTTCGATTTTATTAAAAGATTAAAAATAATTAGTACTACCTGTTAAATCTACCAGATATATTACCGTCTAGAATGCCCATAACTTCAGCTACGTTTGCATAATTAACATCACCTTCGTAGGTGTGTTTTAAGGCACAAGCGGCACTGGCAAACTCCATAGATTTATAATCATCAAATTTTTGGAGCCCATAAATTAATCCAGCGGCAAAAGCATCACCTGTTCCTATACGGTCTATAATGTGTGTGATGTCAAAATCGCTTGTTTCTCTAAACTCTTTACCATTCCACATTCTGGCCCTAATTTTATGCCAAGATGCATTTATAGGGGTTCTTATTTTATCAAAAACCTTCTCAATAGATGGGAATTTTTTCATTAAAGCTTTACTGGCCTCAATAAAATCGTTGTTAGAAAACTCATAATTGGTATCTAAAACTTCATTTATTTCGTTAATACCACCAATAAAAATAGTAGAATAAGAAAGTAAATCTGATAATACATCTTTGGCATTTTCCCCATATTTCCACATGCCTTTACGATAGGTTGGGTCGGCACTAACGGCTATACCTTTTTGTTTAGCCATTAAAAGTCCTGTTTTAAGTGTATCATAAGCTCCTTTGCTTAAGGCAGGAGTAATACCAGTCCAATGAATCCATTTAGCTTTTCTTAAAATATTTTCCCAATCTACCATTTCAGGTATAATATCAGAAAAAGACGAGTGTGAGCGATTATATGAAATAGAACTAGGTCGCATTACGGCTCCAACTTCTAAAAAATACACGCCCAAAGGTTTATTTGAACGTACTATTGCCGATGTACTTACTCCAAATTTTTGTATGTATGAAATGGCTGTATCACCAACAAAATCATTAGAAACACAACTAATATGTTTTACTTTTTCGCCAAAATTGGCAATGGAAATCCCAACATTTACTTCGGTTCCACCAAAATAAAATTCCAATAAATTAGCTTGTATAAATTTCTTGTTTCCTTCAGGGGATAAGCGCATCAAAACTTCTCCGAATGTTATAATTTGTTTCATGTATTGGTGGTTATTGTTTTTTATGGTTTATAAGTTACCACTTTATTATTAAAGGAGTTATTTTAATCTAATTGAAAATAAAGCAATCTTATAAATATTGAATTAGTCTGTATAAACTCTATTTTCCTGTTCGTTAACTCTAATAAATGTGGTACGTTTGGTGAGTTCTTTTAAGCGTTTCGCACCTACATAAGTGCATGTGCTTCTTAGTCCACCTAAAATATCTTGCAAGGTGTTTTCAACATCACCTTTAAAAGGCACTTCAACCGTTTTACCTTCACTGGCTCTATATTCTGCAACACCACCTATATGTTTTTCCATGGCTGTTGACGAACTCATACCATAAAATTTTCTATAAGGCTTGCCTTGTTTTTCAATAATTTCACCACCACTTTCGGTATGTCCAGAAAGCATGCCTCCTAACATAACAAAATCGGCACCTGCACCAAAAGCTTTGGCAATATCACCTGGTATGGAGCAACCACCATCGCTAATTATCTGTCCGCCCAAACCATGAGCTGCATCGGCACATTCTATTATTGCCGAAAGTTGTGGGTAGCCAACGCCCGTTTTAATACGTGTGGTACAAACCGAGCCTGGACCAATACCAACTTTAACAATATCGGCGCCAGAGAGTAATAATTCTTCAACCATTTCGCCCGTAACAACATTGCCAGCAATAATAACTTTATCTGGGTATTTGTTTCTGGTTTGCTTTACAAAGTTGGCAAAATGTTCTGAATATCCATTGGCAACATCAATACAAATAAATTTTAAAGTCGGATTAAATTTAAAAATTGAAGCTAATTTTTCTGAATCTTGCTTGCTTATGCCAGTACTTACAGCTATATAATTTTCTATGCCTTGTGGTAAATTTGATGAGAACACATTCCAATCGGTAATAGAATAATGTTTATGTATGGCGGTAAATAATTTTTTTTCTGAAAGAGCTTTTGCCATTTCAAAAGTACCAACGGTATCCATATTGGCTGCCATAATGGGAATTCCTGTCCAAGAAAAAGGACTGTGTAAAAACTTAAAATCACGTTCTAAGCTAACTTCAGCCCTACTTTTAAGTGTAGAACGTTTTGGCCGAATCATAACATCTTTAAAGCCTAATTTTATATCGTATTCTATTCGCATTTATAATTGAGATTAGGGTCGTTTATAAAAAGCATGTTTTTTTAAGTTATAAAGTTAAAAAAAACAAAATAATATATTGGGGTTAAATGCCTATATTACTTTTGTTAATTGATATAATAATAATAAGTTTGTTAAAAATGTGTGCTAAGTAAATGAGGTTTTCTCTACAGTTTCTAAAATCTATTAAAATAAAGAAAATATTATCTATAATTATTTTTGTTTCTATAGTTGTTGTTTTGTTGTTGGCATACTTTTTTCTCGAACAGAAAATAAGTAATAATATTTTAGTTTTAGTTTTATTTGGATTTGCAATTGCTCAAATTTTTGTATTGCAATACTTTTTTAAGAATCAATTAAGAAATGATGTTAGAATTACCAACTTAAGCAGTAGGATTAGCGAATTGCAATTTAGCCTTGACGAAGCCAATAAACTTGCTGATTTTAAATCTGTTTATATAGCAAATATGAGTTATGAAATACGAACACCCCTTAGTACGGTGTTGGGCATGCTTAATATGCTGAAAGAAACACATTTGGATGCAGATCAAAAGGCTCAAGTTGAAATTGCTGAATACTCTTCAAAGCATTTGTTACAGCTTGTAAACATGGTTACAGATAATGAAGATGTTGATAAAGGCAATGTGAAACTCAACTTACTGGCACTTGATTTAAAGTCTGATTTATCACATCTTTTTAAAGTGTTTGAATATCAAGCTTGGGAAAAAGGCTTACAGTTTGATTATAAATTTTTAATAGACGAGAAACGTAAGTTTTCTCTTTTGGGAGATTCTTTGCGCATACAACAAGTGCTAATTAATTTGATTAATAATGCCATTAAGTTTACAAACTCAGGAAAAATTTCAATAATTGTAGACCAAACTGTTAGTATAGAGGATGGCCAAATTGTAACGTTTTATGTAAAAGATACGGGCATTGGGTTGCGCGCTGAAGAAGTAAAACAAATTTTTACCGATTCAAAAACATTTAGCATTTCGCAAGGAAGGGATTATAGAGGAGGTGGAATAGGTCTTGCTATTTCACATCAACTTGTGAAATTAATGGGTGGAGAGTTGAAATTAGAAAGTAAAGAAAACGAAGGCACTACCTTTTATTTTAGTTTACAGCTTAAAAAAACATTGGGAATAAAAAAAGAAGAAGAAATTCAAGAACCCATTTTGTTAGAAAAATTTAATGTTTTAGTTGCTGAGGATAATAGGATGAATCAAAAAGTAATAAAATTTTTATTAGAACAGCAAGGTGCCGATTGTACATTTGTAAAAAACGGTTTAGAGGCTGTTGAATTATATAAGATTTTAGATTTCGACATGATTTTTATGGATATTTATATGCCCGACATGGATGGATATGAAGCAACCAAAGCTATAAAAGAAACTGAGAAGTATTCAGAGCATAACACGCCTATTATAGCTGTTTCAGCAAGTGCTTTTGAAGTAGATATAGCGAATGCAAAACTTGCAGGAATAGACGATTTTTTAGCAAAACCATTAGAGGTTTCAAAACTAAAAGAGTTATTGATAAAATACTCGAAAAAGGATGCTTCAGTATAAGTTGTTAAATTATTTTACAGCAATCACACTTATTTCAACATTAACATTTTTTGGTAAACGCGCCACTTGAACGGTTTCTCGTGCTGGTGCATTGGCTTCATTAAAAAAACTACCATATACGGCATTTATTTGAGCAAAATCATCCATATTGCTAATAAATATTGAAGATTTTACTACATCTTCAAAAGTCATATTAGCAGCTTCTAAAACTGCTTTTAAGTTGTACATAACTTGTTTTGTTTCAGTTTCAATATCATATAAAACAAGTTCGTTGGTTTCTGGATTTATGGCAATTTGACCCGAAGTATATAAGGTGTTTCCGCTTAAAACAGCTTGATTATATGGGCCGATTGGTGCGGGTGCATTGGTTGTAGTAATAATTTTTTTCATAACGGAGTTGTATTTAATTTTCAATAAACAAAAACCTAAAGTTGTAAATCTGGTTGATTTCGTTTTTCGTATTTTAAATCTTTTAAAATATTCGATTTAATTCCAATAAAGAAATTCCAAGAGCTTCTTGTACTAAAAGGTACCCAACTAAAATTCATACGCCAGCTCATTAAATCTCGCTCAAAACGTAATTGTGTGTAGGTGAATCCTGCATTTTTTAAATCGTAACCGGACGATGCACCGATAGACCATTTATCCGATAGTTTAATATCGCCCGAAAACATAAGGGAATGTGACGATATTTCATTTTCCCGCCTATTATTAGAGTAGTTTAATGCATAGGCTATTCGTAAATTCCAAGGAATGCTATAGTTGTAATATTCACTTGGTTTTTCCTCTTCCTCTTTTTCGTCTTCATTATCTATTTGCTGATTTGCAAAATCTTCAGAAATACCAAATAAATCATCATCACGTCCACCGCTTCGTAAGTTTTCTTCAATACCTTTTTTGTTTTTGTCCTTATCTCCACCTTTTCTGCTGGACAAAGACCAACTAGTAGTTAGGTTAGCACTGGTTAACCTAAAAAGGCTTCCGCCATTATCAATATTAAACTTATTAATTCTGGTATTATTGTTATCTAATGCGTAAGGGTCTAAAGTGGCGCCAAAATTCACACTCATTTGGTTGTTGAAAAGTTGTGTACCACCACTCATTCTAACAGGGCTCCATTGCAGGGAATCCCCAGCAAAATTATAAGATGTTGAAAAGTTTAAATTGTTTAATAAGGTAATCTTTTTAGGTTCGGTAGCGGTACTATCTTTATCACGTACTTTGGCTTCTAGATTGTTTGAAACTGAAATACCCATAGAACTTGAAAAATTATTACCAGGTGAACCAAAAATTCCTTGTTCAAAACGGGTGTATTCTAAGTTTACATTATTATATATGGCATCTATTTCTGCAGCAGTTAAACCGTCGGCATTTACAACTTCGGCAGTATCATAATATTTATCAAAAGCAGGGTTTATATTGTAGCTTATAGATGGACGCACTATATGCCTAATTGCCTTTAATTCGGTATCTTTTCCTTCTTTTTCAAAGTTAAACATACCATAAATAGTGGTTCCTAAACTGGTACTGAAATTATAAGTTCTAAAGGCGTCAAAGCCGTTAATGTCTTCTGTTGTAGTTTTTTTTGTTACAGCATCATAACTTTTTTCGATGGTTTTAAAAGTCCAAACTTCATTAAAATTGCTACTGGCACTTAAACTAAAGTATTTGAATAACTTAAAATTAGTGGTAAGTGGAATATTGTGCTGAAAACCAGCTTTGGCATCGTCAAACATTTCTTTTTTAAAGAAAAGCGAATCGGTAGTATTTATTCTATTTTCACCTCTAACGCTGTATTGTAAGTTAACATTTTGAATAATCCCTTTTTTAGTACCAGCTTTAGAAGCAAAAGGATAAATTCTTCCTAAACTTCCTTGAAAGGTTGGAAGCGTCATATTGATTTGCTGGGTATTGGTATTTTGAGAATGCGTTGCCGTTAAACTAATATTTGGTTGTAGTTCTCCTTGAAATGTTTTGGAATAAGAAACCGAAGATGATAAAGTGTTGTTTAAAAAAGCGCCAGTATTTATTTGGTTAACAGAGGTTTGGTAGTATGAACTACTACCTAAGTTTACCGATGCCGAAAATCGCGAATTGGGATTGGATTTTCCGTCTTGACTGTGCGACCAACGAATATTATAAATGGTAGATTTTGAATAATCGGGAAAACCACGTTCGCTGTTGATTAAGTTTTCGTATCTAAAACCTAAATTGCCTCTAAATTTATAGCGTTTTGCATAGGTGCTTTCTGTCCGAAATCCGTAACTTCCATTGGTATAGTAGTCACCCAAAAGTGCTAAATCAACATAATCACTAATGGCCAAATAATACCCACCATTTTGTAAAAAATAACCACGGTTGTTTTGTTCACCAAAACTTGGGATTATGATACCGGAAGTTTGCTTTTCAGACTGTGGAAAGAAACTAAAAGGCAACCAAACGGGTGTGGGAATATCATATATATACAAACCAGCTGCTCCAGTTACTATTTTTTTTCCAGGTACAATTTTGGCTTTTAATAGTCGAATATAATACTCGGGGTCTTCCAAATCTTCGGCAGTAGTGTATTTTGCATTTTTCAAAAAGTAAACCGAATCATTTTCTTTTTTAGTAAGAGAAGCAATGATGGTGCCATCACCTTGCTCGGTTTTAGAGTTGAATATAAGTGCTTTTTTAGTTTTCGTGTTAAAAATAATGGAATCGGGTTCTACAACATTAGAACCTTGAGTAAAAACAGGTTTTTGGGTATAACCACCAATAGTATCAGTAATACCTTTAGCGTAAACCGTGTTTTTTGTGTAATCTATAGTAATATTACCTGCTGCAATGTTCATGTCGCCATAATCAATAGTGGCTTCATTATAAAGATATAATTTATGTTCCTTCTGGTTAAATTTGGTATAATCAACCGCATGGTATTTTACGGTATGCTCTAAAAGTTCTTTTTTTGGTTTTGGCTTAATGGAATCTTTAAGAGTAGAATCCTGTGCTTTTTCAGAAACCTTAGGCAATAGTAAGCTATCGGTGCTAACAACTATACTGTCTTTAACACTTCTGTCAATAGTAATACCGCTTTTAGGGATGTCTTGTGCAAAGCTTAACATGTTAATAAACACTGTAAAACTTAATGCAAAAAGTATTTTAAAGTTGTTTGTGTGCAACGCTTTTAAATGTATTTTTGTAAAAGTATGGCTCGATTTTTGAAAAGCCAAAATTACATATATTTTTCTGTGATTAATTTATTATTCAATTAAAATTTTAAATTAAACTTGAACTCAAATTTATTGAGTAATAAACCAAGTTTTTTAATCGTTAAAATGTTTGTGAACTATAATTATCAAAATAAAACATGATGATTTTAGTTAATGTTTATGAATTAATGATTTTAACCAAATATGATTACCCCATGAAAACGAACAGAGTATTACTTTTCGTATTATTTATAACAGCATTAACATTTTCTTCATTTACTAAAGTAGATAAAGAAAAGCCAGAAAGTAAATTTATAGTGGTGCTAGATGCTGGCCATGGTGGTCACGACCACGGTAATAAAGGAAATGGCTATAAAGAAAGTGAAATTTCATTAAATATTGTTTTAGATGTTGGTAAGCAATTGGAGAAAAACCCTAATATTAAAGTTGTTTACACCCGAAAAACCGATGTTTTTGTAGATTTATTTGAAAGAGGCCAAATAGCCAATAGGGCAAAAGCCGATTTATTTGTATCGGTACACTGCAATGCGCACAAATCAGATGCACATGGTACCGAAACATTTGTATTAGGAACCCATAAGAACCAAACCAATTTTGAAGTCGCTAAAAAGGAAAACTCGGTAATTTTTCTTGAAGATGATTACCAAAGTAAATATAAAGGTTTCGACCCCAATTCGCCAGAATCGGTTATGAGTATTTTGATAAGTCAAGAAGAATATCTAGACCAAAGTATTATGTTGGCGAGTTTAATTCAAAATAGATTCACAAATAAACTAAAACGTACGAACAGGGGAGTTAAACAAGCAGGGTTTATTGTATTACATCAAACTGTAATGCCTAGTGTTTTGGTTGAAGTTGGTTTTTTAACAAATAGAGAGGAAGGTGCTTATTTGAATTCTTTTAAAGGGCAAATGGACATGTCCAATTCCATAACAAGTGCCATTTTAGAATATAAACATAGTTTAGATGGTAATGTAGATGATTTTGTTTTTTACGATAATACACCAGAAGTAAAACCAACCGAAACTATTGAAGCACCAAAAATTTCAGAAGTTATAAAGCACTTAGACAGTTCCATAACATTTAAAGTACAAATAGCGGCTACTTCAAAATCTATTGAGCCTAAACCAAATAATTTTAAAGGCTTAAAAAATGTTACTAGAGAAAAAGAAGGTGGTTTGTTTAAGTATTTTTACGGCAACACATCAAACTATAATAATGTTAAAGCCCTTGAAGAAGAAGCCATTAATAAAGGCTATAAATCCTGTTTTATAGTTGCGTTTAAAGATTCTAAAAAAATAAGCTTATCTGAAGCCCTAAAAACAACCACTAATTAAAGAGGTTCTTTTTAAATTTATTTTAAATTTGTACATCTAACATTTACTTTATTTACTTTGAAAATATCAAAAGAAGTTAAAACAGGCATATTAGTATTATCAGGAATTATCCTTTTTATTTTTGGATTTAATTATTTAAAAGGGAAAAACCTATTCGAATCAACCGATGTTTATTATACGGAGTTTGATTACAATGCACTCGATGCATCATCCCCAATCACAGTAAATGGTAATAATGTTGGAAAAATTAAGGATATTGTTTATGATTATGAAACGGGTAAAACCAGAGTGTCTTTTTCAGTTAATGCTGCCTTGAAATTTTCTAAAAATTCTGTAATAAAGATGTACGAAACAGGGTTGATGGGTGGAAACGGACTTGCTATTTTAATAAGTACCGAAGGTGAACAAGCAAAACCAGGAGATGTTTTGCCATCTGAAGTAGAATTTGGGTTGGTAACAACGCTCTCTAAAAGTTTTTCTGGCATAAGCGATAATTTAGATTCTACATTAAAATCGACCGACACTCTTATGTTAAGTATAAACAGGTTGGTTAACGATAATTCTGATGCTGGTTTAAAACGTACCATCGAAGAATTAAATCAAACATTAAAATCCTTTAAAAACACTTCCAATTCTGTTAATGCTGTTATTTCCAATAATGATAAAAACATTACCGCTATACTCGAAAAATTTAAAACAATTAGCAATGATTTAGCGGTGCTTACAGCCGATTTAAAAAATGCCAACGTTGGAACAACAGTAGAGAGTTTAAATACTACTTTAAACAAATTAAATACCATTTTAGAATCTATTGACAAAGGCGAAGGTTCAATTGGAAAGCTACTTAAAGACGAAGGTTTGTATAACAATCTTGAGGGTGCTACAAAAGAAATGGAAGAATTACTTCGTGATATAAAACTGCACCCAAAGCGTTATTTTAGGGTATTGTCTAAAAAAGAAATTCCATATCAAAAAGAAGATACAAAATAAACACTCATGGAATATTTACCAAATATACTTTTCATAATTTTACTTGGTATTGGTATTGGGTTCTTCGCTAAAAATGTAAAAAAACTCATCCGTAATATTAAGTTAGGTCATGATATTGATGTTAGCGACAACAAATCGCAACGTTGGAAAAACATGGCAATGATAGCTTTGGGACAAAGTAAAATGGTACATCGTCCAGTTGCTGGTTTTTTGCATATTGTTGTTTATTTAGGTTTCATTATTATAAATATTGAAGTTTTAGAAATCATTATTGATGGTATTTTTGGGAAACACAGAATAGGTTTATCAGTGATTCCGGAAACTATTTACGGGTTTTTAATAGGTGCTTTTGAAGTTTTAGCCATTTTAGTATTTGTAGCGGTTACCATTTTTTGGATACGACGTAATATTATAAAATTGGCACGGTTCTGGAAAAGTGAAATGACCAGTTGGCCTAAAAACGATGGAAACTTTATCCTGTATTTTGAAATGGTATTAATGGCGCTGTTTTTGGTAATGAACGCTACCGATGCACATTTTCAAAGCATCAATACAGGAAACATTATCAGTCAATACATAGCACCATGGTTTAGTGGTTTGTCCGAAAGTACAATTCATTTTATAGAAAGAACAGCTTGGTGGTTTCATATTATTGGTATTTTAGTATTCTTAAATTATTTATATTTTTCTAAACACCTTCATATTTTATTAGCATTTCCAAACACATTTTATGGGAAACTAACTCCTAAAGGACAGTTTAATAATTTAGAAGCAGTTACCAAAGAAGTAAAATTGATGATGGATCCCAACGTCGATCCATTTGCAGCACCTGCAGAAGGAACAGAAAGCGCTATGCCGGCAAAATTTGGAGCTAGCGATGTGCACGATTTAAATTGGGTACAGCTATTAAATGCATATACCTGTACCGAATGCGGACGTTGTACAAGCGAATGTCCTGCAAACCAAACAGGTAAAAAGCTGTCGCCTCGAAAAATTATGATGGATACCCGCGACCGTTTAGAGGAAGTTGGTAAAAATATAGATGCAAATAAGGGTGAATTTAAAGAAGATGGTAAGCAACTTCTTGATAATTACATCACTAGAGAAGAATTGTGGGCATGTACATCGTGCAATGCGTGTGTTGAAGCCTGTCCTGTTAGTATTGACCCGCTTTCAATCATCATGGATATGCGTCGTTATTTGGTTATGGAACAATCTGCTGCCCCGGTTGAGTTAAATAATATGATGAGCAATATTGAAAACAACGGAGCACCTTGGCCATACAACCAAATGGACCGATTAAACTGGAAGAACGAATAAACCTTCTTCAATGAAAAAAAAGCTATTTAAAATTTTTATTTTCTGTTTTTTAACAGTTGGGTTCATATCTAAAAATGCCGCGCAAGAACTTAATAATTCAGAATTAAAACAAGTTGATAATCTCGCTAAACAAATGTTCGATGATATGAACAACCGAGATTTTGATGCTTTACTCCAAATGACACATCCCAAAGTTTTTGATATTCTTCCTAAAGAAGACATGAAAAATTTTTTAAAATCTATGTTTGAAGGCACCGAAGAATTTTCAATAGAGCTTCCTAAAATGGGTCCTAGTTATAAGCTATCTGAACTTTATTCCGAAGAAGAAAATACTCTTAAATATGCGTTTATTTCCTATGATATGGATTTTAAAATGACATTTAATAAGCAAGAGTTTGACGATGACGCAAAAGAAATGATGGTACCCATGATGAAAGCTCAAGGTATGGAAGTAGAGTTTATCTCAAATAATGCTATGAATGTTCTAATGAAGGATAGTTTAACAATTATTCTAAAGGATAATTCTACTAACAACGAATGGGTTATGGTAAATTATAATCCTGACTCTCCTTTATTTTACCAGATAGTACCTTCTAAATTATTGGAAAAAGCTAAAGATTATAAGCAGAATTTAATGCTAGAACGGAAAAAAAACAATGAAAATTAATTAAGAAATGAGCGAATTACTAAAAGTACCAACAATGGCAGAATTTATGGCTGAAGGCAAGCAGCCCGAAGTGTTATTTTGGGTTGGTTGTGCGGGTAGTTTTGATGATAGAGCAAAAAAAATAACAAAAGCCTTTGTTAAATTGTTAAACAAAGCCAAAGTAGAATTTGCTGTATTAGGTACTGAAGAAAGTTGCACAGGCGATCCCGCAAAACGTGCCGGAAACGAGTTTTTGTTCCAAATGCAAGCTGTAACTAATATTGAAGTATTAAATGCTTATGAAGTTAAGAAAATAGTAACTGCTTGTCCGCATTGTTTCAACACAATAAAAAATGAATATCCAGAACTAGGAGGGAATTACGAAGTGATGCACCATACACAATTTTTAAAATCCCTGTTAGATGATGGGCGTTTAACTATTGAAGGCGGGCAGTTTAAAGGAAAGCGCATTACCTTTCACGACCCTTGTTACTTAGGTCGTGCCAACAATGTGTACGAAGCACCGCGTGATTTAATTCTGAAATTAGAAGCGGAATTGGTTGAAATGAAAAACTGTAAACGTACTGGTTTATGTTGTGGAGCAGGAGGCGCACAAATGTTTAAAGAACCTGAAAAAGGTAATAAAGATGTTAATGTTGAGCGCACTGAACAAGCTTTAGAAACTACACCAGAAATTATTGCAGCAGGGTGTCCATTTTGTAATACCATGATGACCGATGGTGTAAAAGCCAAAGAAAAAGAAGCAGATGTTACCGTTATGGACATAGCAGAGTTAATTGCTAATGCACAAGATTTGTAAATTTAGGTAATAAGCTTAAATCGTTAATCGTAAATCAAAAATCGTAAATTAAATCATGTTAGTAGATTTTAATACATTACCAGAAGAAGCACGTGTTTGGGTTTACCAAGCAAATCGCTCATTTTCAGAACAAGAGCTTGAAGAAATTCAGGCTAAACTTAATATATTTATAGAAAACTGGACAGCACATGGCAGCGATTTGCAATCGGGCTATTTAATTAAATATAACCGTTTTATAGTGATTGGATTAAATCAAAAAATGAATGCAGCTACAGGTTGTTCCATAGATGCTTCGGTGCATTTTATTCAACAGTTAGAAAAAGAATACCATGTTGATTTAATGGATAAAATGAATGTGTCTTACAAACAAGGAGACTTTGTAGCTTATAAAACACTTTTAGATTTTAAGCAAATGGCAAAAGATAAAGCCGTTTCAAAAAACACCATTGTTTTTAATAATTTAGTAACCAATATCGCTGAGTTTAACGAAAACTGGGAAGTTCCAGCGAGCGAAAGTTGGCATAGTCGATTTATAAAATAAACTATTATAGTTTGAGTATTAAATCGAGAAAAACTTTCATATTTCAAATACAATAATCAATTTTACAGCTTAAATAGTAAATTATGGCTAAGGAGATTTTCCTATTAAATATTTCTGGACAAGATAAACCAGGTTTAACTGCTAGTTTAACAAGTGTTTTAGCAGAATACAAAGCAAAAGTATTAGACATTGGTCAAGCAAACATTCACGACACCTTATCCTTAGGTATTTTATTTGAAATTCATGCAGGTTCAAAATCGGCTGCCGTATTAAAAGATTTACTTTTTAAGTCGTATGAACTTGGTATAAAAGCAAAATTCACTCCAATTACACTTGAAAATTATGAGAAATGGGTCACGCTTCAAGGTAAGGACCGCTACATCGTTACTATTTTAGGTGAAAAGTTAACGGCACAACAAATATCGCAAGTAACCGAAATTATTTCGGAAAAGAACCTGAATATCGATTCTATAAAGCGACTTACAGGAAGAACATCACTTGTAAAGAAAGATGAGTATCCAAGAGCTTGTATCCAATTATCTATTAGAGGCCATATAGATGATAAACGCGAGTTTACCTTAAAATTCATGCAAATTTCCAGAGATTTAGATGTTGATATTGCATTTCAAGAAGACAATATTTACAGAAGAAACCGTCGTTTGGTGTGTTTTGATATGGATTCTACGCTTATTCAAGCTGAAGTTATTGATAAATTAGCAGAATTAGCTGGTGTTGGCAATGAAGTGAAAGCCATTACAGAATCGGCCATGCAAGGTGAAATAGACTTTAGCGAAAGTTTTATAAGACGTATGAAACTTCTAAAAGGACTGTCTGAAGAAGTATTACATGAAGTTGCTATAAACTTGCCTCTTACAAAAGGCGCTAGAAGACTTATGACCACTTTGAAAAGCTACGGGTTTAAAACGGCCATTCTATCTGGTGGATTTACCTATTTCGGTCACTATTTACAAAAGGAATTGGGTATGGACTACGTGTATGCAAACCAATTGGAAATTAAAGACGGTGTTTTAACAGGTGGTTACCTTGGTGAGATTGTAGATGGTAATAAAAAAGCAGAATATCTTAAAGAGATTGCTATAAAAGAAGGCATTGATATTAGTCAAACCATAGCAGTTGGCGATGGTGCTAACGATTTACCAATGCTTAACTTAGCAGGTTTGGGTATTGCTTTTCATGCAAAACCTAAGGTTAAGGATAATGCCCAAAGTTCCATTTCAAGTATTGGTTTAGACGGTGTATTGTATTTATTGGGTTACCACGATAGGCATATAGATTTAATAGAATAGTTCGAATAAGTGTATTGACTTTTAATAGTTCATTACTTTCTTTATAAATCTATCTTAAAGTCTTTTCAACTTCTTTTTAAAAGTAGTATTTTGGCATGATTATTTATGTAGTAGTATTTGCTATATACTTACTTAATTAATCCTCAAATATGCGTCACATCTTATTTACAATAGTATTTCTATATATATCGGTTTCAACGTTTGCACAAATCCAACAAAACCCATTAGCTTCTAAAGATGTTGAAGCTCAAAAAAAATGGGTAGATAGTGTTTATAAATCCTTGTCTTTAGAGGAAAAAGTAGGACAGTTGTACATGGTGCAGGTGATGTCTAATCATGACCAAACTGCAAAAGCCAAAATAGTTGATTTAATTAGAACGCATCATATAGGAGGAATTATTTATTCTCTTGGTGGTCCTGTTAGGCAAGCTAAATTAAATAATGAACTGCAAGCGCTTTCAAAAACTCCTTTGTTAATAGGAATGGATGCTGAATGGGGACTAAGTATGCGCTTAGATTCTACTTATGCTTTTCCTTGGAATATGACACTTGGAGCTATTAAAGACCATACACTGATTGAACAGACAGGAAAACAAATTGGTGAACATTGTAAACGTTTAGGTGTTCATTTTAATTTTGCACCTGTTGTTGATATCAATACCAATCCGTTAAACCCTATTATTGGCAACCGCTCCTTTGGTGAGGATAGAGATAATGTAACCGAAAAATCATTGGCTTTTATGAAGGGTATGCAAAATGTTGGCGTTTTGGCAAGTGCAAAACATTTTCCAGGTCATGGCGATACCGATCAAGATTCGCATAAAACCTTACCAACCATTAGCTTTAATGAAAAACGAATTGATTCCATTGAATTATATCCTTATAGAAAATTAATAACAGAAGGTTTATCTAGTGTCATGGTGGCTCATTTAAAAGTACCGAGTTTAGAACCTTCAGGCTATCCATCATCACTATCTAAATATATTGTAACCGATATTTTAAAGGAAAAACTAGGTTTTCAAGGACTTATTTTTACTGATGCTTTAGATATGAAAGGTGCTGCAGATTTTAAAGAAGTTGGCAGTATAGATTTAGCTGCTTTTAAAGCCGGAAACGATGTTATGCTCATGTCTGAGGATGTGGCTATAGGTGTTTCAAAAATTATAGAAGCTTATAATGCTGGTGAAATAACAGAAGCGCGTTTAGAACTTTCGGTTAAAAAAATTCTGCAAGCCAAATATAAAGTTGGCTTAAATAAATACGAACCCATTGGCTTGAATAATTTATCAACCGATTTAAAAAGGTTGAAGGATGATATTTTATATGAAGAACTTTTAGAAAACGCCCTTACCATTGTTAAAAATGAAAAGGATTTGTTACCGCTTCGTCAACTTGAAGATAAAACAATTGCTTATGTTAAAATGGGGGATGATCAAGGTTCTGTTTTTTTAGATGAACTTAAAAAATATACCAGAGTACATCAAGTTGAAGCCGATTCGTTAGTAAATTTAATGGCGAAACTTCAAGATTATAATACGGTTGTGATTGGTTTGCATCGCTCAAACCAAAACCCTTGGAAATCATATCAATTTACAGAAACAGAATTAACATGGCTGTATGAAATTGCGAGAACGCACAAGGTGGTTTTAGATGTATTTGTAAAACCTTATGCACTTTCAGATTTGGCTAATATTGAAAACATAGAAAGCATTGTAGTGAGTTATCAAAACAGCAAAATAGCCCAAGAAAAATCGGCACAACTTATTTTTGGTGCTATTGAATCTAAAGGAGCTTTGCCAGTTTCTATTGGAAATTATTTTAAAGTAGGCGATGGTATTCAAAATAATGCCATAAATCGTTTAAGTTATACCGTTCCCGAACGTGTTGGTATGGATTCAAAAAAATTAAATAAAATTGATTCATTAGCTATGAAAGCTATAAAAGGTAAGATGACTCCTGGGATTCAATTGTTGGTAGCAAGAAAAGGGAAAGTAATCTATAACAAAAGCTTTGGAAAACATACCTATTCAGGAAAAGAGATTGTTGAATTTGATAATATTTATGATGTAGCATCTCTAACAAAAATATTGGCAACGCTACCATTGCTTATGGAATTGGAAGAAAAAGGGGAGGTAACTTTAGATACAAAACTTTCACAAATACTGCCTAGTTATAAAAAATCAAACAAAGCAAACATCACCTTAAAAGCCATGTTGTCGCATTATGCCCGACTAAGGCCGTGGGAGCCGTTTTATGCGCATACTTTAGATAGTGTTACAAAACGCCCTAGTGCTAAGTATTATAGAACAGAACCTAGTGAAAAATTTAATATTGAAGTAGCTAATAATTTGTATTTACGTTCTGATTACCCAGATTCTATACAGAAAATAATTAAAGATTCAGAATTGTTAAGTAGAACGCAATATAGATACAGTGATTTTCCTTATTATATTTTAAAGAAATATATAGAGAACTATTACGACAGAACCTTAGATTTTCTTGTACAAGAACATTTTTATAAATCTTTAGGAGCGAACTATACTATGTATAATCCGTATCATAAAATAAGTAATAAAAAAATCGTTCCAACCGAAATTGACGATTATTATAGGTTCCAAGAAGTGCATGGTTATGTACACGATATGGGAGCAGCAATGCAAAATGGTGTTGGAGGACATGCAGGGGTATTTAGTAATGCCAACGATGTAGCTAAAATTATGCAACTATTTTTGCAAAAAGGGTTTTATGGCGGAAAGCGTTATTTTAAACCGGAAACCCTTGATAAATTTAATCAGTGTTATTTTTGTGATAAAGGAAATAGAAGGGGTATAGGCTTCGATAAGCCCCAATTAGGTGAGGATGGCCCAACGTGCGGATGTATATCATTAAATAGTTTTGGGCATTCTGGGTTTACTGGAACCTATGCATGGGCAGATCCGGAAGAAGAAATCGTTTATGTATTTTTGGCAAATAGAACCTATCCTAGTGCAACACAAAATTTACTTTTAAAGGAAAATATTAGAACAGAGATACAGCGCTTAATATATGAAGCGATAATTGAACAATAAGGCAAGGTTTTTAAACCCTTGTAAGTATTAAAACAACAATAAAAATTCCACCTTTGTTGGAATGAATAAATAGATTTGAATGAAAATAGGTATAGTATGTTATCCAACTTTTGGAGGTAGTGGTGTGGTTGCTACCGAGTTAGGTTTAGAACTTTCTAAACGCGGTCATGAAATTCATTTTATCACTTACAATCAACCTGTACGCTTAGAGTTGTTAAGCAATAACGTGCATTACCATGAAGTTAATGTTCCAGAGTATCCGTTATTTCATTATCAACCTTATGAGTTGGCTCTATCAAGTAAATTAGTTGATATGGTAAAATTGCATAAAATTGAACTTTTACATGTACATTATGCCATTCCTCATGCTTATGCAGCGTATATGGCTAAAGAGATGCTACAAGAAGACGGTATATTTGTGCCCATTGTAACCACTTTACATGGCACTGATATCACACTTGTGGGCAGTCATCCGTTTTACAAACCAGCAGTGACTTTCAGTATTAATAAATCAGATGCTGTAACGGCAGTTTCACAGAGTTTGAAAGATGATACGTTGCGTTTATTTGACATTAAAAATGATATTCATGTCGTATCTAATTTTATAGATTTAGATAAATATAATCATAAGTTTACCGATTGCCAACGTGAAATGATGGCAAATGAAAATGAAAAAATAATAACACACATTAGCAATTTAAGGCCTGTAAAGCGTTCACAAGATGTTATTAGTGTATTCTATAACATTCAAAAGGAAATGCCAGCGAAACTGATGCTTATCGGTGAAGGACCAGAACGTGAACATATAGAATTGCGTTGTCAGGAATTGGGCATTTTAGATAAAGTTATTTTCTTTGGAAAAAGTAACGAAATTGATAAAATACTATGCTTCAGCGATTTGTTTTTATTGCCTTCACAAACAGAAAGTTTTGGATTGGCAGCGTTAGAAGCTATGGCGTCGGGTGTGCCTGTTATTTCTAGTAATACGGGTGGTATTCCTGAAGTTAATATTCATGGTGTTTCAGGGTTTTTAAGTAATGTGGGTGATATTGACGACATGACTAAAAATGCCCTATATATTTTAAGGGATAAAAAACGATTGGCAACTTTTAAAATTAACGCTAGAAAAACCGCAGAAAAGTATGATTTACATACCATAGTGCCACAATACGAATCTATTTATCAAGACACCTTGTCGAGGTGTTTGGTCTTGTAATGAAGTTAATATGCTGTTTTAGAAAACTTTTTTGTTAGCCCCGTAGTATCGGTAAGTGTTTTCATAAATATAATGATGTCTGCTTTTTCTTTTTTAGTTAAGTTTAAAGGCGTATCAGATAGTGTTTGGTTTTCTATATCTAATCCCAATCCTGCACCACCACCATGATTATAAAAATCCAATACATCTTCTAAAGTATTAAACATGCCATTGTGCATATATGGCGCCGTGAGGGCTATATTCCTAATGGATACTGTTTTAAATGAATTTTGATAATACTGCTGGTTTTCTGCCAGTAAACCATTATCTATACGTCCAGGATCTAAATCTTTTACTGGGTTTATTGAATCAAACCCTTGTGTAATGCCTAAAACTTCAGACTCTGTTTCTAAATAAAAAGGAGGAATAGTACCATTAAAAACAGGAGCAAAATGGCAGGTGCCGCAGGCAGCTTTTCCCATAAACAAATTAAATCCTCGTTTTGCAGCTTCAGGGTATGTTTTTATTTCATTTCTAATATACTTATCAAATTCACTATTTAGTGATTTTAAAGAGTTTACATAAGCTGCAATGGCGTTGCTAATTGATCTGCTATTAATGTCATGCTTGCTAATGCCTCCATAAACATCTTTAAACTGTTTAACATATTCAGGATTGGCATTTAGCTTTTTAATGATTTCGTCAAAGGAGGTGTTAAATTCTAAGTCATTATCAATTACATGAGCAACTTGCTTTTCTAAATCATAAGCTCTCATATCCCAAAAATACCTATTTGCATACCCAACATTTAGTATAGTTGGCGAATTTCTAGAAGAAAAAACATTCGATTTATTTGTTTTGCTTTTTGGTAAGCCATCCGCAAATCCTTTGTTTGAATCATGACAAGTGGCACAGGACATGATAGAATTTTTAGAAAGTTGAGGGTCTTCATATAGTACTTTTCCAAGTTTTATAGACGATGGGTTGTTCAACGGCAAATAAACAAATTCAGAATATAATTCAGTATTAAGAAAATTGTTGTCAAACAGATTATTGGCAGTATAATTTTGCGCATGTATAATAAACGGATCAGCATATAATTCGTTTAACTCTTGAAACTCCAAAAGAGTAGCATACAATGGATTTATAACGGTTTTTAAAAAACTTATTCTATCAAAAGTATCGAAATCATCATTCTTTTTTAAGGTCTTTTCTGCTTTTTCAAATAGTTTTATAACCTTGTTAAATGTTTTTTTTGCAAATGGATTCAGGTTTTCATTAAAAAGTGAAAAACTTTCTTTTAAACTTTTAAAACTTCCCAATGTTTCGGCAATAGTGTTTTCAGATGCTGGAGTATCAAACCCCGTTAATCCTAAAGTGAAAATTCTAACAACTCCAGATCTTAAGGCATCAATAATTTGTCCAGACTTTAAACTTAATGGTAAATGTGTTTTAGCAATTAAATCTACTTTTTCTTTAAGAAGCACAGATAGTTTTTTGATGTGTTCTATGTTTTGAATTGCATCAGGATCAAAAATAAGTGCATCAAGCGCTTGAAGTCCATTAGGTTCTATGATTTTTCCAGCTTCATATTTATCGCTAATTTTTGGAATTGGAGCGCCATTTATAAATGTGTTATCAAAAGATGGAAGGTAAAAATTAAAAAGAAACTCTATTTTTTTATAAGCGATTCGCGTTTTTATAAATTGTTCTTTAATTACAATAATATCTTCAATGTTTTCTGCTTTGTTTGCTAAAGAGTCTAAAATAATAACTTCATTCTGAAATTCCAGAAATTGGATTCCATATAAGGTTATAATTTTTTTAACAGCTGTATTTTGCTTTATATATGTTGGTTTATTTGTGTTTCCAAACAATAGAAATAAGCAAAAAAGTAGCAATAAAAAATGATATGGTTTCATTCTATATTATTGATTTTATACGTACCGAAGTTAACAATTTTATAATAAAATAAATTTGGCCATTTTTGAAATTTAAAATAAAAAAAGCACCCTAAATAAGGCGCTTTTCACTAAATTTTTATCTTTTATTTATTTAGAATTGATATCTAATCCCTAAAGCAATATCAAAATCTAAATCATTGTTGTCATACGTTTCATTTCCAAAACCAATTTCTGGTCTAAAATCCAATGAAATTAATAGCGGAATATCGAAATTGTATTCTATACCAATATCACCAGCAGCAAAAATGAATGTGTCGTTATAATCATTACCATTATTGTCGTTGTAACCAAACGATCCTAAACCACCACCAACACCAGCATACCAGTTAAAACCACCGTCTATATTCCAAACCCATTGGTATAAACCAGCAAGTTTAAATCCATCATAATTTTTGCCGTCTCTCCAGCCTAAATCAACCTCTAAACGGTTGTTGCTACCTAAAGCGTGTTGATAAGATATTTCGGCACCAACACCATTGCTGTCTCCTAAACGTAACCCCAAAGCGTTGTTCGAAATGTCTTGAGCGTTTGATAAAAAGGTAAAACCTAATAATGCCACTGAAAATAAAAGTAATTTCTTCATAAATTGTAATTTTGTTGTTTGTGATTAATATACGGTCAATTAATGCGTTTAGATTATTTTTAATAATCCTGTTTGATTTTACAAAAATAACGCCAAAATTGTATTTATATTTAACATCTCTATAGTTTTATAATTATTTTTATTGAGTTATGACGTTAACATCACATTTACAGACATTAAGCGAAAAACTTTCAGGAGAATTATTTTATGATGACCTAATAAAGTCTATTTACGCTACAGATGCTTCCGTATTTAGAATGTTGCCGTTAGCAGTAGCATATCCTAAAAATAAAGAGGATATCAAGCAGCTTATTGAGTTTGCAAAAACATATAAAACGTCCTTAATCCCAAGAACGGCAGGTACTTCCCTAGCAGGTCAGTGTGTTGGTGAAGGTATTGTGGTGGATGTTTCTAAATATTTTACAAAAATTTTAGACGTCAATGAAAAAAATAAAACTGTTAGGGTACAGCCAGGAGTTGTTCGCGATGCTTTGAATAATTATTTAAAACCGTTCGGGTTGTGGTTTAGCCCCAATACATCCACATCCAATCGCTGTATGATTGGGGGTATGGTTGGCAACAATTCATCGGGTACCACATCCATACAATTTGGTGTAACGCGCGATAAGGTGATTGAAATGCATACTATTTTAAGCGATGGTAGCGAAGTGGTTTTTAATGAAATTTCTTCGGAAGTTTTTCAAAATAAATCCATGGCAGACACATTAGAAGGACGCATTTATAAAAACATTTACACGGAGCTGGCTTCGGAAGCTGTTCAAAATCAAATTATTGAAAATTTCCCAAAACCAGAAATACACAGAAGAAATACTGGTTATGCAATAGATGAATTGATAAAATCGGATGTGTTTTCTAATGCACCCGAAAAATTCAATATGTGTAAATTGCTTTCGGGAAGCGAGGGCACATTGGCATTTACTACACAAATCACATTAAAATTAGATAAGTTACCACCACAAGAAGCTATTATGGTTGCTGCACATTTTACGAGTATAGAAACTTGTTTAAGTGCTGTAGAACCGGTTATGAAACACAATTTGTACAATTGTGAAATGATGGATAAAACCATTTTAGACTGTACAAAGCATAACAAAACCCAGCAAGAAAACAGAAGTTTTATTGAAGGAGACCCAAAAGCCATTCTGATGTGTGAGGTAAGAGCATTTACTAAGCAAGAAGTAGCTGTTTTAGCTGAAAATTTAATAAAAACTATTGAAGCTTCAGGATTAAGTTATGCCTTTCCTATACTGGAGGGTGATGAAATAAACAAAGCAAACAACCTGCGCAGTGCCGGATTGGGTTTGTTAGGAAACATTATCGGCGATAAAAAATCGGCACCCTGTATTGAAGATACCGCTGTAACCGTGCCCGATTTAGCAAATTATATTTCTGAGTTTTCGGCGTTAATGAAAGGCTATAACCAAGAAGCTATTTATTATGCACATGCTGGTGCTGGAGAGTTGCATTTACGCCCCATTTTAAACCTTAAAAAGTCTGAAGATGTTGTTTTATTCAGAAAAATAACAACCGACGTAGCGCATTTAGTAAAAAAATACGGTGGTTCTATGAGTGGGGAACATGGTGATGGGATTGTGCGAGCTGAATTTATTCCGTTAATGATAGGTGAAGCCAATTATCAGATTTTGAAGCGTATTAAATTGGCGTTTGATGCGGATAATATTTTTAATCCAGGCAAAATTGTGGATGCCTTCCCAATGGATAAATCGCTGCGATATGTTTCAGACAGAGTAGAGCCAGAAATTGAAACCCTACTCGATTTTTCGCGTTCACAAGGCATTTTGCGTGAAGCCGAAAAATGTAATGGTTCTGGCGATTGTAGAAAATTACCGGAGTTTGGCGGTACCATGTGTCCAAGTTACCGTGCCACCAGAAACGAAAAAGACACCACGCGTGCCAGGGCAAATGCACTGCGCGAGTTTTTAACGAATTCCGATAAAGCCAATAGGTTCGACCACGAAGAATTAAAAGTGGTTTTCGATTTGTGTTTAAGCTGTAAGGCCTGTGCCAGCGAATGTCCAAGTAGCGTAGATGTTGCGAGTTTAAAAGCGGAGTTTTTGTACCAATATCAAAAGGAAAATGGCGTGTCCTTGCGTACTAAATTGTTTGCTTATAACAATAGTTTGAATCGTTATGGAAGTGCATTTCCAAAGCTTACTAATTTTATGTTTTCTAATGGTTTCACATCTTCAATTTTGAAAAAATCATTTGGAATTGCAAAGGAAAGGCACTTGCCATTAATTTCAAATAAAAGTTTAAGTAAAGAGTTTCAGAATTTTAAAAAACAATCAGTTAAAAAAGAATATATAAAATCAGTTTATTTGTTTAATGACGAGTTTTTAAACTACTTAGACACGCCTATTGGTATGGATGCTATTTACCTTTTAACAGCCTTGAATTACAATGTTAAAATGGTTAAAAATGCCGAATCTGGACGCACCTTTATATCCAAAGGTTTATTAGAACAAGCAAAAGATTTAGCCAATAAAAACGTAAAGATTTTTAAGAATTTAATTACCAAAGAAACCCCTTTAATTGGGATAGAACCATCGGCTATTTTAACTTTCAAAGATGAATATTTAAGGTTGGCAGATGATAGAGCTTCGGCTGAAAGCATTGCAAAAAATACTTTTTTAATAGAAGAATTCATTCAGCAAGAAATAAAATTGGGCAACATCACTTCAGAACAATTTACTTCCGAAGCAAAAACCATTAAGTTTCATGGGCATTGTCATCAAAAATCATTTGGCAACCAACTATCAAGTTTTAATGTATTGAATCTTCCAAAAAACTATAAAGTCACCATTATACCAAGTGGTTGCTGTGGTATGGCAGGAAGTTTTGGCTACGAAAAGGAGCATTACGAGGTTAGTATGCAAGTTGGTGAACAAACCTTGTTTCCTACGGTTAGAAACGCATCAAACGACTTAATTATTTCAGCCAATGGCACCAGTTGTAGACATCAAATTAAAGATGGTACGCAGCGTGAAGCAAAACACCCGATTACAATTTTACGAGAGGCTTTGGTTTAGTTTGTAGTCGCAGTATCAGTACTCAGTTTCTAACAACTAAACAAATCGACATTATTTGATTTTCTTCTCATGTTGCTCTACAATAGTTATGGCCGCAATTAAATCTTTTAGGTCCATATCTTCCAATTCTTCATCTACATAAAAGGGGGAGAGTTTGTCTTTGTTATAATGGTAAACTTTCCAACGTTTAAATTGGTATTCTAAAGCGGTAAAATTTTCAACCCAATCACCAGAATTTAAGTAGGTGGTTTTTCCATGTCTGGTTTCAATATAAGCCATTTTTGGTTGGTGTATATGTCCGCAAACAACATAATCATACCCGTTTTCAATAGCTAAATTTGAAATTACTTTTTCAAAATCATTAATATATTTAATAGCGCTTTTTACGCCATTTTTAACTTTTTTAGATAAGGAGTAGCGTTCTTTGCCATTTCGCTCTAAATACCAGTTAACAAAACGGTTCAGCAAGGTTAGTATATTGTAACCATAACCACCAAGTTTTGCGAGCCATTTGGCATTTTGAATGGAAACATCAAACACATCACCATGGAAAAACCATGCTTTTTTACCATGTAATTCTAAAACCAGCTTATCTACAATAGAGATATTCCCAATGGAAGTGCCACTAAATTTCCGAAGCATTTCGTCATGATTACCAGTAATATAAATAATCTCTACACCATCGGCAGACATGTTCATGATCTTTTTTATAACTTTTAAATGCGATTTTGGGAAGTAGCGTTTGCTAAATTGCCAAACATCTATAATATCTCCGTTTAAAATAAGTTTTTTAGGTTCAATACTGTTTAAGTAGTTTAATAAGTGTTTGGCGTGACAGCCATAAGTGCCTAAATGCACATCTGATATCACAGCTATTTCTATTTTTCGTTTAATTTTCAAACTACAAATTACTTTTCGTAAAATACTCGATTTTATATGACTTATTAATTAACTAAACATGAGTTTATTGTTAAACAAATGTTGCGTCTTTTAACTATATTTTAGCTCTCTTTATGCCATTTCATTTCCATATCTCTAAGAATAGATTTACTTTAGCAAAAAATTATCGATATGGCTGGAAATTCTTTTGGAAAACTGTTTACTCTAACAACTTATGGCGAATCTCACGGACCTGCATTAGGTGGTGTTATTGATGGTTGCCCATCGGGAATTGAATTAGATTTAGAGGCCATCCAACAAGAGTTAGACCGTAGAAAGCCAGGGCAATCTGCCATTGTTACGCAACGTAAAGAGCCAGATACCGTAAAATTTCACTCAGGAATATTCGAGGGTGTTACAACAGGAACCTCCATTGGTTTTGTTATAGAAAACACCAATCAGAAATCTCATGATTATTCACATATAAAAGATAGTTATCGACCAAGTCATGCCGACTATACCTACGATAAAAAGTATGGTGTACGCGATTACCGTGGAGGTGGACGCAGTTCTGCCCGCGAAACCGCATGTCGTGTTGTTGCCGGTGCCATTGCAAAACAAATGCTAAGAGGTATCGAAATTACGGCTTACGTTTCGGGTGTTGGTACCATGAAACTTAATAAACCGTATAACGAGTTAGATTTAACGCAAGTAGAATCGAACATAGTACGCTGTCCAGATGCAAAAATGGCGGCAGATATGGAAACCTATATTAAAGAAGTGCGCGGAAAAGGCGATACCGTAGGTGGCATTGTAAGTTGCGTTATTAAAAATGTACCTGTAGGTTTAGGCGAACCGGTTTTCGATAAATTACACGCCGAACTTGGTAAAGCCATGTTATCCATCAATGCTGTAAAGGGTTTTGAATATGGTAGCGGTTTTGAAGGTTGTACCATGTTGGGTAGCGAACATAACGATGCGTTTAACAACGATGGCACTACAAAAACCAACTATTCGGGTGGTATTCAGGGTGGTATAAGCAACGGTATGGATATTTACTTTAATGTTGCATTTAAACCAGTAGCTACCTTAATTCAAAAATACGCAACCATTGATAAAGAAGGTAATAGTGTAGAAATGCAGGGCAAAGGGCGTCACGATCCATGTGTTGTGCCAAGAGCAGTGCCTATTGTAGAAGCGATGGCGGCTTTGGTAATTGCCGATTTTTATCTGCAAAACAAAGTATATAGTTAGTAGCTATTTCCCGCTTTCAGCTTTATCTTTTTAAAACGTCCTTGCGAGGAGGTATGACGAAGCAATCTGCCAATTTTTAGTTAGCACAATTTCTGTTGCCCCATATTTTAAAAAGGATGCCGCCTCAATCGGGGCTAACTTACCAGTTGGATTTTTTGTTATGTCTTAAAATTAGGAATATTTGCTAGGTATAAAACTCATTTTAAATTTACTGTAATCAAGCTTTTAAATTCTTATATTGCTTCCTAAATAAAAAAACCTATTCAATTTATGAAAAAACTAGCACTACACTGGAAAATCTTAATAGGCATGACGCTCGGTATCATTTGGGCATTACTTTCAAGTTCATTAGGTTGGAGTGCGTTTACTATTAATTGGATAGACCCATTTGGTACTATTTTTATAAATCTGTTAAAGCTTATCGCAGTACCGTTAGTTTTGTTCTCCATAATAGGAGGTGTGGCCAATATTGGCGACCCTAAGAGTTTAGGTAGAATGGGGGGAAAAACCTTATTCATTTATCTAATAACTACAGTTATGGCAATTTCTTTAGGCTTGCTTTTAGTAAATGTTATAAAACCAGGTAAGTTAATAGATGAGCAAAGTAGAATCGATAATAGAATTAGCTACGAAATTTGGGCAGCTTCGCAAGGTCATGAGGTTAAAGATGGCGTTAATTATTTAAAAGACCCACAGTTTTTTGAGCGTGCTCAAGAGATTTCAATATTAACAAAATCAGAATTAAAAGAAGCTTTTGTTTCTGATAAGCTTGAAAAAGCAAACCAACAAAAACAAGTGTCGCCGCTGCAACCTTTAATAGATATTGTGCCCGAGAATTTTTTTGCTTCGCTTTCTAATAATGGCTTGATGCTTCAAATTATCTTTTTCGCCTTGTTTTTTGGCGTGTGTTTATTGTTTATTCCTAACGAAAAATCGCAACCTGTTTTAACCTTGGTGGATGGTATTAACGAGGTGTTTTTAAAAATGGTAGACTTGGTAATGCAAGCAGCTCCATTTTTTGTGTTCGCTTTGTTGGCAGGTGTGGTTAGTAAAATGGCAGGTGACGATATTGGGAAGGTGATTGAAATATTTAAAGGCTTGAGTTGGTACTCGCTAACTGTTTTAATCGGACTTTTATTAATGATTTTTGTTGCATACCCAGCCATATTAAAACTATTTGTAAAAAAAATACCGTATTTAGGCTTTTTTAAAGCGATGGGTCCAGCACAAACTTTGGCATTTTCAACCTCTAGTAGCGCTGCCACACTTCCTGTTACAATGGAATGTGTTGAGCAAAACCTAGGTGTCGATAAAAAAGTAAGCAGTTTTGTATTACCTATTGGTGCTACAGTTAATATGGATGGTACCAGTTTATACCAAGCGGTAGCGGTTATTTTCTTAGCACAAATGCACATGATCGATTTAACTATAGGTCAGCAATTAACCGTTGTTATAACCACAACCTTAGCGTCCATTGGTTCGGCGGCAGTGCCAAGTGCCGGTTTGGTAATGCTTATTGTGGTATTGAATTCGGTGGGATTAAATCCTGTTTGGATTGCCATTATTTTCCCTGTTGATAGAATTTTAGATATGTTTAGAACCGTGGTAAACGTAACAGGAGATGCTACAGTATGTTCTATTATTGCCGATGGTGAAAACATGTTAGATTACCACAATATTAAAAACCCATCAGAGACTTTCGATTTAGATTCTTAAATAATAATACCTGTTTATTATGGCTGTAATTAGTATATCGCATCCCTTAGTTACCGTATCATGGCTTCACGATAATTTAGAAGCTGAAAATTTAGTGGTGTTAGATGGTACCATTAATAAGGTGTTTGATGCATCACAATATCAAATTCCGAATACCCGATTATTCGATATAAAAAATAAGTTTAGTGATGTTTCTGCTCCGTTTCCTTCAACCTTTCCTTCAGAAGAACAATTTCAAAAATCTGCAGGAGAATTAGGTATTAATAAGGATAGTGCTATTGTAGTGTATGATGATAAAGGTATTTATTCAAGTGCACGAGTTTGGTGGTTGTTTAAATCTTTTGGGTACAATAATGTAGCTGTTTTAGATGGCGGTTTCCCGGAATGGAAAAAAGCTGGGTTTTCAACAGAACCGATGAAACCTTATACAGGTAAATTAGGAAATTTTGAAGCAGTTTATAAACCAGAATTAATGAAGTTTTTTAATGATATAAAATATGCTTCCGAAACTAAAAGTCATACCATTATAGATGCGCGTTCCGAAGGACGCTTCAAAAGTTTAGAGGCAGAACCCCGTGAAGGATTGCGTATGGGAACAATTCCTAATTCGGTAAACTTGCCATTTGAAGATTTGTTAAAGGAAAATCAATTGCTGCCTGATGAAATAATTGAATCTAAATTTCAAAAATTAGCAAAAAAAGAAGAACCCATTATTTTCTCATGTGGTTCGGGAATAACAGCATGTGTGTTGGCACTTGGGGCAACTATTTCTGGGTATGAAAATATTTCTGTTTATGATGGTTCTTGGACGGAATGGGGAAGTTTGGTGCCTGAATAACCCGTCATTGCGAAGGAGGCACGACTGAAGTAATCTGATGAATTAAAACTTTAATGTCATTACACTGTAATGAAGCAATAAACAGATTGCTTCACTGCGTTTGTGAAGACGTAAAAAATCATTCCAAAAACTTAGACTTTAATTCGGGTGTAGGTATCCAGCAAGATTCTTTTTTTCCATACCATTTATAGCGATTTTTAGCAATATAATCATAAACCCAATTGCGAATAAATGGCGGAATTATAAAAAACACAGTTATTAAACTCTGTGGAAACCCTAAATGGCTAGCAATTTTTAAAGCAGCAGTAGATTTGTAATCAATCCCTTTTTCAGGAGTATATAAAAGTATAGAATCTACCTTATTGGTGTCTATTTGGTATTTTTTAATAATTTGTTGCCCAACTTTACTTTGTAAAGGTGTAAACATGAAAATATTTTTATTATCATGTTTTATAACATATTGAACTGATGTATTGCAAAGATTGCAAACACCATCAAATAATATAAGTTTTTTATGGTTTGGTAAGTCTATCATTTTTTAGCTTCGACTAATTCTAATTCATCTATGTTCACATTAGTTGTAAATATCCCATAATTCACAATAGCTTTATTCTTTTCAATCTTATCAATACTACCAATAGCACGACCATCGTTCATGCGTACTCTGTCGCCAATCTTTAGTGTAACTTTCGGTTTTGGTGCTTGAACGGCTTTTTTCTTAGCTTCTTTTTTCTTTTCACGAATTACAATTACTACTTTTTCAACTTCATTTTTAACCTTTTCTTCTTTGGCTTTTATAATTTTTTTCTCTTTAACCGTAACCTTTTTACGTTTAGAGTTTTCAATTTGAACGATTTTATAAAGCTCGCCCATTAATTCTTTTTTCTGCTTATTTTCAAAATATTTTTCAGCAATATCATTTACTTTCTGTCCTAAATAAACCAAACGTTGGTTACTGTCATATAGTTCTTGGTAGCTTTCTAGTTTTTTTTGAATTTTCGCGTTGGTTTCTTCAAGTTTATCAGCTTCCTGTATTTTTTTCTTTTCGTTTAATTTTAACGATTCGCCTGTTTTCTCAAGTTTCGAGCGTTCTTTTTGAAGTTTAGCAATGGTGGCATCAAATCGTACTTTACTGCGTTCAATTTTCTTTTTAGCACGATTTATCAAGCCAAACGGAATACCGTTTTTCTGTGCTACTTCAAAAGTAAAACTACTTCCAGCTTGTCCAATAACCAGTTTATACAAGGGTTCTAAGGTTTTTTCGTCAAATAACATATTCGCATTAAGCATACAAGGTAACTCGTTTGCCAATATTTTCAAGTTGGCATAATGCGTTGTGATAATTCCAAAAGCTTCCCGATGGTAAAATTCTTCTAAAAATGTTTCGGCTAAAGCACCACCAAGTTCCGGGTCACTTCCAGTTCCAAATTCATCAATTAAAAAAAGTGTGTTTTTATTGCACTTCTTTAGAAAATAATTCATTTGTTTTAAACGATAGCTATAGGTGCTCAAATGGTTTTCAATAGATTGATTATCACCAATATCGCTTAAAATTCTATCGAATAAACTAGCTTTACTACGCTCGTGTACTGGAATTAGCATGCCGCTTTGTAACATGACTTGTAACAATCCAACCGTTTTTAAAGTGATACTTTTTCCGCCAGCATTAGGTCCGGAAATAACAATGATGCGACTATCTTGCTTTAATTCAATAGTTTGAGGGAATGTTTTTGCTTTCTTTTCTAAATTATTTAAATAGAGTAGCGGGTGATAGGCATCTCGTAAACACATGCTTTTATCTTCCGATATCTCAGGAAGAATGGCATTCATAGAAAGTGCATATTTTGCTTTTGCTGAAACCACATCAATAGCTACTAAAAAGTCTTGATAGTTTTCTAGAATTGGTAAAAACGGACGAATAAAGTTTGTGAGTGCTTTTAAAATGCGAATTACCTCTTCGTTTTCCTCAAACTCTAAATTATTGAGTTCTCGTGAGTATTTCAAAGTGGTTTCGGGTTCCATATATACAATGCTCCCCGTTTTACTGCTACCCATAATAGAACCTTTAACTTTTCGGCGGTACATGGCTTTTACAGCTAAAACACGTCTGTTATCTACAACGCTTTCCCGAATATCATCTAAATACTCTAAACCGTGATACATGTTTAGGGCAGTAGTAAAACTCTGGTTTATTTGACCCTTCACTTTGTTTATATTCTGCCTTAAATCGAAAAGTAATGAAGAGGCATTATCTTTAATGTCACCAAAACGGTCTACAATTGCATCTACTTTTTCAATTATGGCTTTAGTGACTTCTATATGTGAAGCAAACTGGTTTAGGTTTGGGTAATATTCTTCAAACTTTTTTAAAAACGTAACGATCTCATTGGTTGATAGTGAAATAGAAACAATTTTCTTTAAGCTATGTACTTCTAAATAGGTGTTTTCAATGCGTAAAAGTTTTATTTCTTTGGTTATGGCATCAAAACTATGATTTGGAATACGATTGTCGTTATAAAAAGACGACAGGTATTCATTGGTTAATTGCAGATTGTTAAGAAGTGATTCTTTTGTGCTAAATGGTGTTATTTGTAGCGCTTTTTCGTTTCCTAATACGGTAATACAGTGTTCGCTTACTTGTCTTAAAACCGTAGAAAATTCTAAATCTTGTAATGTCTTTTCGTGAATGTGAATCATTCTAAAATTATAGTCTAAATAATAAATCAAGCAAAGTTAAACATTATGTTTGAGATACTTTCGTCTGTTAATTTCTTCTTAACGAATAGTTAATTAACAGTTTAGGCTTTTTCTTTAACAGAATCCTAACAGATGTATGTCCTAATTGTGACTACTTTAGGGAAAATCAATCAAACAACAAACAGTAATTAAAAGCTTAGCTATAGTTAGTTAAGCTTTTTTTTTGTGAATTATTTTTAGAAATAGGGTAACAATTTAAATTGTGAATTGATATACCTATGAAGTACAAAATATTAATTTAAAATTATCAATGATGAAAACTATATTATGTATTGCATTATTTATGATGACGACCATCACTTTTGCTCAGGAAACAAACAAAAATAATATTAATCAAGCGCCAAAAACAGCAGATGTTTTAAAGGGTGATGAATCAAAAAAGGTAGAAGCTCATTATGTGAAATTAGGTGATATTAAGGGAGAATCTACTGCAGAATCTAATAAAAGCAAAGAGGTGAAGAGTAACGATTCAAAAGAAGCTAAAGCTATATATGTAAAACTCGGCGATATCAAAGGTGAATCAAAACCCTCATCTACAACTAGAAAACGTGTAGAGGTTTTAAAAAGCAATAAACAGGGAGATCCTGATAAAAAATAAACTTTATTAATTTTGCTCAATCATATTTCGGTGTGGTTGGGTCTTTTTTTTAACCGTGAATGGTTTCGCTTTTACCGTAGTTTTAATCACTTCACTTTCAAACGCTACCAGTTCTTCCCATCGTTTATCAACATTTACACCTTTGCCATATTTTCTGGCGTAGCTTATAAAAAGCGTATAGTGCCCTGCTTCACTCACCATTAAATCGTAATAAAATTTTGAAAGTTCTGGGTCTTTTATTTCTTTTGACAAAAGTTTAAAACGTTCGCAACTTCTAGCTTCAATCATGGCAGAAAACAAGAGTCTGTCTACCATACATTGCAAACGGTTTCCTCCTTTATTCATAAATTTATAAAGTTCGTTTACATAGCTGTCTTTTCGTTCTCTTCCCAGTTTATAACCACGCTTTTTAATAATTTCATGCACCATTTGAAAATGTTCTAATTCTTCTTTGGCAAGTTCTAGTAAATCGGTCACCAAATCTGGGTACTCAGAATTAAGGGTGATTATTGAAATGGCATTAGTAGCTGCCTTTTGTTCACACCACGCATGATCGGTTAATATTTCTTCAATATTCGATTCTACAATATTTACCCAACGTGGGTCTGTTTCTAACTTTAAATGAAGCATTTTTTATTAGTAATTATGAATGAGTAATGAGTGAAGCAAAGATAACTATTAATTTACTTCTTCTTTATTTAGTGATTTAAGATATATAATTCCAGATATTCTTGTATTTGCCCAGAGCTTTATAAGTGTTTAATATAACTTCGTTTTCTGTTTTAGATAAAGAAGTATCTTCTGTAAGCAGTTTTTTTGCATAAAATCTAGCGCTTAGTAAAATATCTTTGTCTTTTATAATATCGGCAATTTTAAGGTTTAAAACACCGCTTTGTTGTGTACCCATAATGTCTCCGGGCCCACGTAATTTTAAATCGACTTCAGCAATTTCAAAACCATCGCTGGTTTTTACCATCGTTTGTAAGCGGGTTTTACTATCGTTACTTAGTTTGTGTCCAGTCATTAAAATACAATAACTTTGTTCGGCACCACGACCTACACGACCCCGTAGTTGGTGCAATTGCGATAAACCAAAACGTTCCGCACTTTCGATAATCATTACAGAAGCATTGGGTACATTCACACCCACTTCAATAACCGTAGTGGCTACCATAATTTGCGTTTCTCCTTTAATGAAGCGTTGCATTTCAAAGTCTTTATCGGCAGGTTTCATTTTGCCATGAACAATGGAGATTTGATATTTTGGCATAGGAAAGTCTCGTGAAATACTTTCATAGCCATCCATCAAATCTTTATAATCTAAAGCTTCGCTTTCTCGGATGAGTGGGTAAACGATATAAATTTGTCGACCTTTAACTATTTCTTCTCTAATGAATTTAAAAACATTTAAGCGGTTTTTATCATATCTATGCACGGTTTTTATAGGCTTTCTTCCAGCAGGTAATTCATCAATAACCGAGATATCTAAATCACCATAAACCGACATAGCCAAGGTGCGTGGAATAGGAGTGGCGGTCATAATTAAAACATGTGGAGGTGATGTATTTTTATGCCATAATTTACTACGTTGTGCCACACCAAAACGGTGTTGTTCGTCTATAATAGCGAGCCCTAAATTCTTAAATTTCACCTTATCTTCAAGTAGTGCGTGTGTGCCAATTAGTATTTGTAATTCGCCATTTTCTAAAGCTTCATGAGTTTTTTTTCTTTCTGAAGTTTTACTTGAACCTGTAAGTATTTTAATATTGATATTCAGTATTTTACATAGTTCAAATAAACCATTATAGTGCTGTACTGACAAAATTTCAGTCGGCGCCATTAAACACGCCTGAAAACCGTTGTCAAGTGCCATTAACATTGACATAAACGCTACTATTGTTTTCCCAGAACCCACATCGCCTTGCAGTAAGCGATTCATTTGTGCATTACTGCCTAAATCGGCACGAATTTCCTTTAAAACACGTTTCTGTGCATTGGTTAATTCGAATGGTAAATGGTTGTTAAAAAAGGTATTGAAATAATCTCCAACATGTTCGAATGGAAAGCCTTTTATTTTTGATTTATGAATTAAATTTTTGATGATAAGTTGCAACTGAATATAAAAAAGTTCTTCGAATTTCAATCGAAATTGAGCCTTTGCCAACAACTCTTGGCTTTTAGGAAAATGCACATTAAATAAGGCGTCACTTTTTTTAATTAATTTTAATTCAGATAATAATGTTTCCGATAAAGTTTCTGTAAATCGCCCACCAGTTTCAATAAATAACTCCTGAATAATTTTGCTAATAGCACGGTTTGTAATGCCTTTGTTTGAAAGTTTTTCAGTAGAAGGATATACAGGTTGCATGGCAGAACGTAGATTTTTTTCATGCTCTTCGATCAATTCTAATTCGGGGTGGGGCATATTAAATTTTCCTCCAAACAAATTTGTTCTACCAAAAATTACATAAGTGGTATTAAGTTTTAAATTATCTCGAATCCATTTTTGTCCACGAAACCAAACCAATTCCATAGTACCTGTATCATCCTGAAAGGTTGCAACTAAGCGTTTTCCTTGTTTTTGAGCAACTTCTTTAAATGCTACTATTTTGCCAATTACCTGCACATCTGCATTGTTTTGCTGTAACTGATTGATTTTATAATACTGTGTCCGGTCTATATATCTGTTTGGAAATAAATTTATTAAATCTTGGTAGGTATAAATGCCTAACTCCTTACGAAGTAAATCGGCTCTATTTGGGCCAACGCCTTTTAAATAATCTATAGGAGTTTGGAGATTGGTAGTCATAGAAGACGAATTTAAGGCATTTTAAGCAATTCAAAAAATAGAAAAATTACGTATTTTGGCTTAATGGTTGTTATCTTTAGTACATGATTCGGTTTCTGTTTTGTTTGTTGTTATTTATAACTGCTTTTGTTCAAGGGCAACAAGCTGACTATGTTGATTTTAAAACGGCCAAAGTTAAACTTTCTATATTTCCTGAAAAACAAGCGGTTGGGGGTTTTGTAAGTTATAAGTTTAAAATATTAAAGCCAGTAGATTCTATTTATATTGACGCTGTAAATATGGAGTTCCAGACTGTTAATTTAGATGAAAATAAAATTTCTTATTTAAACGACGGTAAAAAATTGTGGTTAAAGCATCATTTTAAAAGTGATTCCATTTACCAGTTAAAATTTAATTATATCGCACTTCCTAAAAAAGCCATGTATTTTATTGATTGGGGTTTTGAAGATGGAGACAAACAAATCTGGACACAAGGTCAAGGAAAATACACCAGTAATTGGTTGCCGAGTATAGACGATATGAATGATAAAATAGAGTTTGATTTAAGTATTGAATTCGATAAAAACTATCAAGTTATAGCCAATGGGAAATTAACAAATAAACAAGTAAACAAATCGACCATAACTTGGCAATACGACATGGAACAGCCCATGAGTAGTTATTTAGTGGCTTTAGCTATTGGTAAATATGACAAAAAGATCGAATATTCCAAAAGCGGTATTTCTTTAGAAATGTATTATTATCCTGAAGATTCATTAAAATATGAACCTACGTATCGTTACACAAAACAGATGTTCGATTTTTTAGAAGAAGAAATAGGTGTTTCATATCCTTGGCAAAATTACAAACAAGTACCTGTAAAAGATTTTTTATACGCTGGAATGGAAAACACAAGTCTCACTATTTTTACTGATAGTTTTGTAATTGATTCCATGGCGTATGTAGATAAAAATTATGTAAATGTGAATGCCCACGAATTAGCACATCAATGGTTTGGAGATTTGGTTACAGAAACATCTGGCAATCACCATTGGCTTCAAGAAGGCTTTGCAACTTATTATGCATTGTTGGCAGAACGCGAAGTTTTTGGTGATGACTACTACTATTGGCAGCTTTATGAATATGCCCAAGAGCTATTAGAACAGGACAAAGCAGGACAAAGCACCTCGCTATTAGACCCAAAATCGAGTAGCACTACGTTTTATAAAAAAGGTGCCTGGGTATTGCATATGCTTAGGGAGAAAGTAGGAGATAAGACTTTTAAAACAGCGATTAAAAATTATTTGCTAAAGCATCAATTTAAAAATGTTGAAACGGATGATTTTATTGGAGAAGTTGAGAAGGTTAGTGGACAGGATTTGAGTGTGTTTGTGAACGATTGGTTAGAAGGTAATGCTTTTTTGTATGAAGAGTGTTTAACTTCATTGAAGATAAATTCAAAAGACATATTACAAATGCTTGAGTTAGATAAAGAGTTAATGTTTTCATCTCAATCTCCAGATTACAATGCCGATAGATATTTTGATAAAGCAACGAGTTCAAGACTAAAAGAACATTTGTTTTCAAAAGATTTGATTAAAATCGTTCATGATAGTATAATTAGAAATGGACTCAATACGAACGATGTGAAAGTTCGTCAGGCAATCGCTCAAAACCTTAGAGAAATCCCATCAGAATTAAAAAAAGATTACGAATCGCTTTTAAACGATAGATCCTATGTAACTATAGAAGCTGCTTTGTATAATTTATGCAGTAATTTCCCTGAAGATAAATTTAAATATTTAGAGAAAACCAAAGATATTGAGGGATTTAATAATAAAAACATCCGAATGTTGTGGATTGCTTTAGTGTTGAATACGCCTGATTTTGAAGATTTAAACAAACAAGGGTTTCTTAACGAATTGGTTGGTTATACAAGTGCTAAATACGATTTTGAAACACGAGAAACCGCTTTTTCATATTTAAATGCGATACAAGTTTACAATGAAACTATAATTTCAAATTTAATCAATGCCACAAAACATCATAATTGGCGTTTTAAAGAATATTCTAAAACTTTACTAGAATATTTAAAGCAAGACGAAAAATATAAGACTTTAATTACTAATTTAGAGGAAAATCAGCAGTAAATGAAAGCACTAGTAATTTCTGGCGGAGGCAGTAAGGGTGCTTTTGCGGGAGGTGTTGCGCAATACCTTATTGAAGAGCTTAGGCGCGATTATCAATTATACATTGGTACATCTACAGGTAGTTTGTTGACATCTCATTTGGCTTTGCAAAAAATTGAAAAGATTAAAGATGTTTATACCAGCGTAACTAACGACAGTATTTTTGATGTTTGTCCATTTGTGGTTAAACAAAAACATGGCGCTCAAAACATAGCTATAAACCATTTTAATGTCATTATGAATTTTTTGAGAGGCAGTAAAACCTTTGGTGAAAGTCATAATTTAAGAGTTTTAATTAAAAACACTTTAACAGAGGAGGAATTTTTAGTATTAAAGCATTCTACTAAAGATGTAGTGGTAACAGTATCTAATTTATCACTAAACCAAGTAGAATACAAATGTTTGAAAGAGTTTGATTACGAGGAATTTATTGATTGGGTTTGGGTATCATGTAACTATACACCATTTATGACCTTGGTAAAAAAAAATGGTTGCGAATATGCCGATGGTGGATTGGGTAACATGGTGCCAATTGAAGAGGCCATAAGTCGTGGTGCCACCGAAGTTGATGCTATTATTCTACAAACCGAAGTGAATCAATTTAACAGATTGCCATCAAAAAACCCCTTTTCTCTATTAACAAATATGTTTTCTTTTATGTTGGATAGAATTGAGTCTCAAAACATTCGTATTGGGAAATTTACAGCAAGTCATAATGATGCTATTATTAACTTTTATTACGCACCTACTGTTTTGACAACTAATTCTCTTATTTTTAATAAACAGAAAATGACAAATTGGTGGCAAAGTGGTTATGATTTTGCTAAATTTAAAAACCAAGAAACAAGTCAATTAGAAAATTAATTATGAGGGCATTAGTTATTTCGGGTGGTGGTAGCAAGGGGGCTTATGCAGGTGGTGTAGCCGAATATTTAATTAAAGAAAAAGGGCATGAATACGATTTGTATGTAGGAACTTCTACAGGTAGTTTATTGGTGCCACACATTGCGGCTGGCAAAATAGACAAAATTTATGATGTGTTTACAGATGTTAAGCAAAGCAATATTTTTAGTGTTAACCCTTTCCGTACACGAAAAAAGGGAGATAGAGAGTATGTGTCCATAAATTTCATGAACTCATTATGGCAATTTATAAAAATGAAACGCACTTTTGGTGAAAGTAAAGCGTTAAAGCGTTATCTTAAAAAACACTTTACAGAAGAAGAATATAACTTTGTAAAAACAACAAAGGAAGATGTGGTTGTAACAGTTTCGAATTTATCCCTAAATAAAGTAGAATACAAGTCTATAAAAGATTTTTCTTATGATGAATTTTGTGAATGGATTTGGATTTCGTGTAACTATATTCCTTTTATGTCGTTAGCAAAAGTGAATGGTTTTGAGTATGCCGATGGCGCTTTTGGATGTGTGGTACCTATACGAGAAGCTATTCAGCGAGGTGCAACAGAAATAGACGCTGTTGTTTTAGAATCTGAAAATTTGGAGTATATGAAAGTGTTGGGTAAAAACCCGTTTTCATTAATGCTTAATTTGTTTGGGCATTTGTTAGACCAAGTAGAGCGAAGTGATATTCTTATAGGAAAACTTGCAGCTAAGAATAGGGGCGTGAAGCTTAATTTGTATTATACGCCTTCAAGACTTACTGAAAACTCGTTGATATTCAATAAAAAATTGATGGTTACTTGGTGGCAACAAGGGTTTGATTATGCTAAAAACAAAGATAAAGAAGCTATGTCGAATGAGTTACGTATTAATTAATTTACCACAATTCAGACACTTCTTCTCTTAAAAATGACAAAGCAGCATCGCTTGGTGAACGGCGTTCCATCATTTCTGTTAAAACAACCTCTCTAAGTTTGTTGGCTGTGTCTGTTTTTTCAAGTAAACTGGCCTTTCTTATTAATTGTATCGTGGCATTTTTTGCTGCATTAATAATGCTCCAACACTTGTCACTAATATAAATTTGTTGTGTTAAATTGTGTTCAAACTCCTGTTCAATGTTTTGTATAATTAAAGCTTCATAATCTTCTTTGCTTGAAGATATTGGAGATACTCTAATTAGTAAATTTGAAGGTGTCATTCGTTCTAAAAACAACACCATACGCTCATAGGCTTGTAATCGCATGGGTAGGGCATTAACTTGTAAATCTTTCTTCAATAAAAAGCGTCTTCTACCATCTTCGTTTTTGGTATGTTCTTTAAAAAAATAATAAGCAATAAGTCCGGTAATTAATGAAGGAATAGCAAATAAAAAAAGGTCAATTAATCTGTTAGCATCCATAAAAAGTATCATTTGGTTAAGTAGATGTTTTTTTAATTAGTGGTTAAACTCGTATTTGTGTTGAAACTGTTTAACTAATTTTTCCACCCAAATATAAGCAATCTTTTAAATCTTGCACAGAGGTAAAAGGCACAGGTGTTTTATCGTACATATAGGTTTTGCTTAGTTCCTTGGAAAGATTATGGTCGTCAACATTTATTTCAACATCACTCATTTTAAATTGGCAGGGGTGTTCATAGCCAGCTGCATGTGTAATTTCAACCAATTCTTTTCTGAAGGTTTTAAAATACTGAGCCAGTCGTTCCGATTTTAAGGTAGGGTCAATGCCCTTTTGAAGCCATTTGTTTTGTGTGGCTACACCGCTTGGGCAGCGGTTTGTATGGCATATTTGAGCTTGTATACAACCAATACTCATCATTGCTTCCCGTGCCACATTAATGCAATCTGCTCCCATCGCAAATGCCATGGCTGCTTTTGCAGGAAAACCAAGTTTACCACTGCCAATGAATACAATACGTTCTGATAATCCTTTGTCTTGGAATAGTTTATATAAATCGCTAAAACCATAAACCCAGGGGAGCGATACATGGTCGGCAAAACTAGGAGGCGCCGCACCAGTACCGCCTTCGCCACCGTCAACAGTAATAAAATCGGGGCCTTTACCAGTTTTTAACATAATATTTGCCAACTCCTCCCATTGTTCTAATTTCCCTATGGCGGCTTTTATTCCAACAGGTAAACCTGTGGCATCGGCTATTTTCTCAATAAAATCAACCATTTCAGGCACATTAGAAAAAGCTTTATGGTTTGGAGGCGATAGAACATCTTTACCAACTTCAACACCTCTAATGTTAGCAAGTTCTCTGGTTATTTTTGCACCTGGTAAAACGCCTCCTTTACCTGGTTTTGCACCTTGAGATAGTTTTATTTCAATAGCTTTTATGAACGGATTCACTTCAATTAATTTCACTATTTTTTCCATAGAAAATCCTCCATCATCCGATCGTACGCCAAAGTAGCCCGTTCCAAAATGAAAAATAACGTCTCCGCCATGTGAGTGGTATGGAGATAAACCGCCTTCGCCTGTATTATGATATGCACCAGCAATTTTTACACCTTTGTTTAAAGATTCTATCGCTTTAGCGGAAAGGGAACCAAAGCTCATTGCTGATACATTGATTACAGAAGCAGGTCTATATGGTTTTTTGCGTTTATGATAAGCACCCATAACTTTTGCGCAAGGTAAAAATGTTTTGTCAATACTATTTGGATGTTTTTCATCAACTTTGTAAGGTATCATCGCATTGTTTATAAAGATATGGTGGTGTGCATAAATATCTCTATCGGTACCAAAACCTTCGTAATTGTTTTCTTTTTTAGCCGAAGCATAAATCCAGCCTCGTTCTATTCTATTAAAGGGGAGTTCTTCTCTGTTGTTAGCTACCAAATATTGCCTTAATTCTGGACCAATTTTTTCCAGTATATATCGTAAATGTCCAACAATAGGAAAGTTGTGGCTAATGGTGTGTGCTTTTTGAATAAAAATGTCTCTTATAGCTATTAAAGTCAAGGCAATTAGTATCCAGCCCCACCAGGCGATATTCGATAAAAATGTTATCATAGTCTTATAAGTGGTTTTTTATTTCTATAAATATATTTAAAAAATAGATAAAGCAGAAGTATGTGCTAATTGTTTATAATTATTAATAAATCGGTTTAATTAAAAGCCTAACAATGGTTAATTTCACGTCGTAAAATTTTATGCAGTTTTGGAAAAATATTTAAGTCAGTTAAACGAAGCACAGTTAGAGCCTACCATACAAAAAGATGGGCCAATGATTATTATTGCTGGTGCAGGTTCTGGTAAAACACGTGTGCTTACTTATCGTATTGCTTATTTAATGAGCGAGGGTGTTGATCCGTTTAATATACTATCGTTGACGTTTACCAATAAAGCAGCACGAGAAATGAAAGATCGTATTGCCACTATTGTTGGTACTAGTGAAGCTAAGAATTTATGGATGGGAACCTTTCACTCGGTTTTTGCTAAAATTTTACGCATTGAAGCTGATAAATTAGGATATCCAAGCAATTTCACCATTTATGATACACAAGATTCTGATAGATTGATTTCGTCTATCATTAAAGAAATGAATCTGGATAAAGATATCTATAAATATAAACAAGTTCGTTCCAGAATTTCCTCATATAAAAACAGTTTAATTACGGTACGTGCCTATTTTCAAAATCCTGAACTCATTGAAGCAGATACCATGGCAAGACGTCCACGTTTAGGCGATATCTACAAAGAATATGTAGAGCGTTGTTTTAAAGCTGGTGCTATGGATTTTGATGATTTGTTGTTGAAAACCAATGAGTTATTAACACGTTTTCCAGAGGTGTTGATGAAATACCAAAACCGTTTTAAATACATTTTGGTAGATGAGTATCAAGATACCAACCATTCGCAGTATTTAATTGTGAGAGCATTGTCCGATAAATTTCAGAATATTTGTGTGGTAGGTGATGATGCACAAAGTATTTATGCGTTTAGAGGTGCCAACATCAACAACATTTTAAATTTTCAGAAAGATTACGATGATGTGAAGGTGTTTCGATTGGAGCAAAATTACCGTTCTACAAAAAACATTGTAAATGCCGCAAATTCAATCATTGACAAAAACCAAACGAAGTTAGATAAAGTTGTTTGGACAGCTAATGATGAAGGTGAAAAAATAATAGTAAATCGCTCGTTAACCGATGGTGATGAAGGGCGTTTTGTAGCAAGTACTGTTTGGGAAAATAAAATTCAGCATCATGTAGCAAATAGTGATTTTGCTGTTTTATACAGAACCAATGCCCAATCGCGTGCTATTGAAGATGCCTTGAGAAAACGCGATATTCCGTATAGAATTTATGGCGGTTTATCGTTCTATCAGCGAAAAGAAATCAAAGATGTATTATCGTATTTACGATTGATTATAAATCCTGCCGACGAAGAAGCTTTAAAACGTGTCATTAATTTTCCACCAAGAGGAATTGGAGGTACAACCATAGATCGGTTGGTGGTTGCGGCAAATGGCTACAAACGCTCAATTTTTGAGGTAATGAAAAACATCGATAAAACGGATATAAAAGTAAATTCGGGAACTAGAGGTAAGCTTCAGGATTTTGTAACGATGATAGAAAGTTACCAAGTACTCAATCAAACTGCCGATGTTTTTGAATTGGCAGAACATGTTACCCGAACCAGTGGCTTAATACGAGAGTTTAAAAAAGATGGAACCCCCGAAGGTGTTACCAGAATGGAAAACATTGAGGAGCTTTTAAACGGTATGAAAGATTTTGTAGAAGGTCAAAAAGAATTGGCAGACACCACAGGTAACTTAGCGGAGTTTTTAGAAGATGTTGCCTTAGCAACCGATTTAGATGCCGATAAAGGCGATAGTGATCACGTAGCATTAATGACCATACATTTAGCTAAGGGTTTGGAATTCCCTTATGTTTTTATTGTTGGTTTAGAAGAAGATTTATTCCCTAGCGCCATGAGTATGGGTACACGCAGTGAATTGGAAGAAGAACGCCGTTTGTTTTATGTAGCCTTAACACGCGCCGAAAAACAAGCTTATTTAACTTATGCATTGTCGCGTTACCGTTGGGGGAAATTAGTAGATTCTGAACCAAGCAGATTTATAGAAGAAATTGATGAGCAATATTTAGAAATAACAACCCCTATTGAAGAACGACGTTTTAACCCGATGCTAGACGCCGATATTTTTGGTGATGTAGAACCTAATAAAATTAGGTTTAAACCTGCGAAACAAGCAGTGTTTAAAAAAGGCAGTTCAACTAAAGAAGAACCTGTTAGAAACCAAGTGGCAACCCCTAAAAATTTAAAACCAGTAGCTGCTACCAATAGTAATACCAATTTATTCGATAGTAAATTAGTAGTAGGAAATCTTGTTAAGCACATGCGTTTTGGTACTGGTGAAGTTTTAAAAATTGAAGGAGCAGGCGCCGATGTGAAGGCAGAAATTAAATTTCAGCATGGGGGCATTAAAAAATTACTGCTGCGTTTTGCTAAATTGGAGGTTATTGGCTAAGAATTTTATTTAACCATATGTACCGAATTAATATGCCCATTGCCATCGTATTCTTTTACGGTATTATTAGGGTCTGTTATCCATACCCCATCTACTATAAATTTGTAATGGTGTTTGCCTCCAGATAAAGGTACAACGTATTTCCAGCCATAATTTGTTTTTCGCATCACGAAATCTTGTTCATTCCAATTATTGAACGAGCCTGCAAGAACTACTTTCTTAGCGTTTGTATAGCCTCTTAGTTTAAAAGCGGTGTATTCTTTTATGTCCAGTATTGAATTAAATTCATTGAATTCATTTCTTTTTTTGTGGATATTATTAGGGTCTGCCATCCAATTGCCATCAACAATAAAACGATACTCATACTCACCTGGTTTTATTTGTAAATTTAGCTCCCAACCATCGTAAACTTTTTTCATTATAAAAAGGTTTTCATCCCATTTATTAAACGAACCGGCAACAATTACCTTTTTTGCATTATTAAAACCACGCAATTTAAAGTTGGCATTTCCATTTTCGCTTGGGTATGCCGTGTACATTTTTAAGTTATATACCCCAAGTCTATTTCCATCTTTATTTGCTTTAGCTATATTGGCATCTTTTGTAGAAGGTTCTGCCCAATATGAATTGTTGATTATGTATTTAAATTCCCAAGAAAACTCATCATTAAAATCATCAATGCTTTTTTTTAATTCGTATTTGAATTCATTGATTTTTTTCATTTTCCAGTTGTTTCTAGACCAATTGTTAAATTCGCCGGAAACTACTACATTTTCAATATTAAAATCATTAAAATCTAGAACTTGTCCAGTGAATTCTTTAGTGAATTTTGAATAGTCTCGCGCATCAAACGAAAACACAACCGTATCGCCTTCAATTTTGTAACCTTTGAAGTATTCTTTTTGTGCGTAAGAAATGAAACTTATTAGTACAAAAAACCAATAGCTAATATGTGATTTTATTTGGTTCATTTTTGATTTATGGGATAATCAATAAAATATAATTTTTCTTTTCGATAATTAATTATGGTTCTTTTTTGAGCAAAAAACTCGTAGCCTAAAATACCATCTAAATTGGTGCCAAAGGTTTCATTCATTTTGTTCAAATTAGTTAGAACTGTAAACATAGGGCCAAAATAAATAGTTTTACTCAATTTAACACGATGCAATTTCCCTGCCAATACTTCTATTTTTTTGTTGCTAGCACCAGTTAAGGTCAGCCGTTTTTTAGGAATGAAATATTTTAACACTTTTTTGTTAACGCTTTTATTTATTTGATTAAACTCTGCAGCAGTATCCAACCCTAATTTCACTTCTTGATTATTGATGCTTCCATTTATAATGATGGTATGCTTTTTTAATTTAAAATCTAAACTATCAACAATTTTTTCTAAATATACGTTCTTATTTAATGTGTTACCTAAGGCGTCAACCTTAGTTAATGTTATTTGGTTTAAAAAAAGGTCAATAAATACTTCGTAGTCCTTTAAAATGCTGTAACCTATAATACCAAGAAGTTTTACTTTTTTTATTGTTTCGATATGTGATAAATCGATAATGTCTGATTTTTTGTTTTCTAATTTGAAACCTTCTATTTGAAATTCTTTAATTCGTTTTTCGTAGGGGTTGTCTATAGATTGTAATACCCCAAAAACTTCTTGCGATTTTCTTTGATAGTCATATAATTCCGGAAAATGAATCTTATTCAAAATTAAGGTTTCAGAACCTGTATCAATAATAAAGTTGCCTTTTTGGTTTAAAATTTCAGCTTCAATTACAATTAAGTGGTCTACTAATTTGAAAGGAATTCGGGTGGTATATTCGTTAATAACTTCTGCTTTAGGAAAAACTATAGTGTTTTTAATACCATAAGTTGCGTGAACAAAATGGGTATTAAAAGTGAAGAGTATTATAAAAAACAAAAACCTTAGCATACAACTAAGACTAATTTTAAACCAAAATGTTACAGATTTTTATTTATAATTGGTTATTCCATTTTCACAATTACAAAAAGAAGATACGATAACGAAACAGAAGAAAATAAAATTAAGGTGTTTCATAACGAAAATAATATTTACTTTGTAAATAAGAATACAAGGTAAATATTATGGCTGAGTTTGTTAGGATATATGAAGAAAATCCCAATCCGAAGGAAATCGATAGGGTGGTGGCTGTTTTAAAAAGAGGTGGTTTAATTATATATCCAACCGATACGGTTTATGGTTTGGGATGCGATATTAATAATTTAAGAGCCTTGGAACGGGTGGCACAAATAAAAGGTGTTAAGTTAGAAAAAGCCAATTTTTCGTTTATTTGTCACGATTTAAGCCATTTAAGTGATTATGTAAAACAAATTGACACATCTACATTTAAGATTTTAAAACGTGCACTTCCTGGGCCTTATACGTTTATTCTTCCTGGGTCTAATTCTTTGCCTAATCCATTTAAAAGGAAGAAAACGGTAGGTATTCGTATTCCTGCGAATAATATTGCTTTAGAAATTGTAAAAAAATTGGGAAACCCTATAATATCGACTTCGATACGTGATGAAGATGAGATAATCGAATATACTACAGACCCCGAACTTATTTTAGAAAAATGGGATAATTTGGTTGATTTGGTTATTGATGGTGGTTATGGAGATAACCATGCTTCTACTGTTATAGATTTATCGGAAGATGAGCCTCTTGTGGTGAGGGAAGGTAAAGGGAGTTTGGAGATTTTTTAATTATTAGTAAAAAGTTGAAAATGAAGAATGTTTATAGCGTATTGCTTGACATTATTTTAGTTTTTTGGACATTATTTTATTTAATGATACTGTATTTTTATTTTGGGTTAATGTTAGATAAGATTAATAGACCCACATTTAAAAATTTAAGTTGGAATGACTTTTGGCTTTTTGGATTTGGTTTTGTATTACTATTTGTTTTGAATGTATTTATATTTAAATGGCGAATTAAAAGATTTAAATAAAGCTATTAATACTATAGCGCTAAGGGATTTGATATTGATTCCATCGATTTTTCTAATTTTTATTAATAGTACTTACCTATCGGGATGTGTGCGTTAGGGATAGAAGAGGAAAGCCCACAGCGACCCCGACGCTTCGGGGGAAGCGAGGACTTGTAACGTATAGCCCGACCTTTAGGTAACGCCACCATAACACTGAAATAAGTTAGTATAAAAAAAGCCCAACTTTGCAGTAGAGCTTTCTTAATTTATTTTGAAATCTATTTATTTTTGAACAGAAAGATTTTTCATTTCTTTTTCAACCATATCATAGAATTGGTCAATTTTAGGAAGTACTACAATACGAGTACGTCTGTTTTTTGCTCTGTTTTCAGAAGAATTGTTTTCTACTAACGGTACATAATCAGCACGTCCAGCAGCAATTAACTGTGCAGGGTTTACACCAAGTGTTTGTAAAACTCTGATGATAGAAGTAGAACGTTTAACACTTAAATCCCAGTTGTCTATTAACACACCACCATTGTAAGGAACGTTATCTGTATGGCCTTCAACCATACATTCGAAATCTGGTTTGCTGTTTACTACTTTAGCTACTTTAGCAAGCACTTCTTTAGCTCTTGAAGTTACATTGTAGCTACCACTTTGGAATAATAATTTATCAGCAATAGAAATGAATACCACACCTTTTTCAACATTGATTTCGATATCTGGATCGTTGATGCCTACTTCACGTTTTAAGCTAGTTACTACAGCAAGTGTAATACTGTCTTTTTTAGTTAAGGCATCTTGAAGACGTGTAATTTTCATGTCTTTTTCTTTGATGCTTTCTAGAGTTTTCTCTATGTTGCTAGCTCCTTTTGCAGATAAAATTTGTAAGTTATCATTGTTTTTTCTTAAATCAGAAACTTGTTCTTCTAAAGCTTTAGCTCTTGCAGTTGCAGAAGCTCTATCTTCTAAGCATGTGTTTAATTTTACAGTTGCAGAATTTAGTAAATCTTGAGATTCTTTGTATTTAGACTCAAGGTCTGTAAATTGTTTTTTAGATACGCAAGAACTTAATAAAAGCATTGCAGATAGACTAAGTAATAAGATTTTTTTCATAATATTTAAAAGGATTGATTTCTTGTTTATTATCGCAAAAGTATATAAAAATATAATGCTTGTTAAATTTTAACAAAACTTTTACTAAAAAGTTATAAACTTTTAAAAAACCTCTTTTTATGTAGGAAATAATGTGCAACAACAGATGTTTTTTGGTAATATGCTATTTTGTTGTTTGTTGATTTTCTTTTGTTTAAGAGTTGTTTAAAATGCCTGTAAAAACTAAAGTGTGCTTTTAAAATTGATAAAGTGTGTTTTGGCTTCATTTCAAATAGAAATTTAACTCCGGCAATACCATCTAAAACCAATCGCGTTAGAATAATTAAAAAGATGTTTCCTTTGGCGTTTTTTGTTACTGTAAATAAGCTGTTTCTAAAATTAAGAAAGGTTTTTTTAGGATTCGTATTGCTAAGCGTAGCACCACCAACATGGTAAATGGTAGATTGCCCAATGTATTTAACAGTATATCCTAAGTTTTTGGCACGCCAACATAAATCAATTTCTTCCATGTGGGCAAAAAAAGCTTCATCCAACCCGTTTAGTTCATTAAACACATGCTTTCTAATAAACAAACAGGCTCCCGATGCCCAAAAAATTTCGGCAGTATCGTTGTACTGTCCGTTATCTTTCTCAATGGTATTAAAAATGCGTCCTCTGCAGTAGGGGTAACCATATTTATCAATAAAACCACCTGCGGCTCCTGCGTATTCAAAATAATCCCTTTTATTAAAATCCAATAATTTAGGTTGAACTATGGCGGTATTAAATTCGTTCTTGAATGTTTTAATAATAGGCGAGAGCCAATTTTTAGTAACTTCTACATCACTATTAAGTAAACAAAAAACATCGGCTTCAATATGTTTTAAGGCATCGTTGTAACCTTTTGCATAGCCACCATTTTCTGTATTTTGAATTATTTTGATTAATGGAAAGGCTGTTTTAACAAAATTTATAGAGTCATCGGTTGAAGCATTATCAACAACATAAACCGTCGCTTCTTTTGAATGCTCTATTACAGAAGGTAAAAACTGTCCTAATAATTTTTTACCGTTCCAATTAAGGATTACAATAGCAATTTTTAAATTATCTTCGGTATCAATTCCCATTATTAATTGTTAATTATCCATTGTTAATTGTAACGAGGGATGTCTTTTAAAAAATCATAACGTTCATTTTTAAAATCCATTTGGCAATAATAATGATTTAATCCGTTAGTTACCATTAAATAAGTAGCATTAAGTACGCGATTATACTGTGCTATTTGGTCGAATGTTTGTTGATTGATTGTAATTGATGGCGATTTACATTCTACAATTAAATGGATGCTTCCATTGGTGTTAAAAATAACAATATCGTAACGTTTTTTTAAATCGTTAACAATCAGTTCTTTTTCAATATTTATTAAAGATTTTGGGTATCCTTTTTCTTCAATTAAATATAAAATACAGTGTTGGCGCACCCATTCTTCGGGTTGTAAAATCACAAACTTTTTGCGTATACAATCGAAAATAGAAATTTTATTTTCGCTATTTTTGAATCGAAACGAAAATTTTGGAAAATTAAGATCTTGCAACATAGATGTATTTAGTTTTCAAAGTTAAGCTTCAATAATCAAATACCAAATCTTGAAAAGTATAAATGTTTGGATTTGGTATTTATAATTTGAATTTTTCAATTTTGGACGAAGTAAAAGAATTAGTTACCGACATAAAAAACGGCAAGTTGAAACCCATTTATTTTTTAATGGGTGAAGAACCTTATTATATTGACAAAATTTCAGATTTTATTCAAGATACTGTTTTAAGTGAAGAAGAACGAGGTTTTAACCAAATGGTGCTTTACGGTCGTGATGTTACTATTGAAGATGTTGTTAGCAATGCCAAACGTTACCCAATGATGGCAGAACACCAAGTGATTATTGTTAAAGAAGCTCAAGATTTATCACGCTCCATAGAAAAGTTGGTAGATTATGCTAAACAGCCACAACCAAGCACTATTTTAGTATTTAATTATAAGTATAAGACTATCGATAAACGAAAATCGCTTTATAAAACACTTCAAAAAAGCGGTGTAGTTTATGAAAGTAAAAAACTGTATGAAAATCAGGTAGCCGATTGGATTCGCCGCGTGCTATCAACAAAAAATTACACTATTGCACCCAAAGCAGCTCAAATGTTGGTGGAGTTTTTAGGTACTGATTTGAGTAAAATAAGCAATGAATTAGATAAACTTCAAATAATTCTACCAAAAGGCACCCAGATTTCACCAGAACATATCGAGGAAAATATAGGTATTAGTAAAGACTTTAATAATTTTGAGTTACGCCATGCTATTGGAGAACGGAATGCGCTTAAAGCTTACAGGATTGTTAATTATTTTGCTGAAAACCCAAAGGATAATCCCATGGTTGTTACCGTGTCTTTATTGTTTAGTTTCTTTTCACAACTACTTCACTTTCATGGTTTGAATGATAAATCGCCACGAAATGTGGCTTCAGCATTAAAAGTGAACCCATATTTTGTAAATGATTATGTTATGGCTGCTAGAAATTTTCCCATGAGGAAAGTAAGCGAAGTGGTGTCAACCCTTAGAGAGTTTGATGTAAAAAGCAAAGGCGTTGGCTCTAATGCCGTTCCGCAAGGTGATTTATTAAAAGAATTATTGGTAAAAATATTATCTTAGTAGTCATATAACCCACTATTAATTAATTATTTAAAAATGAAATATTCTTCTCTATTACTAGCAATTTACATGGTAGTTTTAATTTCTTGTAAGCATAACAAAAAAGAAGCCATAGCACAAGTACCTACTAAAACAGAAGTAATTTTAACGAAACTATGGGAAACGGACACGTTGTTAAAAACCTGTGAAGCTGTTAGGTACAATAAAGAAAAAGGTGTTATATATGTTTCAAACATAGGTGGTGTGCCTCCAAGTGAAAAAGATGGAGACGGAAGCATGTCCATAATCAATATTGAAGGTGAAATTATTAATCAAAACTGGGTTACAGGTATGAGTGCGCCAAAAGGCACCCATTTTTATAATGATAAATTATATGTTACAGATATCGATGCCATTATTAAAATTGATATAAAATCTGGTTCTATTGAAAAGCGAATTAGTGTTGAAAACGCTGTTTTTTTGAATGATTTGGATATAGATACGAATGGAGATGTTTATTTTACTGATTCTAGAGATAGCAAAGTTTACAAGCTTGCAAACGATGAAGTTTCATTATGGTTAGATTTAGAAGGAGTAAACCCTAACGGCATACTGGTTGAAAAAGATCGAATTCTAGTAGTTTCATTTAGTAAAGGCGATTTTATAACCATAGATAAAGAAACAAAGCAACACAGTGTTATAGCTACTGGTATTGTTGGAGGTGATGGTATTGTATCTATAAAAGAAGGTTATCTAGCTTCTACATGGCCAGGAGAACTTTTTTTTGTTGATAAAAGCGTATCGGGTGCTATAGCAACTAAACTACTGGATACTAAAGATGAAAAACTTAATGCTGCGGATATAGGTATTATTCCAGAAAAAAACATCCTTTTAATACCTACTTTTTTCGGTAATAAAGTGGTTGCTTATAAAATTGGTTATAAATAAACCGAAATAGTCAACATAGTCATAGTAAAAATTAATAAAATAATAACCAAAGGCATTACAAACTTCAGCCATTTATCATAACCTACTTTTACAATAGCAAGTGATGCTAAAATGAGTCCCGTTGGATTTATAAAAGCAAACAATCCCATGCCATATTGATACGCATTTACAATGAGTTCTCTCCCTATTCCGACACCATCTGCCAAAGGAGACATGATAGGCATTGTTAATACAGCCATTCCTGAAGATGAAGGTATAAAAAACGATAACCCACCATAAATATAAAGCATGGCATTAATAAAGAGTCCTTTGTTCATACCGTTTGTGGTATTACTGGCATAATATAATAGCGTATCACTTATTTGACCATCGTCCATTAAAACGGTAATCCCTCGAGCTATACCAATTATAAGGGCAACACCAAGTAAATCGCTTGCACCTTTAACAAAAAGATCAATAAAGGTGTATTCGTCAATTTTGGCTAAAAATCCAATAATTACAGCACCAACTAAAAATACAACTGTCATCTCTAAAAACCACCATTCTAATTGAGACACTCCGTAAATCATAACAACAAAGCACATGGTGAACACAAAAAGAATAAGTCGTAAACGGGAGGATAGTTTAACGGTAGAATGAGTCGTATTCCCAAACATAGCTTCAATAGCTTTTTTTTGATTGAAAATAACAGATTTTGATGGATCATTTTTAACGCGTTGAGCATATCTGATTGTGTAGATAATACAAATAAGTGTTCCTAAAACCAGCATAATAAGACGCCCAGTTAATCCGGTAGTCCAATTAATACCAGCAGCATCTGAAGCTATAATGGCACTAAACGGATTGGTTGTTGAACACATTGTTCCAATGGATGAACCTAAGTAAATGCAAGCCAAGGCTACCATGGCATCATATTTTGCAGCTAAAAATATGGGAATAAGAATGGGATAAAAGGCGATAGTTTCTTCTGCTAGACCAAAAGTGGTACCTCCAATAGCAATTAATACGGTAACTAATATGATTAAAATGAATTCTTTACCTTTTAATGTTTCGGCAAGCCAAGAAATACCAGCATCAAAAGCTCCTGTATAATTCATTATTCCTATTAAACCACCAATGAATAATACTAAAAAAATGATGTCGGCAGCTTCAATTATACCTTTTATGGGTGATTGAATAAAAGCTACTAAACCTTGAGGTTTTGCTTCAACTTTATGATATGTATTTGGGATGCTAATAGGTTTCCAAATATCTCCACTAGTAAACTTCTCTAAAGGGATTTTAATATTTAAGCTATCTAAAGTATTTTGTGTTGCAACAAATGTTGTATTTGCTCCTAAACTGGTTTTAGTAAAAATGTTTTCATTTTTATTATAGGCCAAAGAATCAAATTTTCCCGAAGGAATTATCCAAGTTAAAACAGCAACTAAACCAGCAATAATAAAAAGTATGGTTTGTGCGGTAGGGAATTTTATTTTTTTCAATCTCAAATAATTTTATTTAGATTAAAGATAGTATTATTTTAGTTTGATTTTTAGATTTATAAAATGATTGTTGATATACACGAAAGTTGGAAACCTTATTTAGAAACAGAATTTGATAAGCTTTATTTTAAGGATTTGGTGAATTTTGTAAAAACGGAATATAGAAGTTATACTTGTTTTCCTCCTGGGAATCAAATTTTTAACGCTTTTAATCATTGCCATTTTGATGATGTAAAAGTTGTTATTATTGGTCAAGACCCATATCATGATATGGGTCAAGCCAATGGTTTATGTTTTTCTGTTAATGATGGTATAAAACACCCTCCTTCTTTAATTAATATATTCAAAGAAATTGAAACAGATTTGGAAATTCCATACCCTAAAAGCGGAAATTTGATGAGATGGGCAGATCAAGGCGTATTGTTATTGAATGCAACTTTAACAGTTAGGGCGCATCAAGCTGGAAGTCATCAAAAAAAAGGTTGGGAGTTATTCACCGATGCGGTAATAAAAACGATTAGCGATAAAAAGGAAAACGTCGTGTTTTTGCTTTGGGGAGGCTATGCTAAACAAAAACAAAAATTAATTAACACTAAGAAGCACACTGTATTAACTTCAGGCCATCCATCGCCTTTAAGTGCTAACAGAGGGTATTGGTTTGGTAACAAGCATTTTAGTAAAACTAACTTCCTGTTGGAGCAAGTTTTTCAAGTTCCTGTTCAGTGGTAGTTTCAGTTTTAAGTACTAATGGCATTTTTTTTACTTTTGGTTGTTTTACCGTTTTATTGCTACTAAATTTTAACAATAAAAAATTAAAAACTACTAAGGAAAAAATTAAAATAGTAATTTTAAATAACATAAGCTCGGGGTTAATTACTCGGCAATATACATAAAAACAAGTTGAAATGTATTTTTGCTAAGATAAAAATTAATTTGATTACTAAAATACTAAATAAAAGACTACAAATAAATAAGTGCTTCTACTTATTTAGAAATATCAAAAAAAGGAAGCAAGTTTTATGTTTTTAATTATTTTTCAAGCTTTTTTTGGTTTAAATAAAATGGTTATGATAAAAAGCATGCGTGAAAATTATTTTTTAATTTGAAACAAGCGTTTTAATTAAATAAAAATTATTTTTGAACAAAATAATATAAATGGAGCAAGTTAATTGGAAGACTGTTAAAGAGTACGAAGATATTACTTATAAAAAATGTAATGGTGTGGCTCGTATTGCGTTTAACAGACCAAATGTGCGTAATGCCTTTAGACCAAAAACCACAAGCGAGCTGTATGATGCATTTTACGATGCTAATGAAGATGTAAATATAGGTGTGGTATTGTTATCGGCCGAAGGACCATCAACTAAGGACGGGGTTTGGAGTTTCTGTTCAGGTGGCGACCAAAAAGCTAGAGGGCACCAAGGTTACGTAGGTGAAGATGGTTATCATCGATTAAATATTTTAGAAGTACAACGCTTAATACGTTTTATGCCAAAAGCGGTCATTGCAGTAGTTCCAGGATGGGCAGTAGGTGGCGGGCATAGTTTGCACGTGGTTTGCGATTTAACCTTGGCAAGTAAAGAACACGCCATTTTTAAACAAACCGATGCCGATGTTACCAGCTTTGATGGGGGTTATGGCTCAGCATATTTAGCTAAAATGGTCGGGCAGAAAAAAGCACGCGAAATATTTTTTTTAGGAAGAAATTACTCCGCTCAAGAAGCTTTTGAAATGGGTATGGTTAATGCCGTTGTTCCACACAACGAATTAGAAACAATTGCTTATGAGTGGGCGCAGGAAATATTGGCAAAATCGCCAACCTCTATAAAAATGCTTAAATTCGCTATGAATTTAACTGATGATGGCATGGTGGGTCAACAAGTGTTTGCGGGTGAAGCAACTCGTTTAGCCTATATGACCGATGAAGCTATAGAAGGTAGAAATGCTTTTCTTGAAAAGCGTAAGCCAAATTTTGTAAAAAAATGGATTCCATAGTATGAAGAATATCTCTATTTGGATTTCAACCATGCGTTTACGAACGCTCCCCTTATCAATCTCAGGAATTATTTTAGCATCTTGTTTTGCAGAATATAATGGCTGTTTCGATTGGTTAATTTTTACATTGGCTATTTTAACAACCCTAAGTTTTCAAATTTTATCGAACCTAGCAAACGATTATGGAGACGGTATTAAAGGTACCGATAATAACGACCGCATTGGTCCTGAACGTGCTATTCAAACAGGTAAAATCTCTCCAGAAGATATGTTTAATGCCATAAAAGTAAACGTGCTAATTTCTATTGGTCTCGCATTTTTTCTAATTTTCAGTGCATTTGGTGTAAAGCACTTTTTTTTAACGGTTGTTTTCTTTTTACTTGGCATAGCGTCTGTTGCTGCGGCCATAAGGTACACGGTTGGTAATGGTGCCTATGGTTATAAAGGGTTAGGTGATGTTTATGTTTTTGTGTTTTTTGGTTTAGTAAGTGTTATAGGTTGTTACATATTATATGCGAAAACCATAGATCATGTGGTGTTTTTGCCCGCAATTGCTATTGGTTTGTTAAGTGCAGCGGTTTTAAATCTTAATAACATGCGTGATATTGAATCAGATAAAAAATCAAATAAAATAACGTTAGTAGTTAAAATGGGCATTGATAATGCTAAAGTATATCATGCAGCAATAATTAGTTTAGCAATTGTTCTATCGGGGTTATTCGGCATATTATATTTCACTTCATTCTATAATTTAATGTTTATAGTGGTATATATTCCTTTAATCATTCATATTAAAAAAGTATTGAAAAACACAGATGCTAAATTATTGGATCCAGAATTAAAAAAAGTGGCATTATCAACAGTGCTTTTAGCCGTACTAATGGGGATAGGGCATTTGTTATAAATTTTTTGTATTTTACTTTGCTTAAAAATTAATTGTAAATCAAATGAAAATAACATTTTACGGTCACGCTAGTTTAGGCATAGAAGTTAACGGCGTAAATATTCTTGTAGACCCATTTATTTCGGCAAACCCCAAAGCATCACATGTTAATATTGATTCGCTTAAAGCAGATTATATTTTGTTAACACATGCACATCAAGATCACATTTTAGATGTCGAAGCTATTGCAAAACGTACCAATGCCATAGTTGTTTCTAATTTTGAAATAGTATCCCATTTTGAAGCTTTGGGTATTGAAGGCCACCCCATGAACCATGGTGGTAGTTGGGATTTTGAATTTGGAACCGTAAAATACGTAAATGCGATTCACACGTCATCGTTTCCTGATGGCAATTATGGCGGACAACCCGGAGGTTTTGTAATTGAAGGCGAGCATAAAAATATTTATATAGCTGGAGATACGGCGTTAACTTTCGATATGAAACTTATTCCTTTGAGAACGGATTTAGATTTAGCCATTTTACCAATTGGCGATAACTTTACTATGGGAATTGAAGATGCCATTATTGCGAGTGATTTTGTAAAATGCGATAAAGTTTTAGGTTATCATTTTGATACGTTTGGCTATATTGAAATTGACCACGAAGAAGCAAAGCGTAAATTTTTTGATAAAGGCAAAGATTTGATGCTTTTAGAAATTGGTGAAAGCATAGAATTGTAATTTTTTTGATTAGGAATAATCAATTTGGAATTACGAACTAACATTGCAAATGAAAGAAAATATTATTCAAATTAAAACCTATTCTTTTATTTTACAGATTGTTAAAATTCACAAATGCTTAAGTAAAGATAAAAAAGGGTTTGTTCTATCTAAAAGAATTGCTTAGAAGTGGTACATCTATCGGAGCTAATATTGAAGAAGCTATAGCAGGTTGATCGGAAAAAGATTTTTATGCTTAAACTTACAATTTCGTATAAAGAAGCAAGAGAAACTAAATATTGGCTTCTTTTATTAAGAGATTCGAATTATTTAGATTAAGAAAAAGCGATTAAAATATTTATAGATGTTGAAGAATGACCTAGAATAATAGGAAGTATTCAAAAGACGATGAAAAGCAAAAATTCTAATTCGTAATTCCAAATTGATAATTCGTAATTTTAATGAAAGCTTCTTACAAAAAACACCTTTTAAATTTTAAACAAGCCAGTGGTACTTCTAGAGGTGTTCTAAAAACAAAAGAAACCTATTTTCTTATTTTAAATTTTAAAGAAAAACAAGGTGTTGGAGAATGTGGTATTTTCAGAGGATTATCGGTTGATGACAGACCAGATTACGAAGAAAAGCTACAGTGGGTTTGTAAAAACATATATTTGGGCTTAGAAGATTTACTGCTTGAATTAATTGAATTCCCAAGCATACAATTTGGTTTGGAAATGGCTTTTAAATCTTTAGAAAGCAGAACACCTTTTGAATTGTTCCCTTCAAAATTCACACAAAGTGAAGATTCAATCGCTATAAATGGATTGATTTGGATGGGTTCTGAAATGTTTATGAAACAACAAATTCAAGATAAAATTGAAGCAGGTTTTAATTGTATTAAAATGAAAATTGGAGCGATAGATTTTCAAACGGAAGTCAATCTTTTAAAATCCATTAGAAACGAATTCACTTCAAAAGATATGGAGCTTCGTGTAGATGCTAATGGAGCTTTTTCTCCTTCCGAAGCTTTAGAAAAATTAAAAATATTATCAAATTTAGAGATTCACTCCATAGAGCAACCCATAAAGCAAGGGCAAGTAGAAGTTATGGCTAAACTTTGTGAAGAAGCGCCGCTTCCCATCGCTTTAGATGAAGAATTAATAGGTGCGTTTTCTGTAACTCAAAAGGAAAAGTTGCTACAAACCATAAAACCGCAATATATTATTTTAAAACCAAGTTTAGTTGGTGGCTTTAAAGGCAGTGATACATGGATTGAAATAGCAGAAAAAAACCAAATAGGTTGGTGGGCAACCAGCGCTTTGGAAAGTAATGTGGGCTTAAATGCCATTGCGCAATATACTTATACAAAACAAAGTAAATTACCGCAAGGTTTGGGTACGGGCGGTTTATTTACTAACAATTTTGATTGTCCGTTACAAGTAAAAAACGGTACTTTGCAGTACAACAATAAAACAACTTGGAAATTTAATTTATAAACATGTATATAGCTCAAGCATTTAATATATTACACGATTGGTGGCGGTATTTAGTAGGACTTGTAATTATTGTTATTGCTGTAATAATAGGACAAATTCCTTTTACGGCAGCAGTAATGCTTAGAGCTGTAAAAAATGGCGATAATTTATTTGGTATGGATGAAACCAAAATGATGACGCTTTTGGAACCAAATCTGAATCTGTTTTTAATGTTATTATCATTTGCTGTCGGTTTATTAGGGTTGCTATTGGTAGTTAAATATTTGCATAATCAATCGTTAACCAGTTTAACCACATCAAGAAAAAAGATAGACTGGAAACGCTTTTGGCTCATATTTTTTGTTTGGGGCATTATTTCAAGTGGCTTGGTGATACTAGATTATTTGATGTCTCCAGGAGATTATGAGATAAACTTCAAATTAGTGCCATTTTTAATTTTATGTGCAATAGCCATTATTTTTGTACCACTCCAAACAAGCTTTGAAGAGTATTTATTTAGGGGCTATTTAATGCAAGGAATTGGAGTAATAGTAAGGAATAAATGGATACCATTAATTACAACCTCTTTAGTCTTTGGTTTATTACACATAGCAAATCCAGAAGTTGATAAATTGGGATATATTATTATGGTTTATTATATAGGAACAGGTTTGTTTTTGGGTATTATAACCTTAATGGATGAAGGTATGGAATTAGCCCTTGGTTTTCATGCAGCAAACAATCTGTTTACAGCATTATTAGTTACTGCAGATTGGACAGCATTTCAAACACATTCTATTTTAAAAGACATGTCTGATCCAACCGAAATGGGTTTTACAGAAATTTTTATGCCAGTATTTATTGTATTTCCAATACTACTTTTCATTTTGTCTAAAATATACAAATGGACAGATTGGAAAGAAAAATTATTCGGAAAAGTAATAGAGTCACTCCAAGAAAATAATAATATTTTAAAGAATTATGATACCAACCTATAACAAAGTACACTTAAAGTTTAAACTAGATAATATTAGCTATAAGCACGAAGATCTTATGGATGTGGCTTATAGTTATGTAAAGGAAGGCGAGCCATACCAACAAGAACTGGGTAATTTTCTGTTATATTGGTTGGATGAGAAAGACTATGTAATTGTCAAAACTTCTGGGTCAACTGGTAAACCCAAAAATCTAAAAATCAAAAAAGAAGCTATGGTAAATTCTGCCATTGCAACAGGCGATTTTTTTAATCTTAGTCCAGGTGATAAGGTGCTACATTGTTTACCATCAAATTTTATTGCGGGTAAAATGATGATTGTTAGAGCCATTATTTTGGGTCTGGAATTAGATATGGTAGAACCATCTGCATTACCATTAATTGATTATGAAAAAGATTATGCCTTTTGTGCTTTTACGCCCATGCAACTTAAAAATTTTGCTAAATATTTAAAGAATATTAAAACAGCTATTGTTGGTGGTGGACAAGTTTCGGATGCCATTATTGAATTGATTAAAGACAAAATACCTAAAGTGTATGAAACTTATGGGATGACAGAAACCGTGTCTCATATTGCAGTAAAAAAACTTAATAATTTTGATGATTCAGATGTAAATACAAGGTCTCATTTTAAAACATTACCAGATATTAAGGTTACTACCGATGATAGGAATTGTTTGATTATTGATGCGCCACATCTTTCAGATGAAAAAATAGTTACTAACGACTTGGTTAAAATACATTCTGAAACCAGTTTTGAATGGCTGGGTAGATTTGATAATGTAATTAATTCTGGAGGCATCAAATTATATCCTGAACAAATTGAGAACAAGCTTAGAAGCTTGATAAGTAAACAATTTTTTGTCACCGCACTTCCAGATGATACATTAGGAGAAAAAGTGGTATTGGTTATTGAAGATGATAAAAACAATTTAGAAAACAGTGTTTTTGATGGCTTAGACAAATACGAAAGGCCAAAAGCCATATTTGCTGTTTCAAAATTCATTGAAACAAAATCGGGGAAAATTCAACGAAAAAAAACATTAGAGTTAATAAAGAATAGTTAACTCACCCAAAAGTACACTTCCCTAATTGGTGGTTTTATTTTGTAGTTATTGGGTTTAGTTTTATGCTAAACTTTAAAATCGACTACAATGAAAGCACTATTTAAGATTATTTTTGTATTGACAGTTTCAATGCAATTACAAGCACAAGAACGCCTAATTACGGGTAAAGTAACTGATGCCAATGATAATTCGCCCATTCCTGGAGTAACTATTTTAATAAAAGGGACTTCTACTGGAGTAGCCACAAATTTTGATGGGTTATACCAGATAAAAGCTAGAGACACAGATGTTTTGGTGTTTTCGTTTATTGGTTATAAAACCGAAGAAAAACAGGTTGGAAAACTAAATACTATTTCGGTAGCATTACAAGTTGATGTTTCACGTTTAGAAGAAGTTGTGGTTGTTGGCTATGGCACTCAAAGAAGGACTTATATAACCGGTGCTGCAACGCAAGTGTCTGCTTCGCAAATAAATCGCAATAAAAAGAAAGCGTATCATAACAAATTAGCAAATCAAATTCATTATAACACTGTCACTCCTGCTTTGCAAGGTAAATTGGCAGGTATTCAAGTGAATAATTCTTCCGTAAATTCGCATATTGTAATTCGAGGCACGTCAAATATTTCCAGTAATAATCAGCCTTTAGTTGTTGTTGATGGTAAAATAATGCCATACAATGTGTTAGAATCTGTAAATCCAAAGCAACTAAACGACATAACAATTCTAAAAAATAGTAACGCTACTGCGATTTATGGAAGTAGAGGAAGCAATGGCGTCATTATTATTTCAACAAAAAATAATACGGAAGTTTTAAAAGAACCTTTATATATTGTTGATGGTGTTCCTATTAAAAAGGAACATAACAATATTATTGAAAGTTTACAAAAATCGGATATCGAAACTAAAACAAATTATAATAAGGCTGAAGCTAAAGATAAGTTTGGTAAAATAGCAAGCGATGGTTGTGTAGTCATTACAACGCATCAAGGAAATTTCAGAATCAATAATCAAGAAAGCTATGCGGTTATTGAAGAGAATAATTTTGAAAGAACGTCACTTTCACCACTTTCTACATTTTCAATTGATGTTGATAAAGCATCGTATAGTAACATCCGAAGAATGATTAATAATGGAATGGCTATTGAACCAGATGCGGTTAAAATTGAAGAAATGATTAATTATTTCGATTACAATTACCCACAACCAACAGGAGAACATCCTTTTTCTATTAATACCGAAGTAGCTAAAACTCCTTGGAATGGGAATACTAAAATTGTTAAAATTGGTCTACAAGGAAAAACATATGCAAATGAAGAATTACCAGCATCAAACCTCACATTTTTAATTGATGTATCTGGATCCATGAATTCTCAAAACAAATTACCCCTGTTAAAATCGGCGGTTAAACTGTTGGTAAATCAGTTAAGAGAACAAGATAAAGTATCTATAGTGGTGTATGCCGGTGCCGCAGGTGTTGTTTTAGAACCAACCTCTGGAAAGCATAAAGAAAAAATAATCAATGCTTTGGATAATTTGAATTCTGGAGGTTCAACTGCAGGTGGAGCTGGTATCAAATTAGCATACAAACTAGCTGAGAATAATTTTAAGAAGAATGGAAATAACAGAGTGATTTTGGCAACCGATGGCGATTTTAATGTCGGAGCTTTTAGTGATAAAGCAATGGAAACATTGATTGAAGAAAAACGGAAATCTGGTGTGTTTTTATCGGTGTTAGGCTTTGGTTATGGAAATTACAAAGATTCAAAACTAGAAATTTTAGCCGATAAAGGGAACGGAAACCATGCCTATATTGATAATATGCAAGAAGCACAAAAAGTTTTTGGTAAAGAATTTGGAGGCACACTATTTACCATCGCAAAAGATGTGAAAATTCAAATTGAATTCAATCCCAATAAAGTACAAGCTTATAGATTGATTGGTTATGAAAACAGAATGCTTGAAGACGAAGATTTTATTGATGACACCAAAGATGCTGGTGAATTGGGAAGCGGTCATACCGTAACTGCGTTATATGAAGTAATTCCTTTTGGTATAGAAAGTAATTATTTAAAAGATGTGGCAGATTTAAAATACACACAAACAGAGGTAGCTAAAGATTATTCGGATGAATTGTTTACCGTGAAATTTAGATACAAAAAACCGGATGGCGATAAAAGTATTGAAATGGTACACATTCAAAAAGATGAAGTTTCAGAAGCTTCAAAAGATTTGGAGTTTGCATCGGCAGTAGCTTTGTTTGGTATGCAATTGAGACATTCAAAATATCATAACAACTCGAAAGCAGAAGATATTATTGCATTAGCTAAATCAGGTAGAGGTAATGATAAAGATGGGTACAAAGCAGAATTTATGCGATTAGTGTCATCTTATCAAAACTTATAACTGAAAAGGAGCGACTTTTAAATCGCTCCTTTTTTTATTGTTGCATTTTAAAATAATAATCTAATGAATTTTTACCAGAGCCATACAACAGGAAAAAGCTACATATTAATAATGTTGCTATCGCTAATATTAAATTACCGGTATTCATTTCTCCAACAAAGTTTATTATAATTGCTCCAATTAAAATTGGTAATTGCGCTATTATTGCCCATCGTGTTAGTAAACCAAAGGCAATTAAAATACCACCAATAAAATGAGCTGGAGCTACATAATGTACAGCAATCATGCCACCAACCATATTTTCCATTGGTTTAAATAGTTGGATAAGCATCATACTATCAGACATAAAACTAATACCTTTAATAAAAAGAAATACACCTAAGGCAATACGGAGCAAATCAAGTGGTAAATAGGTATGTCCATTTGCCCACTTGTTGAGTGTTTTAATTGTTTCCATGATTGAAATTATTGATTTTCAATACAAAAGATACAAAATTCCAATGATAATTTAAAATTAAACTTGCAAAACACCTAAATTGAAAGGTTTTTCAATAGGAGCGTGGTTTGCGGCTTCAATTCCCATACTAATCCATTGTCGGGTATCTAACGGATCTATAATGGCATCTGTCCAAATGCGCGAAGCGGCATAATATGGAGATACTTGATTATCATATCGGTCCTTAATTTTATTATAAAGTTCTTCTTCTTTTTCTTTAGTTATTTTTTCACCTTTCTTTTCTAAAGAAGCTTTTTCAATTTGAAGCAATACTTTAGCAGCAGAGTTACCACTCATTACGGCAAGTTCAGCACTTGGCCATGAAACAATCAATCGCGGGTCGTATGCTTTACCACACATGGCATAATTACCAGCACCATAACTGTTTCCCATAATGATTGTGAATTTTGGCACCACCGAATTACTAACAGCATTCACCATTTTCGCACCATCTTTTATTATGCCACCATGTTCACTTTTACTACCTACCATAAAACCGGTCACATCTTGTAAAAATACCAAAGGAATTTTTTTCTGGTTGCAGTTTGCTATAAAACGGGTGGCTTTATCGGCGCTATCATTGTAAATAACACCACCAAATTGCATTTCTCCTTGTTTGGTTTTAACTAGTTTACGTTGGTTTGCAACAATACCAACTGCCCAACCATCAATTCTGGCATAACAGGTAATAATGGTCTTTCCATAGCCTGCTTTATATTCATCAAACTCTGAATTATCAACCAATCGTTTGATAATCTCATACATATCATATTGGTCAGCTCTCGATTTTGGTAAAATACCATAAATATCTTCAGGATTATCTTTTGGTTTCGAAGCATCTATTCGGTTATAGCCTGCTTTGTCATAATCGCCAATTTTACCAATAATATTTTTAATAGTATCTAAAGCATCTTTATCATCTTTAGCTTTATAATCGGTTACGCCACTAATTTCGCAATGTGTAGTAGCACCTCCAAGTGTTTCATTATCAATAGTTTCTCCAATAGCAGCCTTCACTAAATAGCTTCCTGCTAAAAAAATGCTTCCAGTTTTATCTACAATCAATGCTTCATCACTCATAATCGGGAGGTAAGCGCCTCCGGCAACACAACTGCCCATAACTGCCGCAATTTGGGTAATGCCCATACTGCTCATAATAGCGTTATTTCTAAAAATACGCCCAAAATGTTCTTTGTCGGGAAAAATTTCATCTTGCAATGGTAAATATACACCAGCACTATCTACTAAATAAACAATAGGTAACTTGTTTTCGATAGCAATTTCTTGTGCTCTTAAATTCTTTTTTGCGGTAATTGGAAACCATGCGCCAGCTTTAACAGTAGCATCATTGGCAACTACAATGCATTGTTTTCCTTTTATATAACCAATTTTTACAACAACACCTGCCGATGGGCAACCGCCATGCAATTCGTACATACCCTCACCTGCAAAAGCGGCAATTTCTATGGATTTTGTACCGGTATCCAGTAAATAATTAACACGTTCATGTGCTGTCATTTTTCCTTTAGCTTGGTGTTTTTCAATGCTCTTTTTTCCACCTCCTAAATGCACTTTGGCAAGACGGTTATTAAGTTCTGAGACTAATAGTTTATTGTAATCTTCGTTTTTATTGAAGTTTAAATCCATTGGTATTTAATTTGAAGCTAAAATACAAAAGTTTCAATTTGTAGGTGGTCTTTGTTAATGTTTTATTAAATAAAATTACATGGAAATAGTTTCCTTGGAATATAATGTATTTTACCTTACATTTGTAAAATAATAAAAACGAAATAAAATGAAAATTTTAAATATTAATTCTAGTAGCAATATAATAAGTTCAATTTCTGAATCTTATTCTAATAAGGTAATTGAACAGTTTAAAAACTCTTATCCAAATGCGGTTGTTACCAAAAGGTACACTACGTATTCAGGTTTACCATTTATAAATCAGGAAATGTTAAATTCATTATTAGTAAAAGGAGAAAGAACAATAGAACAAGAAAATCATTTATCATTATCAAATGGTTTAGTTAAAGAAATTAAGGAAGCTGATATTTTAGTTATTTCTGTGCCAATATACAATTTTGGAATTCCTGCTTCATTAAAAGCTTATTTTGATCTGATTGCCAGAGCAGGCTTAACTTTTAAATATACAGAAGAAGGGCCAGAAGGATTGTTAAAAAACAAGAAAGCCTTTGTAGTAGTGAGTAGTGGAGGTACAGAGATAGATAGTGATATTGATTTTGCTGGAAAATATATTAAGCAATTCTTAAAATTTATAGGTATAACCGATGTAGATATTATTAAATTAGACCAATTAATGTTTAAGAATGACGAAAAATTGAAAGAGGCTAATGCTCAAATTGAAACAATTCAGTATAACTAGTTTTAAATTTACTTATGAAAAATATAATAGCCTTTGCAGGTAGTAATAGCAAAAAATCAATAAATAAAAAACTAATAACTTATGCTTCAAGTCTAGTTGGTAATGCAGAAGAGAATATTTTAGACTTAAATGATTTTGAATTACCTCTTTTTGGTGTGGATTTAGAAAAAGAACAAGGTATTCCAGAAAATGCCCATATTTTTTTAAATTTAATAAAAGCTTCCGATGGTATCTTATTATCATTAGCTGAACATAATGGAGCATATTCAACAGCCTTTAAAAATATTTTTGATTGGATGTCCAGAATTGATGGTAAGCTTTGGAGTAATAAGCCCATGCTATTAATGGCAACTTCGCCAGGAGCTAGAGGAGGTTCCAGTGTATTGGGTATTGCTAAAAATAGATTTCCTTTTAATGGAGGTCATATAGTTTCGGAGTTTTCATTGCCAAATTTCAATGATAATTTTAAAGATGGAAAGTTGGTTAACGATGAACTGAATTCAGAATTATTAAAAGCAGTAAAAATATTCCAAAACAATTTGTAATATGGAAATTAAGCAAAAAGACAATGAGAAAAAAGGTGCTTTTTATATTGAAATAAACGGTGCAAGAGTAGCCGAAATGACTTATTCACATGCAGCACCGAACAAAATAATTATAGACCATACCGAAGTGAGTGACACACTTAAAGGACAAGGTGTAGGCTATAAGTTAATAGATGCAGCAGTTGAATATTTACGAACAAATAACTTTAAAGTAATTCCTCTATGTCCGTATGCAAGTGCTGTTTTTAAGAAAAAGCACGAACAATATGCCGATGTTTTAGCTTAAACTAAATGATTATGGGAGACATTAGTAAAGAAATTAACTCAAAGTTTGTAAATAACAGAATTAAAGCCCTGTTGAATATTTTATATACAGCAAATTGGATTTCTGGTTTCCAGAACGATTTTTTTAAGAAGTATGGCATTTCGCCACAGCAATACAATATTTTAAGAATATTAAAAGGTGCAGGAGAACCCGTAAATGTTCAAATTATTAAAGATAGAATGATAGAGCGTTCGCCCAATGCCACCAGACTGATGGATAAGTTGTGTGCAAAAAACTATATTGAGCGTTTAGCTTGCGACCACGATAGACGCGTAGTAAAAATAGCTATTACAAAAAACGGAAATGCACTATTAGATGCCATTCCAGATAATTTCAATAGTCATTTAATCAAGAATTTAACCGAAAAAGAAGCAGAACAATTAAGTAACCTGCTAGATAAAATGAGATAATATTCCTTCGAATCTCGATAGCTATCGGGAAGGAATCTAAAAAGTAATAATAATTAGTAAAAATATTTCTGACGTAGCCTATCTTGAGCGACGATAAAAGACAGAAATGATAATAATAAGATGAAAACAATAGTCCATAAAGCCGATAGTAGAGGATTTGCAAACCATGGTTGGTTACAGGCAAATCATTCGTTTAGTTTTGCAAGTTATCACAACCCCGAAAAAGTACACTTTGGTGCTTTAAGGGTTTTTAATGATGATATTATAGCACCAAAAATGGGATTTGGAACACACCCGCACGATAATATGGAAATCATCACCATTCCGTTAAAAGGTGTTTTAAAACATAAAGATAATATGGGTGATGAATGGATCCCAGTACTACCAAATGAGGTACAAATTATGAGTGCCGGAAAAGGTGTCCAACATTCTGAAATTAATGGGTCTGTAGACGAACATTTAAGTTTGTTTCAAATTTGGATATTTCCAAATAAGCAAAATGTTGAGCCACGATACGACCAGAAAAAGTTTGCTGCTACAGAGCGAAAAAATAAGCTTCAAACTTTAGTAACATCTATTGATGAAAAGCATGAAGGCAGTTTAAAAATCCATCAAGATGCTATAATTTCTAGAATCGATTTAGATAATAAAACTGATTTTGAATATAAACTTAAAAGCGGAAACCATGGTGTTTATGTAATGACAATTAGTGGTAAAGTGTTGATTAATAACACAGTTTTAGAAACACGTGATGCAGTTGGTGTTTCAGAAACTGAATCATTTGATATTAAAACTGTGGAAGATTCTAGTTTGTTGTTTATTGAAGTACCAATGAATTTTTAATTTTTTGAAAAGGTGTGTTAAATTGAGAAAGTTAAAAAAGACGCAACCCTAATAAGTTGCATCTTTTCAATTAATTTGAATTTATTATCCTTCAAAATCCATATTATCCATACCACCTCCATTTTGGTTACTACGTTCTCTGTTTTGTTTCTTTTGCTGATTAAATCTATATGTAAAAGAAAGATTAAAACTACGTTGTCTCCATTGAAATTCACTATTACTTAAGAATGTTTGGGTTGTAGATTCTGTAATTCGTTTTCTACTATTAAATACATCACTAATATTAAAAGCTAATGACGCATTGTCTCCAAAAAAGTCTTTGCTAAGAGCTAAGTCGGTTGAAAACATTCCTTTTGTTTTGTTTTGAGCGTCTTGATTTGGTCCGCCATAAAATAAGCGAGTTTGCCAATCAATCTTTCCTGGTAAAGTATATTTATTGTTTATTCTAGCAAACCAGCTTAAATTCTCAGCACCAAAATCGGTACCATTATAATCACCTTTTGTTACTGAATTAAATAGATTAAAATTTCCATTTAAATTCCATTTTTGTGTTGGTCTGTAAGTTAATGTAAATTCAAATCCAGTACGGTCGTTAGTCGCTAAGTTTACAGGAGATCTTCTTATTACAGGAACTTCGGTGCCCCCAACAGTAGCTGTTGTACCAGTATCTTCAGTTATAAAAGTAAATATATCGGTAGCATGTTCAAAATAAATAGAAGAGTTTAAGGTTACTTTGCCAAATCTGTTTAAATATCCAATATCTACTTTGTTTGAATAGCTTGGGTTAATATCTGGGTTTCCTTGAAATAAGTTTGTGGCACTACTACGTGATGGAAAAGGGTTGATAAAACGTGAACGCGGTCTACTTATTCTTCGGTTGTATCCAAATGTTAAACTTTCTTTTTCACTTATTTCATAACCTAAATTTACTGTAGGGAAGAAGCCTAAATAATTTTTTCTTTCAAAATCACCACTTGTTATTTGGTTTATGGTAATTCTAGAATCTTCCATACGAAGCCCTAGTAAATACGAGAATTTGTTTTTTATTTTACTTCCAAATTGTGTGTAAATGGCGTTTATGTATTCTCTGTAAACTAAATTGTTACTTACATTGGTATCTAAAACATAGGTGCCATTATCATTAAATTCCAAACTGTAATCTGTATCTAATTCATTAAAATTACCACGGTATCCTAATTCGAATTGGCTTACTTCGTTAATAGGCAACACGTAATCGGTTTGTAGCAGTATGTTTTTTTGCTCTTCCAATGTTTGTACTCTTTCGGCAGCATCACCATCTTGAGAAATTATTGAAAATTCATCTTCATTACTGTTTTCAAATTGAAAATCGAAAGTTAGTTTATGTTCAGAATTACCGTCAAATTGTTTATCGAAATTTAAGGAATATTGAATGGTTTTATCGTCTTCAGTTTCTGGATCAAAACGATAAGATTGGTTTACTAAATTACCATTAATATCTAACTCATTAATAGCGTTTGTTGTTTCGCTTTTGTTATCACTATTACGATATACAACAGACGTAGTTAAGGATGCTGTATCGTTAATATACCATTCAACTCCCGTATTTGTTGATATGCCTTTACGGGTTCTGTTGGTATCTCTGTATTCGTTTAAAAACGTACTAGGGTCACTACCGTTAAAATATTCGCTTTCGGTTTTAGATTTTCCTGGAGATTCTCTATAATCATAACCTGTTGTATTGAAAAAGTTAAAGTTACCAGTTCTGTAATTAATGTTTCCAGAAACACCTGTGGTTGTAGGCGCCCCCCCATTTACAGTTACAGCACCATTAAAACCTTGAAGTTTACTTCTTCTAAGTATGATGTTTAAAATACCTCCGGTACCTTCAGCATCGTATCTGGCTGAAGGAGATGTTATTACTTCTACACGTTCTATGGCATCGGCAGGAAGTTGACGAAGTGCATCGGTAGAATTTAATCCAACTAAACCAGATGGTTTACCATTAATTAAAATTCTAACATTATCATTACCTCTTAAAGCTACATTGCCCTCAACATCAACAGAAACCGAAGGCACGTTATCCAATACATCGCTTACGGTGCCACCTCTTACGGTTAAATCTTTACCTACGTTATATATTTTTTTATCGAGTTTAATTTCAACCGTAGTGCGTTCTGCAATAATTTCGACCTCTCCTAACGATGCATAATCAATTTCTAAAGAGATGGTGCCTAAATTTACATCAGATTCTATTTTTTTGTTAGAAATAGTTATTTTCTTATAAGATATATATTCTATAGTAATATTGTAAAGGTCTTTAGAAACTTGAATGCTAAATTCACCATTAGCATCTGTGATGCATCCATCAACTATTTTATTTTCTTTTTTGCTAAAAAAAGCTACGGTAGCATATTCTAAAGGGCTGTTGGTGTCTTTATCTATAATTTTACCTGTTATGGTTATGTCTTTATCTGAAACAGTATTTATGTTTTCTGGTAAGGTATGTGCGTATAGTATAAAAGAAAATAAGGTAAAAAGAGAAATGAAAATTTTGGTCATGATTAATTTTTCCAGTTAGACTCGCAAAAATAACCATGGTTTAACGACGTTTTGTTAAATAAAAGTTAATTAACCAAGCTTGGGTTAGACCAGTATTTTAGATGATTTCAGAGATTTTTTCAGTAGGTCTTCCAATAACTGCTTTGTATCCATTTATAACTATTGGGCGTTCAATTAGTTTGGGGTTTTTAACCATAGCATCAATTATTTGGTCATCGGTTAAAGGGTGGTTTTTAAACTCAGTTTTCCAAATGGCTTCATTTTTTCTAATTAACTCAATTGGTTTGATGTCTAAAAGTTTAATTATATCTTTTAATTCTTTAGCAGTTAAGGTGTCCTCAAGATATTTTATAATTTTGAATGGTTTTCCAGAATTTTCAAGAAGTTCTAATCCGCAACGCGATTTACTACATCTATTATTGTGAAGTATTTTTATCATTATAATTGAATATTATATTTTTTTAATTGTTGAAGAAGGTCTTTTGAGGTTTTAAAATGAATACCATTTATTCCTAAAGCATTTGCAGCCTCAATATTTCTTAAATTATCATCAATAAACACAGAGTTTTCAGGAGTTATATTAAATCTGTTTAAGGTTATATCATAAATTTCCTTGAAAGGTTTTCTGGTTTTTTCATTACCCGAAACTACAATACCTTCAAACCATTGTAAAAACTCAAACCGTTTTTGTGCAATAGGAAAGGTTTCGTTGCTCCAATTGGTTAAAGCTATGACTTTGTAATTTTTAGATTTAATAAGTGTTTCAAGAATTTTAACAGTACCTTCAATGGCACCTCCTAACATTTTTTCCCAATCACCATAAAATAGTTTGATATACTCTTCGTGTTCAGGAAATTTTTTGATTAAATCTTCAGTAGCTTTAGTTAAAGGGTACCCTGCATCTTGATTTTCGTTCCAATCGCTTGTGCAAATGTTTTTAAAAAACCATTCCATTTTTCCTCTATCGCCATTAAAGGCATCCAAAAAAACGTATTCAGGATTCCAATCTATTAAAACACCACCAAGATCAAAAATTACGGTATCTATTTTGTTCATAAAGTATTGTTGTCTTCAACTTTTTGTCCCATCATCATTAAATAGGCCTTTAAAAATGAATTAATATTTCCGTCCATTACACCATCAACATTACTGGTTTCATGTCCGGTTCTAACATCTTTTACCAATTTATAAGGTTGCATTACGTAGTTACGAATTTGGCTTCCCCATTCAATTTTCATTTTACCAGCTTCAATATCTTCACGTTGTGCCATTTGCTTTTGCAGTTCAATTTCGTATAACTGCGATTTTAACATTTGTAAGGCTCTGGAGCGGTTATCATGTTGTGAACGTGTTTCTGAACATTGTATTTGAATCCCTGTTGGTTTGTGGGTTAATTGAACTTTAGTCTCAACTTTATTCACATTTTGTCCACCCGCGCCACTAGAACGTGCGGTGGTAATTTCAATATCGGCAGGATTAATTTCAATTTCAATGGTATCATCTACCAATGGGTATACATAAACCGAAGCAAAACTGGTATGGCGTTTCGCATTGCTATCAAAGGGAGAAATACGTACCAAACGATGTACACCATTTTCACCTTTTAACCAACCAAAAGCAAAATCGCCTTCAATTTCCAAGGTCACTGTTTTGATTCCGGCAACATCACCTTCTTGAAAATTAAGTTCTTTAACTTTAAATCCGCTTTTTTCGGCGTACATTAAGTACATGCGCATTAGCATACTTGCCCAATCGCAGCTTTCGGTACCACCGGCACCTGCAGTTATTTGAAGCACAGCGCTTAAGCTGTCTCCCTCATCAGAAAGCATGTTTTTAAATTCAATATCTTCAAGTAATGTGAATGCTTTATCGTATTGTTGTTCTACATCTTCGGCAGTAGCATCACCTTCTTTATAAAACTCATGAAGAACTTCTAAATCTTCGGTAAATGTTTTGGCTTTGTTATAGTCTTCAACCCATTTTTTGGTAACACGAAGCGATTTCATAATAGCTTCTGCAGCTTTGGCATCGTTCCAGAAATCGGGGTCGAAGGTTTTTTCTTCTTCGTTTTGTATTTCAATAAGTTTTTTATCTACGTCAAAGATAGTGCCTAAGTTTGTCTAGGCGGATGTTAAGATTTTTGATTTGATCTGAAGTAATCATGGTTTGTTTTATTTTGAGCAAAAATAGGGTTTTTTAGGCATATTTAATTTTTAAATTGTTTATTTATAAATGAACTTATTTTTTAAATTAGTATAAGGAATGATTTTAGGTAACTAAAAAAATATTAATATATCGTAAACATAGATTTTAAACAATACTTATATATCTGTTCTAAAATGAAAAAAAATAAAAAACAATTTTCTATACTAATTCCAGAAGTAGATAGTAATCTATTATTATTTGTGATTAATTGTTTATCTCAAATTAAAGAATTTAAATTGTTTGTTATAGTTAATAAACCTTTTGAAGAAATAAAATATTCTAGAAATATTTCACACTATACTTATTATCCTAAATTTAGCGATGAAACTAAATGGTTATCTAGTATAGAAAAAGAAGTCAATGAGCATAATATTGATATTGTAATGCCAATAAATGAATATGGAATACAAACTTTAATAAAGCATAAAAACAATATAAGTTATGCGAGTAAATTGGTTTTATTACCTTCAATAGAAAGTTTTATTATTTCAAATAATAAAGGTCTATTATGGAAGCATATGATCACATATAAAATACCTTGTCCAGATACATTTTTATATAATAAAAATGAGTTTCATAGTGAAAATTTATTGGAGTATCCGTTGCTAATAAAGCCTTTAGAAGGGTTTGGTGGTGGAGAAGGTATACATATATTTAAAAACAAGGAGGAACTTAATAATTATTATTCCAGCAATAAAAATAAATATCCTTATCTCATTCAAAATTATATAGATGGATATGATATTGATTGTAGTGTGTTATGTGAAAACGGAGAAGTTATTTCTTATACTATTCAAAAAGGAATATTATTTGGAGAACATGCTTTTGCACCAAAAGCTGGATTAGAATTTTTATATGAGCCCGATTTATTGGAAGTCGTTAAAGATTTAATGAAAACATTAAATTGGTCTGGAGTAGCACATATAGATTTACGGTTTGATAATAAAGATAAAAAATTTAAAGTTATTGAAATTAATCCTAGATTTTGGAGGAGTGTAGAAGCATCAGAAATTGCAGGAGTAAATTTTCCGTATTTGTATATACTTAAGAGTTTAAATGAAGAATTTGAAATTCCGAAATATAAAGAAATTAAATATTTAGATTTATTGGGATTAAAAAAAATGATTAAAAAAAACATATTTTTTTTATTTAATACCCGTTTTATTTTAAATAATACTCCTATAAAATATTATTTAAAGGATCCTATACCTTTTGCTTATATGTTTTATTACAAATTAAAGAACATGTTTAGTTTTAGATTTTAAAACTATTTGGTATGCAGTTATAGAAAAAAATAGCATCCAATTTATTATTCCGATAAATTTAAAACCATCTTCAATAAAATATTCTAATCCTTTACTTTCAAAAATTAAATCTATAGAAGCAGATAACCCTAAAAAACCTAAGCTCATTACTAAAAATAGATAAGTATTATTTAATATAATCCTGTGAAATTTGATTATGTACCATGTTGAGAGAATTAAATAAATTGCGTAAGTAAAAGGTTGAGTAATTGTGAAGTTTTTAAAAGAATAAAATATATAATCATGGAACATAAAAAAATCATCTATTAATAGTACACTAGTAAATATTCCAGAGCATATTAAAAATATACCATTATTTTTATCATTTATATTGAATAAAATTGTCCCAGAAAAAAAACAAACTGATGCGGTAAAACACCATAATAGTATCCCTACATTTGATAAAATCCCAGTAAAAGGGTGTGCTTTGAAAGTTAGAGCAGGATCTCCAGTCAAATTTTCAAATGGAATATTAAATTTTTTTCCAACATAAAAAATAATAACTAAAAGTATTGCTCCTATAATATATACACTAGTAAAATAGAAAGTTAATTTATTGATTTTTAGAGTATTATAATTCATAAAATTTATTTTTAAAAATAATTTACAAAAAAAACTTAAATAAATATAATTAATTAAATACATTAACTATTTAGAAATGAAAATTGACCTAAGAAGCGACACCGTTACAAAACCATCAAAAGCCATGTTGGACGCCATGATGCAGGCCAAGGTTGGTGATGATGTTTTTAGAGAAGATGAAACCGTTAACCAACTAGAAGCACGAATTGCAAAAATGTTCGGAAAGCCCAACGCATTGTTTTTCCCTAGCGGAACCATGGCAAACCAAACCGCACTCAAGCTCCATACCAGTCCTGGTGATCAGGTTATTTGCGATAAATATGCTCATATTTATAATTATGAATCTGGCGGGGCTTCTTTTAATAGTGGTGTTTCATGTAAATTAATAGATGGTAATAGAGGGATGTTTACTGCAGAGCAAGTCTTAGAAGCTATTAACCCAGACGCCTATTATTATAGTCCTACACGTTTGGTTGAAATTGAAAACACAGCCAATAGAGGAGGAGGTTCTTGTTGGGATTTCACTGAAATTTTAAAAATTAGAAAAGTTTGTGATGAGAAAGACTTGGGATTTCATTTAGATGGTGCAAGAATATGGAATGCATTAATTGTTAAAAATGAAACCCCAAAACAATATGGCGAAGTTTTCGATACCATTTCTGTGTGTTTTAGTAAAGGTTTAGGCTGTCCGGTTGGTTCTGTTTTGGTAGGTGATGAAGCTATTATGAAAGATGCCCTTAGAATTAGGAAAGTTTTTGGCGGTAATATGAGACAAGCTGGTTTTTTAGCTGCTGCAGGACTTTATGCTCTAGATAATAATATGGATAGACTAGCAGACGACCATAAAAAAACTAAAGAAATAGGAGATGCGTTAGCTAAATTATCCATCATTAAAACCGTTGAACCCATTGAAACCAACATCGTTATTTTTGAATTGAATAAAGATGTAAATGAAAACGGTTTTATTCAAAAACTAAAAGACAGAAACATAAATATCATTGGCATGGGCACCAATAAATTACGCATTGTAACACACTTAGATTACACTGATGCCATGCATGAAAAATTCATCGGAGTTTTAAAAAATCTAACGTTCTAATAATTCTACAAATCTAAGAAGTCTATTTAAACAAATCCATCCCCGGAATATTCGGCATACCTTCCTTTGCAACAGCAGCAAGTTCAGCTTCATTTACACTCGTTGCTTTTTCAATAGCTTTATTTAATGTAAGAATCAAATAATCTTCAAGTTGTTCTTTATCTTCAAGCAAACTTTCATCTATATCAATAGATTTAATGGTTCTATTGGCGGTAAGCGTAATTTTCAGTTTATTGTCGCTGCTTTTTTCATCAATTAAAACGGTATCTAAACGCTTTTTGGTTTCTTCTACTTTTCGTTGGGTTTCTTTAAGTTTACCCATCATGTTCATCATATCTCCAAACATAATTTTATAATTTTTAAAATAACTACAAAGCTATTTAATTTTTATATTTTTGCCACCCTAAATTAAAGAATAAAAATGTCGTTAAAAACTATACTTCAAGTACCTCAAGCAATTAAAAAACCAAAAAAACTAATCAAACACAAAGATGTAAGGGTAGATAATTATTATTGGTTAAATGATAGAGAAAACCCAGAAGTGATTGATTACTTGAGAGCTGAAAACGCATACACAAAGCAGGTAATGGAGCATACCGAAGCATTTCAGAAGGATTTATTTGAAGAAATGAAAGGCAGAATTAAGGAAGACGACACCTCAGTTCCTTATAAATTAAATGGGTATTGGTACATAACGCGTTACGAAAAAGGACAAGATTACCCCATTTATTCACGCAAGAAAGAATCGTTAGATGCACCCGAAGAAATACTTTTCGATTGTAACGAAATGGCTAAAGGTTTTGTTTTTTTCAATTTAGGAAGCATATCTATAAGTCCAGACAACAACATGGCAAGTTTTTCAACTGACACGGTTGGGAGAAGACAATATACCATCCAAATTAAAAATTTAGTTACGGGCGAAATTTATTCAGATAAAATTTTGAACACCACAAGCAGTTCTACTTGGGCTAATGACAATACAACTTTGTTTTATTGCATAAAGGATGAGGTGACTTTGCGTTCGCATAAAATTTTCAAGCATAAATTACATTCAGCGGAACCAGATTTGGAAGTTTATCATGAAACAGATGATACATTTAACACTTTTGTATATAAATCTAAGTCAAAAAAATATATCATTATTGGTTCGTCAAGCACACAAACTTCTGAATATCAGTTTGTAAATGCTGATACGCCTGGTGGTGAATTTAAAATGTTTCAAAAGCGTAAACGCAATTTAGAATACAGTATAGCACATTACGAAGATCAGTTTTATATTATTACAAATGGAGATGGTGCCACTAATTTTAAGTTGCAGAAAACTAGCGAATCCAAAACAGAAAAGAAATTTTGGAAAGATGTTATCCCGCACAGAAAAGACGTTTTATTAGAAGATATTGAAATTTTTAAAGATTATTTAGTTGTAAACGAGCGTGAAAACGGACTTAATAATTTACGAATTATGAGTTGGGATGGAAAAGAAGATTATTATTTGCCTTTTGAAAGCGAAACTTATACTACTTATATAGGAAATAATCCCGATTTTGATAGTGATGTACTGCGTTATTCATATAATTCGTTAATCTCACCAAGTTCGGTTATTGATTATAATTTCAAAACGAAGCAAAGCGAAATTAAAAAAGAACAAGAAGTATTAGGTGGTACCTTTAATAAAGAAAATTACGAATCTAAACGTATTTGGGCAACGGCACGTGATGGTGTTAAGGTTCCAATGTCACTTGTTTACAAAAAAGGTGTTAAGTTAGACGGATCAAGTCCGTTATTGCAATATGCATATGGTTCTTATGGTTCAACCATAGACCCTTCCTTTTCAAGTGTTAGGTTAAGTTTGTTAGATCGTGGTTTTATTTATGCGATTGCACATATTCGTGGAGGTGAATATTTGGGAAGGGATTGGTATGAAAACGGAAAACTACTTCATAAATTAAATACGTTTTATGATTTTATTGATTGTTCAAAATATTTAATAGAACAAAAATATACATCATCAGAGCATTTATATGCATACGGAGGTTCAGCGGGAGGTATGCTAATGGGGGCTGTTATTAATATGAACCCAGAATTATATCGCGGTATATTAGCGGCGGTTCCATTTGTAGATGTTGTTACTACCATGTTAGATGATTCTATTCCATTAACAACAGGGGAGTATGATGAATGGGGAAATCCTAACAAATTAGAGTATTACAACTATATGAAATCGTATTCGCCTTACGATAACGTTACAGTTAAAAATTATCCTAACATGTTGGTTACAACAGGATTACATGATTCGCAAGTGCAATATTGGGAACCAGCCAAATGGGTTGCCAAACTAAGAGAATTAAAAACTGATACTAACAAATTACTGCTTCAAACCGATATGGATGCTGGTCATGGTGGGGCTTCAGGGCGTTTTGAAAGCTTAAAGGAAGTAGCCTTGGAATATGCCTTTTTGTTAGATTTAGAAGGAATTCATGGTTAATAAAAAAAAAAGTTTTACTTTTGTCAGGTTTTAAGTTGCAAATATTTTTTATAAGATACTGTAGCTTCCTAAAAGGCATTTATGAAACACAGAAATCAAGTTTTTGATAATGTATTAGACTTAGTAGGCAATACACCGCTTATTAAACTTAATAAAGTAGCTTCAAAATTCAAAGGTAACTTTTACGCTAAAGTAGAATCTTTCAATCCAGGACAATCTTCAAAAGATAGAATAGCCACATATATTATAGAAGAAGCAGAGCGAAAAGGTATTTTAACTCCAGGCTCAACCATCATTGAAACAACTTCTGGTAACACAGGGTTTAGTATTGCTATGGTAAGCATCATTAAAGGATATGATTGTGTTTTGGCGGTGAGTTCAAAATCTTCTGCCGATAAAATAGATATGCTTAAAACCATGGGCGCTAAAGTATATGTATGTCCAGCACACGTAAGTGCAGACGACCCAAGGTCTTATTATGAGGTAGCAAAAAGACTGCATAGTGAAATAAAGGGTTCTGTGTATATCAATCAGTATTTCAACCAATTAAATATTGATGCACATTATGCTTCTACCGGGCCAGAAATATGGAAACAAACCGAAGGTAAAATTACACACCTCTTAGCTTGTAGTGGTACAGGAGGTACTATTTCTGGAACGGCAAAATATTTAAAGGAACAAAATCCAAATATAAAAGTTATTGGTGTTGATGCTTTTGGTTCGGTAATAAAAAAATACCATGAAACAAGAGAGTTCGACGATAAAGAAATTTACCCTTATAGAATTGAAGGTTTAGGAAAAAACTTAATTCCTACTGCTACCGATTTTGATGTCATTGATGAATTTGTAAAAGTTACCGATGAAGAAAGTGCTCACACAGCAAGGGAATTAGCAAGAACTGAAGGGCTTTTTGTAGGTTATACATCGGGGGCTGCAACACAGGCTCTTAAACAACTTGGAGAACAAGGAGAGTTTAAGAAAGATGATTATGTTGTAGTGATTTTTCCAGACCATGGCTCGCGTTATATGAGTAAAGTTTATAGCGATAAATGGATGCAAGAACAAGGTTTCTTTGACAGTGTAAATGAAGTCGCAGTACAAAATATAGAATACATAAAATAGTATAAATAACACATAATTAGGAGGTAGCATTTGTTTTTTTAGCAAGAAGTTATCTCTTTTTTTATTTTACAAATAATTGAACACTAAAAATTATGTACAAAGAATATAAATATTTAATTTTGCACGAACTAACTAAGAACTAAAAGGCTTATAATTAATTTGTTCAAACACTTTGTTAAGTGTTTCTAATTTTTAATAGCCACTTCAAGTTGATGGTTAAGTCTTAATTTTTAATAGCAATAAGATTTATAATAAATGAAAGATTTATTCGAAAAGATTTATAAAGACAAAGGTCCGTTAGGAAAATGGGCGTCTCAAGCTGAAGGATATTTTGTGTTTCCAAAATTAGAAGGACAGATATCAAACAGAATGAAGTTTCAAGGAAAAGACGTTATTACTTGGAGTATAAATGATTATTTAGGTTTAGCAAATCATCCTGAAGTGCGTAAGGTTGATGGAGAAGCTGGTTTAGCTTATGGTTCTGCGTATCCTATGGGAGCTCGTATGATGTCTGGTCACACAGATCTTCATGAAACGCTTCAAAATGAGTTAGCTGAGTTTGTTGGAAAAGAAGCAGCTTATTTATTAAATTTCGGATACCAAGGAATGGTGTCTACTATTGATGCATTAGTGTCTAAAGACGATATCATTGTTTATGATGTAGATGCGCACGCTTGTATTATTGATGGTGTACGTTTACATATGGGAAAACGTTTTACTTACAAACATAACGATATTGTAAGTTTAGAGAAGAATCTTGACAGAGCCACTAAAATGGCAGAACAAACCGGAGGAGGGATTTTAGTTATCTCTGAAGGTGTTTTTGGGATGAGAGGTGAACAAGGAAAGCTTAAGGAAATTGCAGCTCTTAAAAAGAAATATACTTTTAGGTTTTTAGTTGATGATGCACACGGTTTTGGTACATTAGGTGCTACTGGTGCAGGTGCAGGTGAAGAGCAAGGGGTTCAAGATGATATCGATGTGTATTTTGCTACGTTTGCAAAATCTATGGCAGGAACTGGAGCCTTTATTGCTGGTGATAAAGAAATCATGGATTATTTAAAATATAATCTACGTTCTCAAATGTTTGCCAAATCGTTACAAATGCAATTGGTAGTTGGTGCAAGAAAGCGTTTAGAAATGCTTAAAACCATGCCTGAGTTAAAAAATAAACTTTGGGAAAACACGAATGCTTTACAATCTGGACTTAAAGAAAGAGGTTTTGATATTGGAACAACGCAAAGTTGTGTAACGCCAGTATATTTAAAAGGAAGTATTCCAGAAGCAATGGCTTTAGTCAAAGATTTGCGTGAAAACTTCGGAATATTCTGTTCTATAGTAGTTTACCCCGTTATACCTAAAGGATTAATTCTATTAAGATTAATACCAACTGCAACACATACGTTAGAAGATATTCAAATAACTTTAGATGCTTTTGACGCTATTAGAACACGTTTAGAAAATGGAACTTACCAACGTTTATCTGCAGCTGTTATGGCCGCTATGGGCGAGTAAGTTTGTGTATTATATACTATGAAAAAAGAGCTTCAAATATTTGAAGCTCTTTTTTGTTATAAATCTTTTCTGAAAGTTTTTCGCCGTTTATAAACAACAGGGTCAAAATGTTTCCATATTTGGTGTATGGCATAATTGTCTTCTAATTCAGGCGTTCTGATACAGGTTTGAATGCCTTTTTCAGTAAAAGTGTTATAATACTCATTAAAAATAACCGCATGCACCCCTTTGTTTTGGTAATCTGGGTGAATGCCTATTAAATAGAAAATAACGTCTTTACTGTGTTTTTTTGCGTGTAAAATATGCCTAAATCCAAATGGAAATAGTTTTCCTTTAATTTTTTGTAATGCTTTAGCAAATGAAGGCATAACAATGGCAAAACCAACAAGCTCATCATCTTTATCAACTATAAATTTAATATACTCAGGATTTACGAAGCTTATAAATTTCTTTTTAAAATATTCCTTTTGAATATCTGTAATAGCTACAAAAGAGGATAATGAAGCATAGCTTTCGTTGAACAAATCAAACATTTTATCGGCATAAGGCATAACCTCTTCTGTTTTAGTAAACTTTAAAGCTTTAAGTTGGTAACGTTTTTTTATAAGTTCTTGAGCTTTAAAAAAGAATTCAGGTTTTACGTTCTTAAAAGGGAATATACTTTCAGAATATGATTTTTCAATAATATACCCCGCATACTCATAATGTCTTATATAATATGGGTAGTTGTACCAAGTTACCATAGGTGCAATAGAATCAAATCCTTCAGTCATAACACCAACCTTATCCAAGTTTGAAAATCCAACAGGACCTTCAGTAAATTCTAAGCCATGAGATTTCCCAATGGCTTCAACTTGATTAAAAAGTGCTTGCGAAACTTCTAAATCATCAATAAAATCAAACCAGCCAAACCGCATTTTTTTTACACCTTGTTTTTCAACTTCCAATAAATTTATAATAGCAGCGACCCGACCTACAATGTCACCATTTTTATAAGCTAAAAACAACCTTGCTTCGGCATCGTTAAATACGGGGTTTTCTTTTTTGTTGAAGGTTTTTATTTCTTCTCTAATAATAGGAGGTACCCAGTATTTTGAGTCTTTATAGAGTTTGAAGGGGAATTTAACAAAAGCTTTTAAGTCGCTTTTTGTTGTAACTTCTTTAATTGAAATCATTTATGAATATAGTAAATCTATTAATTAAAACTTTGATTTTTTCTTTTATGCTTTTTATTGTATTCTTCTATAACGTCGGTCGTTTTCTTCGATTTGTTATTTCTTCTTTCACCTTCATCTTTAACTGATGTGCCGTTATTTATTTCTTTGTCTTTATGAAAATCCAAACGGTAAGACATGCCCAAGTTAACACCCAAAACAGATGGCGTATCTTTGGTGTTGAAAGTTACCGCAGTATCCAATTGAAAATTTTTGCTCCACAGATAGCCACCACCAAATCTAAATAAGTTATCTGCATAAAAATCACTCTGTATACCTTGGGTTTCTCCAAACACAACCCATTTAGGGCTAAATGAATGGGTTAATGTTAATATATATTGAAAATCAGATTGGTCTGTGCCAATTCTATCTTTAATAAAATTCATAACAAATACCCAACCTCCAGATAAATTATGTTGAGTAGCAATCATAACTTTAGGACTAAATCCTTCGATACCTTGAGCTGTGTATGGGTTGTTTTTGGTATCATAATTAGCACCAGCATAAATTGATACAGCGGGAACTAAGGACTTCCACTTAAAGCGATGATTTGCTTTCCAACTGTATAAATTTGGTTTTTCGTTTTCAGAGTTTTTATAAGGGTCGTACACCAAATATTTTGCTCCAACAGTTAAAAATTTAAAATTGGCACGATCATCTACAGCAGAAATATTAGAAGTATAGGTTTTAGTGTCACTTTGGAAAGAGCCTTCTATGTTAAGTTCTAATTCTTCCCATATTAAGCCATAACGTGCTGCGAAATCAACCCCGAAGCCATCAACTTCATAACTGGTAGCAGGAGTTCTTTCTTCTTTGATCATATAGGGTCCCAATTCAAATTGAGCAACATTGGTGCCAACAGAAAAGGCGCTTCTAGATACACCTGGACGGTTGGAATTTATAACATCGGTGTATTGTGAAAAAGCTTGTGTGCTTATTAAACTTATTAGAAAAAACAGGGTAGATTTGATAGGGTTCATAATGGTGTTTTTAGTTATCGTAAATTGTTTTATTTACTGATGTTTAAAAAAATACTTACTTAAGGCTTTTCAAATATAGATATTTTATACTTTTTTTATCATTTTTGAATGTTTTTTAAGAAGATAGAATTGTATTTTTGTTAAAAATTATTTTCATGTTACAACAAGCATCTGTAACTGGTTTTGTGAGAACCATATTAATTATACTTCTTATTTATTATGGATTGAAGATTCTTTCAAGGCTTTTTGCACCTTTATTACTTAAATATATAGCTAAAAAAGCTGAACAAAAATTTGGTGATCAATTCGGTCAATTTCAACAAAGACCTCAACAGGAGCAGAAAAAAAAGGAAGGAGAGGTAACCATTGATAGAATGCCTAATGCAAAATCTTCAAATAAAGATGTTGGTGAATATGTGGATTACGAAGAAATTGACTAATTTCACATCCATTCTTTTTTAATATATTTCCATGCAGTTTTCAATAAAAAAGCTTCTTCCACATGTTCTAGTTATTCTAGGGTTTGTTATTATTTCATTAGCCTATTTTAATCCAGTTTTACAAGGAAAGCAAATTTTTCAAAGCGATATCATGCAATATATTGGCATGAGCAAGCAACAAAAAGATTTTAGTGAAGCTACTGGAGAAGAAACCTATTGGACAAATAGTGCTTTTGCAGGGATGCCAACCTATCAATTAGGAGCTAAATATCCTCACAATTATATTAAAAAATTAGATTCCGTATTACGGTTTTTGCCTCGGCCAGCCGATTATCTGTTTCTATATTTACTAGGTTTTTACGTGCTTTTATTGGTATTGAAAGTCGATTTTAAATTGGCAACCATTGGAGCTCTTGCGTTTGGTTTTTCAACCTATTTAATAATAATTTTAGGAGTTGGGCATAATAGTAAAGCGCATGCCATAGCCTATATGCCGTTGGTTTTAAGTGGTATTTTGCTAACATTTCAAAAACGCTATGTAGCAGGATTTTTGCTTACAACAGTGGCCATGGGACTGGAAATGGTGGCAAATCATTTTCAAATGACATATTATTTAATGCTATTGGTTCTGGTTTTGGGTATAGCCTATTTAATAGATGCCTATAAAAAGAAAGAACTACCTCATTATTTTAAAACCGTTGGTCTTTTGATGTTTGCGGTTATTTTAGGAATTGCATTAAATGCGACCAATGTATTGGCGACACAAGAATATGTTAAAGAAAGTACACGGGGAAAAAGTGAATTAACAATCAACCCTAATGGTTCTCCAAAAGAAGCAAGTTCTGGTTTAGATAGAGATTATATTACCCAGTTTAGTTATGGTTTTGCCGAAACGTTTAATTTGTTTATTCCTCGATTTATGGGAGGTGGTAATGGTGAAAATGTAGGCAAAGATTCTGCAACTTACGAAGCTTTTAGAAAATTAGGAGCTACCACAACCCAAGCGGCGCAAGAAGCAAAACGGGCGCCTATGTATTGGGGCGACCAGCCTATTGTGGAAGCGCCTGCGTATGTTGGGGCAGTGGTGCTATTTTTATTTGTTTTTGCTTTATTTTTAGTGAAAGGACGTTTGAAATGGTGGCTTGTTGGTGGTTCTATTATGGCATTATTATTGTCTTATGGGAAGAATTTAGGTTTTTTAACCGATTTTTTTATCGATTATGTACCCATGTACAATAAATTTAGGGCAGTCACTTCCATTCAAGTTATTTTAGAATTGTGTATTCCTGTTTTAGCAATTTTTGGGTTAGTAAGACTGTTTAATGCTTTTGAAAAGAAAGAAGAAAAGCTAAAAGCACTAAAATATTCAGCCATTATTACGGGTGGATTAGCCCTTGTTTTCTTGTTGTTTAAATCATCTTTATTTGATTTTGTTGGTGGTAATGATGGTTTTTATCGTCAGAATTATGGAGAAGCATTTGTAGATGCTTTAAAGGAAGATAGAATGTCGATTTTCACTACCGATACCTTAAGAACTTTAATTTTAGTACTACTTTCTGCGGGTGCTATTTATATGTATTTGACTGATAAGTTGAAAGAAAAATGGGTTGTTGTTGCTTTTGGAATTCTTATTTTATTCGATTTAGTTGGAGTAGATAGACGTTATGTTAATAATGATGATTTTATTTCGGCAGTTGAAGTAAATAAACCTTTTAAAGCTACTGAAGTGGATAATTATATTTTAGAAGACAAAGGGTATTATCGTGTATTCGATTTGGTTGGTGGTGCAGCAAAACCATCGTATTTTCATAATTCACTTAACGGTTATAATGCGGCAGAATTAAAACGTTACAGCGAGTTGTTTGATTTTTATGTAGCAAAAAACAATATTAATGTGCTTAATATGCTTAACACCAAGTATATCATTGCTCAAGATAAAGATGGGAATTTATTTCCTTATGAAAACGATAAAGCCAACGGGCATGCATGGTTTGTTAGGGAGTTAAAGCGTGTTGCTTCAGCAAATGAAGAAATAAAAGTACTTGATAGTTTAGATAATAAGAACAAAGCAGTTTATACTTATATTAAAAAAACCAAATACTTATTAAAAGAAAGTAGAGGCTTTTCTGAATATAGAGTTGATTCGTTGGCAACATTAAAATTAGTGTCTTATAAACCAAACTATCTAAAATATCAATCAAATAACTCAAATAAAGGATTTGCAGTCTTTTCCGAAATTTATTATGGCAATGGATGGAAAACGTTTATTGACGGTAAGGAAACGACGCATATACGCGTAAATTATACATTGAGAGGTATGGAAATTCCAGCAGGAAAACATACCATTGAATTTAAGTTCGATCCTGATGTGGTAAAAACAGGTAGTAGTATTGCGTTAGCGAGTTCTATTTTGTTTGGTCTGTTGTTGGTTGGTGGTTTGTTCTACGAGTTTAAAAAGAAAACAAAAGAAAGTGCGTAAAAAGGCACTCATAATAACTTATTATTGGCCACCTGCGGGTGGTCCAGGTGTACAGCGTTGGTTGAAATTTGTAAAGTACCTGCCAGATTTTAATATAGAACCTATTGTTTATATTCCAGAAAACCCGAATTATCCTTTGTTGGATGATAGTTTAGCTTATGAAGTTTCAAATAACCTTACTATTATAAAGCAACCTATTGTTGAGCCGTATAAATTGGCTGGGTTATTTTCAAAAAAAACATCGAAAACCATTAGTAAAGGAGTTATTTCTGAAAAGAAAACCCAAAGCTTTATTGAAAAATTATTGCTTTATGTGAGAGGGAATTTTTTTATACCCGATGCCCGTAAAGGCTGGGTAAAACCTTCGGTTACATTTCTTTCTGAATATATTTCTAAAGAAAAAATTGAAACTATTATTACTACTGGGCCGCCGCATAGTCTGCATTTAATAGGCTTGCAATTAAAAGAACAACTAGGAGTGAAGTGGATTGCAGATTTTAGAGACCCTTGGACAACTATCGGGTATCACAAGCAATTAAAGCTAACAGCATCTTCAAAAGCAAAGCATAAAAAATTAGAAAAGCAAGTTTTAACTACTGCTAATCAAATAATTGTTACCAGCTTCACAACAAAAAAAGAGTTTCAGGAAATTACGAACCAGCCTATTGAGGTGATTACTAATGGCTACGATAAAGAATCGGTTGTAGAATTTGAAATGGATTCAAAGTTTACATTGGCACATATTGGCTCGTTATTGTCAAAACGAAATCCAGAAATCCTATGGAGGGTTTTAAGTGATTTAATTGCTGAGGATGGCTCATTTTCAAAAGATTTTCAATTGAATTTCATAGGTTTTGTGAGTGACGATGTGCTTCATTCTATTAAGAAAAATGAGTTAAGTGATTATATAGATAATGTTGGTTATGTTTCACACAAAGAAGCTATTGCATTTCAAAAAAAATCACAAATATTGTTATTAATAGAAATAGATTCTGATGATGCGAAGTGTATCATTCCTGGAAAATTGTTTGAATATATGGTTTCTAACAGACCTATTATAGCATTAGGCCCAAAAGATTCCGATATTGAAAAAATCATAAAAGAAACAAACGCGGGTCGCTACTTTAATTATTCAGATTACGATTTATTAAAAACTACTATATTAGAGCATTATAACGCATATAAAAATAATACGTTGCAAGTTTACCCCATAGGCTTGCAAAAATACAGCAGAAAATCGCTAACCGAAGCATTATCGAAATTACTATAAATGGGTATTGTAACATCACAATCATTTAAAAACACCGTTTCAACTTATTTGGGTTTTGGTATTGGTGCGCTTAACACCTTGTTTTTATACACCTATTTTATTTCGGATGTTTATTATGGCTTGGTGGCATTCATATTGAGTACCGCTAACATTGTGATGCCTATAATGGCATTTGGCGCTCATAATACGATTATAAAATTCTATTCTTCCTTTAAAACTAAAAATTCGTTAAACAGTTTTTTAACACTTATGCTGCTTTTGCCTTTAACGCTTAGTATTCCAATAGGGTTGATAGGCTGTTTTACTTATGAAGCCATTGGCGAATTGTTATCGCAAAAAAATGAGATTGTTAAAGGTTATGTATGGTACATTTTTGTATCGGCTATAGCTATGGCATATTTCGAAGTGTTTTTTGCTTGGTCAAAAACCCAATTGCAAACCGTTTTTGGAAACTTTATGAAGGAAGTATTTCATAGAGTAGGTGTGATGCTACTTTTGTTTGCGGTCTATTTTAAATGGTTAGATGTTGAGGAATTTATTGCAGGTGTTGTAATTGTATATATTTTACGTATGCTTATTATGAAATTATATGCCTTTACCATAAGATTTCCTGTTATAAAATTTAATAGAATAGAAGGCTTGAGTGCGATTTTAAAATATTCGGCATTAATAATCATTGCAGGGTCTATCTCAACTATTATTTTAGACATCGATTCTTTTATGTTGGGCATGTATATTCCTATTCAGGAAGTGGCGTATTATGGGGTTGCAATTTACATTGCTACGGTTATTGTTGTACCATCTCGTTCTATGCAGCAAATCCTTCAACCATTAACGGCGCAATATTTAAACGATAAAAACAAAGTAGCCCTTAAAGATTTGTATGTAAGAAGTTCACAAACTTTATTTATTATTGGGGGCTTTATATTCCTTGTCATCATCATAAACATAAATACGTTGTACCTTCTTATTCCAAAAGAATTTAGCGGCGGTCTTGTTGTGGTTTTTTTAGTAGGCATAGCAAAACTTTACGATTGTTTGATGGGGTGTAATAATGTGGTATTGTTTAATAGCGATTATTATAGAGTTGTTTTGTTGTTTGGAGTTATATTAACGGTTTTAACGGTGTTTCTTAATATGCTGTTTATACCTATGTATGGAATTAATGGTTCGGCATTTGCTACTTTTTTAGCTGTTTTGATATATAATAGTATTAAAATATATTTTGTAAAAAGGAAGTTTGATATGATGCCTTTTAATAGAGATACCACTAAGGTTTTAGTGTTGATTGTTTTGAGCGCATTGCTTTTTTACTTTTGGGAATTTCCGTTTCACCCTATTATAAACATTGCTTTTAAAACACTATTAGCAACCGTTGTTTATGTTTTAACTATTTTAAAGTTGAATGTTTCCGAAGATATTTCAGGAGTCATCAAAAAGTATTTAAGAATTAAATAGAAAAGGTTTTAAAACAGAAACCCCCACGATGTTGCTTTGAGGCAAACTTATCGCAGGGATTTCCAAACTAACCAACCAAAATTATTACGATCGTCTTCTTGTTGGAGCTTCCGATCTTGTATTTTTATTACCAGAATTACTTCTTGTTTGTGAAGCTACTGGTTTACTTTGTGTAGACCTAGTAACAGTTCTTTCTGTTGTAGTACGTTGCGTTGCTTGCGGTGTACTTCTGGTATTTGTATTGCTTTTAGTATATGTACGAACATTATTGTTGTTTGGTTTTTGAACAACTGTATTTTCTCTTGTACGTTTTACATCATTCGTTCTTGTACTATTTTGTATTACAGTTCTATTAACGTTTTCTCTTGTTCTTTTAGTATCGTTGCTTTGATAATTATTATCTCTAGAAACTCTGTTGTTATTTAAGTTGTTTGATCTATTATCAATTCTATTCACTGTTTGAGAACTTCTATAGGTATTGCTATCATAACGTCTATAATTGTTGTCTGAAAGCTCTCTTCTAGAAATTGCATTTCTATTAATTTGAGTCACATTTCTAGAGCTTCTGTTTACGGTAGCATAATCTCTGTTTCTAGAGATAGATTCACCACGTCTGCTATAAACAGCAGTTCTTGGTCTGTAATTATTGTAAAATGGTCTTGAGTAAGTATAACGAACTGGGTTGTAATATTGTCTATAAGGTCTGTTGTAAACTACACAATAATCGTATGCAGGAACGCTGTAGTAACGGTGCCAAGGTCTGTACACATAATGTCTATTATAAACGTTTATATAACCGGTATAGTGTGAAAACACATTGTAATTGTTATAATGTACATATAAACCACCTACACGGGTAACATACCCGCGGTTATTATAGTTTATATTTATGTTGCCTACTTGCGAAACACGTCCGTAATAATCGTAGTAAATAGGGGTGTTTTCTATTTGGATAATCGCACCATATTCATCATATTGCACATAGGCATTATAGTCGTAACCAGAGTTAAAACTGATATTTACGTTTGGAGACCCAATAGATACATTTAAATTGGAATTACCGCGTAAAATATTAAAATCGAATTGTCCATCGGGGAACACGGAAAATTCGATACCATCTTCAACAAAAATGAAAGAGTTACCGTACCCCCTGTTGTTAATAGTAGTGTTTGTGGCTGCATTAACGGTAAACCCTGTAAGGATGATGCCTGCTAATAAAAATATAAACTTTTTCATAATTGCGAGTATTAATTGTGATACGTTTATGTAATTACAAACAGTGTGCCAAAAAAACGGGGTAGGGTTTAATGTATTGAAAATGAGATAAATATTTTAGTTGGTAACTTTTACTAAGTTTAAAAGTTATTATGGGGTATGTGTGATATAATTTTTTGACTTCGATTAATATAAGATCTAAAAGATTAAAACGATTCCATATCAAGTTGTTAAACGAACAAAAAAAAATCCCAAAACTCAATCAAGTGTTTAGGGATTTTTATTAACTAATCTCAAAAAATTATCTTTTGTATTTTTTGTATTTCTTCTCTTTGCCATTTTGCTTATAATAGTAATAATTGTCGTCGTTATCATAGCGGTCATCGTCTCTGTCGCAATCATTATGGCCTTTTTTGTGTTTGTGGTTCACAGTACAGGATAAGGTGCCACAAACATTACAATTGGTGTTATAACGGTTTATTTGCCCATATATATTAACAATTTCTCCATAATGGTTATAATTTACACGTAAACCACCTACTTGCGCTAGGGTAGCATTTCTACCTCGGCTGTAATCTACAAACACCGATCCAATTCTTGTAACTTTACCATATCTATCATAATTTAAATATACATCGCCAATACTTCTAATGGTGCCATTTCTGTCACGAGAAATATATGTTCCTTTTGGTTGAGACGATGAGTAGTTAACACTTATTCTTGGCCCATTGTAAGAAGCGTTTATAGAACTTCTTCTGGAGTTTGAGCCATTATATACGCCGTTAATATTGGTATTAAAATCGAAACTACCATCTGGGAATATTAAAAATTCTACACCTCGTTCTACAAATACAATAGGTTGTGCGTAACGGTAGCGTTTTACAATACCGTTCTCATTATTGTTATTATTTAAATTTGTTGCTGATACAGTTGTTAATCCTATTAACAAACCTGCAAGTAATAGTACTGTTCTTTTCATAATTCAAAATATTTAATATTCTGCCTACTCTTTAGCTTTTCGGCATTCGCTATTGTAGTGTGGTTTTCAATTTGCGTGCCAAAAATGTAAAGGGTTAATTATATAAGAACAAATAAAATGTAGAACATGAGAAATCAAAACCTCTTTTGAGCTTTATTTGGATAAAAACAGGGGTTCATATTAATATGAACCCCTGTTGTGGTTAGTTGTTAGTCTAAAAAACGTCTTACTTTGTTAATAATTTTACTGCATTAGCACCTTCAAAGGTTTTAACAGTTGCGATCCAAAGACCTGATTTGAAACTGAAATCAGCATTCTCGTTTGTTTTGATTGTTTTAACTAAAGCACCTGTTAAGCTGTAAATATTCACTTCAGTCGAAGATTTTACATTAGAAATATAAATTCTGTTTCCAATAGCTCTAACATTTGAAGTAACAGCAGAAACTTCACCTACTTTATCTATATTCAAAACAAAATCAGGGTTTGCAACTAATGTGGTTGGTACTGCTAGTCCTGTTAATATATAAGCGGCATTTCTCCAAATTGTTAAGGCTTCAGAAGAAACATTTTCTCCATCACCATTAACACTGGCACCATAGCTTAATGAAAAGGTAAAAGCATCAACATTAAGAACATCTGCAACGCTCTCGCCAAGTTGTGTTCCTTTTGGCCAAAAATTGAATACCACTGCTTGATCTGGATTTGAAACTTCTGGAACTGTAGCCAAAAGTGTTCCACTGGTTGAAATGTTAAGTCCGTTAATAATTTCAATAGCTTTATCGCCACCATCATTACCATTGCTTTCTGATGTTTCAGCCAGTAACCTAATCTGGTCACCACCTGAAAAATCGATACCACTATATAAATCGTGATTTTGATTCTCTGGTAATACGGTAACAGACAGATTTTGTGTATTTGTAGCTACTGCATCGGCATCGGTGACTGCTCTGCCATTTCTAAAGGCACTTGATTTATTATATATTATTGGAGTTCGAATATCTTTGACTCCAAGTTTTCCTCCTGGCATGAAGAAGGCACCCCCAGAACTTAAAGTTTCTTGTGCAATAACAAGGTCGAAAAATTGTGGATCAAGAATTTTATTACCATCACTATAGGTCTCTAAATAAGTAACCTTAAAATTACCGTCGGCTTCTAACATTTTAATTATAGGATCTTGTCCAGGAGTTGATACTTCTGGAGAAGGAGCGTCTACCCCTTCTTGATTTATATATAAAATCTGTTTAAATAAGGCAGGATTATTATATAATGTTGTTGAAACAGGGATGCCTGTTAACAAATAGGCAGCATTTCTCCAAATGGTAAGCGCTTCGGCAGTTATATTAGTACCTTTTCCTTTCACTAAGGCACCATAACTAAATGATAAAGCAACTGCATCTACGCTAAGTACATCTGTTGCTGTTTCTCCTAGTTGAGTCCCTGCCGGAAGATAGTTGACTATAAATGCTTTTTCTGTATTTGTAACTTCAGGAACGGTGGCCAACAATGTGCCCGACGTTGATATTTCCAAATTATTTAATACATCAATAGCTTTGGTGCCGCCAGGCGATCCGTCATCGTTAGCCAGTTCATGTGTAATTCGAACTTGGTCACTACCAGAAAAATCGATACCACTAAACATATCGTGACTTTGATTTGCTTGAGGAACGGTTATAAAGAAATTCTGTGTACCCGTTACGGTAGCATCAGCATCAGTAATAGCCTTCCCATTTCTAAAAGCCCAAGTTTTATTGTAAATAATAGGAATAGAAACATTTTTTATACCCAGTGGCCCGTTAGGTTGGAATAATCCAGCATCTGAATCGATGGCTTCTTGTGCAATAACTAAATCATACCCGGAAAGATCAGGTATCGCACTGCCATCAGATGGAGTTTCTACATAAGTAACTGTAAAATGTTTATCGAATTCAAGCATTCTTATTACAGGATCATATCCTGGGGTAGAACCTCCTCCAGTTCCAGGGTCAACGCCAATTGGATTTACATATAATACTTTCTTTGCGGTTTCGGGGTTATAATAAAGCTCGTCTGGTACTGATAGTCCTGTTAAAATGTATGCGGCATTTCTCCAAATGGTCAATGCTTCAGATGTTATGTTTTTGCCATTATTTCTAACTAAAGGGCCATAGCTAAAAGATAATGCTACAGCATCTACATTAAGCACATCTGTAACAGCCTCACCTAGCTGAGTTCCTGCAGGTAAATAATTAATCACTATGGCTTTTTCTTGATTAATAACTTGAGGAACTGTGGCCAATAAGGTACCAGGTGTTGAGATTTCTAAATTGTTTACTATCTCAATGGCCTTATTTCCTAATTCTGAACCATCACTATTTGACAATTCATAGGTTATTCTTATTTGGTCGCCTTCCGAGAAATCAATACCACTAAAAATATCGTGACTTTGGTTAGATTCTGGTACTGTAATGAATAGGTTTTGTGTATTCACGGTGACTGCGTCAGCGTCTGTAACGGCTCTACCATCTCTAAAGGCAGAAGTTTTGTTGTAAATGATAGGGATAGGCACATTTTTAACCCCTAAGACGCCGTCTGGTTTAAGAAGACCAGCGCCTGAACTCATATTTTCTTGAACAATTACTAGATCAAAACCTGTTAGGGCCGGTATGTTGTTCCCGTCCTGGGTAGTTTCTACATAGGTAAGTTCAAAGTTAGGGTCGCTTTCTAGCATGATTATAACAGCGTCTTCATCTGGGTCGGAAGTACTAGTGGTAGAAGAACCAACACCCGTTTGATTAACATACAACACCTTTTTTGCTTGTGCTTCTAATTGAATTGGCAAGATTACAATAAGCAATAGAAATAAATGGTTTTTAATTTTTTGTTTCATGGTTTTGTTTAGTTTAAAAAAAAATAAACATTTATAAATAATTACACTTTAAAAATATATCGGTGGTCAATTTTATAAGTGAATTAATTGTGTCTATTGCTAAGTGAAATATATGGATTTTGGGATTGATAAGAAGTTTATAGTATTAAGTACTAGCAAACTATTTATAAGTATCTTTTAAACTCATAATTTATCTTTATGCAATCTTGTACAAATAAAAAAAGGGATGTGTTCTACACATCCCTTTATAAAATAATAATTTATTAACGACTTACTTTGTTAATAATTTTACTGCTTTAGCACCTTCAAAGGTTTTAACAGTTGCGATCCAAAGACCTGATTTGAAACTGAAATCAGTATTCTCGTTTGTTTTGATTGTTTTAACTAAAGCACCTGTTAAGCTGTAAATATTCACTTCAGTCGAAGATTTTACATTAGAAACATAAATTCTGTTTCCAATAGCTCTAACATTTGAAGTAACAGCAGAAACCTCGCCTACTTTGTCTATGCTTAAAGTAACATAATCAGGATTAACATATAATGTAGAAGGAACAGTTAGTCCTGTTAATACATAAGCAGCATTTCTCCATAGCGTTAAAGCTTCAGAGGTAATATTAGCACCATCTCCTTTAATAATAGCTCCATAGTTAAAAGCAAAAGCAATCATTCTAGAAGGAAGCACGTCAGTTGCAACAGTACCAAGCTGTGTGTTAGCAGGAATATCATTTACTACAATTGCTTTATCAACATCAGTAACATTAGCATTCGTGCCTAATAAAGTTCCAGTTACTGAAATATCTAAATTATTTAAAACATCAACGGAATTAGTACCTGTACCTCCAAAATTATCTGAAGTTTCATTATATAGCATGAAGTCATTTCCTGTGAATGTGATTCCACTAAACAATGGATTGGTTTGATTCGCTAGGTCTACAGTAAGCGTAGTTGCAGGCGAAATAGCCATTGCTGCATCAGCATCTGTAACAGCTCTTCCATTTCTTAATGCCCATGATTTGTTGTAAATTACAGGAATTGAAAGATTTTTAATTGCAAGAGGCCCTGTTGGTTTAAAGATACCATCGCTAGAACCAAAAGTTTCTTGGGCAATTACTAAGTCATACCCAGCTAAGCTAATACCAGTACCGTTCGCATCTGTTTCAACAACAGTAATGTTAAAATTAGGGTCTGCGGTAAACATTCTAAATATTGGGTCGTTGGTTGATGCAGACGCACCACTTGCAGGAGTAAATCCAGTCTTTTGAACATAAAGTATCTCTTGTGGTTTTGCTTGTAATATTTGATAGGTTACTTCAATATATGGTAAGTAAATATCAGAACCTGCACCAGCAACTGCCATAAACTCTAAATTTTGAGAGTTACCAACAGTAGAATAAAAATCAACAGTAACGAACTCATTTAAATCTTGTCCAGAAGTAGCTGTAGCATTTAAAGTTTGCTGATAGGTAGAACTAGAAGCACCTGAAGTAAGTGTACCGTTAACTTTTATCCAAGATTTATTGTTATTGTTTGGCATTTTTAATTCAAGGCCTAAGCTTGAATATTCAGATAATGGTACTTTTACAACAGCAGTTCCAAGTGGTTTTATAAAAACTCTAGAACCCGCTTTCATGTCTAGTCCATAAGTGCTACCATGGTAGTTATCACCTGCAATATGTCTATAATCTAATCTTCCGTCAGCACTTTTAATTCTATCCGTTTGAGGTTGAGCAGCCGCTTCAGGAGATCCTGTAATTACGTAACCGTCTGTATGATTTGGAATTATTGAACCATCTCTAAAGTCATAGACAGTTGTTTGAGTAATGATTTCATAATCATCATAAACAGGATTTGTATATAGTGTACTTGGAGGTGTTTGGCCTGTTAACATATAAGCAGCATTTCTCCAAATGGTTAAAAACTCTGAAGTGATGTTTCCACCATCTTTTTTTACCATAGCGCCCCAACTAAAAGGCATGGAAATAGCATCTTTAGCAAAAATACCATCGGCTGTTGTACCAACTTGAGTGCCAGTTGGAAAATAATTAATTCCAACTGAAGTTGTAGCATCTGTAATTTGCGGTACAGAAGCCAATAAAGTAGTAGTGCTTGATATTTCAAGATTAGTTACAACGTCTATCGCGTAAGGGCCTTCATTACCTTTATCATCTGCAGTAGTTCTAAATAAGTCTATAGAGCTACCATTCGAAACGGTAAGACCGCTAAACAGTGGGCTGGTTGCATCTACTACTGTCATAGATAATTCTTGTGTTCGCACAACAACACTTGTAGCAGATGTAGCCAATGCTGCAGAACTACCTCTTAAGGCATAAGCTTTATCGTAAATAACAGGAACAGTTAATTGGTCTGGATGAAGTGGGTTTCCAGCTTTAAAAACAGTATTTGAAGACGCCATATTTTCAGACGTAATTACTAATTCAAAACCTGTAAAATTAACTGGAGAAGACACTACATTTGCTCCTGCTGCTTGAGTGCTCATTGAGGTAACCACAAATGCCTGATCTATTTTAACCCAAGAAACCGTAAAGTTAGCATCAGCTTCCAACATTTTTATAATTTGGTCTTGACCAGGTAAAGAACCCCCGTTGGCAATATAATCTGAATCATTAGTTCCATCTTGAATAAGATACAGAACATCTTGTTGTGCTATCACCTGACTGGATGTCAATGCGAAAAGCAACGTAAATAATAAAAACGTAATTTGTTTTTTCATAATAAATAGTTTAGTTATTTAAATTAATTAATATTTATCACACAACAATTGTGTAATATGGAGTCTAATATAGGTCGGTTATTAATAATTCAATGCTATTTTTGAACGGTGGTCGATTTCATAAATCAATTCACGTTAAATTACTCGCGATGTTTGCTTTAAAAAAATGAATTATTAATAAAAAAAATGAGGTTAAAACAAAAATACGTAAAAAGCTGAGTTATTAAAGGAGTTTGCCTGTTAAAAATTTGGCTGTTTCGGAGGTGTTATCTTTCACGATATCTTCGGGAGTTCCGGTAACAACTAAATTCCCTCCAGTTTCACCACCATTAGGACCTAAATCGATAATGTAATCTGCACATTTAATAAGTTCTAAATTGTGTTCTACAACAATAATGGAGTGGCCATTTTCAATTAAAGCGTTAAAGGACTTTAATAATTTTTGAATATCGTGAAAATGTAAACCTGTTGTAGGTTCATCAAAAATAAATAGCGCTTTATCTTTGTTGTTGCCTTTCCCTAAAAAGGAAGCTAATTTAATACGTTGCGCTTCACCTCCAGAAAGTGTAGAAGAGCTTTGGCCTAAAGTTACATAACCCAACCCAACATCTTGTAAAGGTTGTAGTTTGGTTTTTATTTTAGTTTGTTTGTTAACCTCAAAAAAACCAATGGCATCATCAATGGTTAGGTTTAAGATATCATCAATGTTTTTATTGGCAAAAGTAACTTCCAGTACTTCTTTTTTAAAACGTTTTCCTTTACAGGTTTCACATTCTAAATGCACATCTGCCATAAATTGCATTTCAATGGTTACTTCACCTTCGCCTTTGCAAGTCTCACAGCGTCCGCCATCTACATTAAATGAAAAATGTCTTGCCTGGTAGTTCCGTATGTTGCTTAATTTCTGATTTGAAAACAATGCTCGAATATCATCATACGCTTTAATATAAGTCACAGGATTTGATCGAGACGACCTTCCAATAGGGTTTTGATCTACAAATTCAATGTGTTTTACATTACTAAAATTACCCTCTAAAGTTGTAAACTGACCAGGTTTATCACTAAAGTCAGTTAGTTTTTTTTGAAGCGCTGGAAATAATATTTTTTTAACTAAGGTGCTTTTTCCGCTTCCTGAAACGCCCGTAATAACCGTAAGTATTCCCAAAGGGAAACGTACATCAATGTTTTTTAAGTTGTTTTCACGTGCACCAATAATATCAATATAATATTTTGAAGTTCTTCTAGTTTTTGGAACTTCAATTTTCAATGTTTCATTTAAATACTGTGCTGTTAAAGAATTTGAAGCAAGAATATCTTTATAGGTACCTTGAGCTACCAATTCGCCACCAAAGGTTCCTGCTTCTGGACCAATATCAATAATGGTATCGGCAGCTTTCATAATATCTTCATCATGCTCAACCACTATAACGGTATTTCCTAAATCGCGTAATTGTTTTAGAACCACTATTAAGCGTTCAGTGTCTTTGGGGTGCAAACCAATACTAGGTTCATCTAAAATATACATAGACCCTACTAAGCTGCTACCTAAAGACGTTGCTAAATTAATACGCTGACTTTCGCCTCCAGAGAGTGTATTAGACTTTCTATTCAGTGTTAAATAATCCAACCCTACATTGGCTAGAAACAATAACCTGCTGTTAATTTCTTTTAATAATCTATTTGCTATTTGTGTATCATAATCGTTTAATTCTAATTGTTTGAAGAAGTTTGCCAATTTATTCAAAGGCATTTCAACTAAATCAGTAATAGTAGCACCTCCAATTTTAATAAAATTAGCTTCAATACGTAAACGTTTGCCGTTACAGATCTTGCATTTTGTTTTTCCGCGGTAACGAGAAAGCATGACACGGTTTTGGATTTTATAGGCTTTGGCTTCTAATTCTGCAAAAAAGGAATGCAAACCTTCAAAATATTGATTGCCATCCCAAATAAGTTGCTTTTGTGCATCACTTAATTGGAAATAGGGTTTATGAATAGGGAAATCAAACTTATGAGAGTTGTTAATCAATTGGTCTTTGTACCAGCTCATGCTTTCACCTCGCCAAGGAAAAATAGCATTTTCGAAAACAGAAAGTCCTGTATTGGGAATCACCAAATCGTCATCAATTCCAATAATATCACCATAGCCTTCGCATTTAGGGCAAGCACCATATGGATTGTTGAAACTAAACAAATGGACATTTGGTTCTAAAAAGGTGATGCCGTCCATTTCAAATTTATTACTAAAAGGACGTTGTTTGTTATCGCTTAAGGTTTCGATGAAGCATTCTCCTTTTCCTTCAAAAAATGCAGTTTGAATAGCGTCGGCTAGTCTGTTTAAAAAATCTTCTTCATCTTTTATAATGATTCTGTCAACAACTAATAAAATACTGTCTTTTTTATTAAAAGAATTGGCTTCGTCAATTCTAATAACGGCATCATTTATTTTAATTCTAGCATAACCTTGTTGTTGTAACGCTTTAAGTTTATCTTCCATAGTGCGTCCTTCTTCTAAATGAATAGGAGCGAGGAGTAGTAGTTTTTCACCTTGGGAAAATGTTTTTAAATAGTTTAAAACATCCGAAACCGTATCTTTTTTTACTTCTATTCCAGAAACCGGCGAAAAGGTTTTTCCAATTCTGGCAAACAATAATTTTAAATAATCATAAATTTCGGTAGTAGTGCCAACCGTTGAGCGCGGATTGGTAGAATTCACTTTTTGTTCAATAGCGATAGCAGGTGCAATGCCTTTGATATAATCTACTTTTGGTTTGTTTAATCGGCCTAAAAACTGTCGTGCATAGCTTGATAAGCTTTCAACATACCGTCTTTGTCCTTCGGCGTAAAGTGTATCGAACGCTAAGCTAGATTTTCCCGAACCGGATAAGCCTGTAATAACCACTAATTTATTTCTAGGTATTACAACATCAATATTTTTTAAATTGTGAAGTTTTGCACCTTTTATAATGATGTTTTCTTTAGGATTTACTTCAGAAATTTTAATATTCATAAGCTTTTACAGGAATAATTTTGCAAAGATACTATAAGTATGGCAAGCTAAAAAATGCATAATACTTTAAATAAAAGTTAAAAAAACGGATAAATTCTTGCTTTTTTGGAATGATTGTTGTTATATTTGAACCTATTAATCAATACTTTAATCAACTCTCGCCTATAGCAGAACATTACTTTTAACTAATAACCCCAAGCAGAGAAGTTTTTCTATGCACTAAAAGTAATGATTATGCAATACGAACTTATACCAGATTCTACCTTAGTTAGCAATTACATTAAAGGAAATGAAAGTGCCTTAGAAATACTTATTATAAGGCATAAACAAAAAATTTACAGTTTTATCTATTCGAAAGTCTATGATAGAGATGTTGCTGAAGATATTTTTCAGGACACTTTTATTAAAGTAATTCGAACCCTTAAACGAGGTGCTTATAACGAGGAAGGTAAGTTTTTACCTTGGGTTATGCGTATTTCCCATAATTTGGTAATTGACTTTTTTAGAAAGAACAACAGAATGCCAAAATTTGACAATACCGATGAGTTTAATATTTTTTCTGTGTTAAGCGATAATAGTTTAAATGCTGAAAACAGTATTATTAAAGAGCAGGTTGAAACTGATGTGAGGCGTTTGGTTGAAGAACTTCCAGAAGACCAAAAAGAAGTACTGTTAATGCGTATTTATGAAGATTTAAGTTTTAAGGAAATTTCAGATAAAACAGGTGTTAGTATTAATACTGCCTTGGGGCGTATGCGTTATGCTTTAATTAACCTTAGAAAAATTATTGACAAGCATAATATAATTTTAACAAATTAATACAATAAAGTAAATTTAGTTGCGTTAATAACTTGAATTCACCCTTAAATTATTAAAATGGCAAAAATTTACTCTGAAAATTCTATTGAAAAATTGAACGAACTTGAACCGAAAAATGAAACGGTTAATTTTATTTTAAATTACTCAAAAGCTTTAAGTGTTATAAGTTGTAATAAAATGAAGTTTGAAGCGCTTTTAAACTGAGTCGTGAAAAGCCCTAATAAATATTTATCTATTAGGGCTTTTTAATTTATAATAGTCATCAATTACAGATTGTCTTCCAATGGTTTTTGTAATGATGTCCTTTTCTAAATCCCAACCACGTGCGGGAGAATATTGTCTACCATACCAAATAATTTGAAGATGTAAATCGTTCCAAAGTTCTTTAGGAAACAATCTTTTGGCATCTTTTTCTGTTTGCACCACGTTTTTCCCATTGCTTAAATTCCATCGGTACATTAGGCGATGTATATGTGTGTCCACAGGGAAGGCAGGAACACCGAAGGCTTGAGACATGACTACGCTTGCTGTTTTATGTCCCACAGCGGGGAAGGTTTCTAAAGCTTCAAAACTTTGTGGAACCACACCGTTGTACTTTTCAATTAATATTTTTGAAAGGCCATAGATACCTTTGCTTTTCATAGGTGATAATCCAACTGGCTTTATGATTTCTCTAATTTCTTCAATTGAAAGTTTGACCATATCATACGGGTTGTCAGCTTTTTCAAATAACAAAGGCGTTATTTGATTTACGCGAACATCGGTGCTTTGTGCCGACATTAAAACGGCTATCAATAAGGTATATGGGTCTTTATGGTCTAAAGGAATGGGAATTGTTGGATACAGCTCCTTTAGTGTATTTATTACGAATTCTACCTTTTTTTCCTTGGTCATGTTGTATTTTTGTGAAAACCAAAGTTACTATTATGAACACATTAAAGCAAGGAGACCAAGTACCAAATTTTGAAGTATTTGATGAGCAAGGAAACCTTATTAAATTATCTGATTACAAAGGAAAAAAGTTGGTAGTCTTCTTTTATCCGGCCGCAAGTACACCTACGTGCACTGTTGAAGCTTGCAATTTAAGAGACCACTACAAAGAATTAGCAAATGCTGGTTACGAAATTTTAGGAGTTAGTGCAGATACACAAAAAAAGCAATCAAATTTCAAAAAGAAATTTGATTTTCAATACCCGTTAATAGCAGATGTTGATAAAATTGTGATTAACGCTTTTGGGGTTTGGGGGCCAAAAAAATTTATGGGAAGAACCTTTGATGGTATTCATCGTGTAACTTTTTTGGTAAATGAAAACGGCGTTGTTGAGCGTGTTATAGATAATGTAAAGGCAAAAATACACGCATCTCAAATATTGGACAAAAAAAATCCTTCTTAATAATCTTTTAAAGAAGGATTTTTTGCTTTTTTATCTGGTATATTTCTTTCTTTTAGGCAAAACCAAGGGTTTTCTAGTATACCCAAACATACGGTAATCTTTAATTAAATCGGCAACACCTTCTGGCAACATATTTTCCCATCCTCGTTCACCGTTGCTAATTTGGTTTAAAATTTCTCTTGAGAATATGGTTAAACATTTAGTGTCGAAATCTTTAATGTCAATAACTTTCCCGTTGTATTTAAAGAATTTATACAATTCTTTCATACGTGGATAAACCTTTAAATTCTCGCTGTTTATCAATTCTCCTGTTTCAACATCTATCATCGGATATAGATAAACTTTCAAATCTTTAAAGAATAACTTACCAAAGGCCTCTAAAATACCTCCACTTAAGTGACGATAGTATTTTTCGTCAAAAATATCAACCAAATTGCTAACTCCCATAGAAAGACCCATTCTAGCTTTTGAATAATTTGAGAAATATTCTACCACTTTATAGTATTCCTGAAAGTTAGATATCATAACCGAATGCCCTAGAGAACATAATAAATCGGCTCTATCCATAAAGTCTTGTTCGTCAATTTCACCTTCTGCACGTAAATTAGAAAGTGTTATTTCAAAAACAACTTCAGTATTATCTTTATCAACTTTTTTCTCTTCAATAAACATTTTATATGCGTTTTCATACATATCCATGTTTACTTGCGTTACCGGTCTGAAACTACCTCTAAAAGCTAAAATATTTTTTTTGTAAAATACACGAGCGGGAAGTACGTTTTTTCCATCAGGTCCAAACATTACGGCATCTGTCATGTTGTTTTTCACCAATTGCAAGCTCATTAATCTGTTATCGACATTTTTAAATAACGGTCCAGAAAAATTAACAGTATCAATCTCTAATTGGTCTTTGTCTAAATGGTCGTATAAGTAGCGTAGTAATTTTTTTGGCTCGTTGTATTTATAAAAAGCACCATAAATTAAGTTGGTGCCAATTACACCAAGGGTTTCTTGTTGTAACCTTGCATCGGTTTCTTTAAAACGAATGTGTAGAATAATGTCGTTATACTCTTGGTTTTGCTCTATTTGATATTTAATACCAATCCAACCATGACCTTTAAACTGTTTTGCAAAGTCTATGGTAGTAACCGTATTTGCAAAAGAAAAGAACATTTTATTAGGGTAATCTTTTCTTGAAAGGCGTTTTTCAATTAGGTCAATTTCGTGGTTTAGCATTTTTCTTAAGCGACCCTCTGTAACATATCTACCATCATCTTCGGCTCCATAAATAGCATCACTAAAAGCCTTATCATAAGCAGACATTGCTTTTGCAATAGTTCCAGAGGCACCACCAGCTCTAAAAAAATGTCGACTTGTTTCTTGTCCTGCTCCAATTTCTGCAAAAGTGCCGTAAATGTTTTCGTTTAGGTTGATGCGGAGCGCCTTGGTTTTTAATGACGGAATTTCTTCAAATTCCCTATCTCCCTTTAAGGTAATTTCCATGTTGCTGTTTGGGTTACTTAATTATGTTAACAAAGGTATCAAATAATAGAAGCAAATAAAAAAATAACCCTAATTTTGTTGGTAGATTTGAATCCTTTTGACGAACATGTAAAATGACTCAATTATTTTCTTGTTTCTATAAAATAGTTGCTTGTTAATTATTGATTATTTCAAATATAGTTGTTTTTAATGGTAATTATTTCATGAAATAAACGATTAGGTGAAAATAAATTAAAATAATTTTTTGAAAATAACATTTTTAGGCACCGGAACTTCACAAGGCATTCCCGTAATAGGGAGTAAGCACCCCGTGTGTTTAAGTGATAATAAAAAGGATAAACGCTTGCGTGTTTCTGTCTTGATAGAATGGGATGAGTTTACTTATGTTGTTGATTGTGGACCCGATTTTAGATATCAAATGTTGCGTGCAGAATGTACTAAGATAGATGGTATTTTATTTACACACGAACATTCAGACCATACTTCGGGTTTAGATGATATTAGGCCTTTTTATTTCAGGCAAGGCGATATTTCAATTTACGCACACAAGCGGGTTTTAAAGTCGCTTAAAACACGATTTGATTATATCTTTGCAAATCAAAACAAATATCCTGGAGCACCTTCGGTTATTACAAATAGGATAAAAAACGAACCTTTTATTTTGAATAATTTAGAAGTAATCCCTGTAAAGGGGAAACATGATGCGTTGCAGGTATTTGGTTTTAAATTTGGACATTTTGCCTATTTAACGGATATGAAAACTGTTAAAGAGAAGGAAATCGAAAAAATAAAAAACATAAAGGTTTTGGTAATTAATGCTTTGCGGGTTGAGCCCCACCAATCGCATTTTAATTTAGAAGAAGCGCTTCAATTTGTTAACAAAGTAAATCCGGAAAAAGCCTATTTAACGCACATAAGCCACATGTTAGGGTTTCATGATGAAGTTGAAAAAACATTGCCAAAAAACGTATTTTTGGCTTATGACGGCTTACAAATAACAATTTAAATTTTATAAAAATGAAACAGAAAATTTTTATGTACTTATTCGTTTTTTCAATCTTATTGATTTTATTTCAGTATGTAAATTCTAAACGTGTTTTTGAAGACATGAACAGGAAATTGGATGGATATAAAAATCAATTAGTACGCTGTAAGGATTCTGTGGCTGTTTTGGAGGATGAAAATTTAGAGTTATCGCATTTTAATTTAGAAAGAAACGAAGATGCGATTAGTTATTTTGAGAATAAAGGCTATAATGCTGCGGAGTTGATTCCTTTAATAAAAGATGAACTTTATAGATTAAACGAAGAAAAAGGCGAGCACCCTATAATTCCCTATGCTGCCGAAGAAGGAAAAAGAATGATGATTAATACGGTTAAGTTATTGAATCACAAATGGATTATTGCAGATTTCTCGGATGGCCACTATTGGGGAGAGTTGTTTTTGACTTATGAATTAACAGAAGGTAAACAACTTAAATTTAATTTGGTTGAATCGTTTCTGTACCCCTTTAATTAGCGCCTAACTTTATAGGCAACGCCTTTTTGTTTTTTTGTTTCACCTACATAGGAGTATTCATAAGTGTAGGAGGAATCGGTTGTTGTTAGTATTTTTAAATGAATATCCTTTTGTTCAGCCATATTCTTTGGCTTTATAGTTTTAAAAACAACCTCGCAGTCGTTTATCCATCGTATTTGTGAGGAATCGGTTTTATTATTATAGGTTTCGATTTGTAGTGCTTCTGTGCGCTTGAATTTCGATTTGAACAACTTACCATCAATAGTTATTTCACTGTAATATTCTCCAGTTTTATAATCGCTACAATGGCGTGTTGATTCATAGCAGCTAAAAAAGCTTAATAAAATTAAAAGGGATGCTAATTTCATAATTAAAAATTTCAGAACAAAATTACTAAACTTAACTAGTTAATTCTGAAAATTTTTAAAACTTCCATCAGAATAAAAAATAACAATTCGTTCTATTGCCTTGTCGTGTTTAATTTCAGATTCTATGTCATTCTCATTTACTGGAGAAGGTGATGTTATAGGAGTTGATGTTTGTGATGCTGTAGTGGTTTGTTCAATAGTATTTTTTATTGAAGGAAATTCGCCTTTGCCATTTAGTAGCCAATACAGCTCAACTTCTGGAAATGAAGAGAGTATTTTTAAAACAAACTCCAAACTCGGTTTGTTTCTACCTGATAAAATATGAGAAATACTAGAGCGTTGCACGCCTATTTTTTCGGCAAAAGAAGAAGCGGATTCTCCGTAATAATCTATGACTTTTTGTAATCTTTTAGTAAAAGCGTCGATGTTTATCATTGTAACTGTTACAAATGTGTTTTTGTGTTACAAATGTAATATTATATAGTTAAAATGAAGCCCAAAACAGTGTTAAATATTTTTTATATTGAAATTAATACTTTATATAAATGTATATTAAAATATGATTTATAAATGATTACGCATTTAAATAATCATGTTTGTTTAATGATTTATAAAACTTAAGTAAAAACAATTCACAGTTGTATAACATTGTAAACAAATACTGTATTTTTTGTGTTTACAAATGTAAATTTGTAATTGTTTACATTTGTATCCTAATATTTAATTATGGAAATAGAACTTCTAAAATCACTGTTTTTAAAATATAAAGAATCAGGTTTAAACCACCGTTATATTACCAATAACCATATAGGGCCTTTGTTGGAAAACATGGCTAATAAATTGCACGTAGAAACTATCGGAAGGTCGGTTTTAAACAACCCTATTTATGGAATTAAAATTGGTAATGGCAAAAAGCGTATTCTCATGTGGTCTCAAATGCATGGAAACGAATCTACCACAACAAAAGCTTTATTCGATCTTTTAAACACACTTTTGAGTGATGAAGTTTCCGTAAATCATATTTTAAATTCTTGTACATTATATGTAATTCCAATTTTAAGTCCGGATGGAGCCAATGCATACACTAGAATTAATGCAAATCAAGTAGACTTGAATAGAGATGCTCAAGATTTAACCCAGCCAGAAAGCAAGGTGTTGCGAGATACTTTTAACGCCTTTAAACCTCATTATTGTTATAATTTACATGGCCAGCGTACCATTTTTAGTGCAGGTAAAGTAAACAAACCTGCTACCGTATCCTTTTTAGCGCCTGCTCAAGATGAAGCATGTACTATCACATCTAATAGAAAAGTAGCTATGGAGGTTATAGCAGTTATGAATGAGGTTTTGCAAGCGGTTATTCCTAATCAGGTTGGGGTTTATGATGATGCCTTTAACTTAAACTGTGTTGGAGATACGTTTCAAAGCGAAAACACACCAACTATACTGTTTGAAGCTGGACATTATCATAATGATTACGGAAGAGAGGAAACAAGAGCACTTATTTTTATGTCTTATATGTCTTCGTTAGATTATATCTCAAAAAATGATGTTTCGGGAGCCAATTTTGAGTCGTATTTTAAAATTCCAGAAAATGAAAAATGTTTTTTTGATATCATTATAAAGAACGCTAAAATAGTGGAAGGTAAAAGTGAAGCTTTAACCGATATAGGTATCCAGTACCAAGAAAAATTAATTGATGGAAAGATTCATTTTATACCGAAAGTAGAAAAAATAGAAAATCTAGATGCATATTTCGGGCATAAAATGATTCAAGCTAATAATTTAGAAGTATTTAACTCAGAAGGAAAATTATTGAAAGTTGATTACGAAAACGTTTTCGTGATGATAGATAATGAAAAAATATCATTATTACCGAAATAAAGTGTACTTATTATGCGTAATTATTAGTGAAAATGTATTAATTTCGCTTAATATTTAAGAATAATTAATTATGGGGAAAATTAAATTAGACGAAATCGATCATCAAATTCTTGACATGTTAATCGATAACACAAGAATTCCGTTTACAGACATTGCAAAAAAATTATTAATATCAGCAGGCACAGTTCATGTACGCGTTAAAAAAATGGAAGAGCAAGGAATTATAAGAGGGTCTTCCTTGATGTTGGATTACAAAAAACTTGGATATTCGTTTATAGCCTATGTAGGTGTTTATTTGAATAATACATCTCAAACAAAGTTTGTACTTGAACGCATCAATGAAATTGCTTTTATAACTGTAGCGCATATAACCACAGGGAAATTTAATATTTTTTGTAAGATTAGGGCAAGAAGTACAGAACATGCCAAAGAAATTATATTTAAGTTAGATGATATTGAAGGTGTTTACAGAACAGAAACCATGATTTCTTTAGAGGAAAGCATCAACGATAAAAAACGATTAATGCACTCAATTTTTAATGAGATGTAGTTAGTGTAAAAGGTTTAAAGAAGCCAGTTCGATATTGAACTGGCTTTTTTTGTTCTATTGGGTAGATTAAAGTTTTATTTACGCTTTTTAAAGATTTTTTTTGTGGTTTATTTATTAAAACAGGATGTTTGTACATATTATTAATTGCTAATTTCTCTACTTTTATAATAATTCTATATGGTATTTAATTCTTTAGAGTTCTTTATATTTCTTCCTACTGTTTTTGTTCTTTATTGGTTTGTATTTAAGAAGCATTTAAAAGCTCAAAACATATTAATTTTAGTTGCTAGTTATGTGTTTTATGGACTTTGGGACTGGCGGTTTCTGTCTTTAATCTTATTAAGTACACTAGTCGATTATTATGTTGCTATAAAAATAGATTCCTTAGAAGAGAAATCTAAACGTAAATCTTGGCTTTGGGTTAGTGTTATTTTTAATGTTGGGCTTTTAGGCTTTTTTAAATATTATAATTTTTTTGTTGATTCATGGGTGGATATGGTATCGCTGTTTGGGTATGAAATGAAAAGTACTTGGACGTTACGCGTTATTTTACCAGTTGGTATTTCTTTTTACACTTTTCAAACCATGTCGTATTCGTTCGATGTGTATTATAAAAAATTAAAGCCTACAACAGATTTTTTATCATTTGCAGCCTTTGTTAGCTTCTTTCCACAATTAGTAGCAGGTCCAATAGAAAGAGCTTCCAATTTATTATCACAAATATTAAATAAACGTAGGTTTAGCTATGACCAAACCGTAAGTGGTTTAAAGTTGATTTTATGGGGTTTATTTAAAAAAGTGGTTATAGCTGATGCGCTGGCTCCAATGGTTGATGATATTTTTACCAACTACTCTAGCTACCCAGCTTCTACCCTCGTTTTGGGAGTAACTATGTTTAGTTTTCAGGTTTATGGAGATTTTAGTGGCTATTCAGATATTGCAATAGGAACCGCTAAACTTTTTGGAGTTGAGCTAATGTCTAATTTTAATTTTCCGAATTTCTCTCGAAATGTAGCGGAATATTGGCAAAGGTGGCATATATCTTTGTCTACATGGTTTAGACATTATGTTTACATTCCTTTGGGAGGGTCTAAAGTGAGTAAATTAAAATCTATAAGGAATATTTGCATTGTATTTTTAGTTAGTGGGTTTTGGCATGGTGCCAATTGGACGTTTATATTTTGGGGAGGCTTTCATGCCTTAGCATTTATACCTGTTTTCTTAATGGGAAGAAATACTATTTATAAAGACTCTGTAGTAGGAGAGAATACCTTTTTTCCAACATTAACAGAGTTGGGTCAAGTACTTTTAACTTTTGGAATTGTTACTTTTTCGAGAATTTTCTTTAGGTCAGAATCTATAACATCCGCTTTTGGTTTTATAAATAGAATTTTCACTGATTTCTCATATGGAACTTATAATCATCCTATGGGCTATAGGATGATTGATTATTATATTTTGATTATATTGTTTGTTATTTATGAATATATAATTAGAAAAGATGAGCGTTCCCCCTTTAAATTTAAATCTAAAGGGGTTAGATTTGTGATATATACAATAGTTATCTTGTCTATGTTATTGTTTTATGATAGTAATATTGATAGATCGTTTATTTATTTTCAATTTTAAAGAAGATGAAAAAATTAGTTGTAAATTTAATATTATACAGTATTTTAATAGTATTCAGTTTAGAAATTTTGGTAAGAATTTTCCACCTTACTAAAGATTATCCTGTTCGTTATGTTGATGAATTTGGAGTTGAAAAATGGAAACCTAATCAAAATGGTTATTCAGTTACAGGAAATAGAAGACAAAATTTTTCTGAGTATCATATTAATAAGTTTGGCTATAACTCTTATAGAGAGTTTAATCCTTCAAGAGATAAAGTTGAAATAGCATTAGTAGGTGATTCATTTATTGAAGGATTTCATCAAAATTACTATAATTCAATAGGAAAAAAAATCGAAAACAAACTAAATGGAGTAGAGGTGTATGAATATGGTTATGCAGGATATGATTTAGCAGATCAATTACATTTAATAGACCAGTACAAAGAACAATTTAATTTAATTGACTATGTGGTTTTGGGAATCAAGTTTGAAAATGATTTCACAAGAGGTGAATATAATGTGGTTGAAGAGCGTATGGTGCTAGAATCACCCGCCTATAAGGCCATGAGACAATTTAAATTATTAGTATATTTACAAAATATTGGTGCTTTTGATAATCCAAGAGAATTAATTGGTAAAATACTTTCAAGAGAAGTTGATGATGCACATAAATTAACAAAAATAGAAGAGGAAAAGAATCAAAAAAAATTAGTGCATAAATATATTGAAAACTTTGAAAGTTTAATAAATATTTATGGTTTTGATAAAGCTAAATTTATATTTCTTTTAGATTCAGAAAAAACCCCTCAAACGTTTTTAGATTTTTTAAACAAACATCAATTTAAGTATTTAGATTTTTCTGAAGCTTTAAAAAAATCTAAAACACCTACTACGCTTATTTATGATATGCATTGGAATAATCATGGAAGATCTATCATAGCTAAATTAATCACAGATTATATTAAAATAAATATAAAAAAAAAGCAAATAATTTTTTAGAGGTTGTTTACTTTTTTATACTCATTTGCTTTATCTATTTTTACCAAATAATTTGTAAAAATTTAAAATTTAATGAATATATTAATTACATCAGCAGGAAGAAGGGTTTCATTAGTAAAAGCTTTTCAAAATGAATTAAAAACTTTAATACCCAATGCTAAGGTTATGACAACTGACTTTAATATAGAAATGTCTTCTGCTTGCCATGTGTCAGACAGAGCATTTCAATTGCCTTTAGTTGATGATATGTATTATTTAAATAAACTTATTGATGTCTGTGTTAATAATAATATAAAACTTATAATTCCAACAATAGATACAGAATTGTTGTTACTTAGTAGGAGTAAAAAAGAGTTGTTAAAATATGGAATAACGCCAGTAGTTTCTTCTCCAGAGTTTATTAATATTTGCCGAAATAAAAGAGCTATGAGTTCTTTTTTTGTTAGTAAGGATATTAATGTTGCCAAAGAATATTCTAAGTACGAATATGAGTTGCCCCTTTTCATAAAGCCAGTAAATGGTAGCAGAAGTGTAGATACTTATATAATAAAAAAACACGAAGACCTAATTGAATATCATTTTAAAAACCCTGATTTGATGTTTTTAGAGTATCTAAATCATAATAATTATGATGAATACACGTGTGACTTATATTATGATAAAAACAACAATTTGAAGTCTGTAGTACCTAGAATGCGTATAGAAGTTAGAGATGGAGAGGTAAATAAAGGAATTACCAAAAAAAATATTTTGGTTGATTACATTAAAGAACATTTGACTCATATAGAAGGAGCTGTGGGGTGCTTAACTTCTCAATTTTTCAAGCATAAAAAGAAAAAAGAAATATTTGGTATTGAAATAAATGCAAGATTTGGAGGGGGGTATCCACTAACATATGCTGCAGGTGCCAACTACCCTAAGTGGATAATTCAAGAATATTTCTTTAATAATGAAATTGAGTATTATAATGACTGGGAAGATAATCTATTGATGCTACGATACGATAATGAAATACTAGTACATGATCACAAAAAGTAAATTTATTATAGTGTTCGATTTAGATGACACTCTTTATAATGAAATAGATTTTTTAAAATCAGCTTATAAAGAAATATCTAGTTTTCTTTCCAATAGAATCAATATATCATCCAAATTGATTTTATCACAAATGTTGGATTGGTATAATGATGGCTTAAATGTTTTTGATAATATTATTAAAACATATCGTCTTGAAAATTTAACGGTTCATGATTTGATATATGTATATAGAAATCATAAACCTGAAATTGTGTTAACTTACAGTTCGCGAAAATTACTGGATAATATAAAAAGTAAAACTTATAAACAGGGCTTAATAACAGATGGTAGAAGTATACAACAGCGAAATAAAATAAGTGCATTAGGCTTATCTGAATATTTTGATGATTTAATAATTTCTGAAGAGTTTGGTTCTGAAAAACCATGTATGAATAATTATCAACATTTTATTGAAAAGTATGGTGATTCTTATGATTATGTTTATATTGCCGACAATATTAGTAAGGATTTTATTTCACCAAATATTTTGGGTTGGACAACTATTTGTCTTCTAGATAATGGGAAAAATATTCACAAACAGGTTTTTGATTTGGATAAAGAATATAAACCAACCTATTTAATAAAAGATTTAATTGAAGTAAATAAAGTATTAAACATATAAAATTAGGCTTGTTAATGAAGTTAATTGTTAATGAAATATTAACTGAAATTGATTTTGAAGAATATTTAAAAGTTGTTGAATCTTTTAAAATAATAAATCCTTTTTATAAAATTTTAGGGTCTAGTATTGGTGAAATTATAGATGATCAATTATACTATTTTACTTTTACAAATGCAGAAGGCAAAATTTTAATATTAATGCCTTTTTTCTTAAGAAGAATTCCATATAAACATGAAGAAAAGATATATTATGATGTGATTTCTCCCTATGGTTATAGTGGACCTCTTTTTAATGAAGACTTATCAAGAGGTTATCTAATTATGTTTTGGCAAGAAGTAGATACTTGGTATAAAAACAATAATGTTGTTTCTGAATTTATTAGATTTAGCTTAAATCATAATCACCACTTTTATTCTGGAATATTAATTCCTACACTAACAAATGTTAATGGAGAGATTGTTGATGAGGAAAAACAATGGAATGCTTTTAAGCAAAAAGTAAGGAATAATTACAGGAAAAGTCTAAACCACTTATTGGATATTAAAATTAAATCTAAAGATATAACAGATAGCGATATAGTAACCTATTATGATGTGTACATTAACACAATGCAAAGAATAGGAGCTGAAGACGAATATTTATATTCTATAGAATATTTTAGAAATATTATTAAATTAAGTAAAAACAACTTTGCTTTAGCTTTTGTTTATAAAGATAATGTAGTGATATCTGTTGAATTGATTTTAATTGCCGGGGAAACGTTATATTCGTTTTTAGGAGGAACTTTATCAGAAGCTTTTAGTTTAAGACCAAATGATTTTCTAAAAATAGAAGTAATGAAATGGGCAAGAAATAATGGCTATAAATATTATTTACTTGGTGGAGGCAGAAAAGAAAATGATACGTTATATCAATATAAAAAATCATTTTTCCCAAATGATATGGATATAATATACTATACAGGAAGAAAAATTTTAAACAAGAAAGTGTATAATGAATTAGACGAAATTTTAAATATAGATGTAGTAATTGAGGAAAATAATGCTGCTATCACTTTGGGAAAATCAAATTATTTTCCTGCTTATAGAAAAAATGCTTTTAAGAAGCAGTATTAAATATAATAATCAAATCTCAAACATTATTCATATTCATTAAATCTATTAATTTGAATTTGATGTTTAACTTTTATACAATTTCGGATATAATATACATATGTGTTATTGGTCCTTCCATTAGTAAAATTAATAGTTTACACCATTTTTAAGACATTCCGTTTGTTATTTTTGATGATTGTTAAAATAATGTTCTTTGAGTAAAAAATATTTATGAATAAAATTAAATCTTATAATTTTATTTAAAATAAAATATTTATGAATTATAAATTTTGGTACTAAAAAAGCTAAAATTTTACTTTTAGGGTAGAGTATAGGTTCAAGTTTTATAATATATCGAAAGACTAATTCTGGAGTTAAAATGAATGAAATAATGTTTTTGAATATGTTTCTTCCAATTGTATTGCTGTAATTAATTCCGATTTCATTATTGCCAAGGTTCTGATAGAAACCAGAAGATAAGGTTTCCATAAATTTTAAATGTTTAAATTTTTGAAATAAACCAATTTCTAATGCTTTTTGAGAAATTACTTTTTGTGCTAAATTTTGGTTGTAACAAATAGTTTTTAATCCTTCATTAAGTGATAGGTGGTATTTGAACATTTGATTCTGAAGTTCTTGTATATAGTTATAGTATAGCCATTTTTCTTTATCATTATGATTTTCTATTACAAAACCCGGAACCTCATTACTATAAGCTATTGCGCTTCCGTGGTCAGCAGATGCAAACTGCTCATATAATTGAGTATTAGCATTTAAAAGATGGTCATAATAATTGGCATAAGGTAATATGGAAAATAACAAGCCATACCTTTTAGTTTTTTCTTCAATGTTATATATATTGGTAACACCAAAATAATAGCCAGTTACAGGAATTTTTTTATGTAAAAAAGTATGTATTGACTCTTGCATAGTACCTGCCCATCCAATATCTACAACATAAATTCCGGATTTTTCATAATCAACACCAAAAGAATTTAAATAATTTTGAAAGGCATCATAATTGGTGTTTCTATGGTCGTTATAAAAATTTATAAAAACTTTATTATCTTTTAATTGTAGGAACAATTCTGAATTAAAAAAGTTTTTAATAGTTAAACTAAGATTTGTTTTTAACTCTTCCGCAATTGTAATTTTGATCGAACTAGGACAGTTTAAATGACTAAGGAAGCTTTCCAAATCTAGATTTGGGTATCGCTCATTCAAATAATCAAAATCTTCATGTTCAATATCCTTTAAATGAATCTGAAGAGAAGATTGTCTTGACATTTTTATGTAATGAGTATTAACTTTATGTATTCCACTAGCCCTGTTGAGCTTTTGGTAAGAGTCAAACATTCTTTTTAAAAATTGACCTTCTCTGGCTAAAAAAAACAAATCTTTTACTCCGTCTTTTCTACATTTGTAATATAAACGTTCGGTAAAAAAGTGATAAAATATGGCGTAGTCTACATAAGGTAGGTTTTTACTGGATTTGTAGTCTTTTTGTGTGTTGTTTATTATTCGTTTTAAATTTCTTTTATCGTTACCTAAACTTTTCTTTCTATTTCTTTTTAGGTATTTCTTATGGGGTAAAAGAAAAGAATTTAAACCAGCTTTATTTGCATTTAAAAAATCACTATTCTTGTTATCACCAATCATCATGACAGTTTCTTTTTTGATTGACATTAGTGAAATTATGTGATTAAATATGTCCCCCGTTTCTTTACTTTTCCCTAAGGAAGCAGAGCTGTAAACATCATCAAAAAGATCATTTATACCGTGATTCTTCAGTAATCCTTCAAATAAAGATTTAGAACTATAGAAATCTGAAACTAGATATATTTGACCGCCGTTCTTTTTGAATTCTTTTAAAAAGTCTAAAATGTTATTATTTAGATATTGTACACTAACCTCTGAGATTAAATCAGCATTTTCGAAAAAATTAATAAAATCTTTAATTTTATGTTTGTCAAGGTGATTTTCATTCATCAAGCGCATGCAAACATGTTCTTTAAGGATTTTGTATGAAAGCTCAACACTACTCTTTTTTTGTTTCTTGGCTAAAAAAGAAGTAGATTGTTGTCTTATAAAATACAGTTCATCGATTGAAATATTTAGTCCTAATTCTCTAATCATTAATTTAGCCCAAATTCTTAAAGTGTAATTTGGATGAACTGTTCTATGAACAATAGTATCGTAGTAGTCTACAAATAATACTTTAATTCCTTTTTGGTTAATCTCTGATTGTAGTTTTTTTAATAACATTCTTTTTTCTTATTTGTTACAACTGGGTACTTAGTTAGACTTATTTGTGTAATAAAGTTAGTTTTTTAAGTGGTATTTTTATTAATATCTTTTTTAGATTTGTTATAAAATTTAGGATGAATTAGAAGTAATGGAGAATTACTTTATAAAACTAAAAAGTCTATTTAGTCTTACTAACATAAATAGTGATACTTTATTATTAAAAATTTTAGTTAGTATTTTATGCTTCATTGAAAAATAATCTTCTCCAATAAAATTTTTAATAGGGTAAACATTTAAATTTTCCATTTCAACAATTACTTTGCGAAACTCATTAAATGTTATTTTTGTTTTCAGCAATCGAACAAAAAGAAAAAAAACATATGACTCCTGTCTAGCAGTTAATCTTTTAATGGCATGGCTATCTGCTCCTTTTCTTTTGGCTATTTTTATTAATCCATCAAATTTTTTTATTACAAATTTAAAGTCATCATTTAATTTTTTAAGGTGCTTTTCGTTCCTTTTTGTAGTTGTAGAATTCAAATTTATAAAATACCTATAAACATCAATATCATAAAAAGATATTCGTTTGCTATTTAGTAACAATTCGGTTGTGAATATTCCGTCTTCTACCATTCTTCCTTCTTCAAACAAAAGGTTCATTTTTTTTATCAAATCATGTCTAAAAATATACCACCAAGGACCATTATTATAGTTGTGTTTTGAAATAAATGAAACTCCATTGTATATTTTACTATTTTTAAAATGAGACATAGGATTATTTTCACCAACACTGTAATCAGATTTGGAAGTTCTAGTCATTTTAAAACCTAAGACATCCAATTTTAGATCATTAGCTTCCTCAATAATTTTTCCTAAAACATTTTTTTCTATATAATCATCTGAATCAACAAATAAAATATAAATTCCTTTACAGTTTTTTATACCAACATTTCTAGCAGCACTTTGCCCTTTATTTTCTTGATTTATAACTTTTATTTGTAAATGCTCTTTGGCATAATCTTTTGCTATTTTGAGACTAGAATCTGTTGAACCGTCATTAATTAATATAATCTCATAGTCAGAAGTATTCAGGTTTTGTGAGACTAAGCTTTTTATGCATCTAGATAAATACTTTTCAACGTTGTAAACAGGTACTATAATACTTAATAACATTTTTTTTTTTTTTTCATTCTAGTTACAAATTTAAGTTATTAATTTAATGGGAATTGAAATTTCGGTTTCTTTAATTAAAATTTATGTTTAAAAAAAATTATTGTGTATTTACAATAAAATTCAAATATTAGAAAACTTAAAGCAATTTATGTGAAATTTTAAAGTTTATTATTTCATCTTTAAAGTAATCATTTTTAGGTTGTTATGTAATATTTTCTAATTGTAATAAGTTATTAAATGTTGTTAACAATTTATTCCTATGTATTATTTTCTATATATTTTTGCCACCAGTTTTTCATTATTATTTCTTTTGAAAGATCTAAAAATTGAATTACAGCGTATTTAGTTAAATAGAAGTATTAAATTACAAATTATCGATAAAAAACTACACTTAATCGAATATATTTTGAAATCACATTGGTTTTTTATCGAATATATTTGTGTTTAGACGATTTTTTAAAAATTTAATTATAACATTGTATCAATTATTTATTATTTCCAAATTTAAGAACTTATGAAAATGACTTTTAAACCTATGCTATTCGTTTTATTTTTATCGATATCCTTAATATCATGTAATAACGAAGAATTGTTTGTAGAACCAACAGCAGATGTTGTTGTAGATGACGAAACTAACCAACCTAACGATGAAACATCTGAAAAAGACAATACTCCGCCTGTAGATGCAAGTTCTCCATGTGAGTTTAATTTAAACTCTGTTCAGCCTAACTCAACAGTAATTATAAATTGTTCATTGGATTTGGGCGGACAAACTATAAATTTACCTAACAATGTAACTATTGTATACGAAGGAGGAGAAATTATAAATGGAACTTTAAATTTTTCAGGAGGAAATGTTATTTCTGGAGATCTTTTAAATTCCACTTTAACAATTGGAGGATCTAAACCTTTATTAAAAGATCCTGTATTTAATTTTATTCCTAGCCGTTGGGGTATCGTTGAAGGAAAAGTGTCTGATGCAGTAGCTTTAAGCAATAGAAATATTTTAAATTCTATGTTCTCTCAAGTTAAAAATCTTGGAGTTAATACTTTTAGAATAGATAAAATGGATGCTTACTTTTTAGTAAGCAAAACTGATAATTTCCCACCTAAATATAGAATGGGTGATATATTTTTACCTTCTAATTTTAATTTGGTAATGACTGATAATACACATTTAAGAGTACAACCAAATGGGTTTACATATTATAATTTATTAGCCGTTTACGAAGAATCAAACGTTACTATAACCGGTGGTCATTTGCATGGTGATAGAGAAGAGCATACTTACATAGGAGAAGGAGGTGTTACAGGACATGGTGCTAGTGTTTTACTTAATTTAGAGGCGGCAGCTAATGTAACAGTTGACGGGGTAGATTTCCAATACGCAACAGCAGATGGCATACTAATTAAGGCTGTTGGCTTTTCGTTTAACCCTGATTATAATCCATCTAGAGACATTTTGATTAAAAATTGTGTTCTAAATATGAGTAGAAGAAATAATATTTCTATTGTAAATGCTCATGATGTTATTATTGAAAATTGCCAAATATTAAATGCAGGCGTTGCAACAAGTAAAACTGTTGGAACACTACCTAAGTTGGGTATTGATATTGAAGCTTTAAGAGATAGAGACGCCAATGGTAATTTTATTATGTATGAAATAGTTAAAAATGTTATAATCAGGAATAATGTTGAAAGAGGTAGTGTGAGTGGAGGATTCTTGGTAGCAATAGGCGATGACACAATTATTGAGAATAATGATATGGAAAATTCTATTGGATATGGCCTTTCTACAGGAGTTAAGATTAGAAATAATAAAATTACAGGAACTTCAGCTAAACATTTAAATACTGCGGCTATTGGTGCAGGGGATCCAAATTCTGATACTTGCTATAATAATGAAGTTTCAGGAAATATTGTAAAAGGATATGAAATTGGTGTTAGCTTATATGCAAGAGATGCCAAAATATATGACAATACCTTAGAAAACTTACGCTACGGCATATTTATAACTAACAATAAAGTAAAAAACACAGATATTTATAACAATACCATTAAAAGTAGCGTAGCTAACAGTTTTGGATTTTATGCCCAATTAACAGCTCTGGATAATATTAATATTACCGGAAATAAGATTGATGTAAAATCAAATGCTATTGCTTTTGTAAATATTAATTTAGGCTCAGGTGAAAATAATAATAAAGTTAATGTAAATAATAACTCAATAATGTCGTCAAGAGCTGTTAGTGTGGAAAATTCTTTAGGTATTTCTTTATTAAATAATAATTAGAAATAATAACATCATATTAAGATTCCCTATAAAAAAAAGCAGTATCAAAATTTTGATACTGCTTTTTTTTATAGTTTTTAACAAGATTATAACTTTAATTATTATTGGAAATGGAATTTAATAATTTATTGAAAACAATCTTTTCAGTGGTTTTATTTCCTTTTATATAAAATGTATTTATTGAGTCTTCTAATTTAAATACAACAACGTTATTAACAGATTCAGAGTTTTTATATAAAAAATCAATCACTATTTTTTTTAATTCAGCATATTCTTGTTCGTTAAAATCTATTGGAATTAATTTTTCTTTATTAAAATTAGGATCCAGTTTTTCTGTTTCAAAATCTAATGGGGTGTACTTATTATATTTTTTCCCTTTTAGAAAATATACTATTTTATGAAAAATAATATGCATATTTTTATCTCTAAGCTTTTGTTTAATCTTAAAAAATAAAAGAATGCCATTTGCAATAACTTTAGCCCTTATAGATTTGGCATCATATAAAATATGAAAATTAAAACGATATTCTTTGTTGGCTAATCGTTTTTTGTAATCATAATCTCCTTTTGAAAAATCAAAGATTTCTATATTATTTTCAAAACACCATTCAATATGTTTTAAGTTATCTAAATATCCAACATTAAATTTAGAATAATCAGTATCAAATACAGGCAGAGCCGAATATAAAATTTTATCGGAAACAAAATTTAAATAAATAGATATTGGTGTGTTATCACTTGATATGACAAACAAGGCTGCCTGTTTATCTAAAATCATAGCAAATATTAACTCCTGTAGATATTTCCATTTTCTAGGAGCTAGATAATGGTTGTTTATTTGTTTTTCTGTGAATCTTTTTTTTAAAAGTATATTAAAATAATTAAAAGCAAAATCAAAGTTGTTTTTTGTAGTTTCTGCCCCATATAGCACATCGTATTTTATATTAAAACTTGATTCCAGACGTTTTTTGGACTTCCGTATTTTCCATCTACTATTTGAACTAAAATGTTTATTTAGATAGTCGTCAGAATTTTCAAACTTTTTAAGATTAACTAAAAACCCTTTGTATTGTTGTGTTGTTTTTAGTTTTAAAGATTCTGTAACTATATTGTTTACTTGGTAATATTCCGGAATGTCATATAAAAAGAAAACTTTCTTTCTATAATCAGTTTTATTTTCATTAAGTGTGTACGAAATTCCATTGGTTAAATTTTTACCCGTATTAACATATAGAGGCAAATATTTATTTTTAACAAATGATACACCTTCAATAAAATTAAATGTTAATGCCTCCTTAGAATGGTTAAAGTGTTTAAGCCAAATAGAGACAAATGTTTGTGAAGTAAACGGGTTTTTTATAGGGGACATAAATTACAGTATTTCTATAATGTTAATATTTGTAAAACCTAAAAAATAAGTTTTTCAATTTTTGTTTTTCCTTTAATTATAAAGTCATTAATTGAACTTTTAATAAAATATATTTCTGTTTCGTTTAATGATTCAGAATGCATATATAAAAAAGCATAAACATATTTTTTCAAAAAAAGGTATTTCTTATTGTTAATATTAATTAATTCTAAATCGCCCACTTCATTTAAGTTATTTAAGGGTATTATTTTAGCGATTTTTTTTTCTTTAGTAGTATTTTTTTTATTTTTAAAAAAGAACTTTATTTTATTAAATAACACATTTATTTTTAAATTTCTAAAATACTGAATTATAGTATAATAATTGCCAAGGCTAAAAGCAAAAAGTTTAGAAATAACAGATTCAGAATCATAAAAAATATGGTATTCAAAATTATAGATTTCATTACACCATCTGGTTTTATAATCAAAATCACCTTTAGAAAAATCATACATTAAAAAATCATTATCAAAGCACCATTCTAATTGTTTTAAGTTATCAATACAACCAATATTAAATTTTGAAAAATCAGAATCGAATGCTGATAAAGACCCAAAAACAATATTTTCTGAAAGATAATTTAAACAGATAGATATTGGGTGTTCTTCCTGATAAATAACAAACAAGGATGCTTTTTTTTCTAAAATTAAAGGATAAACCAATTCTTTTAAATGAACCCATTTATTATTGGAAAGTGCCTCGTTGATAACACCTTTTTTTAAACTTTGTTTTTTTAAAAGCATATAAAATTGACTAAAAAGGGTTTCATATTCTAACTTAGTAATATTCATACCGTAATAGATAGTATATTTTATATTAAAACTTGTCTCTAATCTATTTATATATTTTCTAAAAACACGCCTGCTTCTTGAACTAAAACGATCAGTTAAATAAGCATCGAAAGTAGTATATTCTTTTAAATTTGCTAGATAACCATTATACTGCTTTATTTTCTTTAATTTTAATGAATGATGATGTAATGATACATTGGTGTTCACGTTAAAGTAGCTTGGAACATCAAATACGAAACACACTTTATTTTTATAATCATCATCTTCTTTACATTCTGATATTTTATAATTAATTCCGTGAGTTAAATTTTTAGCTGCGTTTGTGTATAAAGGAAAGTTTTTACTTTTAGTAAAGGAGACATTTTTAATGAAATTAAAATTTATTAAAGATTTACCGTTATTATAATGTTTTGCCCAAATTGAAACAAATTTTTTTGATGTGAAAGGATTATTTTTCATAGGTTACTTTTTAAAAATATTAATCTTTATGGAATTATAACTTTTCATTTAACCAATTTTGAATTGTTAAAGCAATATGATGTATATCATTCAAATTATATCGAAAATCAATATGTATATTTAAAAAATAGTGCCATTTATAATTAACAGTATTATCGGGCCAAAGCGTTGAAGGATATATACTGTTTGTAATTAAAAAATTCTTTAATGAGTTCATATCGTTTTCGTTTTTAAACAGCAAATGCAGCCCAAAGGCAGTATAACCGGGTTTTTTAATGACTTTAAAAAAATTAGTATCTTGAATTTTTTCGTATAAAAAATTTAAGTGTTCTTCTTTTATTTTTTTTACATTAAAACTTATATATGAATTGATAAATTCTTTATGTTTTGGAAGGAGTTTGGCAAAATTTGTATTTTTATTTAATGCGTCTTCTACTTTGTAGAAATAAGGCAAATAAATTGAGCTATCTATGTTTTTATCGCCTTGTATATAATCTGTTTTTAGTTTCATGGCTTTTAACATCATATCCCATACCTCATAATAATAGGTATCTATATTATAATTTAAATTTTTGTTAGAAGTTTTAGTTTCTGGCTGCCAAAAAATACCTCCTAAAGGAATTGGGAGCGATTTTCTTAAAGATACAAAGCAATAATCTGCATTACTATTTAAACACGCATTGCTTAACCAACCATGAGAATGATCTTCTATTATAATAGCTGAATTTAAATTATTATTAGTGGGCATTGAACTTAGGCCCCAATAGTTATTTATTAATACAACATCATCCTCACCTGCAAAATCGTATATATTAATAGTTTCATCAGAAAATACAAAAGGATTTATTTCATAGATACTTATATTTTGATAAGTTTTTTTTATCCAGCCCAAAGTATGTTGACAATAATAATTAGGAAACCATAGTTTATTGATTGTTTTTTTTTGACTAATTTCATTTAAAATATGTAAAAGGGCATGTCTTCCAGTATAAAAAATGGTATAGTCAATACTTAAATCAATCGTATTAGTTAAAGTTTCTTGAATGTTTTCAAGATGAAAATAGGAGCCTATACCTTCTTTTCTTATCATATAAACTATTCATTATCACCACCAGAAAATGTGGTCATATTTAAACTTTCTGAATTATTGACACCTTCTTTTATAATCACTTTTTTAATGGTTAAAAAAAGAATTTTCATATCGAGTAAAAAAGATAGGTGATCGACATACCAAACATCATATTCAAATTTTTTTACCCAAAGAATGGTGTTTCTACCGTTTACCTGTGCCCATCCGGTAATACCTGGTTTTACTTCATGCCTTCTTTTTTGTGTTTTGTTATACAGTGGTAAATATTGAATTAGGAGTGGGCGAGGTCCAATTAAACTCATATCTCCCTTAAGTACGTTAATTAATTGAAGTGTTTCGTCTAACGAATATTTTCTAACAAAGGCTCCTACTTTAGTAACTCTTTGGTCAAAAGGTAAAAACTCACCGTTTTTATCTTTTTTATCATTCATGGTTTTAAATTTAATTAAATTAAATATTTTTTCTTTTTTACCAGGTCGTTGATGAATAAAAAATGGTTTTCCGTTGTTTGTTATATAAAGAAAAATAGTGGTAAGTAAAATAATTGGTGATAAGAGTATTAAACCAATTAAAGAAGCGAAAAAATCGAAAAGGCGTTTAAGTACTGTTTTGTAAATCATTTTTTTAATAATTCTTTATAAAATTTAACCCATTCATTTACAATGATATCCGAAGAAAAATTATCGGATATGTATTTAAGTCCGTTGGCACCCAATTGGTCTCTTAAATCTTTGTTTTCTGAAAGCTTTTTCATTTGATTATATAAACCCTCTACATCTTTCACTTTATGCCTAAGGCCTGTTTTATTGTCTAGAATTGTATCCATTAAACCATAAGCATCACTGCAAATAACGGGTAGTTTTGTAGCTGAAGCTTCTATAACACTCATTCCGAAACCTTCTCTATAGCTTGGTAAACAAAACACATCACTAGCTTGGTAATAATACTCTGGGTTATCTGTTTCACCAACAAAAACAAAACTTTTTTTATTTTCAATAATAGTATTTAATTTATCCATCATGTGTGCTTCGTCATCACCGACTAATAATAAGAAAACATTTTTATTTTCTTTACTAAGTTTATTGAATGCTTTTGCTAATTCAATAACACCTTTATCTATATTTAATCTTCCAAGAAACAGGTAAACTACAATATTATCAGTAAAATTTAATTCACTTCTTAATTTTAACCTCATATCTAAGTTTGCTGAAAATCGATTTAAATCTACCCCACTAATAGAACCAGTTCCTAACACTAAGCCTTGATTTTTTTTAAGTACTTTCTCTGAAACCAAAAAATTTCTTTGTGAGTTACCATCAACTAAAATATGAGTTGAAAAAGCAACAATTATTTTATCTAAAAATTTTAAAAAACTTCTAAAGAGCCCTTGTTTTGTGGCCCAAACTTGCCCTGTAAATATGTGAATTCTGTTATTAACCCTTGCCAATTTTCCAGCTATCGCAGAAATAAGACCAGCTTTTGGCGTTATTGAATGAATGGAGTCAAACTTGTTTAATTTAAAGTATTTATATAATTCATAAATGGCTTTAAAATCATTCAAAATATTAATATTTCTATCTATGGCTATGTTTTTAGATTCATTTATTGGAAATTGATTTAAAATATATACGTTTTGGTCGTCAATATTAGCAACCACATGTATAATATAATCTTTAGAAAATTCTTCTAACTGTTTTCGTAAAAACTGCATAGTGAAGGTTGTAGATACTACAAAGCAAATTTTTTTCTTCATAACTTAAGTTATTCTATTTTATTTATATAATAATTTTTGTAGTGGTTGTGTTATTTTAAATAACCAAATATTGTTTAACATGAGTATTCTAAAAATATCTTTTGGAGTATCTGAAATGGAATTGTTGATATAAAAGAGGTGCTGCTCTTTTAGCTGGCTTTTAACTCGCAAAACGGTTTTATAAGAATTTTTATTTTTAAATAGTTGATAGAATATTGTGACGTTTAAAAAGCTTAACCGTGTGTTAAAATAATTTTTTACTTGCGGATTGGATAAATTTACGTTTTGACTAAATTCTTTTGTAACCTTTAATACCAGTAATATATCGCTAAGCATTTTTGCTTTTTTTTCTTTACTTGTATTTCTAGTAATTGAATTTGGTGATTGTAAATAATGAGCAACAATGTTTTTAATAGCCATAACTTTTTTTGAATAAAAAAATACGCGCGTGTTAAATTCAAAATCTTCTATATAAATTTTTTCAATAAATTTTATGTTGTTTGTTACTAATAATTCTCTGTTATATAATTTATTACAAGCTGAATTCATGTATTTCAAATTATTATAATAAGTTACTCCATTATAAATAGTTCCATTGGTGCATTTTGATACTTCATATGAAATAGCTCCATTAGGTAAGACACCTTGTGCGCCAAATTCTAAAATATCTAGGTCATATTTTATTGCAATATCTATAATTTCTTTTAATGCGTTAGGTAACAGGTAATCGTCTGCATCTAAAAAAAGTAGATAAGTACCTTTCGCATATTCAATTCCTGTATTTCTCGCGCCTCCTAATCCTTTATTTTTTTGAGATACAACGGTAATATTATTATGATTTTTTGAAATTTCATTAACCAGTGATAAACTATTATCTGGAGATTCATCATCAATGGCAATAATTTCAAAAGCACTTTCTTTATACCCTTGGTTATATACAGAATCAATACATTTTTGGATATACTGTTCAACTTTATACATGGGTATGATTACGCTTATTTTTATCATTATCTATAATTATAGTAAAGGAACATAAAGTATGTAAATAAATAATAAAAGAACAATACTTTTCCTATAACAACATGTTGTTTTTTAAAAAAACGTTCTTTTAAAAAGGGATAAACAATAACTAAAGGCATTAAAAACCATGATAAATAAGCAAACCGATTAGAGAAATTAGCTCTAATAATTAATATCCAAAAAGCATTAGTAATTAAATAAATATTAAAAAGCTGAATAAATATTGGGTCTTTGTATTTTTTTATAAAAATAAAATAGGCACCAATAATGACTGCAAACGAACTATAAAATAAAAAATCATACCTAAAGCCAGCATTGGCAAACGCTTCATCTTTTTCACCTGTTAAGTAACCACTTAGTCTATCATCCGCAAAACCTAAACTTGCAAATAGATTTTCCCAAAAGCTACCTAAAGCTATTGATAAAGGAATGGCCAATAACCAACCTCTTATATACCACTTAGAATTATTAACAAAAAGTGTTAATACGAAGGCTCCAATTGGCAAAAGCATGGTTTGATGAAACAAACATGATAGCACAAAGAATAAAATCATAAGTGCTTTTTTATCCTTTAGCGATATTGCCAATAATACAAGGGAAGTGGCCATTCCGTTTCTTATTCCATTAACACCATAAGTCCAAAAAGAAAATGATACTATAAACATAAAAAAGGCATAAAACCAGTATTTTGAAAAGTATTTTTTGGATACAAAATACAACGGTACTATATATATGATTTCACACATTAAAAAGAAACCGTGAACAGAAAGAAATGAAGAGCATATTTTCATAAATAAATGAAAATAAATATCGGCTTTAATTGTAATTTCACCTCCAAGTGCGTAATGGTTATAAATTTCCGAATACGTTTTCATGTCTACGAAATACTTTTCGCTAATTGGCCGTAAACCCATATATATAGTAAGGAAAAATAGAATTAAATACCCTGTAAAATTTATATAGCTAATGTTTTTTTTTTCATTGATATCCAATAGAAAAGCATGTAATAATGTAAATAATGCTATAGCAAAAGCACTGTATAAGAATACTATATAGTAATTTTCTAAAGGAATAAATTCAATCATAAAACTGTGCTGTTTTATTTAAGTTTTATTGGTTTCATTCTGTTAATTTCGGCGTCAATTACAACAAAATTATTAATTTTGTTAAAAGTATGAATAGATACAATATTTCTATCCCAATTTGGAGTGAATTTTTCAACTAATTCTTCATCATAATCATATAAAGAAAGTTTAGAAATTTTTGACATATTCAAACCATATCCATAATGGTTTGAACTATTTTGAGAAGGACGTATAATTTGATTATTGTAAACAAACAAGTTTCCTGCTGCCCTTGATAGTGTTACATCAGATAAAACAGGGCTTTTTGGATGTAAAGTCCATTTTTTACTTAATAAACTATCTGAATAAAAAACGAACAACTCATCTTCAAAGCAAATTCCTTTATTTTCCCTAATGTTTGTGAACATCCAGTATTTATTATTACTATAGAGGATAGTTGTGTCTACAGCTTCGATATTTTCTATTAAATTATGAACAAACTCCCATTTATTAGGAAATTCAATACATTTATAGAGCATGATACTCTTATTTTCACTTGTTTCAGGAATCATGTATAAATCATCATTATCTTCTATTAAAAAAGGATAAGACATATGAAAATCATTTTCAATAATTTTTTTTGGCTGTGTATAATTTCCATTCTTATCAATCTTAAAATATGAAATAAATCCTTTATTCTCACTAAATAATAGTTCTTCTACAAAAATATAAAATTCATTATTTTTTTTAAAAACAAATGGATCTGCCCATATTCTGTCTTTTGGTGGTATTATTTTTTTGAAATCTTTAAATGAAAATTTTAAATTAGAACTATCATTAAACTGATACATTATAATCCACTGGTTAAAGAAGAGCTTAGCTTTAAGTTCTGTGAATAGCCATTGTATATACCTTATTGGAAATAGACATATGTATTTTATTAAAATTGAACTACAGATGCTGGTGGAATGATTTTTAGCAATATTTTTTTTTTCAGTTCTTAAGAAGTTATTTAAGTGAACTTGGTTTAATTTTCGACTTATTATATGTGGTGCTTTCCAAAAGGCTTGATTATTGTTTCTAAGTAAATTAATTTTATTTACTTGTGAAGTGGATTTATATAATATTGCATTTGAACCACTTTCTAATTTTTCCAGAAAAATTGAATGCGTTTTTTCTTTATTAAAAACCTCTATTAATCCAATAAACTCGTTACAAAAAAAGGTGCTTCCTGAAAATATTTGCCAAATTCCAAATTTAGTACAATTTAAGAGTTTTTCTGGGAAACTAATATCACTAAAGTTTAATAAAACATCATGTTCAGTGTTGTTTAAATATTCTAATAACTCATTAGAGTTCGCTAATGCAATATCACAGTCTAAATTAATTGTTTTTTTTGTAAATGCATTGGGACCAATCTCAGAAAACAGATTACTTTCAAAACCCTGTATTGTTTTATACAAAGCCGATATTAATTTATATAAAACAGTAGCTTTTCTCTTTTCTTGGTTATGTTCAATAGGTATATAGATTAAATTTATATCTACAAAATTTTGTTTTTTAAGGTACTCTATGGTATATAGTTGCCAGTTGAAAATTTCTTTCTGATCTATTAATATTCCAACTTTAAGTTTTTTGTTTTTTGTCATGAAGAAAGATTAGATTTAAATAAGTTAAGCCAAATATTCATAACATTATCAGGCATTAATCTTTTAATATTTTCCCTACCTTTTTTACTCATTTTTTTTCTTAACGTTTCATCTTCAATCAATTTAATTAAAGCTTCAGCAAATTTTTTAATATTTCCTCTTTCCACTAATAAACCATCTATATTATCGGTAATAATATTTCTTGGTCCATTGGGACAATCGAAAGAAACAGCGGGTAGACCACATGCTAAGGATTCTAACAAAACCATTGGGAAACACTCTGTATGCGAAGACATGGCATATATTGAAGCATTCATCATTTTCTCTTCAATATTATTTGTTGAACCACATAAAATAATTTGGTTTTGTAATTGTTTATAGTTTATTTGGTTTTGCAGTTCATTTATATATTCTTTTTCTCCATTCCCATATATTTCTAATGTCCAATCGGGGAATTTTTCAGCAACAATTTCCCAAGCTAGGATAAGATTTTCAAACCCTTTTACGGGAGCAATTCTTCCTGCACTAATTACTTTTTGAGCGTTTAACTCTGTTGTTTTTTCTGGATAGGTTGATAACGGATTAGGAATTACAACAGTATTATTTGAATAATAATATGGTTTCTCATCTTCGGTAAGTAACGCTAAATAGTGATATTTGGACTCTATGTAATCGTTTAATCTAAAATTAAGCTTCTTTAAAAGTGATTTGCAGTTATTTCTGGAAATATTTTCGAAATACCTTGAAGAATGAAACTCTTTAATTTTAGTTATTCTAGGCAATATGTATGGAATAAAATAAAAATCGAAAGCAAAATTACATATCACAATTATATCAGGGTTTATTTCTTTTATCTTTTTTTTAAGTGTAAAAAAGTGTTTAGGCACTTTAATAAAATTTTGCGGGTGATAATAACTTAATTTTCTATTATAGTTTATACCTAAGTCATGAAAAATAACTTTATCATCAATATTATAGCACGGAGGGTTTCCTTTTTGCTCTGAGGTAATTATATGAGTTTCAATTTTTTTTTCATTTACCCAATAATTTACTTTATTGGCTAAAACCCTTTCAATTCCTCCATGTAAATATAATTGATCTGTATAGTAAACAATTTTCATCACGGATTTTTAAGCGTATTAAATAGAGAATCCCATTGGTTAACAATAGTTTCAGGCAAATATTTTTCAGTTTTCAATTTGGCTTTACTTCCCATTTTTTTTCGAAGGTCACTATCTTTTATTAAAAGCTCTAAATGATTTGAAAAACTTTCTAGATTATCGTTTTCTATTAAAAAGCCATTTTCACCATTAGAAATTATATCATTCGGTCCACAAGGACAATCAAAAGAAATGCAAGGTACTCCAAATGCCATGGCTTCTATAAGTACCATGCCAAAACCTTCAAATCGGGATGTCATTAAGTATATTGAAGCTTCTTTGTATTTAGCTTCTATATTTTTAACAGGTGGAAAAAAATTGATGGTTTTGCTTAAATCTAATTTTTCAGAAAGCTTTAAAAAAGTCTCATTTTCATCAAATTTCCCGTAGATATCTAATTGCCAATTAGGATGTTTTTCAGAAACATTTTTCCAGATTTGAAGTAGTCTATCATATCCTTTTTGAAAGGAATGCCTGCCAACTACCAATACTTTTTTATTCTCAAGATTTGATAGATTTGTAGGGTTGAACGAAAGAGGATTTGAAATAACTTCAAGGTTATCTAATTTCCATTCCTTTAAATTGTCATTAGTAAGGACAATAAATTTATCATACTTTTTAGCCCCCAAATGCATCAATGAAAATTTAATTTTAGTAATGATTTTATTGAAAAAATTAACATTATCTGTTTTCAGTTCAACATTTTTTGAAACATGCCTTTCGTATATCATAGGGCAAGGTTTGCCTAAAATAAAGGGCAAGAAGAAAGCTTTGAGACCATCATCGCAAACTGATATTATATCTGGTTTAATCAGTTTTATTTTTTTAATTATACCATTAGAATATAGATATGGATATTTAAAGACATTGCCGTGTAATGAAATATCATGAAATTTTATATTACTACTATAGCTATAGAATAACGGTGAACTACCTTGGTTCAAGGTAAGAATATGTACTTCATAACCCAATTTGTCTGTAAGATAGCTTGCTTTTATAGACAATACACGTTCTAAACCAGCAGATCCACATACCTGATTGGTTATGTACAATAACTTCATGATAGATTTTAGTTTTTTATAAAGTTTTTAACCTTTACTTTTAATGGTTCAGCTAATTTATGATGTAATCCTAAATTGGTAACCATAGTGTTTTTGTTGATTTTTCCAGAGAGATTAAAATTTGCTTTGAAACTACCATCATCTGCTACATCAATTCTGTTAAAAAGTTCTAATATTCCATCAAATCGACATGTGTCTACAAAATCATTAAATGAATTAAGAAAAATAACAGGAGTTCCCATAGCCAAACAAGGTAATGCACAATGAATGCGAGAGGTAATAACTAATTTAGCTTTTGCATATTTTTTTAAACAATTTTCAGCATAATCTAACTTTTCTTGCTCCGACAATCCTATTTCTCTAGGTACTTGACTTATATATTTAGCAGTTTTTAATACATCTTCATCTACAATTTTTTCTAATTGTTTTTTTACTTTTCCAAGTTTAAAAATTTCACCAGTTAAAATAGCCTTTACAAAACTTCTTAAAGTACGGGCTTTTGCTAGGGTAGGGTAATTGAAAAAAGGATCTACAATATAGATATCATCACCTCTTTCAGTATCATCAACTTTATAATTATCTAGTGTTAGAGTTAAACATCCAGTAAAATAAGCATCAATACCCTTCTTTTTCAAGATTTGAACGGTGTATTTATCTCTACATCCAATTGGCTCATGCTTTTTAAGGTGAGCTATTCCTTTTTCAGTAAACATGTATGGAGCAGCCGATGAATTCATATGAAAAGCTACATAAAATGGTGTAATTTTATCACTTGGCACCCAATGATGATAGTTGTGGGTAAACCAACCATTCATAATTAGCTTAATTTCGTCTCCTTGATAACTTTCAAGTTGTTCTCTATCTATCAAAACATCTGCACTAGGCAAATATTGTCTAGCAGCTAAACTTTGTACATAGTCTCCAACAAAATTTGTTTTAAACCCAGGATAAGTTAATACTCCGTATTTCATTCTATTTATATTTAATTAATATCTTGTTTTTAAATAACTATTGTATAATTTTGAAAATTTATTTCTTAAAACAAATTTAATTCGATCGGTATTTGAAATTTTATCTGAATTTTTGTTTATTATTTCTTTTAAATTTAATTCTTTAAATTCCTTTAAATAAAAAGTTTCTTGTTCTTCATTATTAATTACAAAAAATGGTTTATTTTCTTTCACTTTTTCTTGTAAACACCACCATTCATACTCTAAACCTTTGCTCATAACGGTATTGTTTTCAAAATTGGATAATAATAGTTGATAAAAATTATCTGGAATTTGAAGCCCGTAATTAGCGGGATTTTCATTTGCTAAAATAAGCCCAAGCATGGTGCGTTGGCATTTTGGGCAAATGTTACAGTTTGCGCCATTTCTCAAATCTGAATAGCATACTCTTAGATTTATTTTTTCATTATGTTTTTTAACAAAACCTACTACATTAACTATTTTTTCAGGTCTACGTAAGTGATAACCATCATGAATTATCTTTACATTTGCCCATTTCATGTTCTCATCTATTTCGGGTCTAGAACCCCAACTAAAATCGACTTCTTTAGTGTTAGAAGAAGCTATAAAAACCTGTTTTACACCCAATACATTTGTTAAGGGAGCAAGGACTCCTAAAAGTGCCATGCCATGTTGTATTTCTCCCCACCAACCTAAACTATTAATTAGCAAATCTACTTTATATGTGTAGAAGTCTCTTAGATTTGATTCTAAGTATTTAAGTTTTTTGTTATCAATAATATTTTCGACCTCATTAAATTTTTTGAATTGATTCCATCTGGTGTTATCATTTATTTTGACATCTGCTCCATGAATTGATACAAGGTAAGGGTGCTTGTCGTAATTTCTGGTTAAAGATTCAAATGAGTCTAATCCACCACTGAATAGTAGCATAGAATTATTAGATCCAAATGTGTTATTAACTAATTTTTTAAACCTTAATTTTCCTTTGCTTTTAATTTTTGGATGGTGCTTTTCAAATTGAATTTTTAATTCTTTTAAAGAATTGTAAAAGGTTTCATCAATTTCTTCAACAAAAACATCAAAACCTGCAAACCAAGAAATAGGCATAATATTAGCTAATAATGGTATTACAGTAATACTCATAGGAATATTGCTTACATCTTTGTCGTAAATAACATATAACTTATTATTAATATTAAAATATTTTTTGATAGATTGATTTACGGTATAATTGTATGCAATTTTATGACCTTCATCTTCAAATATAATTGTATCTAACTTAAACATAAACACATTATTTTTTTATTTTATTTAATAGCGATAGAGTGGTGTTTTTGAATAGATCCTTTTCATAATCTAAAATACCAAACAAATACATTAATATAGCATAAACAGTACTGTATATGATTGCTTTAACTATAAAATTAATCCATCCATATCCCGGAATATAATTAACTAAATATCCCAAAATAAATATTATAATTACAGTAAAAAAAGTTTTATTGAGTAGTTCTTTAAAAAAACGAGGGATATTTATTTTTATAACTTTGTGGTAGTAAATATTCATTATGTTTTGAACAATTAACCAGCCCAAAACAGATCCTGATATCATTCCAATAGCCCCATATTTATTTGCATATGTAGCGCCTATAAATGTTCCGATTATCATAAATACCAAATATATAATAGCTTTAAATGATAATTTACTTTTTGCTTCTAAAATTGAATTACCAAAACCTTGAACTAAAGGAAGGGTGTATGCCACCATTATTATAAGTGCAATAATCCATGATTCATAGAAAGATTCTCCTACCCATAAAAACACAAATTGTTTACCATATAAAGCAAAAGCAATTAATATATATAATAATACTATAAGTGATAACCTTCCAATTTTTATCATCATATTAGTAAGCTCTTCGCCACTTGCATTTCCAACAGCCATTTGGGTGGCTTTAGGTAAAAAAACACTAGAAATTGCAGTTGAAAATGCACCATAATAAGTTCCAAGCATAATCCCTACTCCAAATATTGCCACAACTGTCGTATTTGTAACAATTCCTAATACCATTTGTCCTGCTTGCCACTGAAATTGTCCAACAAGTACAAATACAAAAATCCATATTGAGTAAGAGAATATTTCCGTAACTAATCCTTTTTTGAATTTGTGTAATTTAAATTTGACTTTTAAATTTTTAAATGAAAAATATGCATTTGCAGTAATAACTAAAATATTCATTACCGTGTCTAAAATAACGATAGAGATTGCTTTACCTCCTAAAAGTAAAACTGCTACAACCGTAAAAGATCTCATTACATATCTTACAATATTTACAGATTTAGGAAACACAAATTGTTCATATCCAGAACATATTCCCATAAAAACACCACCTGGAAGTTGAATAGCTAAATTAAAAATTGCTATTATGAACATTATTTTAGCTTTTCTTAGCTCCTCTAAAGTTAAGGATCTATTGAAAATATTTTCTAAATTAAAGTAACATATTGCACCAATAATGATAACTAAAACAGAAATTACAAAGTAGATAAGCATTGTGGTTGCTAAAAAATTTTCTTCACCAACTCTGTTTTTTTCAGCTCTATATTTTGCTACAAATCGAACAATGGTATTTGTTAGTCCAAAATCAAGCACTGAAATATAACCTACAAAAGCTCCAATAAGAGTATAAAGCCCAAATTCCGATTCTCCCAAATGTCTTATTATAAACGGTGTTAGCAAAAGACCAACAACATTAGTTATTAAAATGGTAATATAATTTAATATGGCTCCTTTTTTAAGCTGACTCAAAATTCATGTTTTTATTGTTATAATCTTCCATCAACATTTTCTTTTAAAACCCCTTTTACGTCATATAAAACACTATTTGGTTTTAATAAGGTACTTAATTTTTTGTTTAAAAATTCTTTATGTGCTACAGCCAATACTATAGCATCAAAAACATCTTTCGGGAATACTTTTGAGGTAATTAAATTGTATTCATGCTTAACATCCTGAGGATTAGCCCAAGGGTCATAAATAGTTATTTGTGTGCCGTAGCTTTTAAATTCATTAATCACATCCACAACTTTCGTATTACGAACATCTGGACAGTTTTCTTTAAATGTTATACCAAGTATTAATATTTTAGATTCTTTAATTTTTATGTCTTTTAGAAGCATTAGTTTTATAACTTCAGAAGTTATATATTTTCCCATGCTATCATTCACACGCCGACCTGCCAAAATAATTTCAGGATGATAACCTACTTCTTGAGCTTTTTGAGCTAAATAATAGGGGTCAACCCCAATACAATGCCCTCCAACTAGGCCTGGTTTGAATGGTATAAAATTCCATTTGGTGGCCGCAGCTTCTAGTACAGCATAGGTGTCAATATTAATCAAATTGAAAATTTTCGCCAATTCATTTACAAATGCTATATTTATATCACGTTGGGTATTTTCAATCGCTTTAGCAGCTTCAGCTACTTTAATACTAGGAGCGAGGTAAGTCCCCGCACTAATTACGCTTCTGTATAGGTTGTCAATTTTTTTTGCAATTTTAGGAGTAGAACCTGAGGTTACTTTCAATATTTTATCGATAGTATATAATTTGTCACCAGGGTTAATACGTTCTGGAGAATAGCCAACGAAGAAATCCTGATTATATTTTAAACCACTTATATTTTCTAAAATAGGTACGCATTCATCTTCAGTAACACCCGGGTATACTGTTGATTCATATATTACAATGTCACCTTTCATTAAAACTTTTCCAACAGTTTCACTCGAACTATACAATGGTATTAAATTGGGTCTGTTATTTTTATCAATTGGGGTAGGGACAGTGACAATATAATGATTACATTTTTTAATGTCGTTTATAATTGAAGAGCAATATAAGCCATTTTCATCATTTAAATTTCTTTTTAAAACTGATAAAAGAAGCGTTTCTTCAACCTCAAAAGTTGTATCTCTTCCATGCTGTAATTCACTAATTCGTTTTTGATTAATGTCAAAGCCCACTACACTATATTTTGAAGCGAAAAGTCTTGCTAAGGGTAAACCTACGTAACCAAGACCTATTACTGCAATTTTAATACTTTTCATTATTTGGTTATTTTTTTAAACTTTCCCAATACCAGCTTATGGCTATTTTTAAGCCACTTTTAATGTCAAACTTTGGATGGTAATTTAATAATTCTTTTGCTTTAGTTATTGAGGCTAAAGAGTGGGGGATGTCTCCAGCTCTGTTATTTGTATGTTTTATTTCAATATTATTTATGCTATCATCAAATTCGGACAAATATGTTTTTAGTAAAGTTGCTAATTCTAAAAGTGTGGTTTCTTCTCCATATGCTACATTATAAACAGTATTCAAAGCGTTTTTATTTGTAGTAGTTAATGCATTAATATTCATTTGCACTACATTATCAATGTACGTAAAGTCTCTTGAATAGCTTCCGTTCCCATTAATAATAGGAGGCTCATGATTTATAAATTGCTGAATGAATTTTGGAATTACTGCTGCGTAAGCACCATTTGGATCTTGGCGTTTTCCAAAAACATTAAAGTATCTTAAACCAATAGTATCTAAATTATAGGTACTATTAAAAATATCGGCATATAATTCATTAACATATTTTGTTATAGCGTATGGCGATAATGGTTTACCTATAGTATCCTCAATTTTCGGTAAAGCTTCATGATTTCCATACGTAGATGAACTTGCAGCATATATGAAGCGTTTAATATTAGCATCTCTAGCAGCAACTAACATATTTAAGAACCCAGAAACATTTACATCGTTTGTTGTGATGGGGTCTTTAATTGAACGAGGTACCGAACCTAATGCTGCCTGATGTAAAACATAGTCTATATTGTTACATGCTAGTTTGCAGTCATCAAGATTTCTAATGTCTCCTTCAATTAATTTGAAATGACTTTTGTTAAGAAAAGGTTTGATGTTTTCCATTTTTCCAGTAGAAAAATTATCTAAACAAACTATATTTATATTGTTATCCAATAGTATTTCACATAAATTAGAACCAATAAAACCAGCACCTCCGGTCACAAGGATTTGTTTGTTTTTTAATAAATTTAATTGCTGATAGGTCATTTAAATTCTGAGTTCTATTAACTGTAAGCAAATATTATAAAAATAAATGTAAAAGGGTAACTAAATATATTAAGGTTTTGTTTTTTCCGATGTAAAACAAGTTTGTGTTAAATTATCCGATGAACTAAGTATAATAGATTTAAACCGTAAATAAATTTAGTGTGAAAATGTAATTTTTCATATATAAAAGATATGTAAATCGATAATGTACAAAGTTTTGCTATGAACTAAACATTAAAATGTAGTTAACCGATTTTAATTACTGTTTTGGCGAATTAACTTAATTCTTGGTTTTTTGATTAAAAACAATCACTAAATTTACATCATTAAATACAAAATTGAATTGATTAATAGCATCATTGATTTAATTGTATAAATGTTAATAATATATTTATTTGACTCTCATTTTTAATCTATTTATTATATAGAGTATTAAAAACATTTAGTATCAGTTATAATTAAGCTAATAATTTAAAAAATTTTGTTTTATGTACAAAAGGGGAGTAATCAAAAAAGACACGATAGATTTATAACTACCATAGTTTGAACTGGGGTAGAAATTAATGCACTAATTTTTGGCCTTTTTATAAATTATTTAATTAGACTTTAATATTCAACAGAATTAAATTAAAATGTTGACCAAAACTAAAATATACTTATCATCACCTCATATGGGCGGTTCGGAACAAAAATTTGTTAAAGAAGCATTTGATACTAATTGGGTTGCTCCATTAGGACCTAATGTAGATGGTTTTGAAAAGGAAATACAACATTATTTAGGAAACAATTCTCAAGTTGCTGTACTTAGTTCAGGAACAGCTGCAATACATATAGCACTTCAGTTATTAGGTGTTTCAAAAGGAGACGAAGTATTGTGCCAAAGTTTTACTTTTTCAGCTTCAGCAAATCCTATTATTTACCAAGGCGCAGCTCCTGTTTTTATTGATAGTGAATCTGATACATGGAATATCTCTCCAGAATTGCTTGAAATAGCTATTAAAGACCGTATTGAAAAATATAAAAAACCAAAAGCTATTATAGCGGTTCATTTATATGGAATGCCCTATAAAGCTAATGAAATAAATGCTATATCAAGAAAATATGAGATTCCGGTAATAGAAGATAGTGCTGAAGCTTTTGGTAGTAATTATTACAATACTGCTTGCGGAACACTTTCTGATATTGGTGTATTATCATTTAACGGAAATAAAATAATCACTACTTCAGGTGGAGGTGCTCTCATTACAAGTAATTTAGATTTAAAAACCAAAGCAGTCTTTTTGTCTACTCAAGCTAGAGATAACAAACCTCATTACGAACATTCTTCAATTGGTTTTAACTACAGGATGAGTAATGTATTGGCTGGTATAGGTAGAGGACAAATGGAGGTTCTTGATGAACGTGTGGCTGCAAGAAGAAACAACTTTAATTTTTACAAGAAGAATTTATCAAAATACAAATCTATTTCTTTTTTAGAAGAACCAGATGGCTTCTTTTCTAATAGATGGCTTACATGTATTAAGACAAGTTCGTTTGAATTAAGAGAACAATTAAGACTTGCTCTTTTAGAAGAAGATATTGAATCAAGACCTTTATGGAAACCAATGCATATGCAACCTGTTTTTAAAGATTGTTTGCACTTTGCGGATGGTACATCAGAAGAACTTTTTGAGAGAGGACTTTCATTACCAAGTGGATCTAATTTAAATCAAGAAGATTTAGATAGGATTCTTAATATAATTTCAAAAACCCCAAACTTATGATAAACAATTACTTCACATATTTTTCACAAAAATACGCTTCGAAATGGTTAGTTTTTTGTATTGATTTAATAATTGTTTTGGCTACTTTTTGCTTATCCTATTTTATAAGATTTAATTTTACTTTAAATTTTGATTTAGAACAATTTTTATTTCAATTGCCTTTTATACTAATTGTTGCTTCTATGAGTTTTTTAGTATTTAGATCTTTTAAAAGTGTTATAAGACATACTGGGTTTACCGATGTGGTTAACTTATTTAAAACAGTATCTTTTACGACCATGCTAACTGTTTTGTTTATACTAATAAATAGAGAGGTTGGTTTAATTAAAGATTTTACAATACCACTATCAATATTAATAATGCATGCGTTGCTAAGTTTTGTATTATTAAGTTCAAGCAGGTTAGTTTTTAAAATGGGATATAATTATTTAAAATGCAAGTATGTAGCATCTAAACGTGTTCTTATTTATGGTGCTGGAGATTCTGGTATTGTTACTTACAATGCCTTAATAAGTAACGTTAGAGAAAAGTTTGATGTTGTAGGGTTTATTGATGATAATTCTAGTAAAAACGGAAAATCAATTAATGGTATTTCTATTCTGAATAAAACCATAATAAATCAAGATTATATTGCAGTAAATAGAGTTAACGAAATTATTATAACCTCAGAAAATATTAATAAAGAGAGCTTAATAGATCTAGTTAGCTTGAATGTTAAAATCACAAAAATACCACCTATTGAAGATTGGATTAATGGTGAACTGAATATTCGTCAAATCAAACAGGTGCAAATAGAGGATCTTTTAGGTCGTGCACCTATACAAATAGATAATCCAAACCTTACAAATGAATTTAAAGATGAAACCGTATTAGTTACAGGTGCAGCTGGTTCTATAGGTAGTGAATTGGTTAAGCAATTATCTAATTTTGATATTAAAAAATTAATATTAGTTGATCAAGCGGAGTCTGGTCTTTATGATGTGCAACAAGATTTAATACGAGATGAAAAGCATAATTTTACGGCTATAGTAGCTGATATAAGAGATGGTTTAAGAATTGATAGTATTTTTCAAGAGTACAAACCTACTATGGTTTTTCATGCCGCTGCATACAAGCATGTTCCTTTAATGGAGAAATCACCGTATGAAGCGATAAAAATTAATGTTAGTGGCACAAAACTTTTAGCAGACACTTCATCACGATATAATGTCAAAAAATTTGTTTTTATATCTACAGATAAAGCTGTAAATCCAACTAGTGTTATGGGTGCCACTAAGCGTATGGCAGAAATGTATATTAGCTGCTTACAAAAAGAAAGCAAGACTAAATTTATAACAACCCGTTTTGGGAATGTATTAGGTTCTAATGGCTCTGTAATTCCTTTATTCAAAAAGCAAATTGAGGATGGAGGTCCTTTAACTTTAACACATAAAGACATTACAAGATTTTTCATGACCATTCCAGAAGCTGCACAGTTAGTTTTGGAAGCAGGTACCATGGGGAGAGGAGGTGAAATATTTATTTTTGATATGGGTGAATCAGTGAAAATATATGATTTAGCCAAAAACATGATTAAACTTTCCGGTCTTCGTTTCCCTGAAGATATTGATATTAAAATTACTGGTTTACGTCCAGGCGAAAAACTTTATGAAGAATTATTAGCAAATGGAGAAAACACCTTATCCACTTACCATAAGAAAATAATGATAAGCAAAACAAGAGAACTTGATTATTCATCTGTTAAATCTGATATTGAGGAATTATGCATGACAAATCGTTTCCAAAACAATAATATTGTTATGAAAATGAAACGATTAATACCTGAATACAAATCCAATAATTCCGATTACGAACGCTTTGATAAAAAGGTTCAGATTTACAAAAAGGTAAAAGAGATTTTGCATGATAAAACGGATAAATCTCTAAGTAACATATAAGTTAGAACTTTTTTACTATTTTCCCCAAATAATTTTACAAATGATAATATTCGTTTTAAGAAAAAAACTATTTCTTTTCTTGTTTTTTGTTAGTTTAGTTTTTATATCATGTACAACTAAACATGATATTGTTTATTTTCAAAATGCAAAGAATTTTGAAACCATAGTAGACACAGACACCTTCAAAGCAAAATTAAAAGTAGGAGATATTGTAAGTATTTATGTGTCAACCTTAGATCTAGAAGTAACCAAGCCCTACAATTTAATGATAGAAGCAGGGAGCAGTGCCCAATTGATTGATTATTTAATAGACGTAGAAGGAAACATAGACTACCCTGTTTTAGGAAAAGTTAAGTTAGTTGGTTTAACGGTTGAAGAAGCTAAAGAACTTTTTAAAAAGAAATTCTATGAAGGTCAATTACTCAAAGATCCTGTTATTATTATTAGAGTTCAAAACTTTAGAGTTACTGTAGCTGGAGAAGTTAGAAATCCCGGGGTTTTTCCTGTTTCAGGAGAGCGCGTTTCAATACTTGAAGCTTTAGGGATTGCTGGAGATTTAACAATTAAAGGTAGAAGAGATAATATATTAGTTATCAGAGATTTTAATGGAACAAAAACATATACACGTATTGATTTAACAAACAAAGAAGTTTTTAACTCTCCTGTTTATTATTTAACTCAAAATGATTATGTTTATGTTGAACCTAATAATTCAGCAATAAGTAATGCTTCTGGAGATTCTAGAATAGGTACCATTATTAGTATAACATCTTTTATTTTAACAACGGCTCTAATATTTGTTACCAGAAATTAGTTTATTATGTCAAAACTTAATAATATTTCCCCTACAGATAATATCTCAAGTCCATTTAATTTAAAAAAGGCTATTTCGATATACCTAAAGAAATGGTTTTGGTTTGTTCTAAGTTGTATAATTTGTTTAGGAATAGCATATTTTAAATTACGTTATACAACACCTGAATATTTGGCCACAGCTAAAATTATGATTTTAGATGAAAAAGACGCTTCCGGAGCTGGATCGGCTTTTAACGATTTGCCTTTATTTGCAGAAAAAGAAGATGCCAAAGTTGATGATGAAATACAAGTTTTAACATCAAGATCTATATTAAAAAAAATAGTAAAAAAACTAAATCTGAACTTGCAATTTTTTGCTAAAGGTAGAGTTTATGATTCTGAAATTTATAAAAACACACCAATAGCTATAAATTTTATTGCTACAGATTCAATTATAAATCAAACAAGATTTAATTTTTATATTGATATTATTTCAAAAAAAGAATTTGAATATCGTGTAAATGAAGATGATGAGCCTAAGAAAATATCCTTTGGAGAAAAAATACCAACTTACTTTGGAGGGCTAATAATAACACCAAACACTTTAAATATTGACAAATCTGTAGGGTCTAGTATTTATATTGTAATTAATCCAATAAGTAACGTAACACAGTATTTAAAAAACAGAATTTTTGTTTTTCAAGATGGAAAATCTTCTAAGGTTTTAAATATTTCTCTACAAGACCCTATAGTTGAAAAGGCAAAAGACATTATAAATGAGTTAATAAAAGAATATAATGAATCTGCAAAAGAGTTAAAAAACACAAACTCTATAAATACTGCTAGTTTTATAAATGAGCGTGTAGAATTAATTGCATCGGATTTAGTTAATGTAGACGATAGTATTGTTCGTTTTAAAACAGGAAATAAAGTTACCGACGTTACATCAGAAGCAGGCCAATTTTTATCTTCAAGCATGTTAAATGAACAGCAATTAGAGCAATCTAAAATGCACTTGCGACAGCTTAACTATATGGGCTCTTCATTAGTTGATAGTGACTCTTTTAGTCCAATTCCTTCTAATTTAGGCTTAGGCGATCCATCAATTAGCGCACTTTCCTCCAAGTATAATGAGTTGATATTTGAACGTGAACGTTTGTTAAAAAGCGCAGGAGAGAAAAACTCTATAGTTTTAGCATTAGACCAAACTTTAAAAAACATTAAAAATGATCTTAATAGTAGTATCCAGAACTCAAAAAAATCGTTAAACATACAAATAAGTGGATTAGAAAATCAATCAAGTAAACTTAATTCAAAAATATTTTCAGTACCAGCACAAGAAAGTAAGCTAAGGTCTATAGAGCGTAAACAAGGAATTAAAGAATCATTATATCTTTATTTATTGCAAAAACGAGAAGAAGCTGCCATATCACTAACTGCTACTTCTCCAAATGCTAAAGTTATAGACGAAGCATATAGTTCTGGAAGTCCTATATCACCAAATAGAAAAACAGCATTTATTGCAGCTTTGTTTTTAGGGCTTTTAATTCCTTTTTTAGTAATTTATGTAACTGATTTATTAGATACTAAAATTCATAATAAAGAAGATTTAGAAAAGGAAATTAGAAGCATAACTATTTTAGGAGAAGTTCCAAAGGTTAAGAACTCTTTGAAAGATGGAATTCTATTAGTAGAAAAGAATGATAGATCTATTTTATCTGAATCATTTAGAATTATAAGAACAAATTTTGATTATGTTAGACGGGGTAGAAATGTAGAAAACTATGATAATGTTGTGTTTGTTACATCAACCATTAATGGAGAAGGAAAATCTTTTTTCAGTGTAAATACAGCATTAACTATGGCTAATACAGGTAAACGCATATTGTTAATTGGTGCAGATATTAGAAATCCACAAATATATTCAATATTAAAGAATCAAATAAAGTCTAATGCTACTGCTGATATAGGATTAACAGAGTATTTAGTTGATAAATCTATTTTAGCAGGAGAAACTATCAATACTTATTCTATTAATGAAATAAAAATAGATATTTTGCTTTCTGGAAAAGTGCCACCTAACCCAGCAGAACTATTAATGATGGGAAGGGTAAAAGAGTTATTTGATTATGCATCTAGCCAATACGATATGGTCATTGTTGATACGGCACCTGCTATGTTAGTTACTGATACATTATTAATTAGTGAATATGCCGGACATACCATTTATTTAACAAGAGCAGGGTATACCGAGAAGCAAATTTTAAACTTTGCAAAAGAATTGTATGCAAGTAAAAAACTAAATGGCATGATGTTGGTTGTTAATGATGTTAGTCAAGCAAATTTTGGTTATGGTGCCAAATACGGTTATTATGGTACCCCAGAAAAGAAAAGCTTTTTAAATAAAATTTTTAAATAACTGAAAATATCGTATTTGTATTTTCAATCAAATACGATATTTTTTCAGAAGTTTTTTTATCGAAAACTAAGTTTGATAGTTTTTCTATGTGGGTTGTATTATGAGCATCTGTTCCAACAAAATCGATCAACTCTTTTTCAATTAAGTAATTTGCCGTTTTTTCGACACTTTTGCCATAATGATCGCTTAGGGATAATAAATTAAGTTGAAAAAAGCATCCTAATTGTTTTAGTTTATCGTAGTAATCAAGATTTTGGTGATAAAATGAATACCGTTCTGGGTGTGCCAAAACGGGTTTGAAACCTTTTGTTTTTATTTTGAAAATAAGAAGTTCTAAGTTTATTGGGGGCTGAAAATAGGACATTTCAACAAGTACATAATTACCTTTTAAAGTAAAAAGATCTCCTTCATTCAATAATTTTTCAAAATTACTATCCAACATGTATTCGGCCGCAGGGTTTAGGGTAATGCCGCTTTGTAATTTTTTTGGTAAGTTTTCCAACAATAATTCATAAGCGTTTCCAATAGTTTCATCTGTATTAGGATAAAAATCCTGCATAATATGCGGTGTGGTAATAAATTGCTTTACACCTAAGTCTTTAAGTTTGTTAATTAAATCAATTGATTCCTTAACATTTTTAGCACCATCATCTATACCAGGAAGTATGTGATTATGTATGTCTACAAAATCTTCCATTAAGTCTTTTAAAAATTGTTTCTTAGAAAATATTTGTAGCATTGTAAAAATTAGGGACTAATTAAAAATTTAATACAACTTAATTTTTGCTTATGAAGCATAAAATTCAAAGGCATCAATAATAACATTATCATCAACCAAACAATCTATTCTGGGTTTTCCAATGTTCTCTAACAAAACAAAATTAATATTACCGTGGTTGTTCTTTTTGTCGTATTTAAGCAATTCAATAATGGGTGCGTATTCTGATTTATTAATGGTTACTTTACCATAATAATCAACAAAAAGCGTTTTAATATGATGTGCAATTTGCTTAGGAAACCCTACTAACTCAGTAGAAATATATGAAGCCAAAATCATGCCCACAATAATAGCCTCACCATGCAGCAACGTTGTTTTGTTGGGATTGCTCAAAAAATACGACTCTATGGCATGACCCAGTGTGTGACCATAATTTAAAGTTTTACGCAACCCGTTTTCAAAAGGGTCTTCTTCAACAACGTTCTTTTTAATTATCACAGATTCATAAATCAATTCATCCAAATCATCTAAAGAAAGCTTCGATAAATCTTGAAATTTATTCCAATAGTTTTCATCACTAATTAATCCGTGCTTCAACATTTCTGCTAAGCCAGAACGCATTTGGTTTTGAGGCAAGGTGCTTAAAAAACGGGTATCTATAAGCACTAAATCGGGGTTGCTTATAACTCCAATTTGATTTTTTAAATGCCCTAAATCAACTCCTGTTTTGCCTCCAACCGAAGCATCAACCATAGACAATAGGGTAGTAGGTACATTAACATATGCAATGCCACGCTTAAAAGTGCAAGCAACAAACCCCCCTAAATCGGTAATAACACCACCACCAATATTTATAAGCAAGCTTTTTCTATCAGCATTCAATTCAGAAAGTGTGTTCCAAACACCAACGCAAGTATCAATGGTTTTGTTTATTTCGCCAGATTCTATTTCAATAATTTCGATAGCAATAGTAGTTTCCAATTTTTCTAAAAAATATGGCAAACAATATTGATGTGTGTTTTCATCTACTAAAATGAATATTTTAGAAAAATTTTTTTTCTTAATGTGTTCGTTTAAAGATGAATAACAAATGTTATTAAAATGAATAGTACAATTTTTTGTTGTAATAGAATCCATGAAATAGTTAATTTTTTTTAAAACACGAAATTAAGGAGATTTTATATAAAATGGTAACTTGTGGTTAATTATATTTGTGTGAAATATTGAATATAATGCAAAAAAACACTCCTATTTTTGACAATACCGAAATTGCTTTTGCTTTAAAAAGTGATTCAGAGCTAGAACGCGCTTATTTTTTATTCAAAATGATTTCAATTGAGCCTTTAGTTAAAATAGGTACAGCCGCTACAAATTTTGCTTTAAAAGCACATTTACCCATTGAGGGATTGATTCGTTCTACGGTGTTTGACCATTTTTGTGGAGGTGTTAATGAAGAAGATTGTTTGCCAGTTATTAATAAAATGTATGAAAAAGGAGTGAGTTCTGTATTGGACTTTTCGGTTGAAGCTAAAGAAAGTGAAAAAGAGTTTGATTATGCCCGAGATGTTACCCTTAAAATTATTGAATTCTGTAAAGAAATAAAAGCCATTCCTATAGCCGTTTTTAAACCATCGGGTTTTGGCCGTTTTAAATTATATGAAAAAGTAAGCAAAGGTGAAACTCTATCTGAGAAGGAACAGATAGAATGGGAAAAAGTTGTTGAACGATTTCATGTGGTTTGTAAAAAAGCCAAAGAAAATAATATTGCCGTTTTAATTGATGCTGAAGAGAGTTGGATTCAAGATGCGGCCGATGCATTAATAACCCAAATGATGAAAAAGTACAATACCGAAAAACCTATTGTTTTTAATACGCTGCAAATGTACAGACATGATAGACTTGCTTTTTTAAAAAATGAACATAAAAAAGCAAAGGAAGGTGGCTACTTTTTGGGTTATAAATTAGTACGTGGTGCCTATATGGAAAAAGAAAATGATAGAGCTGAAGAAATGGGGTATGAGTCTCCAATTTGCAAAAGTAAAGCAGCTACAGATGAAAACTTTAATACTGGGCTGAACTATATATTAGATCATTTAGAGGGCATGTCGGTTTTTGCTGGAACACATAATGAAACCAGTTCGTATTTACTTATGGATTTAATGATGGAAAAAGGTTTAAAAAACAATGATTCTAGGGTTTGGTTTGGGCAATTATATGGTATGAGCGACCATATAAGTTTTAATTTAGCAAGCAAAGGGTATAATGTGGCTAAGTATGTGCCGTTTGGACCTGTTAAAGATGTGATGCCCTATTTAATACGCCGTGCTGAAGAAAACACATCGGTGGCTGGACAGACCGGTAGGGAATTAGCCCTTTTAACCAAAGAGAAAAACAGGCGTAAAACACTATAAATATTAATAAAACCATTTGATTGAAAATATTTGGTACTTAATTGTTACATTAAGCTTGTCGAAATACATGTATACGGCCTTAGACAAGTTCAGACTGACATTTGTGGTTATAATTGAATTTGGATTAAATTATAAATTTCAATGGGTTTTTGATTAATTATTCTTAATGGGTTAAATATAGCTTAAAAGAATATTTTTTATTTCCTTGGGCGATTGATAAGGGGTAATATTTTCCAGATTGGTTAAGTCTATGCTTTTTTGTGCTTTTTCACCCATCCGTTTTACCAATAAAATATCTTTATGTGCAGTTGTTGCTAATACTTCACCTTTCGAAATAATATCTTCATCATGCTTTTCTCCGGGGCGCAACTCCGTGATTTTAATTTCTACTTTATCATTTTTCGCATAATTATCTATAAAACAATGTGCTAAATCAATCAATCTGATTGGAATTCCCATATCAAAGGTAAACACATGGCCTTCTGGTTTATTAAAGCTTGCAATTTTTAAAATTAAATTGCAAGCTTTGTGCTTATCAATAAAATAGCGTGCTATGGTTTTACTGGTTATTGTTAAAGGCAAACCAGAATCTATTTGGTTTTTAAAAAGAGGAAGCACTGAACCGTTAGAACCTATAATATTTCCAAAACGCGTTATTTTAAATTGTACAGTACTTTTTTGAGTTTGTTGAATGATATAATTTTCAGCTATTAATTTAGTAATACCCATAACGCTTATTGGGTTTACTGCTTTATCGGTCGATATAAATATGAACTTTTTAACATTATGTTTTATAGCTAAATCTGCCAATAATTTAGTGGCCAAAATATTAGTTTTAACAGCTTCGTACGGATGTGCTTCCATTAAGGGCACATGTTTATAAGCTGCTGCATGAAAAATCAGGGTTGGTTTATAGGTTTTGAAAAGATATTCAATTGAATTAGTCTCATTAATATTTAAAAGCAAGCATTCTATTTTGTTTATATTTTCATTTTCAAACTCCTTAATTAAATTATAAAGTGGTGATTCGGCCATATCAATAAGAATCATTTTCTTATAATCGCAAGCCAAAATATGCTTTGCAAGTTCGCTACCAATAGATCCAGCTGCTCCTGTAATTAGGATAGTTTCTTCTGAAAAATCAAAATTTTGAAATGTTTTTTTAGGACTTCCGTTTAAATGAATGACACCAGAATCTTCGATTAACTGTTTTATGTGGTTGTAGGTTGTTTGGGTCATTTATTTCAAATTCGTTTCAGTGTTATTAAAAGGGTTAAAACACTTCTAAAGTAGGAATAATACAGTAGTAATCCAAACAGAATGTAGAGTGGCCTTATTTTGCTACAACTTTGGCAATGGTAATGAAGATGAGTTTTAAATCGAAGAAGAAACTTCTTCTTTTTATATATTCTTTATTGTATTTTAATTTATCTGGAATAATGGTTTTTATAAAGAACTCTTCAGGGTTTTCGGCAGCTTTTAAAAGTTCTACTTCGTTTCTGTATTTTAACGAAGCAAGCCCAGTAATACCAGGACGCACCACAAAAATTTTCATATCGTCTTCACTATAAAAATTTACATAATAGCGAAGTTCTGGTCTAGGGCCAACAAAACTCATATCGCCTTTTAAAATGTTTAGCAGTTGCGGAAATTCATCAATTTTGTAGCGTCGTAAAAAGTAGCCTATTTTTGTAATTCTAGAATCGTTATTTCCTAAAGTAAGCAATCCTTTGGTTTCAGATTGGATTTGCATGGTTCTAAACTTATAAATATTGAAGTCTTTATTGTTTTTTCCAACACGACCCTGTATAAATAAAATAGGCCCTTTAGAATCTATTTTTATAAGTATGGATATAAGTATTAATAAAGGAGCAAGTAGAATTAAACCAATAATTGAAAAGCTAATATCGAAACAACGTTTGGCAATCATTAATTGGCTATTCTAAAATTGGTTATGGTAGCAATGCTATCGCAGTTTTGAATAGTCAATATAATATCCTTTTCATTATAATCGCCTTCAACCATATACATACCGCAAGGCTTCTCTCTCGCATTACTTTCAGAAAAGTTTATATTGCCCTTTTTAAGCACATAATTTACAGCTACAGAATCTAAATTGTTATCATGTAATTTTGATTGAATACCATTTGAATATTCAATTTTTTTTAATCGAATATTTTTTAATACACGTGCATCGGGACCATAACTGCACGACGTTTTTTTTCCGTTTAAAAAGAAAGCTAAAATGACTAGTCCAAGAGAAAATCCTCCAAGATAATAACCAATACGTTGAATTAATTTCATCTATTTATGTTACTTGTTTTTTATTGGTTAGATGTTACATTCATAGTAATGACCCTGTGTGTTAAAAGGATTTTTAGCATGGATGTTTCATTTAATTTAATAGAAGTTTTATTGAGGTAGGCTGTTTAAAAAATAATTAAATTGATATCGCTATAATTTAAATCGAACCATTCGCCAACAGATTTACTAGTTAAAATTCCGTGGTAAAAATACAACCCATTTTTTAATCCTCTATCGAATCGAAGTGAATTTTCTAAACCGCCATCTTCAGCAATTTTCAATAAGTAAGGTGTGAAAATATTACTGATTGATACTGAGGCAGTACGCGAATATCTAGCTGGAATGTTAGGTACACAATAATGAACAACATTATGTTTAATAAAGGTTGGTTGTTTGTGTGTTGTTACTTCACTAGTTTCAAAACAGCCGCCCATGTCAATACTAACATCGATGATGATGGCACCTTTTTTCATAGATTGTACCATAGTTTCAGATACAACAATAGGAGACCTATTATTACCTCTTACTGCCCCTATAACCACATCGCATCGTTTTAAAGCCTTATTTAAGTTTTTTGGTTGTATGGTAGAAGTGAAAAGAGGCCTTCCTAGATGGGTTTGGATAAGTCTTAATTTGGTAATGGAATTATCAAATATTTTAACGTTAGCTCCCAAGCCAAGAGAACTTCTTGCTGCAAATTCGCCCACAGTTCCTGCACCTAAAATAACAACTTCTAATGGCGGTACACCACTAATGTTTCCAAACATTAAACCATTGCCACCTTTGGTGTCCGATAATAATTCGGCAGCAATAAGTACCGAAGCCGTTCCTGCAATTTCACTCAACGATTTCACAGCGGGATAGGTACCATCAGAATCTCTAATAAACTCAAACGCTAAAGCGGTAATACGCTTAGAAGCAAGGGCTTCAAAATATTTTTTCGATTGGGTTTTAATCTGAAGTGCAGAAATTAAAATGGTTTGCGGATTAATAAGTTTTATTTGTTCTAAACTTGGTGGTTCTACTTTAAGAATCATAGGACAAGAAAAAACCTTAGAAGTATCATTCGTTATTTCAGCACCAGCTTCACTATAATCTTTATCACTAAAATTAGCACCATTACCAGCACCAGATTCCAATAATACCCTATGCCCATTACTAACAATAGCAAAAACAGCATCTGGTGTTAAACAAACACGTTTTTCTTGAAATGCCGTTTCTTTTGGAATTCCAATAAATAACTCTCCCTTGCGTTTAAATATTTCAAGGGTTTCTTCTTGTGGTAAGAGTTGTTGTTTAGTAAATGGAGACAATTGTTTAGACATGGTTATTTAGTTTACAAAAGTCAAATTACAAATAAAATTTTTATTGTATCGACACATTTCAAAAATAACTATTTTAGACTTTATAAGATGATTATTTATAGTATTTAATCTTAATTATTAAATTTGAACGAAAAAGCTTAAAAACTAACGCGGTTTATTACAAATTAGTATAAATTTATATTTTTGTAAACAGATACAAATTTATGTTTAAAAGATTATTAGCCTGTTTCATATACTTATCATCTTTATTAAGTTTTGCACAAGATTATGTTTTAACAGGTAGTGCTGTAGATGAGAGCAATGTTCCTATTGCGTTTTCAAATGTTGTTTTGTATAGTACAGATAATTTCACTTTTATTGATGGTACAACAACCAATGAAGAAGGTGTTTTTCAGTTTAAAAATTTAAAGCCAGATAACTACACTATAATAATAAGTTATTTGGGTTTTGAAGAAGGTAAAAGCACTGTTAATCTTGATGAAACTAAGAATTTAGGAGTTATTATTCTTAAAGAAAAAATCCAAAATTTAGATGGTGTTACTGTTGTTGTAAAACGACCAACCGTTAAGCGTATGGTAGATCGCTTGGTTTTTAATGTTGAAAACTCAACACTATCCAATAACAATGTGTTGGATGTTTTAAAGCATACACCAGGTGTTTTGGTGCATGATGGTGAAATAACCGTAAAGCAATCTGTCCCTACTGTTTATATAAATGAAAGGAAGGTGCATTTAGCATCTAGCGAGATTCAACAACTTTTAGAAGGTACGTCTGCAAGTAATATAAAATCTATTGAAGTTATTACAAATCCTCCAGCAAGGTATGAAGCTGAGGGCGGTGCGGTACTTAATATCATTACCATAAAAAATATTGTGTCTGGATATAATGGAAGTGTTTTTGGTAATTTTAAACGGGGCAGTGAATACCCTAAGTATTCTTTTGGTACCAGTCATTTTTTTAAAACAGAAAAATTAAATACTTATATAAATTACAGTAATAGTCCACGAAAAGATTACAGACATAATACAGAGTTTATTAACTTTATTGAAAACAACCAAAATACATCCAGTTGGGAAACCGATTTTAAAAGAACTCGGGAGACTTCTAATCATACTATAAATACCAATATTGATTATGAATTGAATGATAGCAACAGTTTAGGGTTTTCAACAAGCATATTGGTGTCTCCTAGAGAAAATACGAAGACATTTGTTAATTCTTTAACAGAAGTTTATAACTCAAACCATGTTTTAGACTCCACTTTTAATACAAAAAACAGATTAGTAGACGAAACTTTTAATTTGGCTTTTACGCTAGATTATCTTCATAAATTCAAGAAAGAAGGAGAAAAACTATCCATTAGCGCACATCATACCAGTTTTGATTTTTCGAGTTTTCAGGACGTGAAAACGGGCTATTTTTTACCAAATGAAAGTGTCTCCTTTAGGAACAATAACTTTCAAACCTTTTCAAATCAAATAATTCAATTATATACAGGACAGATAGACTATGAATTACCTATTAAAAACGCGTCACAATTTGAAGCTGGCGTCAAGGTTTCTAAAATAAATTCGGATAGTAAACTAAAACAATATACTATTGAAAATAATATTAAAATAGATGACATACAAAATTCGGATACTTTTATTTATGATGAACTTAATTATGCTGTGTATGCAAGTTATTCTAAAGATTGGGATGCTTGGAGTTTAAAACTAGGTTTAAGAAATGAATTTACAGATATTACAGGTAATTCATTGTCTACCAGCACTATTAATAATACAGATTACGTAAAACTCTTTCCTTCATTCTATATTTTAAATAAAATAAATGAGAATAACGACATTTATTTTAATTACAACAAACGCATTTACCGCCCTAGATATAGTGAATTAAACCCTTTTAAGTACTATTTAAATGATAATACCTACATAACTGGAGACCCTAATTTGAAGCCGCAAATTGATGACATTTTCACTTTAGGTTATACCTTTAATAAAGCTTTTACATTTGAATTATATTATCGTTATGAAAACGATCCAACGTTACAAATAACATTTCAAGATAATGACGAGAATATCATAAAACACATTAACACCAATATTGATAAAAGTATTTCATACGGAATCGATTTTACTACTTATGCTAAACTTGCTAATGGTTGGAATGTGTATGCGTTTACTTCTGTTTTTTATTATGAAAATCATTTATTTGCACTTGAGAGCAATAATCAACTTACCCAAACCCAAAAATGGTCTTTATATGGCAATGTGATTAATTATTTTGCTTTTTTGAAAGACAAAAGCTTAAGCTTAGATGTAGCATATTTATTTATATCACCTTTAATAGAAGGCCCTAGAAATATTAGTAGTAGGCATGGTCTTGACTTAAATTTTAAAAAAACTTTACTGAAAGATAAAGCCTCTATAAGCATTGGTTATACCGATATTTTTAACAATCAAAATTTTAATACATCAACAAAATATTTAAATCAAGATTTATTCTTAAAATCAAGAATGGAAAATAGACTATTTACATTAGGGTTTAATTATAAATTTGGAAATTCCAGTCTTAAAAACAATCAAAAACAAATTGATTTAGAAGAACGCAACAGGTTAAATTCCAAAAACAATTAAAAATATTGTTTTATTTTTTGCCAATAATTTTTAGGAGATATTTTAAATTCTTCTTCTAATTCTTCCATGGATTTAGACGCTTCATTAATTTTATTAAAAATTTGGGCTCTAATCAAGTAAATTGAAGGTATAATTATTGCCATTATTGGAATTAAATATATCAATTGATTTGAATCAACATATTTTAAATCATCATTTAAAGTGATGAAAATCTGGTAAGAATACATTGAAATAGGTACAAGAAGAACATGATACCACCAATGGCGGCAAGTAAAAAACCAAATAAATAATAATAGCAGTGGGATTAGTTTGCTTGTTAAAATCCACATAGCTACATTCGCACTTTCAAAATATCCACTATTATAAGTAAATAAAAAAGTGTTCCAGACTTTAACATCTGGAACACTTTCATAAAGATAAAATAAATAAGGTGTAATTGCTATTATGGTAGCAATTATGCTACCAACAATTAAGCTCTTATTATCCTTCTGATGGAACTTTGATTTTACTTCTGTCAACTTTTGCTGTTTGTTGTCCATCTACGTTATATGCGTTAGCTGCGTAAGCTGTAAACAACATTCCTCCGAATATCGCGATTGCGATTAAATACTTTTTAGTTTTCATTTTATAAGGGATTTAATTAATTAATACCCAAATTTAACTAAAGACTATTTTGAAGGTTGTGTCGAAATGTTAAAATTATGTTAAAAACATGATTTTTTGAATTTACTGCTGTGGGTTTCCCGTAATAGTTTAAAATTCAATACATTTCTTATTTGTTTACTACATTGTTTATAGCTTTTTGCTTGGTTATTTTGGTTAATTTTTTATGGTTAACTTTCTGGTATTTTCAGATTTTAACTCTAAACTTATTGTATCAAAATTAGCGGTTAAAATAGATTCTATTGTCTCAGGCCATTCTATTAAAACCCAATGATTAGAATCTAAATAATCTTCAATGCCAAAATTATATGCTTCTTCTAAATTTTTAATTCTGTACAAATCAAAATGAAATATTTTATCATTTTTTAATTCATATTCATTTACAATAGAAAAGGTTGGACTGCTAACTTCATCATGACTGCCTAATTCCTGAACTAGAGTTTTAATTAAAGTTGTTTTACCAACACCCATATTGCCATATAACAATATGGTTTTTGTTTTTAAATTTTTTAACACCTGTTTCGCAACAGATTCTAAATCAATTAGTTGATAATTTATTTCCAACTTCACCTATTTTGTTAGCAATATTACAAATTAAAACTAAAAAAAACTAATAAAAAGTGTACTTTATCGGTGTTTTTGGTATTACATGGATTATTTAGGATTGAACACTACAAAAGGAATAATCATTTCTTCTAATGAAACACCACCATGTTGATAGGTATTCCTAAAATAGCTTACATAGTGATTATAGTTATTAGGGTAAGCAAAGAACAAATCGTTTTTGGCAAAAATATAAGAACTGCTCATGTTTATGGAAGGTAAGTGAACTTCTTTCGGGTCTTTAAAAACTAAAACTTCTTTGCCTTCATAGGTTAAACTTCTACCGGTTTTGTAACGCAAGTTTAAACTGGTATCTCTATCTCCTATAACTTTTGAAGGGTTTTTTACGTTTATGGTACCATGATCGGTAGTTAAAATAAGCTTAAAACCTAACTGCTGTGCCATTTGTATCATTTCTAAAAGTGGAGAGTTTTTAAACCAACTTAGAGTTAATGAGCGGTACGCTTTATCATTAGACGCTAATTCTTTAACAACTTCCATTTCGGTTTTTGAATGCGAAAGCATATCCACAAAATTATAGACAATAACTGTTAAATCATTGTTTTTTAGTGTCTTGAAATTCTCAACTAATTTTTTTCCTGCTTTTAAATTGGTTATTTTATGAAACTCGCTGGTATATTGATTTAAACCCAATCGTTTCATTTGGGTTTTTAAAAAATCTTCTTCATGTAAATTCTTACCGCCTTCATCGGTATCATTTTTCCAAAATTGAGGAAAAAGTTTTTCCATGTCACTAGGCATTAAACCTGAAAAAATAGCATTTCTTGCGTATTGTGTTGCAGTGGGCAAAATGCTAAAAAAGGCTTCTTCTTTGTCTTTTTTATAATGGTTATTGATGATGGGTTCGAAAACTTTCCATTGATCATAACGCAAATTATCAACCACAACCAATAGGATGGGTTGGTCTTTGCTTAATTCGGGCACCACTTTTTCTTTAAAAAGCGTGTGCGACATGATAGGGGCATCGGTATTTGGCTGAAACCATTTAGCGTAGTTTTTTTCAATAAACTTTCCAAACTGTGTATTAGCTTCTGTTTTTTGAGACTCCAGAATTTCAAACATACCTGCATCTTCAATATTCTCAAGATTAATTTCCCAATAAATTAATTTTTGATATAAGCTTACCCATTCTTCGAAAGAATTAACCATGGCTAAATCCATAGCTATTTTTCTAAATTCTTGCTGATAATTTGAAGTCGTTTTTTCTGAAACCAATCGGGAATGGTCTAAGTTCTTCTTTAAACTTAAAAGAATTTGGTTTGGGTTTACAGGTTTTATTAGGTAATCGGCTATTTTATTTCCTATAGCTTCTTCCATAATATATTCTTCCTCACTTTTTGTAATCATTACAACAGGCAAACTATCTTGTTTTTCTTTTATTTCATTTAATGTTTCAAGACCGGTAAGTCCTGGCATATTTTCATCTAAAAAAACAATGTCGAAATTTTCACTTTCAAGAGTTTCTATAGCTTCAGTTCCACTTTTGCATGTAGTTACAGTATAGTTACGTTGCTGTAAGAATAATATGTGTGGTTTTAATAAATCGATTTCATCATCTACCCAAAGTATTTTTATAGTATTCATTTATATGTTTTTAATAAGTGTTAAAATCAATTTGTTCTTAGCTTAGTCTTTTATATACAAGGTATATAATTATATTTGTGTCTATTAAACCCTAACTTTTAAAGCTTGAACAAACTTAAAATATTAAACGACCCAATTTACGGATTTATTACGATTCCAAATTCGCTTATTTTCGATTTAATACAGCATAAGTATTTTCAGCGCCTAAGACGGATTACACAAATGGGCATGTCTTATTTAGTATATCCGGGAGCACATCATACCAGGTTTCATCATGCCATTGGCTGTGTGTACTTAATGCAAAAAACCGTTAACGTACTTCGTTTTAAAGGGGTTACAATTTCTAATGAAGAAGAAACTGGGTTGTATGCCGCCATTTTATTGCACGATATTGGTCATGGGCCATTCTCTCATGCTATGGAGCATAGTATAGTGGAAACCGTGTGCCATGAGCAAATTTCCCTGCTTTTTATGGAGCGTTTAAATGAAGAATTTAACGGAAGTTTAACGTTAGCAATTAAAATATTTAAGGGAGAATACCCCAGAAAGTTTATGTGCCAACTTATTTCGGGGCAGTTCGACATGGATAGAGCCGATTATTTAAAACGCGATAGTTTTTACACCGGGGTTGCAGAAGGTAATGTAAACAGCGAACGCTTAATAACCATGCTTAATGTAGTGAACGATGCATTGGTGGTAGAAGAAAAAGGTATATATAGTGTAGAAAAATTTCTTATAGCAAGACGCTTTATGTATTGGCAAGTGTATTTGCATAAAACAGGGTTGGCTGCCGAACAATTATTAATTAGAGTGTTGCAACGTGCCAAAGAATTATATAATAATCACCATAACTTGGAAGCGAGTAAGCCGTTATTGTATTTTTTAGAAAATAAAATTTCTATGGATGATTTTAATAAAAACGCACTTGATATTTTTTCTCAATTAGATGATTTTGATATTATTTCGGCAATGAAACATTGGCAATTCAATGCAGACTTTGTATTGAGTAATTTATGTGAAATGATAATTAATAGAAACTTGTTGACTATTAAGCTGAAAAACAAACCTGTAAAAGAAGCAGATTTAAAAAAACATATTGACAAGCTAATTACAAAATATAATATTGCAGAAGCCGAAGCTAAATACTTTGTTTTTACGGGCAGTATTTCAAATCAGGCATATCAAAACAATCATAAAGGCATAAATATATTGCACAAATCGGGCAAAGTTGAAGATATAGTGAAAGCTTCCGACCAGCTTAACTTAAAAGCATTATCAAAACCAGTTACCAAGTACTATATATGTTACCCAAAAGAGTCTATTGCCAATTAATTTATTAACAATTATTTAAATGGAACTTTAAATTGCTGTGAATCATAATATAACAATAAGGAAGTTCAATTGAAAAACTTTAGGACATTTTTCCTATTTTTGCCAAACATAACACAAAAACAATAAATTTTAGAGTGTGAAATTTACAGCTCAACAAATAGCAGGGATTCTAGAAGGTGATGTGGTTGGAAATCCAAATGCTGAAGTGTCGAAACTTTCTAAAATTGAAGAAGGTTTTGAAGGCTCTTTAACGTTTTTAGCAAACCCGAAATACACACCGTATATATACAGCACAAAGGCTTCTATTACCATTGTAAATAAAACTTTTGTACCAGAAAACAACGTTAAAACAACTCTAATTAAAGTTGATGATGCTTATTTGGCGTTTTCTAAAATTCTTGAATATTACAATTCTATAAAACTATACAAGGTTGGCATTGAACAACCTTCTTTTATTTCAGAATCTGCCACTTATGGTGACCATGTTTATATTGGGGCATTTTCATACATAAGTGACCAAGCAAAGATTGGAAGTAACGTTAAAATTTTTCCAAATACCTATATTGGAGAAAATGTAGTAATTGGAGATAATACCATTATTTTTTCTGGAGCAAAAATTTATTCAGATACCATTATAGGCAATGCCTGTGTTATAAACTCGGGCGTTATTATTGGTGCCGATGGTTTTGGTTTTGCCCCAAATGAAAAGGGAGGTTACAATAAAATTCCTCAAACTGGAAATGTTATTATTGAAGATTATGTAGATATTGGCGCCGCCACTACTATAGATAGAGCTACCATTGGCTCTACAATTATACGTGAAGGTGCAAAATTAGACAACCACATACAAATTGCTCATGGTGTAGAAATTGGTAAAAACACCGTTATTGCAGCACAATCAGGAGTTGCTGGCTCTACTAAAATTGGTAGCAATTGTCAAATTGGTGGGCAAGTAGGTATTGCAGGACATATTGTTATCGGCAATAATGTAAAAATTCAGGCGCAATCTGGTATTGCTAGAAATGTAAGAGATAATGAAGTGCTTCAAGGTTCGCCGGCACTTAGTTTAACCGACTATAATAAATCGTATGTTCATTTTAAGAACTTACCTAAGATTGTTAGAAATATTAATGATTTAGAGAAAAATAAATGGGAATAGTAAACACTGAAATCAAACAAAAAACCATAAAGAAAGAAGTTTCTTTAACAGGTGTTGGTTTACACACAGGGAAAAATGTGACATTAACTTTCAAGCCTGCAGAGGCCAATACAGGATTGGTTTTTAAGCGTGTAGATTTAGAAGGCTTACCTGTTATTGAAGCAGATGCCAATTATGTAACAAATACACAGCGTGGTACTTGCTTAGAGAAAAATGGTGTAACCATACAAACTTCAGAACATGTTTTGGCAGCTTTAGTAGGTTTAGATGTTGATAATGTTATAGTTGAACTTAATGCATCCGAACCACCAATCATGGATGGATCGTCTAAGTTTTTTGTTGAAGCGATTGAGAACGCAGGTGTTGTTGAAGTAGATGCATTTAGAGAAGAATATGTAATAACAGATATAGTTTCTTATACGGATGAAGAATCTGGAAGTGAAATTTTAGTAATGCCATCAAAAGAATACCAAATCACAACTATGGTAGATTTTGGCACCAAAGTTTTAGGCACTCAAAATGCAACCCTAAATCAAATTTCAGAATTTAAGGATGAAATTTCTAACGCACGTACCTTTAGTTTTTTGCATGAAATTGAAATGCTTCTTAAAAATGGGTTAATTAAAGGGGGCGATTTAAATAACGCTATTGTTTATGTAGATAAACCATTGTCTGCAGAAACCATGGAAAAACTAAAAGTGGCATTTAAAAAAGACTCAATTGCTGTTAAACCAAATGGAATACTAGACAATTTAACCCTACACCATCCAAATGAAGCGGCAAGACATAAGCTTTTAGATGTTTTAGGGGATTTAGCGCTTGTTGGGACTAGAATACGAGGCAAAGTAATAGCTAACAAACCTGGACATTTTGTAAACACACAATTTGCTAAAAAACTATCCAAACTTATAAAAAACGACCGCAGAAATAATGTGCCAAATGTAGATTTGAACCAAACACCATTAATGGATGTGACTCAAATTATGGCCATGTTACCACATAGGCAACCGTTTTTATTAATAGATAAAGTATTTGAACTTTCGGATAGTCACGTAATAGCTCAGAAAAACGTAACCATGAACGAATCGTTTTTTGCGGGCCACTTTCCTGGAGCTCCTGTAATGCCTGGAGTTTTAATAGTTGAAGCGATGGCACAAACCGGTGGTATTTTAGTTTTAAATACCGTTCCAGATCCAGAAAATTATCTAACATTTTTCATGAAAATGGATAATGTTAAGTTCAAGCAAAAAGTGGTACCTGGCGATACTTTAATTTTTAAATGCTCGTTAATAACTCCAATACGTCGTGGTATTTGCCATATGCAAGGGTATGCGTATGCTAACGGAAAACTTTGTGCTGAAGCAGAACTTATGGCTCAAATATCTAAAGTTAAATAATTTAAATCTAACCGGTTTATTAAAAAAACAATAACAACGAATAAATGAATCAACCACTAGCTTACGTGCATCCAGGTGCTAAAATTGCAAAGAATGTTGTAATAGAGCCTTTCACAACTATATATAATAATGTAACCATAGGTGAAGGTACTTGGATAGGAAGTAATGTTACCATTATGGAAGGTGCTCGTATTGGTAAAAATTGCAATATTTTTCCAGGCTCAGTCATTTCTGCTGTTCCTCAAGATTTAAAGTATAACGACGAAGAAACCACTGTTGAAATAGGGGATAACGTAACCATTAGAGAATGTGTTACCATTAACAGAGGTACTGCCGATAGAATGAAAACCGTAATAGGCAACAACTGTTTAATTATGGCGTACTGCCATATTGCGCATGATTGTGTTGTGGGTAACAACTGTATTTTTTCTAACAATAGTACATTAGCGGGACATATTACCATTGGAGATTATGTGGTTTTAGCTGGTATGACAGCTGTTCATCAATTTGTCTCGGTAGGAAATCATGCCTTTGTAACTGGTGGGTCTTTAGTTCGCAAAGATGTGCCTCCATTTGTAAAAGCGGCAAGAGAACCTTTATCGTATGTTGGTATTAATTCCGTTGGATTGAGAAGACGTGGGTATTCAACCGAAAAAATTAGAGAAATTCAAAATATTTATAGAATTCTTTACCAAAAAAATTATAATAATACTCAGGCAACCGAAATAATGGAAGCTGAAATGGAAGCAACTCCAGAACGTGATGAAATTCTTCAGTTCATAAAAGATTCACAACGAGGTATCATGAAAGGTTACTTTAAGGCAAACTAATTATTTTAGTTTTACAATTTTATAATAATAAATAAACAACAAGCATATAATGGCAAATACAAGTGATATTAGAAACGGATTATGTATTAGATATAATAACGACATCTATAAAATCATAGAATTTTTACACGTAAAACCAGGAAAAGGTCCTGCGTTTGTTAGAACGAAAATGAAAAGTGTAACCAACGGAAAAGTATTAGATAACACGTTTTCAGCCGGACATAAATTAGAAGACGTGCGTGTTGAAACCCATAAATTTCAATTTTTATACAACGATGGCGAGTATTACCACTTTATGAACACTGAAGATTATACTCAAATTCAATTGCGTGAATCTGCTTTAGATAACCCAGGTTTAATGAAAGAAGGCGAGGTAGTTACAGTAATTATAAACGCTGAAGATAACATGCCTCTTTCCGTTGAAATGCCAGCAAGTGTGGTTTTGTTAGTCACGGCTACCGAGCCTGGAGTTAAAGGTAATACGGCTACCAATGCTACAAAACCTGCAACCGTAGAAACGGGTGCTATTGTAAATGTACCTCTATTTATTAATGAAGGCGATAAAATTAAAGTAGAAACTGAAAAAGGAACTTACAAAGAACGCGTAAAAGAGTGAAAAAAGTTTATTTGTTGATGTGTTTGTTTGTTTTTAAAACAACTTAACAACTTAACGATTTAACAACTAAACAAATAAATGAAGTTTCCAAACCCACACACTTTAAAACAAATTGCTCAATTAATTGAGTGCGATTTTGTAGGTAATGACAACTTTCCTGTGCTAGGAATGAACGAAATTCATGTTGTAGAAATTGGTGACATTGTTTTTGTAGATCATCCAAAGTATTACGACAAGGCATTAAATTCCGCAGCTACTATTATTTTAATTAATAAAGAAGTGGTGTGTCCTGAAGGGAAAGCGCTGTTAATTAGCAACGATCCTTTTAGAGACTTTAATAAACTTACAGATTATTTTAAACCGTTCAATATAGCTACTAGTAGTATTTCCGATTCTGCTATTATTGGAGCGAATTCGGTAGTACAACCAAATTCTTTTATTGGGCATAATGTGGTAATTGGTGAAAATTGCATCATTCATTCTAACGTAAGCATTTATGATGATGCCATTATTGGGAATAATGTTACCATCCATTCTGGTACCGTTTTGGGTGCGAATGCTTTTTACTATAAAAAAAGACCTGAAGGTTTTGATAGATTAAAATCGTGTGGACGTGTTGTTATTGAAGACTATGTAGACATTGGTGCTAATTGCACGATTGATAGAGGGGTAACTGGTGATACCACCATAAAAGAGGGCTCTAAGCTAGATAATCAAATACAAATTGGACACGATACGGTTATTGGTAAAAAGTGTTTAATAGCTTCGCAAGTTGGTATTGCCGGTTGTGTTGTTGTAGAAGATGAAGTGACTATTTGGGGGCAAGTAGGCTGCACTAGTGGTGTTACCATTGGTAAAAAAGCGGTAGTTCATGCACAAACAGGTATTAGTAAATCGTTAGAAGGTAATAAAACCTATTGGGGAACACCTGCGCAAGAAGCTAGAGCAGAAATGAAGGAAATGGCAAACATCAAGCAAATACCCGAAATATTACAGTTTATAAAATCTAAAAAATAAATCTAAAATGCTGCTAAAAGTATGATCAAAAAAAGTATTTTTGTGCAGCTTTATTTAAATAAAAAAATATAAAATGAGTGTTTTAGTAAACAAAGATTCAAAAATAATAGTTCAAGGCTTTACAGGTAGTGAAGGTACATTTCATGCTAGTCAAATGATTGAATACGGAACGAACGTTGTAGGTGGTGTTACTCCTGGAAAAGGTGGTCAAACACATTTAGATAAACCGGTATTTGATACCGTTAAAGATGCTGTTGAGCAAGTTGGAGCAGATACAACCATTATTTTTGTGCCACCAGCTTTTGCAGCGGATGCTATTATGGAAGCTGCAGATGCAGGTATTAAAGTGATTATCACTATTACTGAAGGTATTCCTGTTGCCGATATGATTACGGCTTCAAATTATATAAAAAATAAAGATTGCCGTTTAATTGGCCCTAACTGTCCAGGTGTTATCACGCCGGGTGAGGCTAAAGTTGGTATCATGCCTGGTTTTGTTTTCAAAAAAGGAACAGTAGGTATTGTTTCTAAATCTGGAACATTAACGTATGAAGCGGCAGACCAAGTTGTAAAACAAGGTTTAGGCATCACAACAGCTATTGGTATTGGTGGAGATCCAATAATTGGAACTACCACTAAAGAAGCAGTGGAGCTTTTAATTAACGACCCAGAAACAGAAGTGGTTGTTATGATTGGTGAAATTGGAGGCCAGTTAGAAGCAGATGCGGCCAACTGGTACAAAGCTAGCGGAAGCAAGAAACCAATTGTAGGTTTTATTGCCGGTGAAACAGCTCCTGCTGGTCGTACCATGGGACACGCTGGTGCTATTGTTGGCGGTAGCGATGATACGGCACAAGCAAAAAAGAAAATCATGAAAGCTTGCGGTATTCACGTAGTAGATTCTCCAGCTGAAATTGGTAAAAAAGTAGCTGAAGTTTTAGCATAATATCTTTTAAAATATTTGAAAAACCTCGCAATTATTTGTGAGGTTTTTTATTTGTTGCAATTTGTATTTGTTATATTTGAATTTAGGAAACAACCAACTGTTAATGTAACACAATCATTCAAGTGTTCATTAAGAAATTAAAATAAGTTATAGATGAAATTATTAGAAGGAAAAACAGCCATAATTACAGGAGCGAGTAGAGGTATAGGTAGAGGTATTGCACAAATATTTGCAGCCCAAGGTGCTAATATTGCGTTTACATATAGTAGCTCTGTAGAAGCTGCTAACGAACTTGAAAATGAATTAAATGCTCAAGGCATAAAAGCGAAAGGCTATAAAAGTAATGCGGCTAGCTTTGATGAAGCCCAAAAATTAGCTGACGATGTTGTTGCTGAATTTGGTAGTATTGATGTATTGGTTAATAATGCGGGCATTACAAAAGATAATTTGTTAATGCGTATTACCGAAGAAGATTTTGACACTGTTATTGAAGTGAATCTAAAATCGGTTTTCAATATGACAAAAGCAGTTCAAAAAACCATGCTTAAGCAACGTAAAGGCTCTATTATTAACATGAGTTCAGTTGTTGGCGTGAAAGGAAATGCAGGTCAAACCAATTATGCTGCTTCTAAAGCTGGGATTATTGGGTTTTCAAAATCGGTAGCCTTAGAGTTAGGTTCTAGGAACATTAGAAGCAATGTAGTTGCTCCAGGTTTTATTGAAACCGAAATGACAGCAAAACTTGACGAAGAAGTTGTAAAAGGATGGCGTGCTGGAATTCCGTTAAAACGTGGTGGCACTCCAGACGATGTAGCTAATGTATGTGTGTTTTTAGCCAGCGATATGAGTGCATATGTTACAGGACAAACGCTTAATGTTGACGGAGGCATGTTAACCTAGTTAAGATTTACGAATTACGATTTTAGAATTTTAAAATCGTCAATCAAAAAAAAAATCGTCAATCGTAAATGCAAGCAGAAACTTTAGTATATACAATTTTAGCAGGAATCCTAGCTTTATTCATAGCAGGATTCCATTATAAATTGAACAAAAAAAGCATGTCTAAACAAAACATGCTTTTTTTGTTTTTAAGATTTGTAACCATTTTTTCTGTGCTTTTGTTGCTTATCAATCCAAAATTGGAGCAAATAACACTTTCTACCATAAAACCCAATTTGGTTATTGCGGTTGATAATTCGAGTTCTGTAAAGTATTTAAGACAATATAATGCAGTCAATAATTTAGTTGAGAAATTAACTTCTAATAAAAGTTTAAACTATAAATTTAATATTGAAACCTATACATTAGGTGAGAAATTAAAAGCGTCAAATAGTTTTGATTTTAACGAGAAACAAACCAATATACAAGGTGCTTTTGGTCAGTTATCTCAAATTTACAAACAAACTATTTCGCCTACTATTCTAATTACCGATGGAAACCAAACCTATGGTAGTAGCTATGAGTTTGAGTATAATAACTATAAACAACCCATTTATTCAGTCATATTAGGAGACACTGTTAATCATACCGATTTAAAAATTCAGCAACTTAATGTAAATAAATATGCTTATTTAAAAAATCAGTTTCCAGTTGAAACTATTCTGGTGTATAATGGTAACACTAATGTCAATTCTAGGTTTGTCGTTACAAGTGGCAATACGGTTGTACACTCCGAAACTATCTACTTCACAAAACAAAATAATTCTAAGGTTATTAATTTCAATTTGCCAGCAAATTCGGTTGGTGTGCATGCGTACAAAGCTTTATTAGAGCCGTTAGATAATGAAAAAAACACCATCAACAATTTTAAAAATTTTGCTATTGAAGTTATTGACCAAAAAACCAAAACTGCATTGGTAAGCGATTTTATACACCCCGATTTAGGTGTTCTGAAAAAAAGTATTGAAAGTAACGAACAGCGTTCCGTTACACTATTAAATTCAAGTACTATTTTGAATCAAATTAATGATTTTCAAATAGTTATTATATATCAGCCAAATAGTAAGTTTAATCAATTATATGAGGCTTTAAATTCAGAAAATAAAAATAGATTCACAATTATTGGAACAAAAACCGATTTAAATTTTCTAAACAAAGTTAATAAAACGTTTACTTACGAAATATCAAATCAAACAGAAACGTATCAAGCAGTATTAAACAAAAATTATGCACCATTTATTATTGAAGATATTAATTTTGAATCGTTTCCTCCACTAAACACTCATTATGGTGCTGCATCATTTTCAATTCCTTTTGAAACTATTTTAAATAAAACCATTAACGGCATTTCAAAAAAAGACCCATTACTTGCCACTTTTGAAACAAACGGTAGGCGAGAAACCGTTTTATTTGGTGAGAATATTTGGCAATGGCGCGCCCAAAGTTATTTAAATACTAAATCGTTTCATCAATTCGATAATTTTATAGGAAAACTTATTCAGTACACTGCTTCTAATAAACAAAAAAGCAGATTGAATATTGAATACGAATCGTTTTATAACGGGAACACAAATGTTATTATAAAGGCTGAATTTTTCGATAAAAATTATGTGTTTGATACCAGAGAAACACTTAATATTTCTGTTAGAAATGTGATAAGTAATGAAACTAATAGTTTTCCATTTATTCTAAACAATACTAATTATCAAGTAGATTTAAGTAGTTTGCCAGCTTCCGATTATGAATTTACGGTGAGTGCTTCAAAAGAAAACATATCAAAATCAGGCAATTTTAAAATTTTAGAATACAATGTGGAGGAGCAATTTTTAAATGCCGATGTAACTAAACTGCAACAGTTAGCTACTAACAGTCAAGGTCAAAGTTTTTTTATAGATAATACAGAAAATTTAATAGAAACTCTTTTAGGCGATAACAGATTTGTTACTATTCAAAAAAGCAATAAAAATAGTTTATCTTTGATAGACTGGAAATATCTACTCATCATAATCGCTTTAAGTTTGTCTTTAGAGTGGTTTTTAAGAAAATATAACGGATTAATTTAAAATGAACAAAGAAACTAAAACTGCTATTGTAACAGGATCATCATCAGGAGTGGGGGCTGCTTCGTGCATTGAATTAGCTCAAAGAGGATGGAATGTAGTCATTAACTATTCTCAAAATAAAAGTGAAGCTTATGCGGTAGCTGAAAAATGCAAAAGCTTTGGAGTAGATGCTTTGGTATGTCAAGCAAATGTTGCTATTGAAGAAGATTGCAAAAGAATGATTGACGAGACAATAAAAACCATGGGTAGAATTGATGTATTAGTTAATAATGCGGGCACTACTAGATATTGTAATTATGACAATTTAGAAGGACTTAGCAAAAAGGATTTTCAAGATCTATATGAAGTCAACGTTATTGGGGCGTATCAAATGGTAAAACTCGCAGCACCATACTTGAAAAAAGTTAATGGCTCTATTGTTAACATATCTTCTATTAGTGCTATATCTGGCGTAGGGAGTTCTATCGCTTATGCGGCATCTAAGGGAGCTTTGTCTACTATGACGCTTTCTCTGGCGCATGCACTTGCACCTGATATTAGAGTCAATGGGGTTTGTCCAGGTTTTATTCAAACTAGATGGACTAAAGGTTTTTTAGGAGACAGGTATGAGTCTGTTAAAAAAAATATTGAAAAATCCTGCCTTATTAATAGAACATCATTACCTGAAGATATTGCTAAAGGCATTGTTTATTTAGCAGTAGACGCAGTAACAACATCTGGACAGTTATTGACTATTGATGGCGGTCAGTTGGTGAACCAAGGGAGGATATAACCGCTTTAAGTGGTTTTTAAGAAAATATAACAGATTAAAATAAATAAAAATAGACATGGAAAAATTACCAAAAATCGCATTCCCAGTAATAATTGGAGCAATTATATTAATTGTATTACTAGCTAAATCGGCAGTCACTGTTGGTTCTGGTGAGGCAGGAGTACTTTATAAAACCTTTGATAACGGTGTTGTAATTGATGAGCCGCCTTTAGGAGAAGGTTTTCACATTGTAGCGCCTTGGAACAAGGTGATTATTTATGAAGTACGCCAACAAGAACTTTTTGAAAAAATGAAAGTACTATCGTCAAATGGATTGGAAATTCAAATTGATGCTTCTGCATGGTACCAACCTGTATATAGCGATTTGGGTAGATTACACCAAAACTTAGGCGAAAACTACTTGCAACGCGTTATTCAACCAGCTATTCGAAGTGCGGCTCGTAGTGTTGTAGGGCGCTACACGCCTGAACAATTGTACTCTAGTAAAAGAGACGCCATACAAGATGAAATCTTTTTAGAAACTAAAAAGATTTTAGAAAAACAGTATGTACAATTAAATGAAGTTTTAGTTCGTGATGTAACATTACCTAACACCATTAAAGATGCGATTGAGCGTAAATTAAAGCAAGAGCAAGAATCGTTAGAATATGAATTTAGATTAGTTACCGCAGCAAAAGAAGCTGAGAAAGTAATTATCGAGGCAGAAGGTAAAGCAGAATCTAATAGAATACTTAGTGCTTCATTAACCGATAAAATTTTACAAGATAAAGGTATTGATGCTACTATGAAATTAGCAGAATCACCAAATAGTAAAGTAATTGTTATCGGTTCTGGAGATAGTGGTTTACCTATTATTTTAGGAAATCAATAAAAATTCGAATAAAATAATTTAGGAATTTTAAGAAAACATTGAATATTAACTAATTATTTTAATTAAAAATATATAATATTCAATACTCATAAGTTTTGTTGAAATTATTTGGAATAATTCACTATAATTAGTGATATTTGCAAAAGTAAAATAAAAATAAAATGAACTTTATTCAATCTCATCATCACCATTTTCAAATTTGCTCTCAAGCGAAGTGAAGATGTATTGAATAAAATCAACATATTTTTAAACCCGTTTGAGACAATCAAACGGGTTTTTAATTTTTAATCCAACCAGATTGTTTCAAACTCATAAAAACAAGATAATGAGTACATTAAGAATTGCAGTACAAAAATCAGGTCGTTTACACGACGAATCTATGGAATTACTTAAAGACATTGGTATTTCTATTGACAATGGCATTGACCAATTAAAAGCATCCGCTAGAAACTTCCCAGTAGAAGTTTTCTACCTTAGAAATGGTGATATTCCTCAATATTTAAAAGACGGCGTAGTAGATGCTGCCATTATTGGCGAAAATGTATTAATAGAAAAAGGTAGTGGTATTAATATTGCCGAAAAATTAGGTTTTTCTAGTTGTCGTGTTTGTATTGCTGTTCCAAAAACAATGGATTACAAAAGCATCAAAGATTTAGATGGTAAACGTATAGCAACATCATACCCAAATACCGTTCAAAATTATTTGGACAAAAACGGCATTAAAGCCAACCTACATATTATTAACGGATCAGTTGAAATTGCACCAAATATAGGTTTAGCAGATGCTATTGTTGATATTGTTTCTAGCGGAAGCACCTTGTTTAAAAACAATTTAAAAGAGGTGGAGATGATTTTAAAATCAGAAGCAGTTTTAGCAGTGTCCCCTATTTTAGATGCTGAAAAACAGGCTATTTTAGATAAAATTCAATTCAGAATTAAATCGGTTTTAAGAGGAAGAGAATCTAAATATGTATTACTAAATGCGCCAAATGATAAAGTTCAAGACATTATTAATGTATTACCAGGAATGAAGAGCCCAACCGTATTGCCATTAGCGGAAGCAGGTTGGAGTTCGATCCACTCTGTAATAAGCAAAAATGAATTTTGGGACGTTATAGATGATTTAAAGGCCAAAGGTGCTCAAGGCATTTTAGTGTGTCCTATTGAAAAAATGGTATTGTAAAAATTTGTCATGCAAATAATTAAAAATCCAAATAAAAACGAATGGCGTCAGGTTCTAAAAAGACCTACACAAACACTTGGTGATATTGAAGCAACGGTTATTCAGATTTTTGATGATGTTTCTAAAAATGGCGATGAAGCCATAAGAAGATATACATCTAAATTTGATGGTATTTCATTAGAATCAAGCATTGTGACTTCTGAAGAAATTCAAAAAGCTATTGCGGCAGTTACTGTAAAGCTTCAAAAAGCTATTAAGGTTGCTAAACAAAATATAGAGGTTTTCCATAAGGCACAAAAAACCTCAAAAATTGAAGTAGAAACTACTACAGGAGTGCAATGTTGGCAAGAAAAACGCCCGATACAAAAAGTAGGATTGTACATTCCGGGAGGTACAGCACCTTTATTTTCTACTGTACTAATGTTAGCAGTACCAGCACAAATAGCTGGTTGCAAAGAAATTGTATTATGCTCGCCACCAAATAAAAATGGGGAGTTGGCACCAGAAATATTGTTTGCAGCCCATTTATGTGGTGTTACAAAAATTATAAAAGCAGGTGGTATTCAGGCTATTGCAGGATTAACTTTTGGTACGGAAACCATTCCACAGGTTTATAAAATTTTCGGTCCTGGAAACCAGTATGTAACCGTTGCAAAACAATTAGCTACTAAATATGGTGTAGCTATCGATATGCCTGCTGGCCCTAGCGAATTATTGGTTGTGGCCGATGAGTTTGCAAATGCTTCATACATAGCATCTGATTTGCTTAGTCAAGCCGAACATGGTACAGATAGTCAGGTTATATTAGTTTCTACCTCTAACACTTTAATTGATAAAGTTTCTGAAGAAGTTGAAAAACAGTTGGAAATACTTCCGCGTAAAGCAATTGCTGAAAAATCCATTGCCAATTCAAAGCTTATTTATGTTGAAAACGATGAAATAGCACTTGCTTTAATAAATGAATACGGTCCAGAGCATTTTATTATTTGTTCCAAAAACGAAGATTTTTACGTAAATAATATCGCTAACGCAGGTTCTGTATTTATTGGCGATTATACGCCAGAAAGTGCGGGCGATTATGCTTCTGGAACAAACCATACATTACCAACAAATGGGTTCTCAAAAGCCTATTCAGGGGTGAATTTAGATAGTTTTTCAAAAAGTATGACCTTTCAAAAAATATCTAAAGAAGGTATTTTGAATATTGGTGAAACTATTGAACTCATGGCAGAAGCTGAAGGATTACAAGCTCATAAAAATGCGGTTTCCATTAGATTAAAGGATTTAAAAAAATGAACATACAAGATTTAATACGTCCAACTATAAAAGCTCTAAAACCGTATTCATCAGCACGTGATGAATTTCAAGGTGTGACCGATGACATGGTGTTTTTAGATGCTAATGAGAATCCGTTTGAAAATGGCGTAAACCGATATCCAGATCCGCAACAAGGAAAATTGAAAGCCATTCTTTCAGAAATCAAAGGCATTTCTGCAAAAAACATCCTTTTAGGAAATGGAAGTGATGAAGTTTTAGATTTAGTTTTCAGGGCTTTTTGTGAACCTAATCAAGACAACGTCGTTATTTTACCACCAACATATGGTATGTATGAAGTGCTTGCAAACCTGAACGCTATTGCTATTAAAAAGGTGAATTTGGATGCGGAATTTCAACCAAAAGTTGATGCTATTTTAAGCGAAGTTGATTCGAATAGTAAATTGCTGTTTATTTGTTCGCCAAATAATCCGTCAGGAAATAGTTTCACTTCAAAAGCCATTGAAACATTGGTTCGTGAATTTAAAGGTATTGTAGTTATTGACGAAGCTTACATCGATTTTTCAAAGGAAACCAGTTGGATTTCAAAATTAGAGCAATATCCTAATTTAATTGTGTCGCAAACTTTATCTAAAGCGTATGCTATGGCAGGAATTCGTTTAGGAATTTGTTATGCTTCAACTGAAATTATTACCGTTTTAAATACGATTAAACCGCCTTACAACATCAATGAGTTAACGCAGAAAAAAGCGATTGAGTTATTAAATATCAAAGATTTGGCTAAAAATCAAATTGCCGATATTTTAAAGGAACGCAGCGCTTTAATTTCAGAGTTGAAATCTATCAGTTATATTTCAAAAATTTATCCATCCGATGCTAATTTTGTATTGGCTAAAGTGGATAATGCCAATAAACGTTATAATCAACTTATAGAAAAAGGGATAGTTATAAGAAACCGTACCACACAACCTGGTTGCGAAAACACATTGCGCTTAACCGTTGGAACTCCAAAAGAAAATAAAATTTTAATTAATATCCTACGAGGTTTGGAATCCTTGTAGGTGTTATTGTATTCAATATGAAAAAAGTATTATTTATAGACCGCGACGGCACTTTGGTTTTAGAACCACCTGTAGATTACCAATTAGATAGTTTGGAAAAATTAGAATTCTACCCAAAAGTGTTTCAATATATGGCAAAAATAGCTAATGAGATGGACTACGAATTGGTAATGGTTACCAATCAGGATGGTTTGGGTACCGATTCATTTCCTGAAGATACCTTTTGGCCAGCACAAAATAAAATTATAAATGCTTTAGCTAAAGAAGGGGTTGAATTTTCAGAGGTGATTATTGATAAAACATTTCCCCATGAAAATGCACCAACACGTAAACCACGAACAGGTTTGTTGACTAAATACTTTTCAGAAGATTATGATTTACAAAATTCGTATGTTTTAGGCGATAGAATTACCGATATGGAGTTGGCCAAAAATTTGGGTGCAAAAGGTATTTATTTATCTGAAAACCCTGAGTTGGGTGCTGATGAAATAGAAACTTCTAAGCAGGATATTTTAAATTCTATTGCATTAACAACTACCGATTGGAAGGAAATATATGAGTTTTTAAAATTAGAAAATCGAGTAGCTGAAATTACTCGTAATACCAATGAAACTCAGATTTATATAAAATTAAATTTAGATGGATCTGGTAAAAATGATATTAATACAGGGTTATCGTTTTTCGACCATATGTTAGATCAAATTGGTCGCCATGGTGCTATGGATTTGACTATAAACGTAAAAGGCGATTTAGAAGTTGATGAACACCACACCATTGAAGATACCATGATTGCTTTTGGTGAATTATTCAATAAAGCTTTAGGTAATAAATTAGGAATAGAACGTTACGGTTTTTGTTTACCAATGGATGATTGTTTAGCACAAGTGGCAGTTGATTTTGGTGGTAGAAATTGGCTAGAATGGGATGCTGAATTTAAGCGAGAAAAAATAGGGGATATGCCAACCGAAATGTTCTATCACTTATTTAAATCGTTTACCGATGGTGCTAAATGCAATTTAAATATTAAAGCGGAAGGCACTAACGAGCATCACAAAATAGAAGGCATTTTTAAAGCGTTTGCAAAAGCTATGAAAATGGCGGTAAAAAGAGATTCAAACAAAATGTTTTTGCCTTCTACAAAAGGAATGCTTTAAATTTACGAATATAGATTTTAGAATTACGAATTGAAATCGTAAATCAAAAATCGCAAATCAAAAATCAATTGAAATTAGTTATAATAAATTACGGCGCAGGAAATATTAAAAGCATACAATTTGCTTTTAACCGTTTAGGAATTGATGCTATTTTGTCTGATAATCCTGAAGAAATTTTAGCAGCCGATAAAATCATTTTTCCAGGTGTTGGTGAAGCAAGTTCTGCTATGGCAATGCTGAAAGCTACTGGTTTAGACACATTGATTCCAAAATTAAAACAACCGGTTTTAGGTATTTGTTTAGGGATGCAATTACTTTGTGAATACACCGAAGAAGGCAATACCAAAGGTTTGGGTGTTTTTAAAACCAATGTAAAACGTTTTGATAATCATGTAAAAGTACCACAAATGGGTTGGAACGTTATTAAAGAGTTGAAATCAGATTTGTTTAAAAGCATTAAAGAAAATGAATATATGTATTTAGTGCATAGTTATTACGCTGAACATTGCGATGAAACCATTGCCACTACCGATTACGGTGTGAATTACGCCTCGGCATTGCAACATAATAACTTTTATGGTGTTCAATTTCATCCAGAAAAGAGTAGTTTAGCAGGAGAACAAATTTTGAAGAACTTTTTAGAATTATAAAAAGATTGATAGTTGGTAGTTTATGGTTGTTGAAAAACAAACAATATAATAACCATAAACCAATAACCAATAACCAATAACCAATAAAAAATGAGAATAATACCAGCCATAGATATCATAGAAGGTAAATGTGTTCGCTTAACCAAGGGCGATTACGGAACTAAAAAAATATATAGTGAAAGTCCGCTAGAAATAGCAAAAACCTTTGAAGGTGCGGGTATTGAATATTTACATTTAGTAGATTTAGACGGCGCAAAAGCACAGCATATTGTAAACTATAAAGTGCTTGAACAAATTTCATCTAAAACCAATCTTAAAATTGATTTTGGCGGCGGCTTAAAAACTAATGAAGATTTACACATTGCCTTTAATTCTGGAGCAAAACAAATCACAGGCGGTAGTATTGCGGTTAAAGACCCAAATACATTCGAAGGTTGGATATCAAAGTATGGAGCTGCGAAAATCATTTTGGGAGCCGATAGCGACGATGGAAAAGTATCAATAAGCGGATGGATGGAACAAAGCAAAGAAGATGTGATTCCGTTTATAAAAAGCTATCAAAAGAAAAGTATTCAGTACGTTATTTGTACCGATATTTCTAAAGATGGTATGCTTGAAGGTCCTTCGGTAGATTTGTACAAACAAATTATTTCAGAATGCACCAATAGCAGTAATGGGCAATCCATTAAACTTATAGCTTCTGGAGGTATATCAACTATTGAAGAATTACCAATTTTAAAGGAAATAGGTTGTGAAGGTGTTATCATTGGAAAAGCTATCTATGAAAATAGAATAACCCTAAAACAATTAGAAAAATTTGTATAATAAAGTTGAAAGATGGGTTTAAAGGTTTGTTCAACTTTTTAACTTTTAACTTTTAACTTTTAACTTTGAAAGATGTTAACAAAACGAATTATACCTTGTTTAGATATTAAAAACGGACGCACCGTAAAAGGTGTTAATTTTGTCGATTTACGCGATGCTGGCGATCCTGTAGAATTAGCTAAACAATATGCTGAAATAGGAGCAGACGAATTGGTTTTTCTTGATATTTCTGCCACTTTAGAAGCGCGTGCAACTACTTTAGATATGGTAATGCATGTTGCAGAACAAGTTAATATTCCGTTTACAGTTGGTGGAGGCATTTCTTCAGTAGAACATGTAGATGCTTTGTTGCAATGTGGAGCCGATAAGGTTTCTATTAATTCTTCGGCTGTAAAAAGACCCGAATTGGTAAATGAATTAGCCGATAAGTTTGGAAGTCAATGTGTAGTAGTGGCCATTGATGCTAAACAAATTGATGGTAATTGGAAAGTACATTTAGCAGGTGGAAGTATTCCAACAGATATTGATTTATTTGAATGGGCTAAAGAAGTTGAAAAACGTGGTGCAGGTGAAATTTTATTCACATCTATGGATCATGATGGTACAAAAAACGGGTTTGCAAATGAAGCCTTAGCTAAATTATCTGAAACATTAAACATCCCAATTATAGCATCAGGTGGTGCAGGAACGGTCCAGCATTTTGTTGATACATTTAAAGAAGGTAAAGCTGATGCTGCTTTGGCAGCGAGTGTTTTTCATTTTGGTGAAATTCCTATTCCAGAATTAAAAAAAGAATTAAAGAAACATAATATAGAAGTACGATTGTAACGTCATTACAAGGAAGAATGACGAAGTAATCCCTTAAAATTAAAATAGATTCCTGCTTTCGGAGCAATGACAAAAACTATGGAAATTAAATACGATACCAACGGACTAGTGCCTGCCATCATTCAAGACGCCACAACAAAAAATGTATTGATGTTGGGTTATATGAATGAAGAAGCTTATCAAAAAACCGTAGAAACCAAACAGGTTACTTTTTTTAGTAGAAGTAAGCAGCGTTTGTGGACAAAAGGTGAAGAAAGTGGTAATTTTTTAAATCTTGTTGATATTAAAAATGATTGCGATAAGGATACGCTTTTAATTCAAGTGAATCCCGTAGGGCCTACTTGCCATAAAGGAACTGATAACTGTTGGGGAGAAGAAAATAAGCCTAATTATAGTTTTTTATCAACTTTAGAAGCTGTTATTGCTGAACGTGTTGCCAATAAAGACACCAACAATTCATATGTGGCAAGTTTATTTGAAAAAGGCATTAATAAAATAGCACAAAAAGTAGGCGAAGAGGCCATTGAAACCGTTATTGAAGCCATGGATACTAATGATGAATTATTCCTTTACGAATCTTCAGATTTACTGTTTCATTATTTAATGCTTTTACAAGCCAAAGGTTTCACATTAAAGGATATTGAAGCAGAGTTAAAAGGAAGACATAAATAAACCGAGAGGCTTTAGAATGTTCTAAAGCCTTTTGTTTAATAAAATTCCAGTTAAGAAATCCAGCCTTTAGAAACCGAGTTTTTAGAAAACCAAACTAAGAATAAGGCAAAAACAATAATGCTAATAGTCATAGCAATACCATCATAATGTTCTTGTGCTAAAATATACCCCATTTGAACTATCACTGCAATTAAAGATAATAACAATACCATGTAAGCCCATTTTTTTCTAAGTAAGAGTCCTAAAGAACCTAAAACACCAGAAAACACTGCAATTGCAAAGGCAGCTGTTAACCAACTCGGAAAATTTGAAACCATTTCAAATTGCTCATCAGTTAACGCTGCACGCCAACTTTCAGTTTGATAAGCTTGACCTAAGTATTGTTTTACACCCATAGCGTTCCATAATAGAGCAATAACACTTACAATCCAAAACCAAACCGGTGGTTTTTTTTTAAAATTTGTCATGTTGATTGGTTTTTAGTTAGTAAAATAGTAATACAATTTATTAATTTTTTGTCATATATTAATAAAAAACTTACTTTCCCCAATCATTAAAAAAGCAATGAAAAAATACTTTTACGTCATTTCTATTCAATATTTAGGTTACCGTTTTCATGGTTGGCAAAAACAACCCAATGTAAAAACCTTGCATTTAATGGTAGATAGAACGTTGAATTTTATATTGGAGGGCAACTATTTTAAAAGTTTAAGTTCTGGTAGAACCGACGCCATGGTATCGGCAGAATGTGCTGCTTTTGAATTGTTTTTAGAAGAGCCCTTAGAAGACCAAAATGCATTTTTAAATCTTTTTAACTTTAATTTACCTCAAGATATTCGGGCAATAAGTATTAGAGAAGTTGATGATAAATTCAACATCATCAACCATTCAAAAATAAAAGAATACCTGTATTTATTTACTTATGGTGAAAAATGCCATCCGTTTTGCGCGCCAATCATGACTACTATTTTAGATGATTTAGATATTGATTTAATGAAACAAGGGGCTAAACTTTTTGAAGGGGAGCACTACTTTAAGTCTTATTGCTTCAAACCTACAGACAATGGTGTTTATAATAGGGAAATTATAACCTGCGAGTTGGTTGAAAACACTATATATACAGCTAATTACTTTCCTGAAAAATCATATATCTTAAGAGTGAGAGGTAAAGGTTTTATGCGTAACCAAATACGCTTAATGATGGGTACACTTATAGATTTAGGTAAAGGGAAATTAAACTTAGAAACCATTTCAAAAAGTTTAGAACAAGACTGTTTTATTAAAATGGAATATATTGCTCCTGCTTCTGGCTTAATCCTTAATAATATAGAATTCTCTTAGCGATTATATATTTTTTATTTACATACTGATTATCAATTGCTTGACGTGTTTTCATGTGAATTATACAAATTTTAGTAAAAAACATGTAAGACGTAACAAGCCAATAATTGACATCTTTGTATTAATAGAAGTTAAATCTTCAAAAATTAATATAAATCATTAAAACTTGAAATTATGTTACGTTGGACAATCATATTTATTATCATAGCATTATTTGCTGGGGTCTTAGGTTTTTCAGGTATAGCAGGAGCATCAGCTGGAATAGCTAAAATATGCTTTTTTATATTTATTATACTTGTTGTATTATCATTAATAAAAGGTGGTTTTAAAAAAAGTTAAAAGCCTTAATATACATCGTAATAAAAACCTTTTATTCAATAAAAAGAATCATTAATAATTTAAAATTTAAAAAAATGAAAAAAATAATTTATACTTGTTTATTCTTGTTTTCTTGTAGTATTTGGGCACAAGAAACACCTAAAAATGTTTCAGAGGAGTCCACTATAAAAACTGTAAAAACCAATAATGGATCTGGAATAGTTGAGAGAAAAATTAAAGTAACAACTAGAGAAGAGCAAGATATTGAATTCGCTCAAAAGGATGAAAACAAAAGAGATAAAGACATTGTTGATAGTCCTGTGAAAGTTAAAAAAACTATTGAAATTGATAATGATATGGGAAGTTCTTATGACTCTAAGACGGAAATTGGGTACTATGAGTTTAATGGAAGACAATACGGTTTTAAGAAAGTTGATAATGGCTTTTCGGTATTGTTAAACGATCACGAAACCCAAAAAAGCTACGGTAACATTGTTAAGTTCAATAGAGATAATCACTATTTATTTCAAAATAGTAATGACGACACGGGTATTGGATACTTCAATGAAGATGGAAGTTTTACCATAGAATATTATGACAAAGATACCAGAACAGTTACAAGTCAAGAATTTATTTTGATAGAGAAATAATTAATGAAACAACTAATTTAAGACGTATTAAAAGTCCTGCTAGTACAGGACTTTTTTGTATTTTAGAAACTTATAGAATTAATTTGATATTATGAATGCAAAAATTTCAAAAGAAGTTTTAGAGTTTTTTAAAAAACTAGAAAAAAATAATGATAGAGATTGGTTTAATGAGCATAAGTCTGAATTTAAAAAAATAGAGAAAGACACTAAAGTTTTCTATAATAGTATTTTAAAAAGTTTAAATGAACATGACGAAGTTGACAAGCTCAAAATGTTCCGTATTTATCGTGATGTACGTTTTTCAAAAGATAAATCACCCTATAAAACACATTTTGGCGGTTCGTTTCATAGAACAAAACCAAAATTAAGAGGCGGCTATTATTTACATATTCAACCCAATAATGAAAGTTTTATAGCCACTGGGTTTTGGGAACCTGCGCCAGCCGATTTATTACGTATTCGAAAAGAATTTGAAATGGACGATACCGAAATACGAGCTATTTTAAAAGACAAAACATTCAACAGTATTTGGGGTGGTTTTGTAGGAGATGAAGTAAAAACGGCACCAAAAGGGTTTAGTAAAGACCATAAAGCCATTGATTTAATAAAAAAGAAACAATTTATTTTTGTTAAAAAATATACCGATTTACAAGTGCAGAGTGATGGTTTTATTGATGATGTAACAAAGTCATTTAAAGCCATTCGCCCATATTTTAATTATATGAGCGATGTGCTTACTACCGATTTAAATGGCGTTTCTCTTATATAATTTCTGTAATAACGTATTTGTTTTGATTAAACTCAAAACTAGTGTTTACAGGTTTGTTTATTAATAGTTGCCCAATGGGTGAATTTACCGAAATAGCATAAAAAACCTCATTCTCTAGTTCGATTTTACCAATGCTGGTGGAAATGTAAAAGTTCATCACATTCGTTTTTACAATACAGCCCAACATAGCATCTTTACTTTCTACATTCGTTTTTATATTGCTTAAATACTCTTTGGTTTTTTTGGCATCATTTAAATAAGTCATGTTTTTTTCTAGGTCATTTAATAATTTGCCATTACCAGAATCATCGTCTTCAGAACTTCCTTTGTCGTTACTAGCGATCGATTCTTTTATTAAATTAACTTCTTCTTTGTAATCGTTTATGCGTTTATCTACATGTTCGTTACAAATTTGCAATAGTTTCTGTTTTGTTGTCATTAAATTTTTATACTGCTTTAAGCACTTCTGGTTGGTCAAAAAGTTGCACATTACTAATCAATCGTTCTTTTACAATCTGCATCATACGTTTGTTTAAAGCTGAAGAATTTTGGATGTATATTAAATATTCCTCTACAGTAAACATGCCTATTACAATGCCTTTTAGTGAGTTACGGAATTTTATATCTTTATTTACAGCGTTTTCAATATATAATAAACGCTTCTCCAAAGGGTAACTGTAAAACACCATTTTGTGTTTAGCAATATAGTTTTTAAAAACTTCAATAAACAAATCATTTTGTAACTTTATTATTGGGCGTAGTACTAAATTTTGAAAACGCTCGTCATTACTCATACTATCGTTAATTGTTGCGCTAAGAATTTCAGGACGAATGCTCTTTAAATTAAATTGTCGTGTGTTCATGGTTGAAGAGTTTTTATTAAAATTATAGAATATTAAAGTTTAAAATGTTTTGAAGCGTTTATAGTTGTTAACGGGGTTATTAACAACTCAGAATTTTTTATCTTTAAACAAAAAAACAAATGAAGTTTGGAAGTGTTAAAAATCCAGAGCAAATTGACTTTACATTGCCTAAAGACCATCCTGATACAGCACGTGTTTTAAGTAAATTTAAAGATGATAGTATCCCTGAAATTTATGTAGGTTGTGCCAAATGGAATAAAGCCGATTTAAAAGGATTTTACCCTAAAGGGACTAAAGATGAATTGGCATATTACTCCCGTCAGTTTAATTCCATTGAGTTGAACGCCACATTTTACAGAATTTTTCCAGCAGAACAATTTGCGTCATGGTATGATAAAACACCCGAAAATTTTAAGTTTTTTCCGAAGCTTAACCAAGAAATAAGCCATTGGAAACGTTTGCAAGAAACCAAAGAAGTAGTTGATCATTATTTATACAATGCATCCAACTTAAAAGAAAAATTGGGAACGGTTTTTTTGCAAATGAATGATAATTTCGCACCAAAGGATTTTATCAGAGTTGTAAAATTTGTTGAAGATTGGCCAAAAGAAATACCACTGGCTATGGAGTTTAGACATACCAATTGGTATAATGATGCTTCAATTTCAAACGATTTGTTTCAACTTTTAGAAGCAAATAATATTTCAAACATCTTAGTTGATTCTGCCGGAAGACGCGATATTATGCACATGCGCCTAACTAACGCTACCGCATTTGTGCGTTATGTGGGAGCAAACCATGCAAGTGATTATGGACGCTTAGACGATTGGATTGAGCGATTGAAGGTTTGGAAACAACAAGGCATAAAAGAAATAGATTTTTTTATTCATCAAAACATTGAAAAAGAATCACCTTTACTTTCAGCCTATTTTATAAAAAAGCTAAACAGGGAATTGGGTTATAATTTAGTTATTCCAAATAATAACAAAAACGTACAACAAACATTATTATAAAATTATGAGATTTCACACCAGAAAATGGGTAAAACCAGAAGATTTAAATGCCAACGGAACGCTGTTTGGTGGCAAATTATTAGAGTGGATAGACGAAGAAGCGGCTCTTTACACCATCATTCAGCTTGAAAACCCTAAAGTGGTAACCAAATACATTAGCGAGATAGACTTTAAAGCTTCGGCGAAACAAGGTGATATTATCGAAATTGGTATTGATGTTGTGAAATTTGGAAAAGCATCTTTAACCTTAAGTTGTGAGGTTAGAAATAAAATGACTCATGAAACCATTATCACCATTTCAAATATTGTTATGGTAAATGTAGGGATTGATGGCAAAGCAAAACCACATGGCAAAACTCAAATTGAATACGTAGTAGATAGGTTAAAGTAATTTTTAAACACATATACTTTAAAATTTATAACCAATAATGCTATTCTATTAAAATATCATCGATTTTTTAAGTTTCCATTAATAATACTATAAAAATAATTAGGACAGCGTCTTAAATACTGTGATATGCTTAATAAAAACAGCAGTTTTTCCTAACTTTGTATGCCTTTTTACTAAGTGAAAAACATTAGTAAAAATTCACAAAGATTTAAATTAAATTAAAATAGAATATGAGCAAAACATTGTTTGATAAAGTATGGGATTCACATGTTGTAAGGAAAATTGAAGGAGGACCGGATGTATTCTTTATAGATCGTCATTTTATACACGAAGTTACAAGTCCTGTAGCATTTCTTGGGTTAAAAAGTCGTGGTTTAAAGGTATTATATCCAGAGCGTACATTTGCAACGGCCGACCATAATACACCAACAATTAACCAACATTTACCAGTTGAAGATCCATTATCTGCTAACCAATTAAAAGCTTTAGAAGATAACTCAAATGAATACGGTATAAGCCACTGGGGGCTTGGTCACCAAAAAAACGGTATTGTACACGTTGTAGGACCTGAAAATGGTATTACATTTCCAGGAGCAACAATTGTTTGTGGTGATTCACATACATCAACACATGGTGCTTTTGGTGCTATTGCGTTTGGTATTGGTACTTCAGAGGTTGAAATGGTTTTGTCTACACAATGTATCATGCAACCAAAACCTAAAAAAATGCGCATTAATGTAAATGGGCAATTAGGAAAAGGTGTTACACCTAAAGATGTCGCTTTATATATTATTTCACAATTATCAACTTCTGGTGCAACCGGTTATTTTGTTGAATATGCAGGTGATGTTTTTGAAAACATGACTATGGAAGGACGTATGACCGTTTGTAACTTATCTATCGAGATGGGTGCACGTGGTGGTATGATTGCTCCTGATGAAACAACCTTTGCTTACTTAAAAGATAAGCCATTATCACTTAAAGGTGATGCTTGGAATACAGCCGTTGCTCATTGGAAAACTTTAAAAACCGATGCTGATGCTATCTTTGATAAAGAATTAACATTCAAAGCAAGCGATATTGAACCAATGATTACTTACGGAACAAACCCAGGTATGGGTATTGGTATTTCTAAAAACATACCAAATGCAGAAGCTGTTGAAGGTGGTGTTGCTACTTATAAAAAGTCTTTAGAATATATGGGTTATGGTGAAAACGAATCTATGATTGGTAAAAAAGTAGACTATGTTTTCTTAGGAAGCTGTACTAATGGTAGAATTGAAGATTTCCGTGCATTCGCATCTATAATTAAAGGAAAGAAAAAAGCTGATAATATAACCGCTTGGTTAGTTCCGGGTTCACATGAAGTGGAAGCTTTAATTAAGGAAGAAGGTATTTTAGATATCCTTACAGAAGCTGGGTTTGTATTAAGGCAACCAGGTTGTTCGGCATGTTTAGCGATGAATGATGACAAAGTACCAGCAGGAAAATATGCGGTAAGTACTTCAAATAGAAATTTTGAAGGTCGTCAAGGACCAGGTTCTAGAACGTTGCTAGCAAGTCCTTTAGTAGCTGCTGCGGCTGCTGTTACAGGTGTTGTAACCGATCCTAGAGATTTACTTTAAAAAGCAATATGCTTTAAGCTTTATGCTGTAAGCAAAAACACAATAATTATAATGGCTTAGAGCGTATAGCTTATAGCCTAAAGCAAATTAAAAAAATGGCATACGATAAATTCAATATATTAACAAGTACAGCGGTTCCATTACCATTAGAAAACGTGGATACCGATCAAATTATACCAGCACGTTTCTTAAAAGCAACAAAACGTGAAGGTTTTGGAGATAACTTATTTCGTGATTGGAGATATAATAACGACAATTCACCCAAAGAAAGTTTCGTATTAAACAACCCTATCTACTCAGGAAAAATCTTGGTAGGTGGTAAGAACTTCGGTTCTGGTTCTTCAAGAGAGCACGCTGCTTGGGCGGTTTACGATTATGGTTTCCGTTGTGTTGTATCTAGCTTTTTTGCTGATATTTTCAGAAACAACTGTTTGAATGTTGGTGTATTACCAGTTCAAGTATCGGCTGAATTTTCAGAACAAATATTCAATGCTATTTACGACGACCCGAATACGGAAATTGAAGTCAATCTTCCAAATCAAACCATTACTATTCTTTCAACAGGTGCTCAAGAATCTTTTGAAATCAATAGCTATAAAAAAGAAAATATGCTGAATGGTTTTGATGATATTGATTACTTACAAAACATAAAAGGAGATATAGAAACATTTGCAAACGGCTTACTACTGTAAATGACTCCAAAAAAAATTGAAATAATGGATACGACACTCCGCGATGGTGAACAAACCTCGGGTGTGTCGTTTTCTGCTTCTGAAAAACTAACTATTGCCAAACTTTTACTTGAAGAATTAAAGGTAAACCGTATTGAAATTGCTTCAGCCCGAGTATCTGAAGGTGAGTTTCAAGCAGTAAAAAGTGTTACCAATTGGGCCAAGGAAAACAATTATTTAGATAAAGTTGAAGTTTTGACTTTTGTAGATAAAGGTGTATCCATCAATTGGATGCTTGAAGCAGGAGCAAAGGTTCAAAATTTACTCACCAAGGGTTCATTAAATCATTTAACTTATCAGTTAAAAAAGACTCCTGTTCAGCACTTTAATGAGATTTCAGAAACCATTTCTTTAGCCAAAGAAAAGGGGATTGAAACCAATATTTATTTAGAAGATTGGAGTAATGGTATGCGCAATTCCAAAGACTATGTTTTTGAGTTTTTAGCGTTGTTAGCCACTCAACCCGTGAAGCGCATTATGCTTCCAGATACTTTAGGTGTGTTAACTCCAACCGAATCTTTTGAGTTTGTAAAAGAAATTAAAGACGCATACCCTAATTTGCATTTCGATTTTCATGCACACAACGATTACGATTTAGGGGTTGCCAACGTTATGGCTGCTTTAAATGCGGGTGCAGATGGATTGCATTTAACAGTTAACGGTATGGGTGAACGTGCAGGAAATGCACCTATGGCTAGTACTATTGCTGTTGTTAACGATTTTATGCCTCATCTAAAAATAGATGTAAATGAAGGGTTTTTGTATACCATGAGTAAATTGGTCGAGAACTTTTCAGGCATTATGATTCCTGCCAATAAACCTATTATTGGTGCGAACGTATTTACACAAACGGCTGGAATTCATGCGGATGGCGACAACAAAAAGAACCTGTATTTTAGCGATTTAATGCCGGAACGCTTTGGCAGAACCAGAAAGTATGCATTAGGTAAAGCTTCTGGGAAAGCGAATATCCAAAAGAATTTACAAGAGTTAGGACTTCAACTTAACGATGAAGACTTGAAAAAAGTAACCCAACGTATTATTGAACTGGGCGATAAAAAAGAAGTGGTTACCAAAGAAGACCTACCTTATATCATTTCTGATGTGCTGGATAGTTATTCATATGAAGAAAAGGTAAAAGTGAACTCTTATGTATTAACACATGCGAAAGGCTTAAAACCTTCAACAACCATTTCAATTTCTATTAATGGTGAAACGTTTGAAGAAAATGCCCAAGGCGACGGACAGTTTGATGCTTTTATGAATGCGCTTCGAAGTATCTATATCAATAAAAAAATGGTGCTTCCGGATTTGATAGATTATGCTGTAAGAATACCTCCAGGGAGTCATTCCGACGCTTTGTGTGAAACCATAATTACTTGGAAAAGCCCAGAAAAAGAATTTAAAACTCGTGGTTTGGATTCCGATCAAACGGTTTCTGCTATAAAAGCCACGGAGAAGATGTTGAATATAATTACCAATTAAGAATTAGGAATTCAGAATTACGAATGGAGTGTGAAGCTGAATTTAGTTCTGGTTTGCGTTAGGGATTGCAGCGACATCCTTTTTTATCATAGCAAATGGTAGTCATTACAAGGAGGTACGACGAAGTAATCTCTCTGAATAAAGAGATTGCCACAGAAAATTAGAAATTTCCTTCGCAATGACCTAAAAAAGATATAGCGAAAAGCCCGACCCCTTGGGGAACGCCAAAAAAAATATAAATTAAAGATTAAAATAAATATAAAAATGAAATTTAACATAGCAGTTTTAGCAGGTGACGGTATTGGACCTGAAGTCATGGAGCAAGCACAAAAAGTGAGTGAAGCGGTTGCTCAAAAATTTGGACACGAAATAACTTGGAAGCCAGCATTAACTGGTGCTGCCGCTATTGATGCGGTAGGAGAGCCTTATCCAGATTCAACTCACGAGGTTTGTTTAGCTTCAGATGCTGTTTTATTCGGCGCTATTGGTTTGCCTCGTTTTGATAATGATCCTTCTGCACCAGTACGTCCTGAGCAAGGTTTATTAAAAATGCGTAAAAAATTAGGTTTGTTTGCTAATTTACGTCCAACGTTTACATTTCCTTCATTATTGGATAAATCGCCTTTAAAAAGAGAACGTATAGAGGGTACTGATTTGGTTTTCTTTAGAGAATTAACTGGTGGTATCTATTTTGGAGAAAAAGGTAGAAGAGATGGTGGAGAAACTGCTTTTGATAACTGTGTTTACACAAGAGCTGAAGTACAGCGTTTGGCTAAAAAAGGATTTGAATTAGCCATGACACGTTCTAAAAGATTGTGTTGTGTTGATAAAGCAAATGTATTGGAAACTTCTAGATTATGGAGAGAAACGGTTCAGGCTATGGAAAAAGACTATCCAGAAGTTACTGTTTCTTATGAGTTGGTTGATGCAGTGGCTATGCGTTTGGTACAGTGGCCAAACTCTTACGATGTATTAATTACTGAAAACTTATTTGGAGATATTTTAACGGATGAAGCTTCGGTTATTTCGGGGTCTATGGGATTAATGCCATCGGCATCTATGGGCGCTGATATTGCGTTGTTTGAACCTATTCACGGGTCTTATCCGCAAGCAACAGGGTTGAATATTGCGAATCCAATGGCTATGGTTTTATCTGCTGCCATGATGTTTGAAATTTCTTTTAACTTACACGAAGAAGGAAAAGCAATTAGAGATGCAGTAAACAAAGCATTAGCTGAAGGTATTGTAACTGAAGATTTAGCCGATGGAGGAAAAGCCTATGGTACTAAAGAAGTAGGGGACTGGTTAGCAGCAAATATTTAGCAAAAATATTTTTAATCTATTATACACCTGATTGGTTTTTAAACTGGTCAGGTTTTTTTATTCATATTATTTATGTATTAAGTTTTTTAAAATAGGAAATAATATTTTGAAAAAAATAATTAAATTACTGGTAATCAAATACTTTATAATTATGGAAATAAAATTACATTTCAAAGCCCTGATCTTTTTATTAGCGATTGATGGCCTAACCGCCCAAAATATTGGTGATTTTACCTCTATTACACCAACAGCACAAACAGCTCAATTTGTTATTCCTTCCAGTCATGCATTTCAAAAAATAATAGAAGTTGGAGATGCTCTAACAGAAGGAGGTACATTTAAGGTGAAACCAGATTTCACTGCCTATGTGCCAATTGCAAACAGTAGCACAAATGGATATTTAGGTATAAACTCAGAAGGAAGTGCCTTAACCGATGGAGGAGGAGGCGTTACGCTTTTTGAAATCAATCTTAGTCCTATTACTAAACTCTGGGAAACTACCAAGTCTGAAAATCTCGATTTTAGCTCTGTTGGAGGTACTGCAGCGAATTGCTCGGGAACAGTTACGTCTTGGAATACTATCATTTCTTGCGAGGAAGTAGTTGTTGGCGATATATTTGTTCCCGATGGTTATAATGATGCTGGATGGAATTTAGAAGTGAACCCTTTTACAAAAGCTATCACAAAACATTATGCCATGGGCAATATGGCACATGAAAACGTTACTATCCACACTAATAAACGAACCGTATACCAAGGAGCAGATTCCAATCCCGGATATCTATATAAGTTTGTTGCTGTCAATGAGGAAATTTTAAGTGTTGGAAATCTTTATGTCTATTCTGGTTCTAAAAACGGTACAGGTAGCTGGATACTTTTAAATAATGGAACACCCGCAGAACAAAATTCAACACTTGCCCAAAGCAATGCTGTTGGAGCGACCGTATTTAATGGAATTGAAGATGTTGAAATTGGCCCTGATGGGATGGTATATTTCGCAGTAAAAAATGAAGGTCAAGTGTATCGCTTTTCAGATTCCGATGTACTGGAGGCGTCTACATCAACGGTTACCATGGAAACATTTGTTGGGATGGCAAGTTATGACATTAATAACGGAACAACCATCACATCTGTTCCTTGGGGAAACGGCAATGATAATTTGGCTTTTGATGCGGATGGCAACTTGTGGGTGTTACAAGACGGTGGTAATAATTATATTTGGGTGGTGAAAAACGGACATACCCAAGCGAGTCCGAAAGTAGAAATATTTGGTACTGCACCAATCGGGTCAGAACCAACAGGCATTACGTTTACTCCAGATTATAAATATCTGTTTATGTCCATAATGCATCCAGATTCTGGAAATGCCGCTAACCAATTGGATGCTGCTGGAAATACCGTATCTTTTTCCAAAGGAACCAGTTTAGTTGTTGCTTTAACTGAAAACTTATCAACCCTTTCGGTTAAAAATAAGGTTTTAAACGAATTTAGCATGTACCCCAATCCTGTAGAATCTGTTGGAAACATCACCATTAAAGGAGCATTAATAAACAATATCAAACTGTATTCTATATTAGGAATGAAACTCCTTGATAAAAATTATAATGATTTAAATGAAATTGAACCTTAAAAACTTAAGTACGGGTATTTACCTTATTAATATAAACGAAAAAGAAACAAAAAAATTGATTGTTAAATAAGTGGGACCATTTTAATTTAAAAAACCTGGGCTACTAGGCAACTCAAAAACCTCTAAATCAAAATAAGGAAGTGCCGCAATAAGATGATCGAAAATATCAGACATGATATACTCGTAGTTTTCCCAACGTTTATCGCTACTAAAAGCATAAATTTCTAAAGGTATGCCTTGTGTGGTAGGTGCTAACTGGCGCGCCATAATCATCATATCTTTATTGATGGCAGAATGATTTTGTAAATACGAATCGATATATTTTCTAAAAACCCCTAAATTAGTCAAGTTTCTTCCGTTTAATAAAAACTCTTTATTAATTTGATTCGATTCGTTGTACGATTTAATATCTGCCTGTCTGGTTTCTAAGTACGAACTTAATAGCTGAATGTTCTTTAAATCGTCTACATCGTCATCCGATAAATATTTTACACCATTTTGTTTGATATACAAAGCACGTTTTATACGTCTCCCTTCCGAATTCGTCATACCACGCCAGTTCTGAAACGAATCTGAAATAAGGGCATAGGTGGGAATGGTAGTAATGGTTTTATCGAAATTTTGAACTTTTACAGTAGCTAGGTTTATTTCAATCACATCACCATCGGCGCCGTATTTTTGAAATGTAATCCAATCGCCAATGCGTACCATATCGTTTATGGATACCTGTATACTTGCTACAAACCCTAAAATAGTGTCTTTAAATATTAAAATGATGATGGCCGAAGCAGCACCCAAACCTGTTATAAAATGCACAAATGGTGTGCGTGTAATAAGGGCAATGGCAGAAAACACACCAACTATCCATGCAAAAATCATGAAAACCTGTATGTAACTGTCAATGGGTTTGTCTTTTAAATTTGGTAAGGTTTTAAAATAATCTTTAAGGGTGTTTAAAATGCTTCGTACAATCCATAAGGTTAATAAAATGGCGTAGACTTTTAGTCCACGTTCCATAACCGTTTCAAACCCTTGGAAATCATAAAAAACAAAAGGCACAAACTCGATGGCTATTAATAAGGGAATAATGTGCGCAATGTTTCGGGGTACTTTGTTTGCAACCAATAAATCGTCAAAATTGGTTTTAGATTTAGATGCAAACTGCGAGAAAACACCAATCAACACCTTTCTGATAATAAAATCGATAACAAAAATAATAACAAACAAGGTTATCGCTAACCCTAACATGTTTAGGTATTTTGCTACAGCTTCGTTGGTACCAACCGTTAAAAGATAATCGTATATAAAATGCTTGTAATTATCCATTCTTTAGGGGCTTTAAATACTTCCTATCAATATAAAAAGTACCGAACGGAATAATGGATGCCAATAAAACCTCTCCAAACTGTTTGGTGTTCCAGTTCAGGTCTTTTTTAAGCATAAAAGCCATAATTACGTAGCCTATAAATAGGATACCATGTGGCATGCCTAACATTTTTACATATTGTGGATCGTGTAACATGTATTTTATTGGAGTTGCTATAAACAATAATAAAATATACGATACACCTTCTAAAAGGGCTGTAATTCTGAAAATATTAAGGAATGAAAACATAGTATATATAATTTGTGTACAAAAATACGGTACAATACTTAAAAAGTAAATGTCTTTAAGATTTTTTTAAAATACGTGGAAAATAACCAGTCCGTAAATTAAAAATCGAAGTAGACGTAACGAACCATAGGCCATGACGCTTCTAAAGGGAAACCCAATAATACCCGCAGCCATACAAGAAATTGAAAAGGGTAGTGGCAAAAGGGCACCAACTACTATTAAAAATCCTCCCCATTTTTTTGAGTTTTTAAGCTGTTTTTCCATTTTTACCTCTAAATAGGTATGCACTTTGGGTATTTTGGTGATAATTTGTCCAATATAATAAGACAGCAAACCACCAGAATACGACAATAATGCCAAAAGCATTAGAAACAACCATGGCGCGTACATTTTACCTGCCCAAGCAATAAATATTTCGGGTGGTACGAGGCCCAACAAAGTTTCTGATACAAAAAAGAAGCCTAAAACACCATACACGGGAAGTGTTTCGGTTAAATGAACCAAGGCCGCATTAATATCATAATAATGGTTTACAATATAAATAGCAACCACAATAAGTATAATAAATGGCAGTGCTTTTTTTACGGCTTGCCAAACAAAATTGTAAAAACCCGTATAGCTGTAATACTGATGGAGAAGTTTCCAACGTGATTTTTCTGTTTTAGGTTTTGACTTAGGTTTCATAAAAAGCTATACTTTTTTAGGAGTACAAATATACTCCAAATAATATGTTTATGCCGGCAGATTTACAACTTTAATAATTTTATAACACTTGTATGGTATTCCGTTTATGAGACCCTGAAAATAAGTTCATGGGTGATAACTGTTATACAATTCATTAAACAAAAAAAGACTGCTTATAAAATTACAAACAGCCTTTTTTAATGGATTAATTAAGAGGGATTTTATTATTCATTCGACGCCATAAGCGCAAAGAATTTATTGATGTTTGGTAAAATAACAATACGAGTTCTTCTATTTTTTGATCGGTCTTCTTTAGTATCGTTACTAGCAACAGGCAAATAGCTACTTCTACCAGAAGCAATTAGTTTTTCTGGAGCCACATTATATTTATTTTGTAATGCACGAACTACGGATGTAGCACGTAATACACTTAAATCCCAGTTATCGGCAATTTTTTCGGTGTTTATAGATCTAGCATCGGTATGGCCTTCAACCATAACTTCAATACTAGGTTCAGAATTTATAACGTTTGCTAATTTTTGTAGAATGTTGTTCGCTTTACTGCTTATGCGGTAACTAGCTGTATTAAATAACATTTTATCAGAAATAGAGATCATAACCACAGTTTCGTCTATATCAATAGCAATGTCATCATCTTCGTTTAACGTACTGTTATCTAATGATTTTTGTAAGTTGTACGACACCGCCAAATTCATAGAATCTTTAAGGGTAGTAGCTTGTCTTAATTTATTTTGGTCAACCTTGGTTAACGTGTTACGCATGTGCTTTTTAGTTTCGTTTGAAATTACTGCTACATCGCCAACGGCTTCCATTTTTACGTTGTTTTCCTCGGTTAACGCATTTATTTTAGAATTGTAAGCCTCAACACGTGCTTCAATTTTAGCAAATTTAGTTTCCAGTTCTTCTTTTTCAAATTGTGTTTTTGCAAGAGCACTTTTTACTTCACCATTTTCATGTTCCAATGCCAAATATTTTTTTTTAGATACACAGGCTGTCATTAAAACTGTTCCAAGTAATACGAACGCTATTTTTCTCATAATATAAATTTTATTGTTTGATTATAGTTACGAAAGAAAAGAGGATATAGATTATTTGATTAATAATAAATTTCAAATTAATTTTTAATGTTCTGAAATAGTGTGTTTTAAAAATATTCTATTTTACATAATATTAATTATAGTGCAAATTAATTGAACTAATAGAGTAATAGTGCTTTCAGGAAATGTTCGACTTATGTAACGTCAACTATTCTCATTCTACAATTATTTTTTTAGTAGATTTTCCTCGATCAGTTACTACCTCAATAAAATATATGCCACTTTTCAAATTTCTCGTATCAATTTTTAATTCTTGAGTTGAAAATAAAAATTGACTTAGTATATTATAAATATTTACATTTTCAAAGTCTATATCTTTACTTAAATTAATGTTCAATATGTCTTTAACTGGATTAGGATATAATGTAAAATAATCTTGATTAAAGTTTTTAGTTGATAAAACTGAAAGTAAATCATATACTTTAACATGTCCAGAATCTATACCGTTAGTATCACTATCCGCTGAGACTGCTAGAACTGTTCCATTTGAGGATAAACTTACATTAAACCCTGAATAGTCATCTACAGCTTCTCCATCGATGTCTACACCTATTTGCGTCCAATTTCCTGCTTGATTTTGGTAAACTCTAACATGCCCAGAGTCTATACCATTTACTCCGTCATTGAAAAAGGCTCCAACTGCCAGAATACTTCCATCATCAGACAAACTCACACTAACTCCCGACCCATCACCAGCAGCCTCACCATCTATATCAGAACCTATCTGAACCCAATTCCCACTTTGGTTTTCATAAACACGAGCATGACCAGAGTCTGTACCATTGGCACCATCATTTTCATTAGAACCTATGGCAACTATACTCCCATCAGCAGACAGACTAATTGGTGATCCAGAAAAGTCATTTGCTGCTTCTCCGTCTATATCAGAACCTATTTGAATCCAATTTCCACTTTGGTTTTTATAAACTCGTACATGTCCTGAATCAATACCATTAGCACCGTCATTTCCAAGAGCTCCAACTGCTAAAATACTTCCATCATCTGATAAAATTACACTTGTTCCAAAATAGTCATCTGCAGCTTCTCCATCTATATCAGCTCCTATCTGAACCCAATTCCCAGACTGGTTTTCATAAACTCGTACATGGCCAGAATCTGTACCGTTTGCGCCATCATTACTTTCAGCACCAATTGCAACAATACTACCATCACTTGATAAACTCACACTTACACCAGAAAAGTCATTTACCGCTTCACCATCTATATCTGCACCTACCTGAATCCAATTCCCAAACTGGTTTTCGTAAACTCGAACATGTCCTGAGTTTGTACCACTATCACCATCATTGTCCCATGCACCTATCGCTACAATACTTCCATCACTTGATAAACTTACGCTAAAACCAGAATTATCGCCCGCTGCCTCACCATCTATATCACTGCCAATTTGCACCCAAGTTCCAGATTGGTTTTCGTAAACCCTGACATGACCAGAGGCGATTCCATTAACACCTTCATTTTCTGAAGCACCTATTGCCAAGATAGTACCATCGGCAGATAAGCATAGGCTATCGCCTGAAAAATCTCCAGCTGCTTCTCCATTAATATTTGAACCAATCTGAATTTGCGCAAAAGTTAACGCTGGTAGAAGTAAGAATAAAAATAGTTTTGTTTTCATAATATTTTATTTTTGTTGGTTAATATTTAATTAAATCTTTAATATTTTTTTAATTGATATATGCCCTGTTATTTTGCTTTGTATTAGCAAAAAGTAAGTTCCGTTAGTTAGTTGTTTTATATCTAAAAATTTTGGGTGCTTTTCTTGATGAATAACCCTGCCAAATAGATCACATAATTTAATTGTGAAGTTTTCATTTGAAGGATAATATATATTTATATATTCAGAAGTTGGATTTGGGTAAACCTTAAGATTTTGATTAGAAGTATTTTCTACAATACTAAGTGCCGTATCACAATTTGAACCACTTAAATCTGGAACAATCATAGAGCTTACATGATTATTTGTATCATATGTGAATTCTACTGCACAAGTATTGGTTATATAAAGTTTACTTATAAATCCATTTGCATTTCTTTCAATATTATGAGTAGTTAAATTTACAATTGAATTTTCATCAATCCGATAAAACTGTGTGGTATTACCCTCAGACGAAAGAGCATCAGCCATTAATAAAAATTGATTTATTGGCTGTTTAAAGCCACTATTAAATCTATCAATTGCTAATTCTAACGTTAACATTGAATTGTTATAAAAAACATTGGCCAATGACGCAAAAAATTCTTGAGGATAAATCTGAAAAAAATCATTACCTCCTACATCTAACACTTTTGTTCTAAGATACTCATTATAAGTTGTGCCAGCAGCAGTAAATAAAGAGTTCTTCCAACTCAAAAGGCGTGAATTAAAAGTGATATAATCTGCATCAACTGTATGGCAAATTTCATGACTTAATGCAATTGTAAAAAGGTCGGAATTTGAAGATTGAAAGTTATTTGGAAACCCATTATCAATGACTGATCCTATAGAATTACCAAAAGAATTAATAGCACTGACAAATTGCGTTATATAGATTGCGTTTTGATAATCATCAGTATAAAATTCTCTAAAAAGAATTGTTCCTAAATTAGTTATAGAACTTGGAATTGTAGAAAGCATAATATCAATAACATCTAATTGCAATTCACTTAAGCTATAATTGTCGACTACTAATATTTGATAATCATTCCAAATTTTAAAGTATTTTGTGGCATTAGAATTGGTTAAATCTAGCGCAGTTAATAATTGTGGTTCTTTTTCAGGATAATACCTTAAATAATCTCTTAAATACATATAAATCTGCTCTTTAAATGAGCCTAAATATTTGAATTGTACATCATCAAAAGTTTGATTTATTTGGAAAAAACTAGGGTATGTAGTGCATAAATCTTCTAAGAAATCATAAAACTCATCTACAATTTGATTTCTGTTTGCATAATAATATTGAAGATTTTGAATAACATCAGTAACTTCGGATATATTGTTTAAAAAACTATTTGCATTGGCTGGTTGCAAATTAAACATAACAGAATCAACAAATAATTGAAACTCACCTTGAAATGTGATACAATCATTAAAGGTTACTCCGCAATCAACATTTGCTAAGTTGGTAGGTTGCTCATTACTATAAGCTGGTAGATTATTGTTGTCATTAATATTTATTCTAGTTCCATGATTTTCATTTGGGCTACAATCTTCAACATCGCAATTGGTTTCGATATCATCTAATTTATAATATGCTATCAAATTGGTTTCTAAACCCGAAAGTTCAGTATTGATATTATTTTGGATATCTGCTAAGCTTCTAACTACACTCCATATTCTAACTTCATCTATTAACCCATTAAAAAAGTAGTTTGTTACTGTGAAAATAGAGCGACCAATCCATAATTCATCATTATTTATAGGTCCAGCAGCAGCATTTCTAATTAAAGTGTCGTTTAATACACCGTTTATGAAAAGATTTACATTATTTCCATTTGAAGTAGCTGCTACATGCTGCCACACTCCTACTTGGAGCGTCGAATTTACTCCTCTACTTACAGCCCAATTACAATCTCCACCAGATACAAATGCCAAATTACCATCTTTAATAAACAGTCCATAATTTCCACATTGCCCGTTATTCCCCTTTATAAGTATTGTTTTCTCACCAGATATATCATTAGGTTTTATCCAAGCTTCGATTGTAAAGTCAGCACTAATATCTAATGACGGTTTATCTTGAACTGAAATATAATCTGTTATACCATTAAAACTTATTGAGCTTTGAGCTGATGCCTCATCTACTGAAAATGTTATTAAAGAAATTAAAAGTAATTTGATGATTCTATTTCCCATGACCTATTATAAAAATTGTTTCTATACAAATTCCATAACACTTTTTATAGAAAAAAGCTTGGTTCTATTCAAAAATTAAGGTTAAGGCTTATGAAACTCAATAGTTAAGGGTATTTCCTCAAAATTACTAGTAGTGCTTAAAAACACAAGGAAATAACATAAAGGCTTGATTGATGGTAATAAAGATAATAAAAATATTTTAAAGTCTTTTCATACATATTATGCTTCCACCTTTTACGTTATCGCATAAAAAGAGTGTTTACTCGAATACACTATTTTAATAAATAGGTGAGCGTGAACCGTAAGCGGTTTCTTAACATTGTAAAGAAACTTTCAGAATAAATTTTCTCAAGAAACAGTAGTATGCCAAAGCGCCAGCTGGCTCATTCGCTAAAATAGTCCACAGGACTACTTCTTAACGTTCTGTCCTGCTTTTAACCAAAGCTCAAGTTACATAGCGCAGAACATTATAATACAAATACTATATAATTTTGTAAGAATTATTTCAATAATAATTATGCAACAAAATCCTCTATTATAATAATCGTATTTTTGGGATTCAATTCATTTTAATATGCTTTACGAATATTACCAATTACAAGAAATATAAGACATGATTATACCTAAACTACATTATATATCGCAGGGAAACTCGCCAAAAGAGATTCTAGAAAACATCCAAAAAGCGTGTACATCTGGAGCCGAATTAGTGCAATTTCGTTTAAAAAATGTATCAGAAAAGAAATTTTTAAATTTAGCTACAGAAGCCAGAGAAATAACATCGCATTTTCAAACCCGGTTAATTATTAACGACTATCATAAAATAGCGATAGCGGTTAAAGCAGATGGTGTGCATTTAGAAAAAACAGATCCTTGCCCTACCGTGGCTAGAAGGCACTTGTTTTCTTGGCAAATTATTGGCGGTACCGCAAACACCTTGCAAGATTGCAATACATTAATTACTAAAGATGTTGATTATATTTGTTTAGGGCCTTTTAGAAAAACAACAACCGAAGCCGGTTTAGGTGCTGCTTTAGGTTTAAATGGGTACACCGCCATTATAGACGCCTTAAAAACGGAAACACCCATTGTTGGTTTTGGAGACATCACCACAGACGATGTTACATATATCTTAGAAACGGGTATTTCAGGTGTTGCGGTATCGGAAGCCATTACCAAAAATTTTGATTCTATTAGAACTTTTAACCACTTGCTAAAAGCATCTGCTACCGAAGAACAACGCCATACTTTTAAATAAAACAGGTGCGATTTTGGAATTCTAAAACAACTTTTAAATTCAAATTATTTATTTCTCTTGGCACGTTTCATCTCTTGAAACAACTCTTTAAACAAACCACGAGCGATTAATAATTTCATGATTTCGTTGGTGCCTGCATAAATTCTGGCGACTCTATTATCAGCATACATACGGGCAATGGGGTAATCCCAGATGTACCCATAACCTCCAAATAATTGTAAACATTCATCTACTACTTTACCGTGCATTTCGGTGGCTGAATACTTTGCCATAGAGGCGCTTTCGGCAGTAAGTTCATGATTTACTAATAACCGTGTACAGCGATCTAAAAAAGCCTGATGAATTTGTAATTGTGTAGCACATTCTGCCAGTTTAAATTGTGTGTTTTGGAAATTGGCAATGGGTTGTTTAAAAGCGGTTCTTGTAGAAGTATACTCAATGGTTTTTTCGATAGCACCTTCTGCCCCACCAATAGCATTAAGCGCTACGGTTAAGCGTTCTCTCGCCAATTCGGTCATCATAATTTTAAAACCCATGCCTTCTTCGCCTAACAAATTTTCTTTTGGAACTTTGACGTTGTCCAAAAATAATTCGCAGGTATCTTGGGCTTTCATGCCTATTTTTTTGAAAGGGATGCCCTTTTCAAACCCATCAGAAGCGCTTTCCATAATCAATAAAGACACACCTTCTTTCTCTGTTCCCATGTTGGTTTTTACGGCGACGATGCTCATATCGCTCATATAACCATTGGTGATAAAAGTTTTTTGTCCGTTTACCACATAATGGTCTCCTTTATCTACGGCAGTTGTTTTAATGGCTTTAAGATCGCTACCACAGTTTGGTTCTGTCATACCAAGCGACGTAATCATTTTTCCGGTAGCCATAATGGGTAGGTATTTTAGCTTTTGTGCTTCGTTACCATATTTTAAGAGATAAGGCGCAATAATATCAGAGTGCAATGAAAAACCGGGGCCGTTGATGCCTTGTTTTGCCAATTCTTCAATAAATAAAGCGCTAAAGCTGAAATCTAAACCCGTGCCACCATAGTGTTCTGGCATATCAATACAAAGTAGACCCAATGCTCCGGCGCGTTCCCAAATGTCTCGGCTTACCATACCATTTTTTTCCCAAGTATCAATATGATCTATAATCTCATTGTGGATGAAATCCTGAATCATTTTTTGCATCATTTTATGTTCTTCTGATGCATATATGTCGCGGGCTATTAAAACATTTTGTAGCATATTGGCTGATTTTACTTGATGAATAATAACTTATAATATATGAAAATTTCTTTTTTTTAATACAAAGATTGTATACAAGTAATTATAAACCAATTGAATGAGCGTTTAAAGATGGTGCCATTCTTAAAGTTGAACTATTATACAGACTTCATTTTTATTAATACTTAATAGTAATTCATTAATAATTCTACAGCTATCCGTAAGAATTAAGAGAGTTTAATGTCATGTTTCCAATCCCAAGTGCGGCCTTTATGCCTTGAAACGAGCACCAAATGATTCACATCAATTTGTTTATTGGGGATATCAATTCTTCTAAAAAAATCTAAACTGTCATACAGCATTTTTTTACTATTGGTTTTAGATATGGTAATGTATGGTGTCGTGGGTATTATAAGAGATGAATGCTTTCTGTGAAGCTCTCTAATCCAAAGGATCTTAATTTGTGTTTGCAAATATTCTATAGTCTCAGTCGAGGGAACTTTAAGAACCAAAACATTAGAAGTATCAAATATATCAAACTCTTGGATATTTAGTTTGAATTGTTTGATGCTCGATAGCTGATTAAAAGCTTTTATTAAAAACTCTTGATAGTGTACATCCATTTCAAATACCGCCAGTGTGATATGTGGCTTGGATTTGGAAAGCGGTTGCTTCCCGAAGGTGTCAATAAATATGCTTTTGAAATTGTTAACCTCTGTATAAAGGGGATTTGGAGGTACAATTCTTAGATTATATATTTTTATTTCGGACATGATAACTTATCATTACATCGTAATTTATCAGACTCCAACTATCAGGTTTTACAAATAACAATTTATGGGAATACTGAAACGTCTTTAGTAAGCTTAATATCCTTTGTTGCCACATACATATCGCCTGCTTTCTCTAATCGTAACATACTTTGTACTGCTTGAGCACGACATGTTAATGTTAGGTCTGGTAATAAAGGGTCGTCATTAAAAAAGAACGAAGCCATATCATATTCCGGTTTTCCTGGTTCTTTAATAACACGGTGAATTTGCTTTAATTCTTTATTACGCAAATATTTACCAGGCATAAAAGTATAAAAGGTGTATCGCCCATCGGCATCGGTTTTTATCCAAGCGCGGTGGTGTACGTAACGTTTGCGGTTGCTGTCTTTTTTAATTTCATAATTGCCATCTTCATCGGGCTGGTATATAAAAAGCACCACGTCTTTAGCAGGGGTTTTTCCATCACTTTGGTAAATAGTACCCGATATTTTAAGTTTATTGGGTTTTGAGTTGAAATCTGGAACGGTATCGGTGTTCGTTAATTCCTTTTCAGAAAAATTATAAATAGGATTTTGTTTCTTATAATTAAGAGGCACATTGTCTAAAACACTGGCATATTCTTGTGCTATAAGTGTGTGAAATGACGTTGCAAAAGCAACAAAACAGAAAAAGGTTAATAGATTTTTCATGGGCGCACTATTATTTAATTCGTTTAAAACTAAATAATTACACATGATACTTCCTAAAAAATCATGTAAACTATAAAAATTCTCGTTAAAATGACAAAATATCGATAAAAGACATTCTTAAAGTCTTTCAAGAAAAACTATCTCAGAGGCACTTTTTACTCATCTCTATCTTTTTTTATATTTTAATTTAACATAAAATACTAGCTTTTAGAATATCTTTGAAGTAACAGAAAAACACAACTAACTACTAAGCAATTAAATATTAAAAAATGAAAAGATTTTTACCCTTTATTTTTGTTTCTCTTTTTTGGCTAAGTGCCAAGGGAGAAACCATTGTAGCTGATGCCGTTTTGATAAAACATGGTTCTGGCAGTTCATCGCAAACCGTTAATTTGGGAAGCCCTATCCTAAGTTTTTATTATAATTGGGAAAATGCCACTACAGTAACGGTATCAGGTATGCCTGCTGGAATTTCTGTTGTTATTGATAACAGCCAAAGTAAAGTTACTTTTAGTGGAGCACCTACAGAAGCAGGTTCGTTTCCATATACCATCTCAACAGTTGGAGGAAACTTAAACACAAGTAAAAGTGGCACTATAACTGTAAATGACGCACCCGTTGCAAGCCCTTCTCTAGCCTTCCCTACTGCAGATGGCTATGGAAAAAACGTAACAGGAGGTAGAGGTGGACAGGTTATTTATGTAACTAATCTTAACGATTCGGGAGCAGGTAGTTTTAGAGCTGCTGTTGCAGCTAGTGGCCCTAGAATTGTATTGTTTAAAGTATCTGGTATTATTGCTCTTAATTCTAACCTTAGTATAAATAATGATAATATAACCATAGCTGGACAAACAGCCCCTGGTGATGGTATTTGCATAAAAAATTATACCGTAGTAGTAAATGCCAATAATGTTATTATTAGGTATATGCGATTTAGAATGGGCGATGAAACCATTAATGAAAACGACGCCATAAATGGTAGAAATAAAAGCAACATTATTATAGATCACTGTTCGATGAGTTGGAGTACCGATGAGTGTGCCTCATTTTATGATAATACAAATTTCACTATGCAATGGTGTGTATTATCAGAAAGTTTGAGAGTTTCTGTACATGCTAAAGGTACACATGGTTACGGTGGTATTTGGGGTGGTAAAGGTGCTAGTTTTCATCACAACTTATTGGCGCATCACGATAGTAGAAATCCGCGTTTTTGTGGAAGTCGTTATTCTAACCAAGCTAATTTAGAGCTAATCGATTTTCGTAATAATGTTATTTATAATTGGGGTGGTAATAGTGGTTATGCTGGTGAAGGCGGGCGCTACGATTTGGTTAATAATTACTACAAACCAGGTCCAGCAACAAAATCGGGGGTTAGTGCTCGTATATTTTCGCCCAATGCAGATAATGGCAGTAATTCTCAAGCCGCAGGTATTTGGGGTTCGTTTTATGTCAATGGTAATTTTGTGAATGGAAATACAACGGTTACTAATGATAACTGGGTTGGCATGCATCCAAATCCTTCATCTAAAAGTAAAAGCGAATTAAAATCTAATACCGAATTTAATGCTGGCTCCATAAGTACTAGTTTAGCTACTGTGGCTTATGATAAGGTGTTAAATTACGTTGGTGCTAGTTTAGTTAGAGATGCTGTTGATGCTAGAATTGTAAACGAAACCTTAAATGGCACGTATACTTACACAGGTTCAAATGGAAGTACTAACGGACTTATTGATACTCAGAGCGATGTTGGTGGATGGCCTGTTTACAACAGCAGTCCAGCTCCTACCGATACCGATAATGATGGCATGCCAGATACTTGGGAAGCTGCCAATGGATTAAATAGCAATAATGCCTCTGATGGGATTACCTATACTTTAGATCCTAACTATACTAATGTAGAAGTTTATATTAATAGTCTTGTTGCAAACATTAGTAACAACCAAACCGATAGCACATTGGGGGTTGATGATTTTGAAACTGATGGAGGTTTAGATATTGCATACTATCCCAATCCTGTAACTACAGAGTTGTTTGTTCTTTTAGGAAATAACTTTAGTGGTGAAGCCAACGTGTCTATTTACAATATTTTAGGAAGCAAATTAAAATCTTTTGATGCAAAAGTTTCTCAAGTTAAAAACGGAAAAATAAGTATCCCCTTAGAAGGTTTCAATGCAGGGTTATATATTTTAAAAGTTAAGATGGCAAACCAATGGAGTCAATTTAAATTTATAAAACAATAAGGAACAGTCTCTTGAGCTAAAAAAAATAAATAAAAAACGCGAAGCAGTTGTGCATTGCTTCGCGTTTTTTTATCTAAAAACAGTCTTAACTTATGATAAGTTTACATTTAATTCTATAGTTGTATTTAATAACTTCGATATTGGGCAAATTTCTTTAGCATTTGTAGCTATTTGTACAAATTCCTTCTCGCTTATATCGGGCACATGTCCTTCTAAATTTAAAACAATAAGAACAATACTGCCATCTTCAAACGTTATTGTTGCAGAAACATCTAAAGTTGTTGCAGTGAAACCTGATTCATTTAATAAAAAACTTAGTTGCATTGCAAAACAACCAGCATGGGCCGCCCCTACTAATTCTTCTGGGTTGGTTCCTGCTGCGTTTTCAAATCGTGTATGAAATGAATATGGTGTTTTGTTAAGCACATTACTTGCTGTGGTTACAGTACCTTTTCCATCTTTTCCGCTTCCTTTCCATTGAGCGCTTGCTTTTCTTGTAAACTTCATAATTTTATATATTTATTTATTGTTAATTGGTTTTACGTTACCTGAGTATCGAATGGTATTTCGAGACGTACCGTTAATTGTTATGTTACTGTTTAAATTAGGACTTAGTTTTATAAACACATTAAAATTTTCGGAGTTGTTTTTTGCTTCAAAATTTATAGTATAGCTATTGTCGTTGTTTTGTATGGCCTTGTAGTTTTCAACTAAACCTTTGAACTGAATAGCACTATCACTTCCACCATAAGCAACGTTCATTTGGCGTTCACCAAAATAGGGTAAATAGGATGAGATACTGTCACCAGAAATACGTAAAAAGTTAGAATTCCCTATTAAATTAATACTTCCTGCGGCACTACCAGGTTGTAATAATCCTGAACTTAATACTTGCTGCATAGCATTAGTGACTTGTGGATATGCCCAATCCGATTCAATACGGAAGTGTTTATTTGCTACCATCGCATTAAAAGCATCTATTTCAGTTTGATTTATAGTAGGTTTAGACGATTTACATGATGTAATAGCGATTATAAACAGCCCGATAAGTAAATAAACAGATTTCATTTTCAATACTTTTAACACTTCCTAAATTACTAAATACTTGTAAATTTACGTAATAAAAAACGTTAAAATGAGATTGACAGGTAATTGGTTTTTATGATAAATCAAGATTATTTAACTCTTTCAATTTAGAATTATAGGTTTTTATAAGTTGCAGTGTACTTTCATCCGATTCAAAAACACTGTACCAACCTTGTGGTTCGTGTGCGGGGTCTCCAATAAATTCCATGTTATTATTTGAAACCTCTCCAGGGGTGTTTACATTACCAAAACCTCCCCAAGCCCAAAAGTTACAGCCCACAAAATTGGTTTTATTTTTAATGTTCTCTAAGAGAATATCAAACACGTCTTTAAAATACATATCTCTATGATTTACAGGTGATTGATTTGTGTGTTCTAAATTATCTCTTGAAATACCAAATTCTTCCAAAACCATAGGTTTGTTAAAAGTTGACGCTATAGACAAATGCTCGTTTATGTAGTTTTTCGCTTTCTTCAAAGCTTCATTATAAGTCTCGTTATGCTTTTTTGGATTGTACCATTCCCAATTTTGAATCCAAATATGGATGGTTATATAATCTAAACCATCAAACTTATAATCAGTCAAACTATTGTTGTTTGTAAACCACGGAAATGGGGTATTGCCCTCTCCTCCTATGGTTACCATTTGATTTGGTGCTAATTGCTTTATCAATAAACTGGAATTATCAATCCATTTAAGGTATTCAACTTGATTTTGGATCGCATAAGGTTCATTAGCTATTTCCCAACTCATAATAGTTGGTTCTTCAAAATAAGAGATATTGGTAATGGTGTTTATACGTTCTATAATGAATTTTAAATGATTGTTATATGCTTGAATAGCAGCTTCATTTGTATAGAATTCAGCTGTAAAACGCATGTATTTTTCCCAATCGTTCGTGTCGTTTGGATACGGAACAGCTTCACCCGTAACCCAAGAAAGGAATTGTGACATGCCACCAGACCAGTACCAAAAATTGCTTAAACATAATACGGCGTGCATGTCTCTTTTTTGCATTTCAGCAATTAAAAAGTCTAATCCTTCCAAAATATCATCATTATAAACGCCAAGTTCAGGTTGCATGGAGATAGGAATACTATAAGGCAAATGGTTTGAACCTTCAGAACCTGCCATGATTCTTAAATTTGTAATGCCGTGTTCCTTTAAAATATCAAGTTCATTCAAAAGACGCGCTCTATCACCCGATTGTTTTGCAGCTAAATGTGCTCCATACCAAAAATTAGTACCAATAAAATGATAGGGTTGATTGTTTTTTATGAATTGATTGCCTTTAACATGGATAAACATAGATATAAACCTATTTTAATATGGTGTCAAGCGCTTTTATCCAATCTTCTAAATCAGTTTCGTTGGTGTTTAAAGCAAAACTACCATTGCCATAAGGCTCATAAACATCAGGATTTGTAACCGAAAAGAATCCAACCGTTGGTGTAATAGATGCGCTGGCTAAATGCATAACACCATTATCGGCAGCAATAAATACGGCCGTATTTTTTATAATAGCACCCATTTCTCGAACATCTTTACTGTAAAAATTTGGAGCTTTAAAATTGATTTTCGAAATGTTTTCAATAGGCAACATTTCTATAATATTATATGTTGGGTATTCCTTTAGTAAACGCCTGTAAAAGGTTTCCCACCAAGTTTCAGAATAACATTTATTGCCCGTAGCATTGGTGTAGATGCAAATGGTTTTTTTGTTGTTCTTTATAATGTCGTCTAAAATTTTCTTGCCTTTAGATAATTCAGATTCACTTAATTTAATATCTAAAACAGGAACAGGATTATCATTTTCGGGAAACCCCAACTTTGTTAAATAATGGCGTAAGTTATATATAGGAGATTTTGAAATATGTAAGTGATCTGGATACTGTTTTTGAATAACCTCATTAACATCTCCAAAAACTTTAAAAGGCGCATTGGCAATTTGAGTTAACAAACGCCCTGATGATGAGTTTTTATCACCATTAATAACTAAATCGTATTTCTTACTTTTAATAGAAACCCAACCACCTGCATACTTTAGTATATTGCTAAAAGGTTTTCTAGGTAACTGAATAATTTTATTAACGTGTTCAAAGTTTTTAAAAACAGGATATGCCACGCCACCTTTTACAAATAAATCAATTTTACAATCAGGAAAGGTATTTATAACCTCTTGGACCAAAGGTGTTAACAGTAATTGGTTTCCTAGTCTGTGATTGGGTCTAATAATCAATACCTTTTTGATATCAATTTTTTGCCCTGGTTTAATTTTTGGTTCCGAATGAGAATTACCTACACTTCTAGTAATTTTATGCATTAACCGTCTTCTAACCTGATTAATACTTTGTTTAAATGCCATAATTCGATTGTAATTAAAACTGATTTTTTAAAGCTGCAAATTACAAATTAAGGTATAATTGTAATTGAAAAATATTGAATTTATTGTTTTAATCGGCCTTTATACCACACATTTAAAACTAAACCAGAAATAATTAAAACCATACCAAATAAGCTCCAAAATGTGTATATCTCACCAAATAAAGTTATTCCTAATAACACGGTAAAAACAACTTCTATATATTTTAAAGGCGCAATGATGTTGGTTGAAGCGGTTTGAAATGCTTTGGTCATATAAATTTGTCCGAAATATCCAAAAACACCCAGACTTAATAATAATGGCCATTCGATACCTGATGGGGTGACCCAATTCCCAATAGAAAGTACGCCGCCTAAAATCATAGCAGTAATCATAAAATAATTAACAACCACAACGGGGTGTTCACTCTGCCCTATTTGGTTAATCATAATATAAACCAAGCCGCTAAGTATCGCCGCTATTATAACCAACAATAAACCAAAAGTATCTATTTGGCTATCAATGCCTTTTAAAATCAAAACCCCAATAAATGAAACGACAAAAAACAACCATTGAAAAGGCTTGATTTGTTCTTTAAGAATAAAAACGGCAAAAATGGCTGCGAAAATGGGTGCCGTGTAACGCAAAGAAACAGCTGTCCCAACCGATAAATATTTAACAGACATAAAGAAAAACAACATGGAGGTTGCTCCAACTAACGATCTTAAAATTAGTAGTTTATTCTTATTTCCAATAAACGGTATTTTGTTTTTTAGTAGATATCCAAAGGTAAAGAATAGCGAGCCTAACGACCTAAAAAACACAATTTGATAGGTGCTGACATTGTCTAGATATTTAACAACGGCATTCATACAAGCAAATGCCATGGTACTTAAAATCATGAATTTTATAGCATTTTTAGCGTCCATGCATTCTTGGTTTTATGGTACGCCTAGAATTTATAAAATACACACCTGTTAATAAAATGATAGCGGCTACTACTGATTGTCCCGTTATCTGTTCATCTAAAATATACCATCCTAAAATTAAGGCTATCACAGGATTCACGTAAGCCGAAGTAGATACTTTTTCGGTAGACACTTCTTTAAGCAAATAATTAAACGCTGTAAATGCCACAATACTACCAAACACAATAAGAAGTCCCATTGACCATTGAGCTGAAACGCTCCAATGTAGCGGAGATAGCCAAACTTCGCCAAACAACAAACTAACAAAAGAAAGTAATATACCAGAGCATAGCATTTGGTAACCGGTATTAACAAAATAATTGGGGCCTAATTCGGCTCTTGCCACAAACAAACTACCCCAACTCCAGCTAATTACACAGGTAAATATCATGATAATACCTATTAAACTGTTTTCTTGAAAAACTATCTGGTCTTGACTAACCAATAAATACATGCCAATAATACCCAGAGAAATACCTATAATAGATTTTTTTTGAATTTTCTTGCCATCAATCATGCGCATCATTATCAAAACCATTAATGGCTGGATAGATGCTTCTAAAGCTCCAAAACCACTATCAACATATTTTAGTGCCCATACAAATACACCGTTTCCATACACCAGAAATAAAAAACCAGCAAAAACATTGTTTAAAAATTGCCTCTTGCTAATAACTAAACTAAGCTTTAAAACCTTGGCAATTATAAATATTAAAACAGACGCTGTGGAAAAGCGGATAGAAGCCAAATACAAGGGTGCTACTTCTGTAACTACAATTTTATTTAGCAAATATGTAGAACCCCAAATAATATAAATGGCAAAAAATGCCAATATTATGAGCATAGTTTTACGAGGTATACTCATAAATTCTTAAAATAGACTATATATTAAAAAGTGTTAAATCTTTTTTACTCGAACTGCGTTCATACCTTTTTGACCGCGCTCCAATTCGTAAGAAACTTTATCATTTTCTTTAATCGGCTCTAACAAACCACTTACGTGCACAAAATATTTTTCTTGATTGATACTGTCAAGAATAAATCCGAAACCTTTAGAGGTGTCAAAAAATGATACTTTACCTTCTTTTCCTGTTGGCTCTTCTTCACCTCTATCCTCTTTTTTAGGAATACCTAATTCAATGCTTTCTGCATCCACCTTAACTTTTAAATTAGGATCTGGAGGTGTATCGGTTAAATTACCATTATAATCTACATAAGCAAACTGGATACCTTGTGGGTTGTCTTTTGCTTCTGCTTTACGAGCCTCTTTTTTCTTTTGCTTATCTTCTCGTTTTTTTAAGCGCTTCTTCTCTTTTTCAATTTTGTTAAAAGTAACTTGTGATTTTGCCATTGTTTATGTTAACGGGTTTAATTAATTATATGATTGTTTCTTTAATTTGAATATTCAAAGCCTTTTGAATATCGTGTATTTTTTGTAATTCTCCAGGGATTATCAATGCTATGGAGTTTCCTTTTTTCCCTGCTCGTGCAGTTCTACCACTTCTGTGTGTGTAATATTCCAATTGTTCTGGGAGTTGGTGATGAATAACAAATGATAAATTATCAACATCAATACCTCTTGCAGATACATCGGTAGAAATTAAAACTCGTAATGAACCATTTTTAAAAGCACGCATTACTTTATCGCGCTCTTTTTGCTGCATATCACCTTCTAAAGCACCAACTGAAAAGCCTTCGTCTTGAAGTTTTTCGGTTAAATCTTTAGTGCCTGCTTTTGTTCTGCAAAAAATAATACCTCGTTCGTCTTTTGTTCTACCTAACAATGTTACTAAGATATTGAATTTTTCTTTAATATTGGTTGAAATATACTGGTGAGTAATGTTAACATTAACCAAATCGTTCCTGTTTACTTCTACCCTAACCGCATTTGGCGACATATAAGTTTTAATAATACGCTGAATTTCTTCAGGCATAGTTGCGGAAAACAACCATGTTTGACGTTTACCTGTATTGTATTTCAATATTTTATTCAAATCCTCTTTAAAACCCATGCTTAGCATTTCATCGGCTTCGTCTAACACTAAGGTTTTAATGTATTTTATGTTTACATGGTCGCGTTCTATTAAATCTAATAAGCGTCCTGGTGTTGCAATAACAATATGAGTTGTTCTTCTTAAAGCTGAAATTTGCTTGTCTATTTTTTCGCCACCATAAACGCCTTCTGCAAATATTTTTTCTTCGGAAAATTTTGTGAACTTAAATAGCTGCTTCTTTATTTGCTGTACCAACTCACGTGTTGGCGCTAATATCAACGCTTGCACATGGTTTAAAGAAGTGTCTATTTGGTGTAAAATAGGTAAGCCGTATGCCGCAGTTTTACCTGTGCCAGTTTGTGCTAATCCTATAAAATCGGTTGATGATTGCAATAATACAGGAATGGCTTGTTCCTGTATATCGGTTGGGGTTTTAATATCTAATTCTTTAAGAGCTTTTACAAAGTCTTTTTGAACCCCTAAATCTGAAAATGTTGGCATACTTTTAATTACGATGCTGCAAATGTACGCCTTCTTTAACAATTATCGATTATCAATTGACAATTAACAAAGAACAATTGATAATCCGTAATTCTTGATTCGTAATTAATTTAACTAATCTTCTGGAGGATAGCCATGAATATTTTCAAAAACAGTGTCAAAATTAGATCGCAAATACGAATTTAGTTTTTTCTTATAATCGTCTTTCAACCATTCAACAAAATTAAAGGTGCTTTTGCTAATGCATTTTGTATAGCGTTGAATTCTAAAATCAACATCATCACCAAGCATTTTAGCCAACCCTAAGGCATCATAAACATCTTCACTGTTCTCTATGCAGATTTTTGCATGTTGCTCAATAGAACGTTCTAAAACCACTTTTGAAGACTCACCGTTTCTAATAGAATCTACATAAGTTTTTTGAATATCGAAATACACTTCTTTTGACCTCGAAAACTCTGCACGCAATTCATCGGGCATTTCATATCTGAAATTGCTCTCCAACTCTTCATCACCTAAAATTGAATCTAAATAATAATTTGGTGACTTAAATATACGTTGCCAATCTAAATTATCTCCCCAAGGACCAAAGCGGTGAAAGTTGTTTCCTAAGTCTATAACACTAAAAGTTTTTTTGTTTTTTAAAATACGAGAACCACGACCAATCATTTGATAATAAAGGGTTAACGATTTAGTAGCACGATTCAAAATAATACTATCTACTGTAGGTTCATCAAAACCAGTGGTTAAAATACTAACCGATGTTAAAATGGCATCAGGTGTCTTTTTAAACCATTTAAGTATCATGGCGCGCTCTTTTTTGGTATTGGTATTATCGAGATGTGCCACAGGATAGCCTGCTCTTCTAAAGGTATCATAAACATGTAAGGATGTGTTTATACCATTATTAAAAATTAAGGTCTTTTTACCTTTGGAACGCTCTTCGTAGGCCTGTAACAACTTGGTAAGCATGTCGTTGTCAGTGTACAGATCTTCTGATGATTTAACTGTATAATCGCCATTTGCTCCAACTACCAACGAGGTTAAGCCTACGTTGTAGGTAAACATTTCGGCTTGTGCCAAAAATCCGTTTGCAATAAGTGACTCGATACTTTCGCCAACAATTAACTCATCATAATTATCGGTCATTGGTAATTCAATACTCGAACTTAAAGGCGTTGCCGTTACTCCTAAAATAAACGACTGACTAAAAAACTTAAATAATTTGGTAAATGAATTGTAATGAGCCTCATCAATAATAACCAAACCAATATCGGAAATATCGAGTTTATCGTCGTTCAACCTATTGTTTAAGGTTTCAACCATGGCCACAAAACAGCTGTAATTCCCTTGGTCACTTAAATCGGCTTTACTGTCAATTACTTTATTTACAACATCAAATTCTGTAAGCATGTTAGAGGTTTGCTTACATAATTCAATACGGTGTGTCATTACCAACACTTTCTTTTTGTGGTGCTTCAGGTACTGTCTTACAATTTCAGAAAATATAACTGTTTTACCACCACCTGTTGGTAATTGGTAGAGCAAATGATAATCGTCAGGAGATTCCTCAAAAGCTTTAAAAATTTTATCTATAGCCCCTTTTTGGTAGCTATATAAATCTTTACCTGCTTTTCTTTCTTCTAATTCTGTTTTTGATATGGACATGTATCTCTTAATATAAGGCGTGCAAAAATAACATCTTTAAAGGGTTTATGACGAATGTTTGCTGTAAAATTTCAAATGAATTTTAATTTTATTAATAAAATAGCATCAAATGGGGTATAACACTTTTACTAAAAAAGTAATTTATATATTTGGTCTTTAATTTTTTTGAATATGCAAATCAACGATAAATCTGAAACAAAAGAATATGTAGCAAATTCTAGTCGCTACGAAAATATGACCTATAAACGAACAGGAAAAAGCGGTGTGCTTTTACCTGCTATGTCACTTGGTTTATGGCATAATTTCGGATTTGTTGATAACATCCAAAACGGTAGAGAGGTATTAAGATGTGCATTCGATTTAGGTATTACCCATTTTGATTTAGCAAATAATTATGGTCCTCCATATGGCTCTGCAGAAGAAAATTTTGGAACCATTTTTAAAAAAGATTTTAAAAATTATAGAGATGAATTGTTTATTGCCAGTAAAGCAGGTTATGACATGTGGCCTGGTCCTTATGGGAATTTTGGCTCTAGAAAATATTTAATTTCGAGTTTAGACCAAAGTTTAAAGCGTATGGGATTGGAATACGTTGATATTTTTTACCACCACAGACCCGACCCCGATACGCCATTAGAAGAGACTATGGGGGCATTAGCAGATATTGTTCGTCAAGGAAAAGCCTTGTATGTGGGTATTTCCAACTATCAACCAAAGGAATCCCAAGAAGCCGCAAAAATTTTAAAGCGCTTAAATGTACCTTTTATATTACATCAAGCACGCTATTCTATGTTTGACCGTTGGGTTGAAAATGGTCTTTTAGATACTTTAGACCAAAACGGAGTGGGTTGTATTGCTTTTTCTCCTTTAGCACAAGGCATGCTTACCGACAAATATTTAAAAGGGATCCCTAAAGATTCTAGAGCTGCTAAAGATTTAACGTATTTGAATGTTGATACAGTAACCAATAATCTAGAAAAAGTGCAACTTTTAGATGCGATAGCACAAAATCGTGGTCAAAAATTATCGCAAATGGCTATTGCTTGGATTTTAAGACAACCACAAGTTGCATCGGTTTTAATAGGAGCAAGTTCTGCCAATCAATTAAAGGAAAATGTAAAAGCTTTGGATAACTTGAGTTTTACTGAAGATGAATTAAAAATGATTGATAAGATTGTTTATTAAAAATCTATTCTTTTACGATAATAATAGTAACTTTTACATTTGCTGACAACGCCCATATTTTACCAGTGATTATTTTACTCCATTGGTCAACAATTCTATATTCAGCAGTATTTGGAAGCAACGAACCTTCGTTTATTGCATAGAATTCAATTTTATTCAGTCCTTCTTTTAACCTTAATCTAAAACCATTGAAATTTTGAGTTAAACCTTCATTAGACCTTATAATATCATCATCAACTAAAACTCTTAAAAAGTCTCCATCAACTTGTCCATAGTCTCTATATGAAATGTCTATGTATTCTGATTTGGTTCTGTAATCACCCCAATATGCATCTTCTTTTAAACCAGCATATTCACCATGACCTTCTGGTTTTAACTCTTCTTCTTTTTTGTTAAGTCTCTTTTCATATAGCTCTCCTGGATTTCCAAATTTTTCACCAAATAATGAAAACTCTTTTTTAGGGGTTTCAACACCCGTAGACAGATTGGGTACGTTTAAACTTCCAAAAGTTCTATTGTTGGTGTTATCGGGTTGTGAAGGAATTATTTTGGGCGTGTTATCAACTTCTTTTTTACTTTCAACCGCAGGTATAGCTGTAGATTTTTTTTGATTATCTATCTGAGCGTTAGCAAAAAACGTTGCTGTTAAGAAAATAAAAAATGATAAAAATAACTTCATCAGTTTTATAAAATAGTTTTGGGTTTATACTAATTAAAGGCTTTATTATTTGTCAAAGATATTTTTTTATCTTAAAATCACCTTGGTAAGCGCCTTTATTTTAGAATCATTTAACAAAAACCGTTCCGAAAGCTAAATTTTATTCACTATTCACTATTCACTATTGTTCATTACTTATTTTCAGATACAATTTATAATCCTCTGATACCCTTATGCTTATGGTATTGTTTTTGTGATTTAGGTTTTTATTAACATTTAAACTATAAATCATGAGACATTCAAAATTAATGCCCGAAGTAAATACAGGGTCTATGGCAGACATTGCGTTTTTGTTACTTATTTTCTTTTTGGTAACGGCAACCATTTCTTCAGACGAAGGAATTAACAGAGTTTTACCTGAAGCATGTCCTCCAGGAATAGATTGCACAAGTCCTGTTAACGAACGAAATATTTTGCGTATCGTTATTAATAACGACGATGAAATAATGGTTGGAAAAGACATTGTTTCTATTGAAGCTTAAAAGATATTACCAAGAGTTTTATTGATAATAATGGTGATGGCAGTTGTTCATATTGCTCGGGCAAGAAATCTTTGGATGCATCAAACAATCCGAAAGTAGCAGTTGTTTCTTTGCAAAACGGACAACAAACTTCATACAAACAATTTGTTGCTGTACAAAATGAATTAATAAAAGCTTATTATGAACTAAGAAACACTTATTCTGCACACGTGCTAAAAAAGCCTTCGGGCAAACTAACAAATGAAGAATTGAAAAAAGTAAGAGAAGCGTATCCTTTTACGCTTATTGAAACTGAAATTAAATAAGGTTACTTTTTAATACTATCTACAGGTTTCAATATGCCATAGGAAATTGAGACCTTTTTTCTACCCCATTTTTTTGCAGCTTTAACATCTATTCCCATATAAATATCTATTTTATTTTTCCATCGTGGATGCATACGGTCTTTAACAAAAAAGATACTGTCGAATCCTTTTATTTTTACGGGCGTATTATGTTTTAAGCCTTTTCTGTACAAATCTTTGGATACTGCAATGTAGTTCAATCCAGGTTTTAAGCTATCTCCAAACGCAGTAATATGTGGATTGGAATCGGTTTGCGAAACAACCGAATTGTATGCCGAAGCTGTGACTTTTAAATCGTACCAATCATAATTAGCTTCAAAAGGAACTTCTTTTTTTTTACAACTAAAGGCAAAAACTAAAACCAGTATTATAAGAGCCTTTTTATACATATCACATTTTTAATTTCTAAATATACAAAATTACTCTACGAATATATTGCAATAAAAAAGGGAGCTTTTTTGCCCCCTTATGCTAAGAAATTTTGATTTGCTTTACAGGCTTTCTTTTGGCTTCATCTCTTTTTGGTAGATGGATTTTTAAAATACCATCTGAATAATCTGCCGAAATTTTATCTGAATTTACAGAATCAGGAATGGTAAATGTTCTTTTAAATGAAGAGTATCCAAATTCTCTACGTGTGTAGTTATCTTTTTTTTCGTTGTTTTCTGTTTTTGTTTCTACACCTATTGATAATACATTATTATCGATATTAATTTCGAAATCGGATTTTTTCAATCCAGGAACCGCCATATCTATTACAAATTCATTATCAGAATTAATAACATTAACCGCTGGCAAAGTGATGCCTGTATTAAAGTTTGACATAAATTCTGTTCCTAGTCCTTTACCTAGAACATCATCAAACCAAGATGGTAAACTTGGTAATAAATTAAAATTAGATTCTGCTGGCTTTTTATTGCCATTTTTAACTGTTGGGATTAAAGTACTCATAATTAAATATTTTAAAGTTATACAATTAATTTTATAGACTATAAACAAATAAAATACCAATTGGTAAAAACTGAAAAATTTTCAGTAAAACTGACATTTTTTCATTACAAACGCCTTAACACCAGTCATTTAGTCAATATTTAACTAAATCATTTAAAGCTGTTTCAAATCTGTTTTTAGGAAGATATTGTGCTTCTAATTGTGAAGCAAAAGGAATAGGAGTTTCTAAACTACCTACACGTTTTACAGGAGCATCTAAAAATTCAAAACAATGCTCCATTATTAAAGCTGAAATATCACTTGCAATACCACCAAACAACGTGTCTTCATGTAGAATAATGGCTTTTCCTGTTTTTTTAACTGAAGTGTAAATAGTTTCAGTATCCAAAGGTTGAAGCGTACGTAAATCGATAACATCAGCTTGAATATCTGTATTATTATCCAACGTTTCCAAAACCCAATGTACCGCTGCTCCATAGCTTATAATGGTAACTGCACTGCCTTCTTTAATGAGTGATGCTTTTCCAAAAGGCAGTGTATAATAATCGGTTGGCACTTCTTGACGAATGCTTCTATACAAGCCCTTGTGTTCAAAAAACAACACAGGGTTTGGGTCGTTAATAGCAGTGTTCAATAGGCCTTTTGCGTCATAGGGAAATGCAGGGTACACTACTTTTAACCCCGGCACTTTAGTAAACCAAGCTTCATTGGTTTGAGAATGAAACGGTCCTGCCGCGACACCACCTCCACAAGGCATTCTTAAAACCATATGGGCATTTTGCCCCCAACGGTAATGCGATTTTGCTAAATAATTTACTATGGGATTGAAACCAGAAGAAACAAAATCTGCAAATTGTAGTTCAACCACGCTTTTCATGCCTGCAATAGATAAGCCCATACCTGTCTCAATAATTGCCGATTCGCAAATAGGTGTGTTTCGAACCCGTTCTTTGCCAAACTGCTCTACAAAACCTTCGGTTATTTTAAAAGCACCACCGTATTCAGCTATATCTTGACCCATAAGTATTAAGTCTTGGTAACGCTCCATACTTTGTTTTAAACTTTCAGAAATGGCATCAATAAATCGTATTTCTTTTAATTCTGAATTATTTTCAATTTCTTGATATTCAAAACTTTTATAAACATCATTCAACTCGATAGTTTCATTTGGAATGATAGGTTCTTCTGCGAAAGCGATGTTTAGATCTTCGTTAATTTCATTTAAAAAAGTATCTTTTATTAATGCATCTTCGTTTTCTGTTAGAATACCTTGCGCTTTTAAAAACATTTCAAAAGTTAATACGGGATCTTTTTGCGCCCAAGTATCCATTAATTCCTGAGGCACGTATTTAGTACCACTTGCTTCCTCATGCCCACGCATTCTAAAAGTTTTAAATTCTAATAAAACAGGTCTGTGATTATTGCGAACACTCATGGCAATATCCCTAACTTTTGTATAAACTTCAACAATATTATTTCCATCAATAATATGTGATTCCATACCGTAACCAATGCCTTTGTCGGCTATGTGCTGGCAATTATACTGCTCATTTGTGGGTGTTGAGAGCCCGTAACCATTGTTCTCCACGCAAAACAAAACGGGCAATTCCCATACCGACGCTATGTTTAAAGCTTCATGAAAATCGCCTTCACTCGTGCCGCCTTCGCCTGTAAAAACCGCAGTAACTTGGTAGGTGTTTTTTAGCTTTGAAGCCAATGCAATGCCATCGGCAACACCTAATTGTGGTCCTAAATGAGAAATCATGCCCACAATTTTAAATTCCTGAGCACCAAAATGAAACGACCTATCCCTTCCCTTTGTAAACCCCGAAGCTTTACCCTGCCATTGGGCAAACAACCTGTACAAAGGAATATTTCGTGATGTGAAAACTCCTAAATTTCTGTGCATTGGGAGTATGTATTCTTCATTAAACAACGCCATTGTAACCCCAACAGCAATAGCTTCTTGCCCAATACCAGAAAACCATTTACTTATTTTACCTTGGCGCAATAAAACAAGCATCTTCTCCTCTATCAACCTTGGTTTTAAAATAGCTTTGTATAAATCTAATAATGTATTTGTATCAAGATGATTTGTATTGAATATTATATTATTTGAAGCTGATGCATCACTCATAAATTGGGCATTTGATTAAAATCAAATATACCATAAAATAAGGAATTCAATTGTAAAGTAAACTGGATTGTATTGCGTAAATCTTTACAATGTTTTTGTACATTTGTTATAGAACAAATTAAAAAGATTTCTCATGAATATAATACCAAGTGTAGATTTAAATGATTTTACATCGGGAGATGCTGTTAGAAAGCAAAAATTTGTAGATGCTATTGGAAAAGCTTATGAAGACATTGGTTTTGTAGCATTGAAAGGTCATTTTTTAGATGATGATTTGGTTAATAAATTATATAATGAAGTAAAGCGTTTTTTCAATTTACCAGTTGAAACGAAGCAGAAGTATGAAATTCCAGGTATTGGCGGTCAACGTGGATATGTTTCATTTGGAAAAGAAAGTGCCAAAGGCAAAAAAGAAGGCGATTTAAAAGAGTTTTGGCACTTTGGACAGTATGTTGAAGACAATCCAAAGCTAGAAGCGGAATACCCTAAAAATGTAATCGTTGAAGAATTACCAGAATTTAATAAAGTTGGAAAAGAAGCTTATCAAATGCTTGAAAAAACGGCAAAGTTTGTTTTGCGTGCCTTGGCGTTACACTTAGGATTGGAAGAGACTTATTTTGATAATTATATACACAACGGAAACTCCATTTTAAGACCAATACATTACCCACCAATTACTGAAGAACCTAAAGAAGCTGTTCGTGCAGCTGCACACGGAGACATTAATTTAATTACTTTGTTAATGGGGGCACAAGGTCGTGGACTACAAGTGCAAAACCATAAAGGCGAATGGATTGATGCCATTGCAGAACCAGATGAACTAATGATTAACGTTGGTGATATGCTATCTAGGCACACAAACAATAAATTAAAATCTACCATCCATCGTGTTATCAATCCGCCTCGTGAACTTTGGGGAACTTCACGCTATTCCATTCCATTTTTTATGCACCCTATAAGCGATATGAAACTAGATGTTTTAGAAGGTTGTGTAGATAAAACCAATCCGAAAGCTTTTGACGATATTACAGCTGGCGAATTTTTAACTGAACGCTTAATAGAACTTGGTTTAATTAAAAAATAATGACGTTGTCCCATCGAGCGCAGTCGAGATGTTTTTATAGTTCTCGACTGCGCTCGAACAGACAAATAAATCAATAACATGGATTTACAAGACCAATTAAAAAACCTGTTCCCAGATCATAAACAGGAAGAATCTATAGATGATTCTGACAATGTATCAAAAATATGGATGCAAGACGACCCTATTATTTGTAAATACGAAAAGCGTAAAGGCAAACCCATAACTATTTTAGAAGGCTACACAGGGGCTACCGAAGATTTTAAAATTTTAGCTAAAGAAATTAAAACCCAGCTAAGTGTTGGTGGGAGTTTTAAAGACGATAAAATTATTATTCAAGGCGATTATCGTGATAAAATTATGAAGATACTAAAAAACAAAGGGTTTAATGTAAAACGCGTAGGCGGTTAATTTATGGACAAGCACCCGCTTCATATCACCAATGGTTCTGTTTTAACCAACCGCCTCAATGACCTAACTATTGAGGGAACCATACTTACTTGGCAAGAAATGCTTTGTGAAGGACCGACGGTAGAACAAGTATATTCAGATGAATTTTCCAAACTCAGAAAAAGCTTTTTTAGTGATTTTTATGACATTGATTTAGTAATACCTGAAATTAAATCGGAGCTAGATAAGTTAAATACTCCAGAAAAATATTCAGAAATAATTCTTTGGTTTGAATACGATTTGTTTTGCCATATCAACATGATAGCTATAATAAGCCTAATCCAAAAACAAAAAATCAATCTCCCCCTCTATTTGATTTGCAGCGGTAAAGTTGATAGAAATAAAAATTTGAAAGGCTTAACCGAACTTAATGCGGGTCAGTTGTTAAAACATTATAGAGATAAAGTTAAACTTACGCCAGAAGATATTGATATAGCTATTACTACGTGGAGTATTTATTGTGGTAAAGACCATAATTTACTAAAACCATTTATTGTTAAAAAATCATCTTTTAAATATTTAAGTAATTGCTTAAAAGCACATTTAGAACGGTTTCCCGAAACTAAAGACGGACTAAATATTATGGAACGCAATATCTTAGAAATAGTTAAAGATAAAACCATAAGATCTAAACATCACTTACTTGGCTATGCGCTTAACTATCAAGGTTATTACGGCTATGGCGATTTGCAAGTTTCTAGGATTATAGAAAAACTTAGCATCTTTTTTACAGAAGAAAAAAACCTTATAAAATTAAACAGAAAGGGACATGAAGCGTTACTTGGGCAACATAATTTTGCTATAGAAATTAATAACAAAATGATATATGGGGGTGTTAGTAGATTTGATTTTCAATTCAATAAAAAAGAAAACAAATTAATAAAAACCGCTTATAATGCCAATTAAAAATTCGGAACTTATACTAAACCCAGATGGCAGTGTTTACCATTTAAATTTAAAACCAGAACATGTTGCCAAAACCATCGTTTTTGTAGGCGATCAAGACAGAGTTGAGCAAGTTTCAAAACACTTTGATAGCATTGAATTCAAAACTCAAAAGCGCGAGTTTAAAACACATACGGGCACTTTTAAGGGTAATCGTATTTCAGTTATCTCAACAGGCATCGGTCCCGATAATATTGATATTGTTTTAAATGAATTGGATGCCCTTTTCAATATAGACTTTAATACAAAAACACCAAAAAAAGAGTTTACAAGCCTTAATATTATTAGAATTGGTACATCGGGATCTTTACAAAAAGATATTCCTGTTGATTCCTTTCTGTTAAGCACTCATTGTTTAGATCTAAATGGCATGCTACATGCATATCAAATAAGCAGCATTAGTAATCCAGATATTGAAGATGCATTTATAAAGCATTGTAATTGGCATTCTAACAAATCACGACCCATTATTATTGGTAATTGCAAGTTGTTAGAAAGTAAACTGGAAAGTGATAAAATTTTTAAAGGTTTGACAGCAACAGCTGGTGGGTTTTATGGCCCACAAGGACGAGTATTGCGCCTGCCACTTCAAGATGCTAATTTAAATAACAAAATGGACAGCTTTAATTTTAAAGGTATTCGCATTACAAACCTAGAGATGGAAACATCTGCCATTTACGGACTTTCAAAACTTTTAGGACACCATGCACTATCGTTGAATGCCATAGTGGCTAATAGAGCCAATGGAACTTTTAGTAAAAATCCTTTAAAAACTATTGAAAATCTTATAACTTACACTTTAAATAAAATTTTTGAATAAACCATTCATTTCATGAAGCATGTAAACATTGGTGGCGTTCCAGAACATTTTAATTTGGCTTGGTACTTAACTTTGAAAAAAGGTGAATACAAAGCGGAAGGCATCAATTTGTGTTGGCATGATTTTCCAGGAGGCACTGGAGACATGTGTAAAGCTCTTAGAAAAAAGGAAATTGATATAGCCGTCATTCTTACAGAGGGTATTATAAAAGATATTATTGATGGCAACCCAAGTAAAATTGTTCAGACTTTTATACAAACACCTTTAATTTGGGGTATTCATGTTGCTAATGACTCCGCATACAAAACCGTTGAAGATTTAAGAGGAAAAACAGCTGCTATTAGTAGATATAGTTCTGGGTCGCATTTAATGGCTTATATAAATGCAAAGAACAATGATTGGGATTTAAAAAACGATTTGGATTTTAAAATTGTTGGTGGTTTAGATGGCGCTATTGAAAATTTACAAAATGGCAATGCTGATTATTTTTTATGGGAAAAATTTACCACAAAGCCTCTTGTAGACAATGGTACTTTTAGGCATATTGGCAACTGCCCTTCTCCTTGGCCTTGTTTTGTAATTGCTGTTGGAAAGGATTTTATTGAATCGAATAAAGAAGACCTAAAAACCATTTTAAGAATTATAAATAAAACCACTTCAGAGTTTAAAAATATACCAAGTATTGATAAGACCATTGCAGATAGATATAATCAAAAGATTGATGATGTACAAGAATGGTTGAGTGTTACAGAATGGTCTCAAAAGCTTATTGACAAACAGACTATTATAGATGCGCAACATGAGTTGTTTTCATTAAATATCATTCCTGAAATAGTTGATTATAGGACGCTTACTGCTAAAGTATAATTAGTAAATTTAATACTATCATTTTAAGTAGCTAAATGTTAATGTTTAACAAAATTTCTTCTTGAAAATTATTAAATATTTACTTTTGGAATTGAAAACTAAATGAAATACATGAAAAAATTACTTTTATTAACTGCTGCCATTGCCATAATAGCGTGTAAGCAAGAACATAAAGATTACGTTACACTATCGGGCAAAATTATTGATAAAAGCAGTGATTCTGTTGTAGTAAGATCAAGAACATTTTCAAAAACTATTAAAGTCAATACCGATGGCACTTTTAGCGATACATTAAAAGTAGAAACGGGTGTCTATAACTTTTATGATGGCAACGAATCTTCAAACATATTCCTAAAAAATGGTTTCGATATTAATGTCACTTTAGATACCAAACAGTTTGATGAAACCATAAAATACACAGGAATTGGTGCTGAACACAGTAATTTTTTGGCAAAAAACAACTTAATGCAAGAACAACTTTTAGATTTAGATGTATTGAGTAATTTAGATATGGATGGGTTAGAATCAAAATTTGGTGAAATAAAAATCAAATTTACCGAGTTTTACAACGCTAATAAAGATATAGATACGTTTATAATCAATAGTTTGTCAAAAAACATAGACCCTATGCTGAATTACTACAAAGGATATTTAGCAGAATCAGTGGCTTTAAAAACAGAATTAGCAAAAGGAATACCTTCGCCTATATTTGAAAACTATGAAAATTATAAGGGTGGTAAAACCTCTTTATCCGATTTAAAAGGAAAATATGTTTATGTAGATGTTTGGGCAACTTGGTGTGGGCCTTGTAAAGCGGAAATCCCTGCTTTAAAAGAATTAGACAAAAAGTACCATGGTAAAAATATCCAATTTGTTAGCTTATCTATTGATGATGACAGAAGCCACGGTGGTTCTTGGGATAAAGCCCGTGAAGATTGGAAAGCGATGATAGCAGATAAAGAATTAAGTGGTGTACAGTTATTGGCACCAAATGGGTGGCAGTCTCAATTTGTGTTGGATTATAAAATTAAAGGGATTCCCAGATTTATTTTAATAGATCCGAATGGTAATATAGTAACGCCCGATGCCCCCAGACCATCTGATGCAAGTTTAACAGAATTATTTTCTTCATTAAATATTTAAAGAAGTAGTTAAATTAAAAAGCCACCAATACACAAATGTCATATTTGTGTATTGGTGGCTATTAAATAAAAATACTATTCTTTACTATCAACCTCCTCTTGAACTTCAGGTTGTTCTGGCTGCTTAAATAAATCTTTATAAGCTTCACCTAAATAATCTATGACATGGCTAGCAATTAAACTTTGATAACCATAATCTTCTACCCCAATATCTGCCGATTTTCCATGCAAATACACTCCAAAAACACTTGCGTTTAATGGATTGTATCCTTGGGCTACTAAACCTGTAATAATTCCAGTAAGGACATCGCCGCTTCCCGCTGTTGCCAAACCAGGGTTGCCAGTAGTGTTTATATACAACTTCTCTTGAAACACAGTTATGGTATTAGCCCCTTTTATAACAACAATAATATTGTGTTTTTTTGACAACGATTTTACCTTATCCAATTTATCAAAATCATCTTTCCACGTTCCAATTAATCGCTCTAATTCTTTAGGATGGGGAGTTAATATGGTTTGTTCCGGTAATAATTTTAATAAACTCTTCTTTTGTGCTAATATGTTAATCCCATCGGCATCAATAACAAGTGGTATTTTGTTTTTCTTTAAAAAATTCTCAAAGGCTTCAATGGTTTGGTCCTTTGTTCCTGCTCCTATTCCAAAGCCAATTGAAGTGGGTGTTATATCAAAGTTAATATTTGTAATTATTTCTTCATCTATATCTGTTATTACCATCGCTTCAGGAAATGATACCTGTAAGGGCATATACCCACATTTTGGAACATAAGCAGAAACCAAACCTGCTCCAGAGAATAACGCAGCTCTACTAGCTAAAATAACTGAGCCAATTTTGCCATAACTTCCTCCTATAATTAAGCCATGCCCAAATTGCCCTTTATGAGAAAATCTTTCTCTAGGCTTATATAACGGAAGTACTTCGTGTTTCCCTATTAATTCTACTGCTGTAGCGGTTTCAGATAAAAAATTGACATCTAGTCCAATATCCAAAACTTCCCACTGTGCTGTATATTTTCCGGTGTCAGGCAAAAAGAACACTAATTTTGGGGTTACAAAACTTAAGGTGTAACCAGCCCAAACAACGGCATTTTCATCTTTAGGCACGTTGTCTGTGCTTAAACCTGAAGGTATGTCAATAGATAAAGTAAATGCTTTTGTTTTCTTAAAATGAACAAATAAATCCTTAACCCATTCATCAACAGGTCTGTTTAATCCAATTCCAAAAATGGCATCAACAATAATATCTTCAGCGTTAATTTCAGGAAAATCCTCTTTACAACTTAAAAGGGTTGGCCAATGCTTTGTAACATTTTTAATTCTATCATAGTTAATCAAGAAATCTTTCGAACGTTTGTCGCTACAATTAACAATATATGTTTTAACATTATAGCCATCTAATATTAAGTGTCTTGCCAAAACTAAGCCATCGCCACCGTTATTACCAATACCACAAAATATGTGAATTGGTACCTGGGCACCTTGCAAACGCACATGCATCCATTTAAAAATTTGTGAACCTGCATGTTCCATTAAATCGGTTGATGATATATTTTTTCGGGCAACAGTTAATTTATCACCTTCGTAAATTTGATCTTTTGAAAATATTTTCATGTATTCAATGTGTTTCTAAGTAGCACTAATATTACGCATTTTTATATTTTAAATCAAACCGTCCTTTTATAAAATGAAAAATCCTTAACCGATTTTTAGCTAAGGATTTAATTATTTAAAATGACAACTATTTATTCCTTTATGAACTTAATTATTTCAAAGTCGTCCAATTTTAAAAGGTATAATCCATTATCTAAAAATCTAACATCTATTTTGTTGTTGTAAGATATGCTACCTCTCACCAATTCTTTTCCGGTCATATTGTAAATAATATAGTTTTTAGTTTCCATTAAACCCGAAAGACTAATATAATTTGTTGATGGATTGGGATAGGTTTTAAGTCTCACTTTTAAGTTAACATTAATATTAGATTGAGTGCTGGTATCAATTCTATTTAAACTACCATAAGATGCGCCTCTTAGCGTTATAACATAAGGTCTTACATAATAAATGGTATTTATTAATATGTCTGATAATTTACTACTAAAAATTTCTTCATTACCTTCAACAACAATCTTCTTGTCTAAAACAGTTGGAAGGTTTTCAGAAGTACTATAAACAAAACCTTTTTCTGTAACAACAGCTCCTTTATCATCTAAAATCTCTGCAGTCATATCTATCTCGTTGGTTGTATTATTTAAACCTGCACTACCAATAACATTTGGCGTTTCAACATTTGAAATATTAGATTTTTCTTGGGGTGGTTTTGAGGTTATTTGTGCTTGCGTAAGTACTGCAAAAAACAAACATAAAATTGTAGAAATTCCTTTTGAAAGTGTTTGGGGCTTCATTTTGAAGGATTTTAGATTAATTAACATTGCAAATATATGAAAAATTCTATAAAAAATACATTTAAACGAATAAATATGTATTTAAACGACATTATTTAATAAATATTGCTTGAAGACAACTAAAATTTTAGCACCATGTTAATTACGGTAAATAGCAAATGGTACATAATCTTAAAATTTCAACTTACTATTATTATAGATTTTTCAATTCTATTTTTAAATAGTTATTTTTCTTAAATGAAAACTGTTTGAATATAAGAATACCGTAAAAAAGATATTTTAGTTTTTTTATAAGGTTAAATGTGATATTTTTGGGTTCTATTATAGATATAATGAATCATTCCAACCAAAATACTAGCATTACGCTTCCTTTTTCAATAAAAAGGAACGCTTTTACTTTTGGAACAACTACAATTATTACAACCCTTTGGGGTTGCTAATTATATATTCTTCGTCCTATCTTTGTGATTTTTATAATCACAGCATCTTTAATATTTTATATAAATCATCAATTCATTAAAACTCATGAAGCTTCCGTAATAAGGTCTTGCCCCCCCTAAAAAAATTATATGGAGTTATATGTGACCGATAAAAACAATAAATAAAAAAACATGAAAGTTTTAAAATTTGGAGGAACTTCTGTAGGTTCATCAAAAAACATAAATAACGTTATTAGCATTTTAGAAAATTATGCTAAAAAAGATAGAGTGGTATGTGTAGTTTCGGCAGTTGGCGGTATTACAGACAAATTGCTTTTAGCTGGCAAACAAGCCCAAAATAAAGATACAACCTATATTGATACTTTTAATTTAATAAAAGACATTCATTTTAATATTATTAATGAACTTAATTTTGATAAAAGTTCCTCTATAATAGCTTTTATTGATGAAAAACTAAACGCACTAAAAAGCCTGTTAGATGGTATCTTTTTAATAAATGAATTATCTCCAAAAACATCTGACAAATTGGTGAGTTTTGGAGAACTATTGTCGTCTTACATCATTGCTGAAACCATGAAAAATCGTGGGTTATCTTCCGATTGCAAAAATTCTCAAGAATTAATAGTTACAAATTCCAACTTCACTAAAGCCGAAGTAGATTACACTGTTACCAACAAAAACTTGCAGACATATTTTAATACGGCATTACAACAAATCACGATACTGCCTGGGTTTATCGCAAAATCTAAAATAGGGGAACAAACCACATTAGGACGTGGTGGTTCCGATTTTACTGCGGCTATCGTTGCAGCAGCTTTAAAAGTTGAGCAGTTAGAGATTTGGACAGATGTTAGCGGTATGTTTACTACCAACCCGAAATTGGTAAAACAAGCCTACCCTATCGAAAAAATATCGTATCAAGAAGCTATGGAATTGTCGCATTTTGGCGCTAAAGTATTGTATCCACCAACAGTACAACCAGTTTTGGACTTGAACATTCCTATTCATATTAAAAACACTTTAGAACCAGAAGCTGCTGGAACCGTTATTTCTAATGAGGAAACTAGGTCTTCTTCTCCTGTAAAAGGGATTAGCAACATTGGTAACATTGCCTTAATAACACTTCAAGGAAGTGGTATGATTGGCATTCCAGGATTTTCAAAACGCTTGTTTGAAACGCTTTCTCAAGAAAAAATAAACGTCATTTTGATTACTCAAGCCTCTTCAGAGCATTCCATTTGTTTAGGTATAGATGAAAATGATGCAGAATTAGCTCAAACAGCTATTGATGCCACTTTTGAGAACGAAATCGCTTTACATAAAATTGATCCGATTATTGTTGAAAAAGATTTATCAATTATAGCTTTAGTGGGCGATAACATGAAAAACCACCAAGGTATTAGTGGTAAAATGTTTAGTTCTTTGGGTAAAAACAATATTAATATTAGAGCTATTGCACAAGGCGCTTCAGAGAAAAATATTTCTGCTGTTATTTTACAAAGTGATGTTAAAAAAGCTTTGAATACTTTACACGAGCAATTTTTCGAAACCAAAACCAAACAACTCAATATTTTTATTACAGGTGTTGGTAATGTAGGTGAAAAATTAGTCGAGCAAATAAAGCAACAGCGTAAATACCTAAAAGAAAACTTAAAAATCAACTTACGCATTGCGGGATTATCTAATTCCAGAAAAATGATTTTTAGTGAAGAAGGTATTGATTTATCCAATTGGAAAGAACAATTAGAAAACGGTGAGCAAGCAACTTTAGATGGCTTTTTCGAGAATACAAAAACCCTAAACCTTCGTAACAGTATTTTCGTAGATGTAACTGCAAATAAAGATGTTGCAGGTTTATACGAAAAATATTTACGCCAAAGTATTGGTGTGGTGGCGTGCAACAAAATTGCATGTTCTAGTGATTACGAAAACTACAAGTTATTGAAGCGTTTATCATTAAAATACAATGCGCCTTATTTATTCGAAACCAATGTGGGTGCAGGTTTGCCTATTATAGATACGCTAAGCAACTTAATAGCTTCGGGTGATAAAATCACGTCTATTCACGCCGTATTATCAGGAAGTTTAAACTTTGTTTTTAATAATTTTAATGATACTACTAAGTTTTACGATGTCGTGAAACAAGCTGCAGCAGAAGGTTACACAGAACCAGACCCAAGAATCGATTTAAGCGGTGTTGATGTTGCTAGAAAAATATTAATTCTTGCCAGAGAAAGTGGTGTTGAAATGAATTTAGAAAATATTGAAAACACGCCATTCTTATCAGATTCTGGTATGAAAAGTGATTCAGTAGACGATTTTTACCAAACCCTAATTAAAGATGAAGCACATTATCAAGGGTTGTACGCTTCCGCGAAAGCGAAAGATTGCCAATTAAAGTATGTGGCACAATTTAACGACGGTAAAGCAAGTGTTAGTTTGCAAGAAATACCAAACGATCACCCATTTTACAACCTAAAAGGAAAAGATAATATCGTGATGTTTTATACACAACGCTACCCCGAACAACCTATGATTATTAAAGGCGCTGGTGCGGGTGCCGATGTAACTGCTTCTGGTTTGTTTGCAGATATTATTAGAATTGGTAATGATTAAATCGATTAAAAATTTAACGTCATTGCGAGGAGGTATGACGAAGTAAACTGCTTAATTAGAATTAAATTGCTGCGTTTCTCGTAATGACGAATATAAAAAAATTAATGAATAACGAAATAAAAATATTTTCGCCTGCAACCGTAGCCAATGTAGCTTGTGGTTTTGATGTACTAGGGTTTTGCTTAGACAGTGTTGGCGACGAAATGGTGATCAGAAAAACAGATAAAAGAGGTATTTACATCACTAAAATCGAAGGGGATTTTGATTTACCTTATGAAGCCGAATTAAACGTCGCCGGTGTTTCTGCATTAGCTATGTACAATGCTTTAAAACCTGATTGCGGATTTGAAATTGAAATAAATAAAAAAATAAAACCTGGTAGTGGTATTGGAAGTAGTGCTGCCAGTGCCGTTGGCAGTGTTTTTGGTATGAACGAACTTTTAGGAAGACCATATACCAAAACTCAATTAACAGCATTTGCTGTAAAAGGAGAAGCTTTAGCCAGTAAATGTGAACATGCCGATAATTTAGCTCCTGCCCTATTTGGTGGTTTTACCTTAGTTAAAAGCATGATGCCTTTAGAAATATTAGAAATTCCTTCACCAGACGATTTGTATGCCACCATCATTCATCCACAAATTGAAGTTAAAACATCAGAAGCTAGAGCTATTCTTCCTAAAGAAGTATCGTTAACCAATGCGATAACGCAGTGGGCTAATTTTGGAAGTTTAATTCATGCATTACACACAAGCGATTATAGTTTGATTCAAAAATCGTTGCACGATGTAATTGTAGAACCTTATAGAAGCAAGTTAATTCCATATTATAACGAAGTGAAAACCGAAGCGTTAAAAGTAGGTGCTTTAGGTGGAGGCATTTCAGGTTCAGGGCCTTCAATATTTACTTTAAGTAAAGGTATTGAATCTGCTACAAAAGTGGCAAGTAGCATGAAGTCTGTTTATTCAAAAACAGGAATCGCTTTCGATATTCATATCTCTAAAATTAACACCGAAGGTGTTAAGGTTCTTTAAGATTGAAGACCCATGAGGAAGTATTTAAAGCAAAAAGAAGAAAGTATATTACTGAAACAAAATTCACAGAATTATATGATGAAGCATTTCATTTAATGAACATGATTGCATAAAAAAACATTAAATAACAGAACTAATTTTGATTAACAAAACGAAAATATAAAACTTCCGTCTTCCGTCATTGGTCTTCGGACAATTTTAACAAAAATGAATTACTACTCACTAAACCATAAAGCACCAAATTCAACTTTTAAAAATGCCGTTATAAAAGGTATTGCACCAGATAAAGGGCTGTATTTCCCTGACACTATAACGCCTCTCCCAAAAGCTTTTTTTGATAATATTGATAACTTATCATATTCAGAAATTGCTTTTGAAGCCATTAAACAATTTGTATCTCCAGAAATACCTGAAGACATTTTAAAAACCATTGTTGAAGAAACTTTATCGTTCGATTTTCCAGTTGTAAAACTTAACAATAACATTTCTACATTAGAGTTGTTTCATGGGCCAACTATGGCATTTAAAGATGTAGGCGCACGTTTTATGGCACGTTGTTTAGGTTATTTTAATCAAAATAACAACAGAGAGGTTACTGTTTTAGTGGCAACATCTGGCGATACAGGAGGCGCTGTAGCTAATGGATTTTTAGGTGTTAAAGGCGTAAATGTTGTAATCCTTTACCCTAGCGGAAAAGTAAGTGATATTCAAGAAATGCAATTAACTACACTTGGACAAAACATAAGAGCCCTGGAAGTTAATGGTACTTTTGATGATTGTCAAGATATGGTGAAAACTGCTTTTTTAGATGAAAGTATTACCAATAACATGCAATTAACCTCTGCAAACTCTATAAACGTAGCGCGTTGGTTGCCACAGCTGTTTTATTTTATATTTGCTTACAAACAATTGCATAAAGAGCACAAAGACATCGTATTTTCGGTGCCAAGTGGTAATTTTGGAAACATATGCGCTGGCATGATGGCACAAAAATTAGGCTTACCAATTAGCCATTTTGTAGCGTCAAACAATGCGAATAATGTAGTAACACGTTATTTAATATCGCAGTTATACGAACCAAAACCATCAATACAAACCATAAGTAATGCGATGGATGTTGGAGCGCCAAGTAACTTTATTCGTATTCAAGAAATTTACAAAAATAATTTTAGTAGTTTAAAAGAAAATCTTTCGTCTTTTAGTTTTTCAGATGAAGAAACGAAGGTTGCCATGTTAGAAATATTTGATAATTACAACTACGTAGCCGATCCACACGGAGCCGTTGGCTATTTAGGCTGTAAAGCTTATTTAAAAGAAAACCCTGATGCGCATTGTGTTTTTTTAGAAACCGCACATCCAACTAAGTTTTTAGAGGTTGTTGAAGCTGTTATTAAAGAAGAACAACCTTTACCAGAACAAATTCAGTCGGTTATGGGGAAAGAAAAAGCATCGGTAGTTATTTCGAATTATGAGGATTTGAAGCAGTTTTTATTGAGATAATTTTTTTTGGGTTTCGCTATTCTGTATTTGACTTTATCAGAAAAAAATAACTTCGTTTAGTAGTCGATATAGTCAATTGAAACTGAGTATATCTTAGAGTTGTGTTTCATACTGAATCTAGCCGCGCAAACAGCACATTTGGTTTTTGCCAACGCGAAATCCAACACTGAAATAAGCGAAGCGATTCACGAACATCAATAAAAAATAAAGTGACTTGAGTAAAAACTAAAAGAGCTGTTTCCTGCCAACGCTTTTTTGCATGATAAACGGCACAAGTGTTAAAAAAATAAATTAAAATCTTTACTTTTGTCTTTGATGCAAAAACACCAAAATATAAAGGCACTATTTTTCTTGAGCATTTTCAGTATGTTACTGATGCACCAAGTTGTGCCACATTGGCATCATCAGCATCAAGGAGAGCATCAGCATAATGAAGTAGCACATTCGCACAATCACGAACATCATCACGAAACCCCCGAAAAAGATACTTCTAAAAAAGGCTTTTTCGATTGGTTTGTAGAAATGCCCGTGCATACCCATACAACAACAGATGTGTTGGTATCTAAGGAATCAACAGTAAAGAAAATTACCGTAGAAAAAGAGTCGGTAAGAACACTACTTCCTGAAACCGTAAATCTTGCACTTATAAATGTTGATACCTCAAATGAAAGATGGTATCATCCACCAGATAAACTTCAAAACACATATTTCCCCAATTGCTCACTTCGGGGGCCGCCAAGTTTAGGTTAATCAGTTATACAGGGTTTTTTGTTAGTAGAAACAAAAAACACCCTGTAATTCTATTTTGATAAACCTAAAATAAAATCATTATGAACATAAAAATAGTATGCGCCATAGGCGTATGCCTGTTCGTTGGTAAAGTTTATTCTCAAACAAAAACAGTAGCTGAAATACTTAACCAAATAGAACAGAACAATACCGAGTTAAAAGCCTATCAATTTTACATCGATGGGCAAAACTTGCAAAATAAAGGTGGTAACAATTTACCAGATCCACAGCTTTCGGGTTATTATTTGCCCTTTGGCGAACACCAAAGTAACGATTATACCGAGTTTGAAATTTCGCAGTCGTTTGAATTTCCAACGGTGTATGCAGCGCGTAGCAAATGGAATAACTTGAAAGCAGAACAGTTACAAGCCCTATTTACTAAAAAGCGACAGGAAGTACTCTTAAAAGCAAAACAAGGGTTAATTAGCCTCTATATACTTCAGAAGCAAAAGACTATTGAAATCAATAGAAAGCAACAAAGTCAACAGGTGTATGAGCAAATGCAAGAATTGTTCAATAAAGAACAAGTTGGCATTTTAGACCTCAACAAAGCCAAAGTAGCTTGGATTCAAGAACAGTTTATAGTAGAACAATTACAAACTGAAATCCAAAACCAAATTACGGTGTTGCAAACCTTAAATGGTGGGCAATCGCTTGAATTGGATAATCTTCAATTGGAAATTCCTTTTGAACTGCAAACCATTGAAACACTATGGAGCGAGAAAATGGCAAAAGACCCCAAACTTTTGGAGTTGCAAGCCAATGAAGCTTCAGCACTCCAAAACGTAAAACTCGAAAAGAATAAAATTTTGCCCAACCTTGCTTTAGGATATAATTACCAAGGGATAAATGGCAACAATTATTCTGGTGTTTACGGAGGTTTGTCCATTCCGTTATGGAATAGCAAAAACAAAGTAAAGGCAGCACAGGCTGATTATGAGTACCAACAATCCAGTTCGCAGGTAGCCAAACAACTATTGTATGCTGAATTGCAACAGGAATATAATCAATATCAACTGTTGTTTGATAAATACACCGAATACCAAAATACCATAGAAAACCTAAATAGTGAAAATTTGCTTTTTAAAGCCTATAATTTAGGGGAATATTCCTTTTTGGAGTATTATATGGAAGTGCAGTTTTATCAGGATGCCACCGACAAAATGCTGCAGATGGAAAAAGAATTACAACTGCTTCAAGCTCAATTATTAATACATCAACTTTAACAATTTAAAAATCTAAAACAATGAAATCACAGATTCACGAACACCTTAAAACAAATAAACTCATTGTGAGTAAAACAGTATCAAAATATCTAATGGCATTAACCGTAACCCTTGCAATAAGTATTACAGGTTGTCGCGAGACAAAAAAAGAAGACACAAACGATGACCACGGACATGAGCATAATGCTGATGGTAGTCATATGAACGAAGACGAAGACTTAAAACAAGAAGAATTTACCGTTGATAAGGATTCAATTAAATCCGAAGAGAAAACACACAAACACGATAATGGTTCTGAACACCACGACCACTAAAAAATAAAACAAATGAAAAAGTATTTAATAATTGTGCTTGCTTTTATGGCAATAGCTTGTAAGCAAAATAACGAAGACAATCACGCCCACAATCCGGACGGAAGTCACGTAGGCGATGAAATTCCACGATTGGGCCATACTATCTGGACGGATAACACAGAACTATTTGTTGAGTTTCCTGCTTTGATAGTAGGCAATCCAAGCAAATTTGCAGCGCATTTTACGGTAATGGACAAACACCAACCGGTTAGTGAAGGTTCGGTTACGGTAAGTTTAATTAAAGGTGACAAAGGCATTCGTGCCACAGTAGAAAATCCATCATCACCAGGAATATTTTCACCCATCATTCAACCAAAGGAAGCAGGATTGCATCAATTGGTATTCGACCTTTCCACACCACAATACATCGATAAAATTGTAATTAAAGACGTGATGGTGTATGCTAATTTGGAAGAAGCCAATAAAGCATTGGGCAATGAAGGTGAAGATGGTTCTATTTCCTTTTTAAAAGAACAGGCTTGGAAAATAGAGTTTCAAACCGCACCTGTCATTAAAGGTGAAATCTACAATGTCATTAGTACATCGGGAGTCTGGCAGCCTGCACAGGGTTCTGTAAAAACATTGGTCGCTACTGCTAATGGAACCGTAAATTTTACTACAACTAACCTAACGGAAGGAACGGAAGTTAAGCAAGGTCAATTGCTTATGAATGTAAGTAGCCAAGGATTGGCAAGCAATAATTTAAGCGCAGAAATAGCTAAAGCCAAAGCGAACTTCGACCAAGCCACATCCGAGTATAATAGAAAAAAAGAGCTTTACGAGAGTAAGATCATACCAAAATCAGAATTTGAAAAAGTAGAGAGTAACTATACTATTGCAAAATCGCAATACCAATCGCTTGCTTCAGGTGTGTCTGGAGACAGTAAACAAATACGAGCCCCTTTTAATGGCTTTATAAGAAGTGTAAATATTGCCAATGGTGATTATGCGGAACAAGGAACTGTTTTAATAAGTGTAGCGACCGAACAATCCAAAGTACTAAAATCACAAATAGCTCCTACTTATGGACTAACGATGCAAAATATTAAATATATTTGGTATCAAACCGAACAAGGGAATTGGAAAAGCATTTCAGATTCAGAAGGTGAAATACTATCCATATCAAAAGATGTTGAACGTGACAGTCCACTTATTTCTGTATTCGCTAAAGTCAATGATATTATAAATGTTCCCGATGGCAGCTTAACCCAAGTACAAATTGCAATGGGTGATGGCAAACAAACTACACTTGTGCCCGAATTGGCTTTATTGGAAGATTACGGTAACTATTCTGTGATTGTTCAATTGTCTGGTGAAAGTTTTGAGAGACGCCCAATTTCCATAGGAAAACGAAACGGTAAAAACGTAGAGGTGTTTAAAGGTTTACAGGTTGGTGATGTGGTTGTAACCACAGGAGCATACCAAGTAAAAATGGCATCAATGTCAGGTTCTACACCTGCGCACGGACACGAACATTAAGTCTATATGCAAATAAAACAACCACCTTATGAAAACAGATTCAAAAATACCATATCCAAGTTATCGTGAAGCGGTAAAGGTATGGGTTAAGGTTGCACTCTACAGTTTTGGCGGCCCTGCTGGACAAATTGCTGTCATGCATAAATTTTTGGTAGAGGAAAAAAAATGGATTAGTGAGAATCGTTTCCTTCATGCCCTCAATTATTGTATGCTGCTTCCAGGACCTGAAGCACAACAGCTTGCCACATATATCGGTTGGCTTTTGCATAAGAGAAAGGGTGGCATCGTTGCAGGTGCACTATTTGTTCTTCCTGGATTTTTAGCAATTCTAGTATTAAGCATTTTCTACGCCCTTTGGAAAGATTTAACATGGGTAGAAGGCATTTTTTATGGTATCAAACCTGCCGTTCTCGCCATTGTTGTAGGAGCGGTTTTAAAAATAGGTAAGCGTGCCTTAAAGAATGAAGTTATGATAACCCTATCGGTTTTAGCTTTTATCGCCATCTTTTTCTTTAAAATTCCTTTCCCATACATTATTATTGGTGCAGGTATCATTGGATTTTTGGGCGGTAAACTTTGGGCAGATAAGTTTTATGTCATTAAAGGTCATCAAACAAACTCGCAAGTTCAAGAAGATGTTATTGGCGTTGAAGCGCAGACTATCAAACCAAGTGGAGTTAAGACCATCAAAACAGCCTTATTTTGGTTGTTGCTATGGGTGGTCCCTGTAGCTGTAATTGGTATTCTACTTGGAAAAGACAATGTTTTCACGCAAGAGAGCTTATTTTTCAGCAAATCGGCCATTGTAACCTTTGGAGGTGCCTATGCGGTATTGGCCTATATCTCTCAAAAAGCGGTTGAAACCTATGCATGGTTGTTACCGGGAGAAATGCTTGATGGTTTGGGGATGGCCGAAACTACTCCAGGCCCCCTAATTCAAGTAGTTCAATTTGTTGGCTTTATGGGAGCATATAGAAATCCAGGAGCTTTAGACCCTGTAATGGCAGGCGTTCTTGCATCCATCTTGGTAACATGGGTAACATTCATTCCCTGTTTCTTATTCATTTTTGTGGGAGCACCATATATAGAATACTTGCGTAATAATAAAAGTTTAAGTACCGCTTTGTCTGGTATCACAGCTGCCGTTGTAGGCGTTATCCTCAATTTAGGAATTTGGTTCACATTGCATACGTTGTTTGGAACTATTGAAGAGCGTCAATCGTATGGTGTTCATTTTATGATTCCTGATTGGAATACTTTGGATATCGGTTCCTTGATTATTACGCTCATTGCGCTGTTCGCTTACTTCAGGTTAAAACTGAACATGCTCAAAACCATTGGAATTTGTGTGGTTTTGGGATTATTTATAAAAATAGTTATTCACTAAAATATATTAATTATGGAACGTAGAAAATTTATTCAAAATTCGATGATATTGGGTGGTGCAACCATCCTACCGCAATCAAGCGTATGGGCACAAAATATAGAACAGGGAGGCATTGATAAACTTATGAATGACAAGGGAGAGTTCATACAAGCAGATTTACCATACGCCAAGAATTTCTTGGAACCTTGCATGGACGAAGAAACACTTTATTTACATCACACATTTCACCATGGTGGTGCGGTAAAAGGGGCTAATAAAGACCTTGAAATGATAAATAAAGCCATGTTGGACGGAAACCTTGAACTGGTTGACCATTGGACGCAAAAACTTTCCTATCATTTTTCGAGTCATATTCTTCACTCTATATTTTGGACAAATCTGACCAATAAGAAGAATAACCCAAAAGGAACACTTTTAAAATATATTGAAAAGAGTTTTACCAGTTTAGATAATCTAAAGGCTTTACTTGCTCAAGTTTCTAAAGCTGTCGAATCAAGTGGCTGGGGCATTTTAGCCTATCAACCATTTACCGACCGTCTTACGGTGCTGGGTTGTGCAGACCATCAAAAACTAACACAATGGGGCTGTATCCCAATCCTAGTCATTGATGTCTGGGAACACGCTTATTATCTAACCTATCGTAACCGCAGAGCAGAATTTGTAGATTGTATCATGGACATCATCAATTGGGACAATGTAGCCCAACGATTGGATGTCGCTTTAAACATAAAATAGATGTTAAATAAAATTTTAAATATATCACTTCATAACAGATTGCTTATTCTGCTGGGTGCGGTGGTGTTAAGCGTGTTGGGCGTGTATTATGCAAAGACGATGAATGTCGATGTATTCCCAGACTTAACAGCGCCAACGGTAACTATTCTTACCGAAGCCCACGGCATGGAATCCGAAGAAGTAGAAAAATTAGTCACCTATCAACTGGAAACCGCTTTAAACGGTTCACCCAATGTAAGACGAATCCGTTCCTCTTCGGCGGCAGGGGTTTCCATTGTTTGGGTAGAATTTGAATGGGGAACCGATATTTATCGCGCGCGACAAATTGTGAGCGAGCGTATTCCAATGGTTCGGGAAAATTTACCTGAAGGCATTGGAGCGCCAACAATGGCACCCATTTCATCCATTATGGGTGAAATAATGCTCTTGGGTGTAACGTCGGATAGTTTGTCGCCAATGGAATTGCGAACACTTTCAGATTGGACCATTCGTCCACGTATCAAAGCCATTGGCGGTATTGCCAATGTGGTGGTGATTGGTGGCGAATACAAACAATACCAAGTGTTTGCCAATCCTGAAAAGATGAAACATTACAACGTGAGTCTTGCCGAATTGGTAGAACACGTTAAGGAAGCCAATGTGAATGCACCAGGTGGTGTAGTGAACCAATACGGAAACCAATACATCATTAAAGGAAGCGGTAGAGCCTATGTGTTGGAAGATTTGCGAGAAGCTGTTGTGAAACAAATCAACGGACAAACCATCAAAATAAAAGATGTAGCAACGGTTCAAATTGGAGCATCTGATAAAATTGGTGATGGTTCTTTAAATGGCAAGGAATCAGTAATATTAACCATTGCAAAACAACCTGATGTCAATACCTTAAAATTGACCGAACAATTGGATGAAGCCATTGCCGATTTGCAAAAAACCTTACCTCAAGGAGTAGAAATCAAAAGTCGGATTTTTAGACAATCCGATTTTATTGAAGCTTCTATCAGTAATCTTAATATGACCCTATTAGAAGGTGCGTTTTTTGTGGTGATTGTGCTTTTTATATTCTTAATGAATTGGCGTACAACAGTCATTTCACTATTAGCCATTCCTATTTCATTATTGGTTTCAATCATCATATTAAAATGGTTAGGATACACCATAAACACAATGAGTTTAGGTGGTATGGCCATTGCTATTGGTGCATTGGTAGATGATGCCATTATCGATGTGGAGAATGTTTATAAACGGTTGCGGGAAAACAGTCGTTTACCGAAATCAGAACAACAATCGGTTATTACGGTGGTTCGTGATGCTTCGGTAGAAATCCGTAGTTCCATCATCATTGCTACCTTAATCATCATTGTGTCATTCGTGCCACTATTCTTTTTAAGCGGAATGGAAGGCAGATTGCTACAACCTCTTGGTATTGCCTTTGTAACATCGGTATTAACCTCATTGATTGTAGCTGTAACCGTAACACCTATTTTATGTTCGTATTTATTGGACAATGAAAAGCTTCTAAATAAACAAGCCGATGGCACAAAAGTAGAACGCTGGCTTCAAAAGCACTATGCCAATACCTTGGATAAGGCTGTTAAAATCCCTAAAACCATTATCGGTGTGACTCTAATTGTCTTTCTGTTAAGTTTAGCAGTGGCAACCCAATTGGGGAGAAGTTTTTTACCTGAATTTAACGAAGGTTCATTAGTGTTAAGTGTTGTTGGGCCACCAGAAATGTCTTTGGAAGAAAGCAATAAAACAGGGAAACAAGTTGAAAACTTATTGCTTGAAATGCCCGAAGTAAATGTAGTAACTCGCCGGCAAGGTCGTGCAGAATTGGACGAACACGCTCAAGGTGTAAACGCTTCCGAAATTGATGTGCCTTTTACTTTGGAAGATAAAACCAAAGAGGAATTTTTTGAAGAAGTCCGTACCAAATTGAGTATCGTGCCGGGTGTAAACATCACTCTTGGGCAGCCCATAGCACACCGTATAGACCACATGTTATCGGGTACACGTGCCAACATTGCCATAAAGATTTTTGGTTCAGATTTGCAACGCCTATTCGAATTGGGTAAACAAGTAGAACAGAACATAAAATCCATCGATGGATTAGCGGATGTAGCAGTTGACCAACAAATTGAAGTACCGCAAATACGAATCCAGCCCAAGCGTCAAATATTGGCAGCATATGGTATGACCGTTGGCCATTTGATGGAGCAAATAGATATTGCCTTTGCAGGTGAAGAAGTGGGTGAAATTTATGAAGGCCAACAGTATTTCGATTTGGTAGTGCGTTACGAAAAATCATTTCGTGACAATATAGCAAACTTCAAAAAGACCCTTATAACTTTACCAAATGGTGGACAAACCGTATTGGGCGAATTGGCAACCATCGCTTCGGTAAGCAGTCCTAATACGATAAGCAGAGAAGATGTGCAACGCAAGATTGTAATCGCTGCCAATGTGCAAGGCAGGGATTTACGTAGTGCAGTGAACGAAATTAAAGAAGTGGTAAACAACACCATCAATCTGCCCGAAGGCTATCGCATTCAATATGGCGGACAGTTTGAAAGCGAATCAAAAGCATCACAGTTGTTATTTATAACCGCTTTTTTAGCAATTGGTATTATATTCTTGTTGTTGTATTACGAATTTAAAAATGTAAAACTGGCATTTGTGGTATTGATTAATCTGCCTTTGGCTTTGATTGGTGGTATTTTGATTGTTTACTTTACTTCAGGAATTGTAAGTATTGCGGCCACCATTGGTTTTATCAGTTTATTTGGTATTGCCACAAGAAACGGTATTCTGTTGGTATCTCGCTATGAAGATTTACGAAAGGAAGGCAAAACAGGAATAGACCTCATTAAATTAGGCGCATTGGATAGATTGAACCCTATTTTAATGACCGCTTTCACCACAGGTTTAGCATTGATTCCCTTGGCATTGAAAGGCGGACAACCCGGTAGCGAAATACAAAGCCCAATGGCAGTGGTTATTTTAGGTGGATTATTGTCCGCAACCATTTTAAATTTGATTGTAATTCCTTGCGTGTATCAATTAGTGACAAAAAAGAAAGGCTAAACATTTATTTGAGCTACTTCTTCATGAAGTGGTTCAAATTTTATCGAATTGAAACACCAACGCTAAAAGCCATGCACATTTGCAATTACTCATGTATTTTTAAATTGTTTTGGGATTCGTGAACTTGCGTTTCGCACCAATTGACACACAAGCCAAAAAATGCAGTAGAGTATGTCTTTGCCAACGCTACAAATAGAACCTAAGAAGTAGAAATAAACAACTAAGAACTATATAAAATAGCGGTTAAAGTGCATAAATGAAAATGAATTTTATAAATTTAAGGTCTGTTATAATCCGAAAAGTAAATGCTTAAAAATTCACTACTTCTTTATACAATGCCGTTAAACGAACACTATAATTCCAATATTCAACTTCGAAAGTTTAACAAACCTTTTAAACTTTCAGCGAAAGCGATATCTATAAATTTTCAATACATTTGTTTTTCGTAAAAATTAATGAGATTCCCTCCCGATATTCATCTGGATTCAAGGGAATAACTAAACATATCATTTCAATGAAAAACACAGCTTTAACAAAAACCCACGAAGCTCTTGGGGCTAAATTAGTGCCTTTTGCAGGTTTTAATATGCCTGTACAATACGACGGTGTCACTATAGAACACGAAACCGTTAGAAAAGCCGTTGGTGTTTTTGATGTATCGCATATGGGCGAGTTTTTAATTGAAGGCGACCATGCTTTAGAATTGATTCAAAAAATAGCAAGCAACGACGCTTCAAAATTAAGTATTGGTAAAGCACAATACAGTTGCATGCCAAACGAAACGGGCGGTATTGTAGACGATTTGATTATATACCAAGTTAAAGAACACACCTATTTGTTAGTTGTAAATGCCGGTAACATTGAAAAAGACTGGAATTGGATTCAGTCTAAAAACAATGTTGGAGCCATTATGCGCGATTTAAGCGACGATTATTCGTTACTTGCCATTCAGGGTCCCAAAGCAGTTGAGGCGATGCAAAGTTTAACCACTCATGATTTGTCTGCCATTAATTTTTACAATTTTATTGTAGGCGATTTTGCAGGTATCGAACATGTTATTATCTCTGCAACTGGTTATACAGGCAGCGGTGGTTTTGAGATTTATTGTAAAAACAACGAAGTTAAACAAGTTTGGGACAAGGTATTTGAAGCTGGAAAAGATTTTGGCATCAAACCAATTGGCTTAGCAGCTCGTGACACCTTACGTTTAGAAATGGGCTACTGCCTTTATGGAAACGATATTAATGACAGCACCTCGCCTATAGAAGCTGGTTTGGGCTGGATTACTAAGTTCACAAAAGATTTTACAAACTCCGAAGCCTTAAAAAAGGAAAAAGAACAAGGTCCTGAACGTAAATTAATCGCTTTTGAACTAGATGAACGTGGTATCCCACGACACGATTACGATATTGTAGATAGCAACGGGAACAAAATAGGCATTGTAACATCGGGCACCATGTCGCCAAGTATTGGTAAAGGTATTGGGTTGGGTTATGTGCCAACTGTTTTTTCTGAAGTTGGCAGTAAAATCTACATCCAAATACGCAAAAACGCTGTACCAGCGACGGTTGTTAAATTACCGTTTTACAAAGGTTAATATGCAAAACTACAAGGCTATTTTGGAAGAAATTTATACCGATGGTCTAAATGCAACGGATAAAGGCACAGTCGCTTCATATATTCCAGAGTTAGCCCATATTGATAAAAATAACTTTGGTATTCATTTAAAAACATTAGATGGTATTGAATATGGTGCTGGTAATTTCAACACCCCTTTTTCAATACAAAGTATTTCTAAAGTTTTGGCATTATCTAAAGCCATGGCTTTAATTGGTGAATCCGTTTGGAAACGTGTAGATGTTGAACCTTCTGGACACCCATTTAATCAGCTAGCTTTATTAGAATTGGAAAATGGCATCCCAAGAAACCCACTAATTAATTCTGGAGCCATAGTTATTGCAGACATACTTTTATCGCATTTAAAAAATCCGAAAGAAGACTTTTTAAATTATGTTCGAGAATTAACTAGTGATACCAATATAAACTACAATTTAGAAGTCGCTAAATCTGAAAAAAACACAGGTTATAAAAATTTTGCAGCAGCTAATCTTTTAAAATCGTTTAACAATTTAGTGAATTCTGTTGATGATGTTTTAGATTTCTATTTTCATCAATGTTCTATAGAAATGACTTGTAGTCAACTATCAAACGCATTTTTCTTTTTGGCAAACAAAGGTTATTGTTTAACAAATACAGCACATTTAACCAAAACCCAAGCAAAACGCATAAATGCCATTATGCTTACTTGTGGGTTTTACGATGAAGCTGGTGAATTTGCTTTTGAAGTTGGTTTGCCTGGCAAAAGTGGTGTTGGTGGTGGTATTGTAGCATTGCTTCCTAATCATTTTGTAATTACCACATGGTCTCCTGGACTTAACAAAAAAGGAAACTCGAAGTTAGGCATGCTTGCACTCGAGCAATTTACCACCAAAACCAAACTATCCATTTTTTAAGATAATAACGCACTGTACTTATGTTAAAAAAAGAAGGGAAGCATCACATATTAATTTTAGGTGCCAGTGGTTTTTTAGGTTACGCTATTTATAAAGAACTTTGCCCCTACTTTAAAACCTATGGTACCTACAACACCAGCAACAGCCAATGGGAGAAGAACCATCAATTTTTTCAATATAATTTTGAAGAAGATGACGTTTATGAAATACTTGATGTTGTAAAACCTACCATCATTATTTCGGCACTTCGAGGTGATTTTGCAACCCAGTTTATTGCACATAAACATATGGCAGAATATGTGTTTTTAAAAAAAATAAAAATCATTTTTTTGTCATCGGCCAATGTTTTTGATGCCTATAGCAAATATCCAAGTTACGAAGAAGACAAAACCTATAGCAACAGCATCTACGGGCATTTCAAAATTAAAATTGAGAATATGTTGCTACGCCTACCAAAAAACCAAGTTGTTATTTTAAGACTTCCTATGGTTTTTGGAAAACAATCTCCCAGAACTCAAGAAATCATTCAAAATATAAACGAAAAAACACCCATTGAAGTGTTCCCTAATTTAATAATGAATGTAACGACGGATAGCAAAGTATCTCTGCAAATACACTACATTATCAATCGAAACAAATCGGGTATTTTTCACTTAGGTAGCACAGATTTGATACACCACGACGAATTCATAAAAGACATTACAAAATCTTTAGGTCTAAAAAACGCCATTTACAAACACGTATACACTACCAACGACGATCGCTATTTAGCTGTATTGCCAAAATATAATTTACTCCCCAAAAACCTGCAAATAATAAGTCAAGACATCATAAGCGAGTTAGCCATATAAAGTCTTTGGGCGTTTCCCCTTCCGAAGTTTCGGGGTTGCTGTGGTTTTTTTTTTGATACAACCCTTAAAGTCGAGGTATTTACGATGTAAATACAAAACTGCATCAAAAAATCCTGTAGGTTATCGTTATATAATAAAGCAATTACCAATCGTTTATCATTTGAAATTAGTAAATTTACAATCAACAAAAAAACCATCATTATGAGCAAGCTATCAGCCGAAGACATAGAAAAAAGATTATTAAATTTTCCAGAATGGGAGTATTACGACGATGCCATTCATGCCGAATTTGAATTCGAAAATTTCAAAGACTGCTTTAGTGCCATGAGTAGAATCGCTTTCGAGTGTGAAGCGTTAAACCACCATCCAGATTGGTCTAACGTTTACAATGTTCTAACTATTTCATTAACAACACACTCTGCAAATGGTGTTACCGAAAAAGATTTCAAACTAGCTAAAGCCATTGAAGCTATTGTAGAACCTGACGACGAGGATTAAAACCAAGTAATCGGTTTGCAGTATGGTTAAATTATAAAAATTAACATCTGTTATTTCAATTCGTAGATTTTTTTAAATTTGCAGCAGTTAAAAAACTTTTAAATTTTAATTTTAGTATGGGAAGAGCTTTTGAATTTAGAAAAGCACGTAAAATGAAGCGTTGGTCTGCTATGAGCAAGGCATTTACACGTATTGGTAAAGACATTGTAATGGCAGTAAAAGAAGGCGGTCCAGACCCAACCGGAAATGCACGTTTAAGAGCTGTTATGCAAAATGCCAAGGCTGTAAACATGCCTAAAGACAATGTAGAACGCGCCATAAAGAAAGCAAGTGAAAAAGGTCAAGGCGACTATAAAGAGGTTATTTTTGAAGGTTATGCCCCCCATGGAATTGCTGTTTTAGTTGAAACAGCAACTGATAACAATACCAGAACCGTTGCCAATGTACGTAGTTATTTTAATAAATGCGATGGCAGTCTAGGCACTTCGGGTTCGGTAGTATTTATGTTTGACCATACCTGTAATTTCAGAATTAATGCGGAAGGCTTAGATGCCGAAGAAGTAGAATTGGAATTTATAGATTTTGGAGCAGAAGAAGTTTTTGCCGATGAAGATGGTATTTTAATTTATGCTCCTTTTGAAAGTTTTGGAGCCATACAAGCCGCTTTAGAAGAAAAAGGGATTGAAATTTTATCATCTGGTTTTGAACGTATTCCTCAGGTTACAAAAAAACTAACCCCAGAGCAAGTTGCCGACGTTGAAAAACTTTTAGAAAAATTAGATGATGATGATGACGTGCAAAACGTATATCATACCATGGAAGAAAGTGAAGAGTAAGTTTATAAAAATACCAAATAGAAAAGGCTATCAAAATAAATTGATAGCCTTTCTTTTTCATAGCAATTATGAAGCCCAAAATCATTTAATTCTTATAATTGTATTAGCTCAAGTCCCGTTATTCACTATGCACTTATCAAGTATTAAATAGATTATGAATACTTTTAATGTATTAATATTTACTGATAAAAACTGATGAAGCAGAAGCTAAATCATTATTCACAACAGGCATTAAATTACCACCGCTACCAATATTGTTAAACGCTAGTATTCTTCCTCCTCCATTTCCAGCTTCAGCAATAAAAACTGTTTTTGTAACATTATCATAAGCAACATCAACAGGGTTTCCTAATAAAGTTAAGCTTCCTGCAACACGAGTTTGTTGTGACAAAGTCAAGGTTCCTCCATTAGCGGTATTATTAAATTTAGAAGTGAAATTTTCTATCACATGAAAAGCACCATCATCTTGAGTGTTCATGGCAGAAGCTATATCTGTTAGCACCATAGTGTTAGACATCGCATCGTATGTCAAACCATGAGTTCTAACAATTCCTTCAATAACTATCTTTTTAGACGCAGAAACAGAAGCATTTGTAGAATTTGACAAAAAGTTTTTATAAATAGCTAATTGATTGGTTGCATCAACAACAGCATATAAATCATCTCCATCAAAAGCAATACCCCAAAGTTTAAAATCGGTAGTAATAATATTTCTTAATGTAAAACTGTTTCCGTTCTTGGTGTAAATAAATAATCGACCATCTGGTGTATTGGTATCTCCATCTACATCAGCATTATCAGCTACTACATAAAAATTACCTTTAACGGCAAGTTCTCTGGGACTTGTCATATCTGTACTGCCCGAAATTCCAATAGTAACAGAAGCCCCAGTTGTATTTAAAGAAGCGTTAGAATAACCTTCTAAACTAAAACTAGAGCGAGATGCCTGAACGATTACATCGTTTTTTTCATCATAATAAACACCATCGGCAGCAGTAGTAGTAGTTAATAAGGTTGTTGAAGTTACAGTACTTAAATTTGTAACATCATAATACGTTATGTTACCGTTAGAATTGTTTGAAGCAAACAAATACGTTGATAAATTAGTTTGATTGTCATCGTCGTTACTACAAGATGTTAGTGCTACAGAAAAAAACGTAAAAAAGGCTAAGGCTGTAATTAAATTTAATCGTTTCATAGGTTATAGATTTTAGTGTTATGCCATACCTACGTAATTTTTTAGAAGAAGGTTTTATGGTTTTTAAAAAAAATTGTCTCAATAAAATGTTCTAAATTTGATATTGTATTTTTAAATTATATTTAGAATAAGTAATGAGTAAGAAATTGATTAAATGGGGCATTATCGGTTGTGGTGATGTAACCGAAGTTAAAAGTGGTCCACCTTATAGATTAACCGAAGGTTTTGAATTGGCAGCAGTAATGCGTCGTGATGCCCAAAAAGCAAAAGATTATGCTATAAGACACGGTGTTAAAACCTATTATACCAATGCCGATGATTTAATAAATGATGATAATGTAGATGCTATTTATATCGCAACACCTCCAGATACGCACAAACTTTATGCTTTAAAAGTTGCCGAAGCAGGTAAAATATGCTGCATTGAAAAACCAATGACACCCAGTTATTCGGAAAGTTTAGAAGTTTATAATATATTCAAAGAAAAGCAACTACCTTTATTTGTCGCCTATTACAGACGCTCTTTACCTCGATTTTTAAAAATTAAAGATTGGTTAAGCCACAACTATATTGGTGAAGTAAGGCATATTAACTGGCATTTTAGTAAGCCTGCAAGTAATTTAGATAAATCAAATGACTATAATTGGCGTACTGATTCTAAAATTGCTCCTGCTGGTTATTTTGATGATTTAGCAAGTCATGGTCTAGATTTGTTTAATTTCCTTTTAGGAAATATCAAAGAAGCTCACGGTATTAGTTTAAATCAACAAAAAAATTACACGGCAAAAGACGCTATTACAGCTTGTTGGCTACATGAAAATAACATAACAGGTTCTGGAACTTGGAATTTTGATTGCCATGATTCTTTAGATAAAGTAACCATTTATGGCAGTGAAGGAAAAATTGAATTTTCCATATTCCATGAAAATGCCATTGCATTAGACAGTAAAACCAAAACCGAAGCACTTTTTATTGACAACCCAAAACATATTCAAATTCAACATGTTGAGGGCATGCGAGATATGTTAATCCATAATAATTTTGTACATCCATCTATGGGACTTTCTGCACTTCATGCCAACTGGGTAATGGACAAAATTATTGGGAAAATTTAAACTTCTTTTTAATTATTTAGAGTTCAATCAGTATATTCTAAACAATTATCAACAGGGTCTCCTTTATTAAAAACAAAAAAGCTACTTCAAAAATAAGTAGCTTTTGTTTTGTGAGCTAGTCATGTTTCTTTTTAGGAACAAAATATTGTTTACTTTATGTTTCATTTACTAACACAGTAAATATAAAACAATTTCTATGCCACATTTGTATAAATGTAAATAAAACAAATTATATTTATAAGTGACTTTTGCTAAATCTTGGGGTCTCACAAGTATTTAAAACCTTAAACTTATAACATATGAGTAAATCACTATCTTCTACTAAAGCTGGTTTTGGTACGCTTCCCGTATTTTTAACAGCGATTTCTACCATTCTTGGTGCTGTTATGTTTTTAAGATTTGGATTTGCTGTTGGATCGGTTGGTTTTATGGGTACTTTGCTTATCATTATTATTGGACACTTAGTAACCATTCCCACTGCAATGGCATTAGCGGAAATTGCAACCAATCAAAAAGTAGAAGGTGGTGGAGAGTATTTTATAATTTCCCGGTCTTTTGGTGTTAATATTGGTGCCGCCATTGGCATTGCTTTATATTTATCTCAAGCCATTAGTGTCGCTTTCTATGTTATTGCTTTTGGTGAAGCTTTTGAAGCTATTAAGCCATGGGTTGTTACAGAATTTGGTTATGAAATATATGATAACAGATTATTTACAATTCCTGCTTTATCATTATTAATATGGCTAATGGTAACAAAGGGCGCCGATTTAGGTATGAAAGCTCTATACATTGTAGTTACCATTTTAGCAGTATCGCTTGTTATGTTTTTTATGGGGACAACAGATTATGCACAAGTTTTTGATAGTTCCCAAATATTTAAAAACATAGAATCAGACAAAGGGTTTTTTTATGTTTTTGCCATAATATTCCCAGCATTTACGGGTATGACTGCCGGTGTTGGATTGTCAGGCGATTTAAAAGACCCTAAAAAATCCATCCCCATGGGTACATTGGCTGCAACTATTATAGGTATGGTTATATATGTTTTTATAGCATATAAGTTAACCATATCTGCAAGTGCTTCCGATTTGGTAAACAATCAACTCATAATGAGCAAAATTGCTTATTGGGGGCCTATTATCCCCATTGGTTTGGCGGCAGCAACCATATCATCAGCTTTAGGCTCTTTTATGGTAGCACCAAGAACTTTACAGGCAATTGGCGGCGATAAAGTTTTTCCAAACAAATATGTTAATTTTTGGGTGTCAAAAGGAACAAAAAAAAATAACGAGCCTAGAAACGCAACCATTTTAACAAGTGCAATTGCTATTGTTTTTGTTTTAATGGGTGATGTAAATGCTGTAGCAGAAATTATATCTATGTTTTTCATGGTAACTTATGGGTCTTTATGCCTTATTTCTTTTATGCAACACTTCGCTGCCGATCCTTCCTATCGCCCTTCCTTTAAGTCTAAATGGTATCTCTCTCTTTTAGGAGCCATTATGTGTATTTACCTAATGTTTAAAATAAATACGCCATATGCTGTAGCTGCCATTTCATTAATGGTGGTTTTATACTTTTATATTTCAACTAAAAGTGATAATAACAAAGGAATGGCAAGCATTTTCCAAGGGGTTATTCATCAATTCAGCAGAAAAATGCAAGTGTTTTTACAAAAGGCAGATAAAGACATTACAGAAGAAAATTGGCGTCCAGCAGTATTGTGTTTATCTAAAGATAGTTTTGAGCGTTTTGGGGCTTTAGAAATGATGAAATGGATCTCTCATCGTTATGGTTTTGGAACTTACATCCATTTTGAGAAAGAGTATTTTTCTTCAGAATCTAAAAAAGCAGCAGCAGAAAAGCTCGATAAGCTAATTAAAATGGCTTCGACAAGTAAATCAAATGTGTTTTTAGAAACCCTTATTTCTCCTTCAAATACAGCGGCCATTATACAGGCTATACAACAACCAGGTATTTCTGGCCAACCAAATAACATGATGCTTTTTGAATATAAAAAAGGTAAAAAAGAATGGCTAACCAATATCATAGATAATTATAGCGTCCTTAAAACTGCACAATATGATTTGTGCATATTAGCGAGTTCTGATAAAGGTTTTGGACATAAAAAAGATATACATGTGTGGATACGTAAAGAAGATTATGAAAATGCCAGTTTAATGATTTTACTATCCTATATTATCCTAGGTCATTCTGATTGGAAAAATGGTGAAATAAAACTTTTTGCTACTTTTCCTAAAGAAAATTTAAAACAAGAACAAGAAAATTTAATAGAACTTACTAGTTCTGGAAGGCTGCCAATATCTGCCAATAATATCCGAGTGTTACCATTAGATCATGATAAAAATAGGATAGATATTATAAATGAGTATTCTATTGACGCCGATTTAACACTTATTGGTTTTCATGAAAGCATGATGAAATTAGATAATAGTATCGAGCTTTTTGATGCATACAACAAAATAGGCAATGTGCTTTTTGTAAACACATTAACGTCAAAATTCATTAAATAATTAGTTTATTTTGTTAACCCGAAAGAAAAAAGGCTGTCTGAAAAGTGTCATTCTGTGTCATATCGTGCCTGTCGAAACATTTTTACGTATTTATAATCAACATTGGTTTCAACAAGCCAAACCTGACAAAGTAAGTATAAAGACACTTTTCAGACAGCTTTTTATATAATTTTAAACTTCATCGGAATACGTTGAACCTTCAAAAGTTTCTGTATATTTTAAATCTTTAAACCAATAGGATGAAGATATTATGGAAAATGTTATGGCATTTGCTTCTGTTTCTTCTTTTTTTAGCTGCCAAATAATATTTTTAGATTCTTCAAATCCATTACCTTCTAATTGTTCATGGTAAAGCCTGTTTATTAGTGTGTTTTCTGGCATACCGTTAACCAATAAACGTATTAATGCAGATTCAGGTTCAGACGCAAATACTTTTAAATCTTCAGTATTATTTGCTGTTACTTTAAATGTAAATTGAACTGCTTCCGGATACGGAAATTTACCATTATAGGTTTCATAAAGCAATTGCGTTGCATTAAAAAGTTCTTCATGAAATGATAAATCTGCGTATTCTTCATAAACCTTTTCCTCTTGCATTTCATTAGATAAATTCTCAATTTGCCCAGAGTTTAATCGTTCATTAAAAATATATTTCAGAATAATTTCTGCTGATTCTGTTGGGTCATTTTCTGAAAGAAGAATCAAGCATGTTTCTTTTAATTCTGCTAGAGGAATTTCATTTATAGCATCATAATCCATTAACTCAAGCAAATCTTTGTAATGTTCAAGATTCCATGCATTTGGTAATTCTGTAATGGTTGAAAACTTAATAAGCTCTACTTTATAAAGTGCTGGCATATATTCTAGTTTTTATTATAAATTAAGAAACGATACGAGGTTGTTATTTAGATTTCCAATGTTCATAATTTTGGTAGATATTTTTGTAAAAACGAATGTGACCTTAATAATTTATCAATAATTATTATTTTTTACTATTTATTTTTTGCCTTAATAATAGTAAATAACCAACCAAAACACCAATTCCAAAACTGCCTAAAATAATTAGCACTCTAGACATAGATAGTTTCCAAACAAAGAATTTTACATCTATAACTTCTGCATTTTGAATTGAAAAAATAACAATAATTAAAGCAAATAAGAGACCTATAATCGTTCTGAGTTTCATCTGTTTATTATTTAATGTTTTTAAGGAAGTAAATTTTTACTATTTTTTAATAATTTGAGATTTATCATTTAACCCTTCTACATTAATTTCTGGGCTACCATAAACATACACATAACTTCTATCTTTAGCATAAAGACTTAAATATTTACTAGCATAAACATAGATATCAGATGAGTTTGATGCGTTTATTTTAGCATTGGTAACTAGTAAGTTTTTTGCTTTTACGTTTACAGACCCTGATGTAATTAAATTTAGATTATCACAATTACCTTCAATATTCATATCGGCTTTTTTACTCAATATTAAATCGAAATCATCAATAGAAAGGCTTGCTTTTAAGGAGGAATTATCGTTTAAAGCCATAGTTGATGTAACACTTTTTAAGTTTAATTTTCCTTTAGTTGAACTGTTTAACTGCAATGAAAACATAGTTGAATTTATATCTAAATCAAACTCTGAATTGTCAAGACACAGCAGTGTTAAATCGGTTCCGTTTATGTTGTTTTGCCCGTTTAGTTCAGCATCGTTTTTAAGTGTGATTTTATTCAATTCTTTGCAGGTTACATATATTTCCAAGCTTTTACTAGAAGTAATTTTATTAGATGTGTAAATTTTTAAAACACTATCTACTACTTCAAATTTTATACTGCTAATTAAATTAGAGTCTGCTTTTAGTCTATAACCTTCTGAAAGTGTTTGCATGATATTAACTTCTAAATCATCTGCTATTTCAATTTCATTAAAAGCATTTAAATTATCATATACTTCTATTACTTCTCTGTTTCCTTTAATTTTTTGCTTTTTTTGAGCATTACTATTTAAGGTTAGTAAAACCGCCAATACTATTATTAATGTTCTCATTTTTTTTATATTAGGTTTTTATAAAAAGAGTCGATTATTCTCCACTATTAATATTTTGAGAGAATTATTGAAGCATTGAATAATCGATCTCTTAGTTTGGTAATTAATGTTATTAATTACTATTATTAGTAATTAAGTTTCAGATTTTGTATTTTCTTTTCTATCTATGTTTTTATCTATTACCCCTTTTTAGTTACTCGTTTGTCTACTAATTCGTTAATTGGAATTACTATTACATCATCTTTCACCTTTATGCATATGCAAATATTATCTATGGATTCTATTTCACCTGTAATGTTATCTATAGATATGGTTTGTCCAACTTCAAAATTTCTTTTAGAGTAAAAAGAGAAAAGTAAACTTTTTATAATTTCTTTTGAGCCAAATCCAAATCCAATGGCAATGGTTAATAATAAAGCTCCTAAAATAATGGTCAGGTTGTTTGTAATAATGTCTGTATTAATACCTGCTTGATTTAAAGCTGTAATGGTAATTGTCACTATAATGACGTAAAAGACTAGAGAACTTATGGCTCTTTCTCCCACCAAATCAAACGATTCAAACAAACCTTGAATAGCTTTTTTTATAAAATTGGCTATATATAAGCCCACCATAAATAAAGCGATAGCACTAAAAAGCCTTGGAAGGTAACGCAGTAAATTACCTATTTCAACCGAAACAATTTTCCAATCCATCACATCTGAAGCAATTATTAAAACTACTAAATACAGAATCCACTTAATAAAGGCAACAATAACGTTGGTGACATTAAATTTTAAATTGGCTTTGCCAAAAAGGTTCTTTTCATTTATAATTTCAGTTAATCTATCAACTTTGGCAAAATTTAAAGTACGTTTTAAAACGTAAGCTGTAATTTTGACGATTATCCAACCAATAATTAATATGACTATGGCGAATAGTATTTTTGGTCCAGCAGTTGCAACGTTAACTGCCATTTGGTTAAGTGATTCTGCCATTAATTCTTTAATACTTGTAATTGTTTCCATTGGTATATATTTAGTTATTCCTTCTTTTTGTTTTTTTCGAAAAATGTTTTCGCGGCACTCGGGTAATTAAATGTGAATAAATCGGTTATTTCCATCAATAATTTGATTCTTGCTACATCTGCCATAACTTTGTTTTTAAGTTCTTTTGGAACTTCCTGTAGGGGGTGCGCTATTTTTTTGAATGGGTTTTCCATAAATCTTTATCTAATACTGTTATATGCCTCAATTATTCTAGCCTTCGCTCTTTTTAATCTCATTTTAACGGCACTTTCACTAATTTCTAAAACCGTTGTAATGTTTTTTATTGAAAAATCATCTTGATATTTTAATAAAAGAATCATTTTGTCTTCTGGAGCTATAACTTCCAATGCTTTTTTTAAAGTTTTTTCTTTTAACAGAAATAAAGAAGAATCTGCTACTTCAATAAGCAAAGGGCTATAATCTTCAACATCCATATCATTCGTACTAACCTTTTTTAAAACATGCTTGTTTACATAATCTACACACATGTTATAGGTGAAGGCATAAAGCCAGGTTGAAAATTTCGATTTACCAGAAAATGATGACAGCTTCTGAAAAAGTTTTACAAAAACATCTTGTGTTAAATCTTCTGACTCTACCCTTGTTTTAGTAAAGCTGTAACATTTGTTATAAACTAAATGAGAATATCTTTCATACAGAATTCCAAATAGAATGTCATTATTGGTTTTAATAATACTTTCTACAAGTTCCTCATCGGTTAGATTTTGGAATTCGCTGTTCGTTTTCAAGGTGTTTTTTGGTTGGTTATACTATTATGACTGAAATTTTTAAAAAAAGTCACTTTATTTTGAATAATACTCAAAAATATAACTATTCTAATGGGGAGTAATTAGTTTAATTTAGTAGTATGTTTCCCTTTTAAAGAGGCTAATAGTTTAAAGGTAATTATTATAAAGGAATATTTTTAATAATATTTATTAAGAGTATTTTGGTACTTTGCCTTTAACACCTTCAAAAAAATGATGCATAAATTCAAAATCTGCTTTTATATCACCGGTTGTGTAAAAAGGTTCTGAAATTTTATTTTGTTTATTTTCAAAATCGAGTGTAAACATAATAATGGGCACATTGGCCTTTTTTGCTATAAAATAGAAACCCGTACGCCATTCTTTTACTTTTTTTCTAGTACCTTCAGGCGCCATAGCCATTCTAAACTCTTCTTTTTCTTTAAAAAGTTTAACAATAGCATCCACCTTGTTTTCATTTCTACTTCTGTTTATTGGAGCTCCTCCTAAGGCTTTAAAAAAATATCCGAAAGGAAATACGAATAGTTCTTTTTTGCCAACAAAATTGGTTTTAACTTTCAATACAGCACGTAGTAAAATACCAATATAGAAGTCATGCCAACTGGTATGGGGTGCTGCTATTATAACAGCTTTTTTAATAGTATTTTTAGATAAACTGGTATTGCCTACAACTTTCCATCCTAATACTTTAAAATAAATAAGTTTGGCCAACCATTGCATATCACATTTTTTGATAAAGTTCTTTTAACTTTTTATGCGTGATAAGTTGCTTCCAATTTTTGCCTAACGCATTTTCCCAAAGTGGTACTAAGTTTAAAGCAATGTTTATCATTTTATCAAAATCTTCATCGCCTAAATCACTACAGATACCTTGAGGCAACGAAATTTGATGCTTTTCTTTCATGGCTTTAAAAAGTCTCACACCATCTGGATAAAACTCTTCTAAGTGGTCAAAAACAATACAATTTCCAACCCCATGTTTTATACCTAATAAATATGCTAAGGGATAACTCATGGCATGTGCAACACCTACTTGGGAATACGCTATGCTCATTCCTCCGTGCCATGAAGCCATCATGAGTTTTTCTTCAGATTCTTCGGTTGTTAAATTATTCTCTAAAAATATTTCTTTGCACAGCTCTAAAGCCATAGTGCCATAGGTTTGGCTAAAAGTATTTAAGTACGTGCCATTTAAAGATTCTATACAATGTATATAACAGTCCATACCTGTGTAAAACCATTGGTCTGTGGGTATGTTTTTAGTAAGTTCGGAGTCTAAAATAACTTGATCAAAAGGTGTAAAATCTGAATTAATGCCTAATTTTTTTTCAGGTCCAATAAGAACCGTTGTTCTAGACACTTCGGCACCAGTACCCGATATGGTTGGAATGCCAACATGGTACAAAGCGGCATGTTTTACTAAATCCCAACCTTGATAATCTTTTGCTTCACCTTCATTAGTAAGCATAATAGAAACAGCTTTTGCTAAATCTAAAACAGAGCCACCACCTATACCAATAATACCAGAAGGTAATTCTTTTGTGGTTAAAATTATGTCCTCGACCAACTCATCTACTTGCGATGTTTTTGGTTCTTCTTCAGTAGAAATAAATAGTATTTTATCATCGTAAGCTAGCGGAATTCGTGATGTTAACCATAAATTATTTTTAAACACGTCATCTATTAAGTAAATAAACGGAGCGTTCATGCTTAAGCGTTTTGGGGCTAAAATTTCACTTAACTGGTTGAAACTACCTCTGCCAAAAACAACTTTTGACACCATTGGAAAGTTTTTATAACTCATTTAATATGTTTTCTTTTTCAAAAAGTAAAAATAGTACTATTTTGATTTTACTTGGTTATTAATTTAATAATTTCAGTAAGTCTCGTAAACTACTTATAGTTTTATAGGCTTTACCATTGGTTTCCTTTTCTGTAACTTGTTCGTGTGCCCACGTAGTATGAAAAGGAACGTGAATAGCATGTGCTTTTATATTTACCAAAGGCAATACATCCGATTTTAGCGAATTACCAATCATTAAAAACTCTGATGGTTTTATATCGAGATGATTCAATAATTTAGAATAATTAGCTTCTTGTTTATCACTTAAAACTTCTATATGATGAAAATATTTTGTTAAACCAGATTTTTCAAGTTTACGCTCTTGATCTAACAAATCGCCTTTTGTAGCTAATATAATGCGGTATTTTTTTGATACATGTTTTAAAACGTCTTCAACCCCATCAAGCAACTCAACAGGTTTATTAAGCATGTCTTTACCTATCTTTAAAATAGCTTCTATACTTTTTGTTGAAATATTATAATTTGATTGTTCCAAAGCACTTTCAACCATCGATAATACAAACGCTTTAATGCCATAACCGTACAGTGGTAAATTATCAATTTCCTTTTTAAACAGTTCTTGGTCTATTTTGTTTAAGGTTTCGTATTCTGACAGTAATTTACCAAACTCTATTTCGGCATCACGAAAATAGGTTTCGTTTACCCAAAGCGTATCATCGGCATCAAAACCAATAACTTTTATGTTTTTATAATCTATTTCCATGCTTTTTTGGCGCGTTCTAAATCTTCTGGAGTGTCAATTTCTACACCTTCGGTAGAAGTTTCTACCATTTTAATACGTTTACCATATTCTAAATAACGAATGCATTCAATTTTTTCTGAAGCTTCTAAAGTCAGCATAGGCAATCTGTAAAAATCTAAAATAGCTTGTTTTCTAAACGCATAAACACCTTTGTGTTTAAAATACCTAACGCCTGCATTTTTATCTCGTGGATAAGGAATGGGGCTTCTGGAGAAATACAACGCAAAGTTTGATTGGTCTACAATTACTTTTACCGTATTTGGGTTGTTTATTTCGTCTTCGTTAGTAATATGCACCATTAATGATGCTAAATCGATGCTTTTATTGTGATCGTCTTTAAAAACGGCAATTAGTTTTTCTAAAGATTCTTTATCGGTAAATGGTTCGTCTCCCTGTACATTTATAACAATATCAATATCTAAAAACTCAACAGCTTCGGCTATTCTATCACTACCACATTCATGCTCTTTTTTACTCATCATGGCTTTACCACCATTATTTACAACTTCATTATAAATAATGTCGCTATCTGTAACAACTAAAACATCATCAAACAAATTGGTGTTTACAGTGGCTTCATACGTGCGAAGAATTACCGTTTTACCTCCCAAATCTTGCATAAGTTTTCCTGGGAAGCGCGATGCACTATAACGTGCGGGAATCATTGATATTATTTTCATCTTCTTTAAATTCTCTGTCAAAAATAGAATAAATATTAGTGGTTTTTAATTTTACAAGATGCAAACTTTATATTTAACTAAAAACCAATAATATAGCAATTAATTAACTTTAAAATATTATAAGTATTTACAAATATATAAACTCAAATATAATTATTATTTCATCATAAAGTTTTCAATAATTAGGGACAACTTTAATTTAAAAAATTCTAAAAAGCTACCACTGCAACTGAAATCGCGTTTTACTATGCTTCAAAAAAATCGTCCTTAAAACCAATAAGATACAATTTTTCTTTGGCTCTGGTAACAGCGGTATAAAGCCATCGCAAATATTCTTTATCAATACCGTTTGGTAAATAAGGTTGCTCAACAAAAACGGTGTTCCATTGACCACCTTGCGATTTATGGCAGGTTATAGCATACGAAAACTTAACCTGCAACGCATTAAAATGTTTGCTCCCTTTTACTTTTAAAAACTTTCGGTAATTGCTGGTTTCATTTTCAAAATCTTTCATCACTTCTTGGTACAACCTATTGGAATCTTCGTAAGATAACGAAGGTGTTTCAGATTCAATAGTATCTAACAATAAAACCGTTTCAAATGGTGGCATTTTAGGGTAATCTACCATTCTAGCCTTCACTTCCGCGAAGCGAAATCCATAAAGTTCTGTAATGCTGAAAATTTCCAGTACTTCAATAATATCGCCATTTGCTATAAATCCTGCTTCGGTGGTTGGTTTAATCCAAAAATAATTATTCTTTACTACCATTAAATAATCGCCGGTAGACAATTCGCTTTCATTAAATAAAATCCGATTTCTAATTTGTTGGTTGTATAAATTGGCCCGTTTGTTACTTCTTACAATAATGGCGGTTTCCTCGTTCCCTAAGGCGCTGTAAGCATCGTTTATGGCATCCATGATTTCTTGACCATCAATAAGCCTAATGATGTCTTTATATTGTGCTAAATCAAACTTAAAAGCATAGTTAAATCCATTTGATAGCGCTTCACGAAGCACGGTGGCATTTGTTAGAATTCCAGAATCTTGTTCTTGCCTAACAACTTCATCCAACTCCATTCGGGTGACCTCTTTATTGTAATTTAAAGCCAGTGAGTTTTCGTCCAATGCAGGACTTAAATCTAATTTTACAGGTGGTAATTGTGCTGTATCTCCTATTAAAAGCAGTTTACATTGGTGTCCCGAATACACATATTGCATTAAATCATCCAACAACGAGCCGTTTTCAAATAATTTGGAATCACCAGGGCTATCAGGTATCATAGACGCTTCATCTACAATAAAAATGGTGTTTTTATGCTTGTTAGGTTGTAATACAAAAGAAACACCTCCACCTTTTTCCTTTTTTGGAAAATATATTTTTTTATGGATAGTAAACGCTTCTTTTCCCGAATAATTAGAGATTACTTTAGCGGCTCTACCCGTTGGAGCCATTAATACCGAAGATTTTTTTGCTTTCCATAAATTATTAACTATAGTGCCTACAATGGTCGTTTTACCAGTACCTGCATAGCCTTTTAGTACATAAAGCGTATTTGGGGCTGTATTAAAAATAAATTCTGATAATTGCTGTAAAACAATATTTTGTTTTATGGTGGGTTGAAACGGAAACTGCTGTTTTATAAGGGAATAAAATTCGGATGAAGACATTAATACTTACAAATTATAAATTATTCAAAGATAGAAATGATTTTTACCGATAATAGATTTTTACGATTAAAAAAAAATTGTAGATTTGCGAAAGACCTTTAATAAACTATTTAAATTAAAAAACGATTATGTTGAAATTTATTCTTATTGCTGTTGCAGCCATACTGCTTACAATTGGCTTGGTTAAGTTAGTTGATAAATACATCCCTTCAAAATTCAAGCCTGTATTACATATAGCGCTTTGGGCTTTAATAGCTTTTTTGGGCTATCAAACTTACATGTCTGTTTACACACCAATTTTATTTAATCAAGAAAAGAATAAGCGTTATGCAAAAGTAATCAAGAATTTAATAGATATAAGAGATTCTCAGCTAGCTTACAAACAAGTAAAAGGTAAGTTTACAGATGATTTTGATGAATTGGTTAAATTTATAGAAACAGGCAAATACACTATAGTACAACGTAAAGATGCAAGTGTTATAGATACTGAATTAACAAAACGTTTTGGAGTAGATACTTATAAAGACATTGTAATTATTGATACATTAGGATACGTTCCTGTAAAAGACTCCTTATTTAAAAACTCTACAAGATACAAAACCATGATGAATGTTCCTGTTGGAAAACCAGGAGAAAAGTTTCAATTACAAGCTGGAATTTTAAAACAAAATGATATAGATATACCTGTATTTGAAGCATCTGTAAAAAAAGATGTTATTTTATACGATCAGGACAGGGATATGGTAATACAAGAAAACCAAGTAATTTCAGTTGATGGTGTTAATGGAGACGCTTTAAAAGTAGGCTCTATGAACGAAGTAAAAACCATTGGAAACTGGCCAAAAACTTATGGCGCAAACGAATAAAGCTTTTAACAAACTAACTAATCTAGAATTGTCCATTCAAATAAGTTTGAGTGGACTTTCTTTTTGTATTCTACAAAGAGATACCAATACCATTACTACTCTAAAAGAAATTAGCTTTCAAAAAAAGCTAAACCCATTGGAACTTTTAGATAATTTAAAACATCTTTTTAATACCGAAAACGTTACCCAAAATACGTATGGTTCTATAAACATTATACACGATAACGAACTTTCAACATTAGTGCCCAAGCCTTTATTTAATGAAGATTGTATTGCTGATTATTTAAAGTTTAATTCTAAAATATTAGTGTCTGATTTTATAGCTCACGATGAAGTAGTTATAAACGATAGTATTAATGTTTATGTGCCCTATATAAATATCAATAACTTTATTTACGACCAGTTTGGGGCATTTACATTCAAGCATGTATCTACCGTTTTAATTGAAGAAATTTTACAGATTGAAAAAAATGCCAGCACCCCAAAAGTGTATGTAAATGTTGGTAAAAGCCATTTTGAAACTATTATAGTTGATAATGCTAAGCTTATATTATATAACACATTTGAGTACAACACACCTGAAGATTTTATCTACTATATTTTATTTGCTACCGAACAACTAAACCTAAACCCGGAAACATTTAATTTGGTTTTTATAGGAGATGTAGCAAAAGATGATGCCTTATATGCCATAGCTTACAAATACATAAGGCACATTGGTTTTGGTAATCGAAATGAAACATTTAAATACGTTGAAGCACCAAAATCCAATCATTCCAATTTCACTTTAATAAAAAGTTTTTAATGCGCATTATATCAGGAATTTATAAAAGCAGGAAAATTGTAGCACCCAAAAAATTACCAGTGCGTCCCACTACAGATATGGCCAAGGAATCACTGTTCAATATTATAAACAACACCTTTTATTTTGATGAGCTAGTTGTATTAGATCTTTTTGCTGGAACGGGCAATATCAGTTATGAATTTGCTTCAAGAGGTACCGAACAAATTACTTGTGTAGATCAAGATTTTGGATGCATAAAATTTATTAATGAAACCGCTGCTGCTTTTAAAATGCCCATACAAACCATTAAAAGCGATGTGTTTACTTATTTAGAGAAATCTACATTACAGGCAAATATTATTTTTGCCGATCCTCCTTACAATTTTTCAGTTGAAGAATTTTCAAAAATTCCAGAATTAGTGTTTAAAAACAACTTATTGCTTGAAGATGGTTTGCTAATAGTAGAACATTCCAAACATACCGACCTCTCCCATTTAAACAACTTTAGCTACTCAAAAAGTTACGGCGGTAACATGTTTAGTTTTTTCGAAAACGTTTAAATTTCAAAAAAAAAACACAACGTAATTGCTTTTTTTTAAGTAAATTAGACTCCTCCTTAAGATAGTCCCCTGTGTCTATCCATTTTGAAATTACATTTATTACTTGAGAAATTCAAGTATGTGTACTTACGCTTATTTTATGGTTAAATAATGAACTAATTTTTAAACCATAAACCAATGAGAAAACTTTTTTTATTAGGATTAGCCGTAATTCTATTTACAGCTTGTGATAACAAGCCACAACGTTATTTTGAAGAATCTGCCGAAATTGAAACAACAAAAACAGGCATTAAAGCTTATGAAGACCAAGATTGGGACACATGGAGAGCTAATTTTGCTGATACAGCAAAAATATATCACAATACCAATAAAGCAGCTTCTCCAGATGAAATGATGGTTGGCATGAAACAAATGTTATCCAACTTTTCATCGTATGGCTTCAATACTAAAGAAGCAGAATATGAAATGATTATTGATAAAGATGGAGATACATGGGTAAACTATTGGAATACATGGCATGGTAAAGCAAAAGTAACAGATAAAGAGCTATCTATTCCTGTACATTTAACCGTTCAATTTGTAAATGGCAAAATAGTTGAAGAATACGCTTATTACGATACATCTGGTATAAGTGCCACTATTTCTGAAATTGAAGCGGCTAAAATGGCCGAGGAAATGCCTTCTGAATAACTACAAGCCATATATTAAGCAAACTATAATCAATTATGAAAACAATTAAAACAACTTTTTTACTGGTATTTATTTTGTGCCTATGCCTTAATGTATCGCAAGCACAAAAAACGTTTTGGGTTCATCAAGACAATGTAAACCCATCTATGATTATGCAATACGAAAAAGTAGCCAAAGAATTTGCAGAAGCCTGTAAGCAGCACAACCCCAAAACAAGTTGGGCTGTTGCAAATACCAACGATTTAAAATACCTATACATTTCCCCCATAGAAAAGATGGCAGATTTAGACGAAGACCCATTTACAGACATGGCAAAAAAAATGGGCGATAATTGGAAAAAAATGTTCCAGGAATTTGATAAATGTTACGATTCGCACGGAAGCTATATCATCCATTTAGTAGAAGATTTAACCTATATGCCCGAAGGTATTAGCATGACCCAAGAAGGACAAGACTACCGTAAATGGTTTTATATTTATTTTAAGCCCGAAAACGCAGCTAAAGTACGCGAAGGTATGAAAGCGGTAAAAGACCTATACGTAGCAAAAAACTCAAAAGAACACTACCGTATTTACCGAAATGGTTTTGGCACCTCCGAAGATTTTTATTTAGTAGCCGTTTCGGCAAAAGATGAAATAGATGGTGCTACAAAAGCCAAAGAAAACGAAGCTGTTTTAGGTCCGGACAGTTGGGAAACTTTCAATAAAGTTATGAGTCATGCCTCACGTTTTGAAGAATATTCAGGAAAAATGCGTCCAGATTTAGCATACGCATCAAAATAATAACCAACCAATGCATTTTTTAAGGGAATAAGCCCTTCTTTAAAACTAAAGAAGGGCTTATTTATGTGTAAGTAAATCTATAAGCCGAATTCTGTATGCCTTAAATCCATTTAAAGTTACCTCTAAACAAATTCAAAACACCCTTATCATTTATCTTAGTGCGTTGTTACCAAAACACTTTAGCTGCCTACCCTCCAACAATCGAGCGTGCCGCCCTCAAACGTTGGTATACATGGCATTGCACCACATAGAGTTTACCTGGTTTCACTACAGCATTACCTGTACATACTTTCTGTTGCACTTTTCCTAACCTCACGGCTGGTGGCCATTAACCACTATGTTGCACTACGGTGTTCGGACTTTCCTCCATCCCGACGAATCGGGACAGCGATAAGGCGATTTACTTCCCGCAAAAGTACAACACTTAACAGGCAATATCCAACAAATAAAAAATTAAAATAACAATTTGGGCGTTACCCACAAGGGGTCGGGCTATACGCTATATCTTTTGGTTTTTTGTCATTCCTGCGAAGGCAAGAATCCACTATCAACACTATAAGTCTATTTTTAGGCAGTCGTCTTATTAATGAAAAACCAAAAGGATGCCGCTTCTATCCCTAACGCAGGGTGTTTGCTGTAGTATATTTAATGAAAACAGTCGTTTTTATACTATGATTTGCACACACTTTTTTATAATTTTCGGCTTTCCATTATTCCAGTTGGCTTATAATGTTCACAATAAACATCTAAACCAAATCTTATAATTAGTGCCACAGCTGATACAGCTAAAGCTTTTAAGCCTATTCCTAAACTAGTTAAAGAAGCTACTACAGCACCTGCAATGTATTTTTTATCAAGAACAACACTTAATCCATTAGAATACCAAGCTTTATATATTTCACTATTAGGGTCGCAGATAGAATTATATATAACTCGTTTTAATGAGGAAAATAGAGTTTTTCCTGTTGATTCATTATTAATTAATTCAGTTGGTGAAGGCAAAAATTTTCTTTCCTCATATGATAATTGATTTTTTGAAAAATTATCAATATCAAATAATAAATTTTTAGTTTTTTGCGGAACTGAACTACCTAGATATTTATAAATATCTTCTTCCGTCTTTGTTGCTACAAATATTCCAGCCTCATTTTGAATTTGGTCAATATCGAATTTTGGTATAAAGCCCTCTCTTATGGAATATAAAGAAACCTCTTCATCAAATCTCTCTATTATTGTTTTTTTGAAAATCTGTCTTGTTCTTTCGGTCTTTATTACTTTGTCATTTCTTAAAACTTCACTTATCAAAGGTTTAGATTTTTCATATTCATTTGTTCTTAAATAACAAATTGCTAGTAAAGTAGTAGCTTCTAAATAAATTCTAGTGTTTTTATTCACCAATTTTCTATTTCCGATAAATCCTTGTTCAGCCAAAGAATAATTCTCTAAATCTAAAGCTAATTCGAACAGCCAATTCTTATATTGTATAAGTTTTGTAATTTGACCAATAGGCTTGAGCATATATTGTAAATCAGAAATAACATTCGATGCCTCTTTTAAATTCTTTTCATTTATTGCCTTAACTAATTGAGGTTCTAAAATTTTTAATCTTTTTTTATGAATATCAGTTAATTTTCGTCTGTTTGTCATACTTATTATTTCATAATTTTAAATACACCCCCCAATATTCTTTTACGAATAGAAATTATATTAATATTCCTTTTATCGAATGCTAAGCTAAATTAGTTGATTTTTTCTACAAACCCAACAAAAACATATCAGCAAAAAACCTTATTTTGTTAATAACTAAATGCTCAATTCAAAACTGAATTTTTACGATTCATTAGCATATCATGTTTACCAACCAATTTTTGACTATTTTTGCACTATTATGCAGGAATTAAAACTTTCAGATTGGTTACCTACCACAAACAAAGAGGTTAAAATACGGGGTTGGGATGCGCTAGACGTTATTTTGTTTAGTGGCGATGCCTATGTAGACCATCCATCGTTTGGGCCCGCCGTTATTGGGCGTATTTTAGAAAGTTACGGTTTACGTGTTGCCATTGTTCCACAACCCAATGTAAACGATAATCTTCAGGATTTTGTAAAATTGGGGGCTCCAAAATTATTTTTTGGGGTTACCGGTGGCTGTATGGACCCCATGATTAGCAATTACAACGCCAACAAAAAAAAGCGTGATAAAGATGCGTACACACCTAATGGCGATATTGGTTTTAGGCCCGATTATGCCACTACGGTATATTCCAATATTTTAAAAGAAAAATGGCCCGATGTGCCAATTTTAATTGGTGGTATTGAAGCATCGTTACGTCGTGTAACCCACTACGATTATTGGAGCGATAAATTGATGCCTACCATTTTAGAAAGCTCAAAAGCCGATATGTTGGTTTACGGTATGGGCGAACAACCCCTGCGTGAAGTGGTGCGCTTGTTACAAAAAGGCGTGCCGTTTAAGAACATTAATACGGTATTGCAAACTGCCATATTAATTGATAATGAAGACGATGTACCCAAAAACAGTAATTGGGAAGATGTTGAAATTAATTCGCACGAAACTTGTTTAAAAAACAAAAAAGCATACGCCACCAATTTTAAAACCATTGAACAGGAAAGTAATAAACTAGCGGCGCGACGCATTTTTCAGAAAGTTGGCACCAAAACATTGATGATCAATCCGCCATACCCTACCATGACGGAAGATGAAATTGATGCGTCTTTCGATTTGCCTTATACCCGATTACCACATCCAAAATACGATAAGCGCGGACCCATTCCCGCTTTTGAAATGATTAAGTTTTCCATCAACATCCATCGTGGTTGTTTTGGTGGTTGTAGTTTTTGTACCATATCGGCACATCAAGGTAAATTTATAGCATCCCGTAGTCAGGAATCTGTAATGCGCGAAGTAGATATTGTGGCAAATATGCCCGATTTTAAAGGTTATTTGTCTGATATTGGTGGCCCCAGTGCGAATATGTATAAAATGAAAGGTAAAATCCAATCTATATGCGATAAGTGTGTAGCGCCTTCATGTATTTCGCCTGTTATTTGTAGCAATTTAGATACGTCGCACAAGCCATTAACCCAGTTATACCAAGCGGTTGATAGCCATCCGAAAGTTAAAAAATCGTTTATTGGTAGTGGAATTCGCCATGATATGTTGGTGCCGGAATTCAACAAAAATGCCGACCCAAAAGAACTTGATGCCTATACGGAAGAACTGATGACCAAGCACGTTTCTGGTAGATTAAAAGTAGCACCCGAACATACCAGCGACCCGGTTTTAAAATTGATGCGAAAACCATCGTTCAGTTATTTCCATAAATTTAAAGAGCGTTTTGACAGAATAAATATAAAAAACAAATTGAACCTGCAATTGATTCCTTATTTTATATCGAACCATCCTGCCTGTGAAGTGGAAGATATGGCAAATTTAGCTGCCGAAACCAAAGACATGGGCTTTCAATTGGAGCAAGTACAAGGGTTTACCCCTACGCCTATGACGGTGGCTACGGTTATTTATTATAGTGGTTACCATCCGTACACACTTAAAAAAGTAAATACCCCAAAAACGCGTCAGGAAAAAGATGAACAGCACCGTTTTTTCTTTTGGTACAAACACGAAAACAAAGATTGGATAAAAAATACCCTTAACAGATTAGGGCGACAAGATTTATTAAAAGTACTCTTACCAGAAAACGATAAATGGCGTAAAAACAAACCAAGCGGCGAAGCAAAACATACCTTTGATGATGCCATTCCTTTTAATCAACGGAAAAATAAGGTTAAGTATAGCGGGAAAAAGAAGCGGAGATAAAAAGCTGAATTCTTTTAGTTTTCATTTGTTAATAACTCCTATTAAATTCTGAATTCTAAATTCTGAATTCTGAATTCATTTTTTAACTTTGTTACTTTAAGAATCTCCATGGAACACTTTGTAGTATCTGCTAGAAAATACCGTCCGCAAACGTTTAAAGATGTTGTGGGCCAGCAGGCTATTACAAACACGTTACTTAATGCCATTGAAAACAATCATTTAGCACAAGCCCTTTTATTTACAGGCCCTCGTGGTGTTGGTAAAACTACCTGCGCGCGTATTTTAGCTAAAATGATTAACAGTGATGGTTCTGAAACGGGGGATGAAGATTTTGCATTCAATATTTTTGAATTGGATGCGGCATCAAACAACTCGGTAGATGATATTAGAAGCTTAACCGACCAAGTGCGTATTCCACCACAAATTGGTAAATACAAAGTATATATTATTGATGAGGTGCACATGCTATCGCAAGCGGCTTTTAATGCGTTTCTTAAAACATTGGAAGAGCCACCAAAGCACTGTATTTTTATTCTTGCTACTACTGAAAAGCATAAAATTATTCCAACCATCCTGTCGCGTTGTCAAATTTTCGACTTCAAACGCATTACAGTAACCGATGCTAAGGACTATTTAAAATACATAGCCGAAGAACAAGGTGTGAAAGCGGAAGATGATGCCTTGCATATCATCGCTCAAAAAGCGGATGGTGCCATGCGTGATGCGTTGTCTATTTTCGATCGTGTGGTTAGTTTTTCTGGTAAAAATTTAACGAGACAAGCGGTTACCGAGAATTTAAATGTACTGGATTACGAAACCTATTTTGAAAGTACCGATCTTATTTTAGAAAACAAAATACCAGAGTTACTGCTTCAATTTAATAGAACCCTTTCTAAAGGTTTTGATGGGCACCATTTTATAGCAGGTTTAGCATCGCATTTCAGGGATTTATTGGTGAGTAAAACTCCCGAAACCATCGAGTTATTGGAAGTAGGCGACGAAACCAAAAGGAAATATTTAGAACAGTCGCAAAAAGCCTCGCAAGACTTTTTACTTCAAGGTATTAATCTGGCTAACGATTGCGACCTCAAATACAAAAGCAGCAAAAACCAACGCTTACTCATTGAATTATGCCTTATGCAACTTGCCTCTATCACTTTTGATGGAGAAAAAAAAAATTCTAGACATTTCATAATTCCGCCTTCGTACTTTCAGAAAAAAGGTATCAAACCGGTACCTGTAACACTGTCAAATAAAGAAGAAAACAAAGCAATACCAATTGTTAAAAAAACGGATGGTTCCAAAAAAGAGGAGACAGCAGTAAACGGCACTTCAAATAACACAAATAAGTTTCAGGTTAATCCACCTGCTAAAATTGAATTAAAACAAGATTTAAAGCGAGCTTCTGGCTTATCTTTAAAAAGTTTAAAGGTTAAAAAAGAACACCTTATTAAACAAATGGATGTAGTGGTAGACGAAGAAAACCTACCTAAAGAACCATTTACAGAAGCCGATTTACTAAAAGCCTGGAACGAATTTATTGTAATCCTTCAAAAAGATGGAAAGCATAATTTAGCATCTATTCTATCTATCGATACGCCAAAAGTAAAAGGAACCGTTGTTCATTTAGAATATCCAAATGCGACTAATAAAATAGAGTTAGAGCGTAACCAATACGACCTGATGTTGTATATACGAAAGACACTAAGCAATTTTGATATTAGTTTATCTGTTACCGTAAACGAAGAATTGGAAAAGCAATACGCTTACACCACACTTGAAAAGTTTGAAAAACTTAAAGAGAAAAACCCCAATATAGATACTTTAAGAAAAACGTTTGACTTAGACATATAAACTATTATATATGAATAAGTTAATTTGCGTTTTATTAATTATTTTTGCCTTTATAAGTTGTAATGGTGGAAAAACAAAAAACGATACCTTAAAAGAATCTGTTGAAAAATTTAAAGATACTTTAGGCACGCTTGAAATTGAAGAATATATACCAAAAGAATATACAGAAATAAATTCAGACACTATTTTAAGCAATGGTTTTAATGTGAAAATTAAAACATTTACTGATATGAATCATAGTGTTGTGAATGAATTCAAACAAGATTCTATCATTTTCAAGCATCATTACAGAGAATTTAATGCTCAAATTAGAATATACAAAGAAGATAAAAAAGTAATTAATTTTCTAGTTAATAAAAATTTTATTATTCAAAATGACCCTTCTTATAATTTGAATAAAGAATTCTATGATAAAATTATAATTCAGAATATATGGCTGTCTGAATATAATTCTACCTTAAATGATAAAATTGTTTTGATTGTTGAGCTTTGTATACCTGAAACAGACAACTGTTTAGCATTCAAAATTGATGTTGATAAAAGTGGAAATTACGAAGTGAAAGAATTCGAATATGACGAAATACTTTAATTATGCTAGGACTTAAATTACCAACTGACCCGCGATGGGTTAATATTGTTGAAAAAAACATAGAAGAAATATTAACCGACCATGCTTTTTGTGAACAAAAAGCAACCAGTACCGCTATTTCTTTAATAGTAAGTTTTCCAGAATACACAGAATTGGTACAAGAAATGACGGCTTTAGTAAAAGAAGAAATTAGTCATTTTAAAATGGTTCATGATATAATTATAAAACGTGGTTGGGTTTTAGGACGCGACAGACGGGATGATTATGTTATTGAATTACTCAAGTTTTTCCCAAAAGGTGGTAGCAGAACGACTCAGTTAGTACACAGATTGCTTTATGCTGCTTTAATTGAAGCAAGAAGCTGTGAACGTTTTAGATTGTTATCGGAAGAATTAAAAGATCAAGAATTAGCAACTTTTTATAGAAATCTTATGGTAAGTGAAGCCAACCACTACACCATGTTTTTAGGATTTGCACGTAAGTATGGCGAAAAAAAAGAAGTCGACACCAAATGGCAACAACTTCTAGAATATGAGAGTCAGATAATAGCTAAATTAGGAAAAAGTGAAACTATACATGGTTAAAATTTATATCCTACACCAATTTGAATGTTAGAATTTTTAGCTGAAATAGCTGAATTTTCATCGAAAACATCTACTAAACCATAGGTATACCTAATTTCGGCAAACAACATGTGCGATAATTTATATTCTACTCCGGCTACACCAGAATAAGCAAAATTTCTTGCACCATCATCCACTTTGTTTACTTTTAATCCAACTTGTGGGCCAAGGGCAAAACGAACTTTTTCGCTTAATCGAAACTTGAATAAAACAGGCGCTTGAATATAATCTAAGTGCCACACTTCAACTCGGGCACCTTCAGCAGAAAATTGTAACTCGGGCGCTAAAGACACTGCTTTAGAGAAACGAATGTCACCAAAAAAACCAATGTAGATACTGTTTCTGTGTTTGTTTGTCATCGGGGTTGCGCTATCAAAATCTAAATTTGAAATATTGTAACCACCTCTTACACCATACTTTACGTCTTGAGAAAATCCATAAAATGAAAAACCAAGTAGTAATATTAATAATATTTTTTTCATAAGTAAATAGGTTTGGGTTATAAATTTTAGCAATTTATGTGTACGAATATATATTATAAAATTACATCGGTGCAATTTTAAAAGGTAAAATGCAAAATTTTACTGTGTATTGCTTGAAACGGTCTGATAATAGATACTTTTTATAATACCATCTGCCAATCCAATCTTTGGTACATATATGTTTTTGGCACCACTCCACTTCATAGAAGATAGGTAAATACGCATGGCAGGAATGATAACGTCTGCCCTATCTTGGTTTAAGTCCAGTTCGGTAATACGTTCTTCATACGAATAGCTTTGAAGCATTTGATAATAAGATGTTAAATAGAAATAGGTTAAGGGTTTGCCCATAGCTTTGTTAGAAACTTTAAAAATTTTATTAATGTTTCCACCAGAACCTAAAAGTGATATTTTATCGTATTCTGCTGTGTGCAACTTTATCCATTGTTCCAATTCTTGCCATGCTTCTTTTGAAACCATATCATTTAACAAACGAACCGTACCAATTTTAAAAGATCTTGAAGCCATCTGATTGCCTTCATGTATAATAGTGAATTCGGTGCTTCCACCACCCACATCTACATATAAATAGGTTTTGCTTGGGTCTATGTAAGAATTCAAATCGGTGGCAGCAATAATGGCGGCTTCTTCTTCACCTCCAATAACATCAATACTAATCTCAGAATTTTTCAAAATTAAGTCCACAACCTGTTTTCCATTGGCGGATTCTCTCATAGCCGAAGTTGCACAAGCTTTATATTTTACTACTTTATGCGACTTCATTAAAAGTTTAAACGCCAACATGGTATCAACTAGGCGTTGGGTATTATCTTTAGAAATTCTATTATTAACAAAAACATCTGCACCCAAACGAATAGGCACACGAACTAACGAGTTCTTTTTAAATTGAACGGGTTTTCCTTTTTGTTCTATAATATTTGAAATAAGCAACCTAACGGCATTAGAACCAATATCGATTGCTGCATATTTTTTAATTGATAGCATACTAATTTTCTAATTTTTTTAAATAATAATTATACGTAGCGAACTGAGACCTTACTTCCTCATTATTATCTATTTTATATTCATTTTCTTGCGCCTCATTTAAAACACGTGCCTTTACATTATCGCTCCAACAAATATTAAAGGTCTCTATAATTTCTTGTTTTATGGAGTCATCATAAATTGGGCAACTTACCTCTACCCTATTTTCAATATTTCTTGTCATCCAGTCTGCCGATGAAATATAAACCTTAGGATTACCATTATTCTCAAAATAATAAATTCGGGAATGTTCTAAAAACTTGTCTACAACACTAATCACTTCAATATTTTCACTCATACCCGGTATACCAGGAATTAAACAGCAAATACCTCGAACAATCATTTGAATTTTAACACCTGCATTGCTAGCTTCATAAAGTTTATCAACCATATTATAACTAGATATGCTGTTCATTTTTAATCTGATAAGACCCTTATTACCATTTTTTACATTCTGAATTTCAGCATCAATCAATTTGAATATTGCTTTTTTGGTATAATGAGGTGATGTTATTAAGTGTTTATATCTAAATATTTTATAGTTGGTTTCAAAAAAGTTAAAAATTTTAGTCACATCTTTCAAAATACGCTGATCTGCGGTAAAAAGTGTATAATCTGTATATATTTTAGCCGTAGATTCATTAAAATTCCCAGTACTTATAAAGCCATAACGTTTTAACTTTTTGCCTTCTTCACGTTCAATAACACACATTTTACTGTGAACTTTCAATCCTTTTACACCAAAAACCAAGTTGATGCCTTCTTCTTCCATTTGCTGCGCATAATCTATATTGGCTTGCTCGTCAAACCGTGCTTGAAGCTCTATAGAAACGGTTACCGATTTTCCATTAATAGCAGCATTAATAAGCGAACTGGCAATATGCGAAATTTGTGCTAAACGGTAAATTGTGATTCTTAGTGTTTTTACTTTAGGGTCCAGGGCTGCTTCTCTTAAAAACTTAACGATGTATGAAAATGTTTGGTAAGGTGCATGAAGCAAATAATCTTTATGTTCTATAGCTTTAAAAATACTAGATTCTAAACTAAGACCTTTAATTGGCAATGCCTCAATTTTAGGATAAAGCAAATCTGTTCTCCCTAAACTTGGGAAACTCATATAATCACGTCTATTATGGTATCGTCCACCTGGTATGATACTATCGGTATTATCAATACCCATTTTAGACATTAAAAATTCTAAAGTTTCTTTATCGATGGTTTTATCATAAACAAAACGTACCGGGTCTCCTATTTGCCTGTGCTTTACGCTGTCGGATATTTTTTCTATAAAACTTTTACTTAAATCGCTTTCAAAATCCAGTTCACCATCTCGCGTTATTTTAATCATATGGGCAGAAACTGTTTTATAGTCAAAAATGTTAAAAATGTAACCTAAACAATGACGTAATAAATCGTCAATCATTATTATAAAACTTTTATCGTCTTTCTTAGGTAACTCAATAAAACGATTGATCGATTTTGGTATTTCAATAAGAGCAAATTGCTTACTATCGTCCTTCATTACCATTCTAACTGCCAAATAAGCAGCACTATCTTTTAAATTAGGTAGTACTACCAAGTCGTTTAAAATAATAGTAACTAATGCCGGACTTACTTTTCTTATAAAATATCTTTTTATGAAATCGTGCTGGGAACTATCTATCTGATTTTCATCTATTACAAAAATATTCTCGGATTCTAAGCGTTTTTGAATACAATCTAAAACTTCTAAGCTTTCACTTTGTTGTTTAATAACTATTTGAGTGATAATGTCTAGTAATTCATTGGCTTTAATACCTCCTAACTCACTTTTCCCTCCTTTACCAGCATCAACAATCCGCTTTACTGTAGCATATCTAACCTTAAAAAATTCATCTAAATTATTAGAAAATATACCTAAAAAACGCAATCTCTCAATTAATGGGACTCTCTCATCTGAAGCTTCTTGTAAAACCCTTGCATTAAATTGCAACCAACTTATTTCTCTATTGATGTAACTATTTGAATGGATTTCTGGTTTTGTCATGCTTGGTAATAATGATGTGATGCTTTCACAAATATATTCTATTTAGGCTAAATAATTTGCTTAAAAGCTAATGATTAAGCAGACTTTTAAGTATTGATAACATATTTAATTACCATTCATAGATTCAAAAATTATATTAATAAAAAAGTTCTTATTTTAAATCTCTTGGAAATAAAGTACTTACAGTTTTTCCTTTATTTAAATCTTTCCATTTATTGATTTCAAACGCAATTGTTACTACACCACAAGTAGGTACATTATCGATATATACATCACCAAATGTATTCACAAAAGCTGTAATGGCGTGGTTATGGCCAAAAACCATTAAAGTATTTATATTATCATCACATTCTTTAATAACACGGATAAGATTGCTTCCTGAAAAATCATATAACTCATGATTTAATTGCAGCATTGAACTATCTATTTTAAGGTTATTAAAAAAGATATTGGCAGTAGTTTTGGTTCTTACAGAATCACTGGAGAAAACTGCATCAATATTTAAACTATTTGCACTCAAATAGGTGGATATGTTATTGGCATCTTTAACGCCTTTTTCGTTTAAAGGTCTTTCATGGTCTATAACATTATGTTCCCATGAAGATTTTGCGTGTCTGACTAAAATTAAGCTTTTCATAATATTCGATTAAGTGTAAATATTATCGGCAAAACGTTGCTTTTATCGATAATATTCATTTTATTTGCTAATTAAAGTTAATAAACAAAATGATAAAAATGCTATTAATCAACAAGTGTTTTTTAAGAATCAAATAATCAGGACGTTAATAATTCATGCCGATGAAAAACCAATTATTTCGTTTAATTGTTTTTAGATGCTTTTAAACGAATATATAAGTGATTTATCATTTTATTTTGACCACTAATATGCTTATACGTTAATTTGTTTCACCTATAAAATTGAAAGTTATGACCCCAAATCTAATTTCACAAATAAATGTAGCATTGTTATTCAATGTTTTTCCCTCACTGTTTTTTCCCTCGAAAACTTTATTATTATTTTTATTGATAATCAATAACTAGACACTAAACAAGTACAATTTAGTCCTTTTTAGTGCCTATAAATATATTTTAATATTATAAAATAACCATATTAGGCCATGAGAAATAAATCTCCTTTAACGTTATACGCATTTTTATTTTCTATTTGTATTTCATTATTTTCTATTACTGAAACAATAGCTCAAGAAAATGGTATTTATGAACTTAATGAAAGTAATTCATTTTCAAGTGATGTATCAAGATCGTCAGAAAATTCTAATAAAAATAAAAAGGGTGACAGGGAACATTTTTATAACCTGATATACAAGCAACATCCAACTTCGTATGTGGGTAATAATGTTATCAAAAAATATAAAGACAACTCATTGGTTTCTAAATTAACATTTAATGATACTAAATCTTTCAATCTGTTGAATCAAAATAATTCTGAGTTTAATAGTATTGAGTTAATAACAGTAGTATTAAACAATCCTAATGATTTAAACAGCAAATTAGACCTAACCGAAATTAGTGGCTTAAACAGTTTAAAATACATTCTTATAAAATGCTATTTTGAATGCTCTAAGCAACAAATTAAAGAGTTTGTGAATACAGACTCCAATGTCAGAGTTTTTTATAAAAATGAAATTCCATCATAAAAGCAAAAGCATAAGATCCATTTAAAAGATTAAGAAATGAAACAACTATACGCTAACAAAACATTTACAAATAGCAGCTCAATTAAATTGATGCTATTTGCCTTTTTGCTTTTAAGTACAATATATAATAGCTACGGTCAAGTTAGAGTTCCTTTTACCCCAAGGACATCAAGCTATACCCCAACTAAAACAAACTATAAAATTAAAGGTGATTTTACCATGATTGGTAATACCAATCTACAATTAGCTGGTTTTACATATCCTACAAATGCTTCTAACATTAACGATATGCAATATGTTGATATTGATGGCGATAGTAATACATGGAACTCATCTTCAGCCAATTTAACATTTTCTACCGAAAATGGAGCTATACCAGATTGTTCTAAAATTATTTATGCAGGGTTGTATTGGACTGGGAGGGCTTTTGGAGATAGCGAAACCGATTCTGAAACATTTCAAGTTACAAAAACTGTACCTACAGGAGGTACTACAACTCAACAAGTAACAAATACTGGTCTTGACATACGTAATGGAAACTCTATAGCCAACACTAATTATAGTCTGAGTATTGCTGGTAACAATCCAACAATATTTACATTTTCTTCATCTGGTGCTGGTGATAATGTTCGATTTCGTTATAATAATAACACTCCTGTAATTGAAGTATCTAGAAATAATGGAAGTTGGACAACAATTTCTTCAAATAGCAGTAATAATGGACAGCAATTTAACAGTCCTTATTTGATATTTTCTGATTCAAATTATACTTTACAAGTTACTTTTCTTAGGTCACAAAATCCAGCAAGAGCTTTAGTAAACGTAACTTACAATCAAACTGTAGCACAAACAACTCAAGTTACTAAAACTTTCAATAAACGCAAAGTTTCCATAAAAGGTCCAACAGCAGCAGCTTATACTGAAGTTACAGCAACAGGTATAGCATTTCCAACAAATGGAGACGACAGAAATATGTACTCTGCTTACGCTGAAGTTACTGATTATGTTAGACAATATGGAATTGGGAATTATTTTGTTGCTGATATTGCCTTAAGAGAAGGTAATGTAGATGGTACAGGCTATTATGGTGGTTGGGGAATGGTTGTTATTTACGAAAACTCCAAAATGAAATGGAGAGATGTTACGGTATTCGATGGACATGCTCATGTAACCAATGGGGTTGCTGACCATACCATAAACGTTTCTGGCTTTAATGCTGTACAAAATGGTGATGTAAATCTGAAACTTGGTCTTATGGCTGGTGAAGGTGATATACAATGGACTGGTGATTATTTTCAAATAGAACAGAGAAATACAGGCTTATATCAACCATTAAGTCACAGTAATAATTCAGCGACAAACTTTTTTAATTCATCCATTTTAACTGGTGGTAATGCTAGGAATCCTAATTATCAAAACAATACTGGATTAGATATAGCTATGTTTAATGTTAATAATACTGGTAATGCAATTATAAATAACAATCAAACATCTACATCATTTAGATATGGTTCTGCTCAAGACACCTATATAATATTTAATATTACATTTTCAGTAGATGCATATGTGCCACAAGTTGATGGTATTTTAACTACAACATCAATTAATGGTAATCCAAATCCACCTACTCAATCACTTGAACCTGGTCAAGCAGCTGGCTATAAAATTGAAATAAGAAATAAGGGAACTGAAGCAACTAATAATACCATAATTACTGTGCCAATTCCTAACTCAATTAATCCTAGTAATTTAAATATAATCAGTAACGTATACGCTCCTTTAACAACAACCAATACTCCTGTTTACAATCCTAGTTTAGGCCCAAATGGCTCTATCGTTTGGGATTTGGGTACTTTACCAGTACCTTCAAATCCTGACACAGTATTGGCAGATATTAGTTTTTCATTAACTGTTACCACCGACTGTTCTAAGTTATTAGACCCATCATTCGATCCTAATGTTGCGCTATATGGTACAGTAAAAGGTACAGGAGCAATCTCTAATATTAACTTTGAAAATGATTTAGTTCTAGGTTATCAAACCTCTGGATTATGCGTTGGAGAACCAATTCCTGTTCCAAGTCTAATAGCCATAAACTATTTAAATTATACAAATCAGCCACCTACAGCAAGTAATCCACTATCTATTTCTGTACAATGTAAAGCCGATGTTCCAAATCCTAATATTTTAGTGGTAACCGATGAAGCTGACAATTCAGGGATACCTCCAATAGTTGCTTTTGTTTCTGATATTTCTGATAATGGTATTAATCCTGAAATAATTACAAGAAATTATAGTGTAACAGATGATTGTAATAATTCAATTAATGTTGAACAAACTATAACAATTTTAGATAATACATTACCTACTATTACCTGTCCTGCTAATGTTTCAGTAAGTGCTGATGCTGGATTATGTACTGCTAGTGGGGTTGCTTTAGGTTCTCCAATCACTAGTGATAATTGTTCAGTTGCTTCTGTGACTAATGATGCTGTTCAACCGTTCGCTTTAGGTGACACAACTGTTACTTGGACTGTAACTGACGGATCAGGCAATACCGCAACTTGTACACAAATTGTAACAGTAATTGATAATGAATTACCTACCATAACCTGTCCTACAAATGTAAATGCAAATACAGATTCTGGTCTATCTACTGCAAGTGGAGTTGTTCTAGGTTCACCTAGTGTAGCTGATAATTGCTCAGTAGCTTCAGTAACGAATGATGCACCTACATCTTTCCCGATTGGTGATACTACTTTTACTTGGACCGTAACAGATGGGTCTGGCAATATTGCAACTTGTACTCAAACAGTAACCATTACTGATAATGAAAACCCAAGCATTGCCTGTCCTGGTGATATCGCTCAAAATGTCGATACAGGGGTTGATGGTGCTGTGGTTACTTATACGGTAAACTTTGCTGATAATGCGCCTGGTACTACCATCGTGCAAACCGCTGGTCTACCTTCAGGAGCTACATTCCCTATTGGAACCACTACCAATACCTTTGTGGTAACGGATGCCTCTGGTAATACGGCGACGTGTAGTTTTGATGTAACCATTACTGATAACGAAAACCCAAGCATTGCCTGTCCTGGTGATATCGCTCAAAATGTCGATACAGGCGTTGATGGTGCTGTGGTTACTTATACGGTAAACTTTGCTGATAATGCGCCTGGTGCTACCATCGTGCAAACCGCTG